>JAKEEU010000194.1 GCA_022616415.1 Candidatus Zhuqueibacterota bacterium | reverse complement strand
GCAAAAAAGTCGATCCTGTTCCGATGCCGGCCGAAGCGCCTCTTTTCCTCATGTATACCAGTGGGACGACAGGCAGGCCGAAAGGATGCCAGCATAGCACAGGCGGCTATTTGGCCTATGTTGCAGGCACCTCAAAGGACGTTCAGGACATTCATCCGGAGGATGTCTATTGGTGTATGGCGGACATCGGGTGGATCACCGGGCATTCCTACATCGTTTATGGCCCGCTCGCGCTGGCCGCGACTAGCGTGATCTACGAAGGTGTCCCCACCTACCCGGATGCCGGGCGTCCCTGGAGAATCGCTGAACGACTTGAGGTCAATATCTTCCACACGGCACCAACGGCGATACGGATGCTGCGAAAAGCGGGGCCGGATGAGCCCATGAAGCACAATTATCAGTTCAAGCACATGACAACGGTGGGAGAACCGATAGAGCCGGAAGTATGGAAGTGGTATTACCATGTCGTCGGTAAAGGCAAGGCGGTTATTGTTGACACCTGGTGGCAAACGGAAACCGGAGGGTTTCTCTGCAGTACGATGCCAGCGCTTCAGCCGATGAAGCCCGGAAGTGCCGGCCCCGGAATGCCGGGCATCCATCCGGTCATCTACGATGAGTATGGGAGAGAGATTGAAGCGGGATCAGACAAGGCCGGGAACATCTGCATCAGGAATCCGTGGCCAGGAGCATTCCAGACCATATGGGGAGACCGTGAACGGTACGTTAAGACCTATTATGCGAAATATTGTAAAAACAAGGACAGCAAAGACTGGCGTGACTGGCCTTACCTCACCGGCGACGGCGCGATGCAGGCGAAAGATGGATACGTTCGGATTTTGGGCCGGGTTGACGACGTCATCAACGTTGCCGGCCACCGCCTCGGCACCAAGGAGTTGGAGTCGGCTTGTCTTACGATCGAAGAAGTGGCCGAATCCGCCGTGGTGCCCGCAGTGGATGAGGTTAAGGGCCGGATACCTGATATTTACGTATCGCTTAAGCCTGGCTATCATTCCAGCAAAGAAATAGGATATAAAGTTATCCGGGCGCTTGAGACGATTATTGGCAAGATCGCCCGGCCGAGGCACGTTTACATTGTGCCGGACATGCCCAAGACCCGTTCTGGAAAAATCATGCGCCGTGTCCTGGCAGCCATCTCGAATAATATGGATGTTGGTGATGTAACGACATTGGCCAACCCGGAAGTTGTCCAGGAAATCCGTAAAATGGTTCAAGGAGACCGGGTGGTCGTTACGCAAGAGGGGCCGGAAGATATCAAGCGTTTTGGAGAAGAAAGCTGATAGGCGATGAATAAATTGTGGTCGCACCGGCCAATTTTTGCAGCACTGCATCGCAACAACGATACAGAAAAGCCACGGCCTCAAATCAAAAGGGAGCATCTATCATGAACACCGTTGGCAATATCGTCAAAAACCGCGAAGTTTTCACGGTTAAACGCGATCAAACCGTTCTGGACGCGGTCCAATTCATGGTTGAAAAACGTATCGGTGCGGTGGCCGTGCTGGAGGGCGGCCGCTTGGTTGGGATTTTTTCCGAGCGCGATCTGATGAAGCGCATCGTCGCCAAAGGACTTGACCCCAAAAATATCCGCATGGAGGAAGTGATGACGCGCAACATCATCATCGCGCATCCGGACGAGAGTTACGCCGCCTGCCTGGCCAAAATGCAAAGCCATAATATTCGCCATCTCGTCATCGTGGCCGGTGACCGGCTCGTCGGCATGATCTCGTTGCGCGATCTCATGATGATCGACATCAAAGAGAAATCCGCCGAGATCGAGATGATGGACGCGTATCTTCATTATATTCCTCCGCCGGCCGCGTAAGCGTGAAATAAAAAAAACTTTGGCGTTCAGGCGTAAATGCTCTCTCTGCATGCTTCAAAAAGGCTTTTTATTCGTTTCCGCAATATTGTAAAATAAGCAGTCGGGCTTGCGCGTTGTGTTCCCCGAAACGCTGCGCAAGTATCCGACGCGCTCTTGCGCGGCGATTCCGGCATACCCAATCCATGAGCAAATAACAGCCAAGCATCAAGACGGTCAATTCTTAATGACATTGGCTGATTATCCCGGCTTCACTTAACAATCCTCTTGCTTTTCTCTCCCCAAAGTGCTAATTTTTGAGCGGTTCTCTTCAGACAATAATTCTGCATTTTACGTAGTCCCCGCCCCTTGTCCCGCGCCGTCTCCATAGCTTTTGATGGGAGCGAGACGGGGTAGGCGGTTATCGAAGCAATGAATCTCGATTTTAAACAATGCCCCACAAGGGGGCAAGACTACAACCACCTAAGGAGGAAGAACATGTCTCAAAACGGCAGAGCCATTTTGATGGTTATCCCTGCTGATGGTTTTCGCGAAGAAGAATACAAGGCCACTCGCGAGGCTTTGGAGAAAATCGGCGTCAAAGTCGTCATGGCTTCGACAGTGAAGAAGGGCGCTATTGGCTACGACGGCATGACCGTCGATCCAGACCTGCTCATTGACGACGTCAATCCGGATGACTACGCGGGCGTCGTTTTCATTGGCGGCCACGGTTCGAGCCAATATTGGCACGATTACAAAGCGCACGAGATCATCCGTTTGTATGCCAAATCCGGCAAGCTTATCGCGGCCAACGATCGCGCGCCGGTCGCGCTGGCCGTTGCCGGTATTTTGCCGGGCAAACGAGTGACCGGCCACAATTCCATCTTTGAGAAATTGAGCAACGCCGGCGCGGATTACACCGGCAACAAAGTCGAGCACGACGGCAACATTCTCACCGGCGAAGGCCCGAATGCCATTTCGCTTTATGCGGCAGCATTGGCGAAAGCGGTTAAAGGTAATGCGTAAAATGTAAAGAATAATTTTTCGTCTTACGCTTTACGAATTACGTTTTACGCATGACGTTTTAAATTTCTATGAAACCCAATTTTCTCTACAATCCCTACGGTAAATTTTTGCAAGAAAAATTCGGCGCGCGCGTTCATAAAGTCAGCGTGCATGCCGGGTTTACCTGCCCGAATCGCGACGGCACGGTGGCGCGCGGCGGCTGCACGTATTGCAACATCGTCAGCTTCACGCCGGAGAACGCGCGGCCAAAGTATTCCGTACGCGATCAGATCGACGCCGGCATTGCGTTTGTCAAAAAGCGGTTTGAAGCAAAGAAATTCATCGTTTATTTTCAACCTTACAGCAACACCTACGCACCGGTCAAGCATCTCGAGGCGCTGTACAGCGATGCGCTGAGCCATCCGGAAGTGGTCGGCCTTTCCATCGGCACCCGTCCGGATTGTATCGACGACGAGAAGCTGGCCATGCTCGCCGACCTGGCGCGCGAAACCTTCATCGGCCTCGAATATGGCATCGAGTCGGTTTACGACGAAACGCTGCAGCTCATCAACCGCGGCCACGATTTCGCTTGCACCGCGCGCGCGATTCGCCGCACGCGAGAGTTGGGGCTGCAAGTGACTGGGCATACCATCCTCGGTTTTCCAAATGAAACCGAAGAGCAAATGCTCGTCTCCGCTGACGTCATCAATGCGCTCGGCGTAGACGTTTTGAAAATTCACAACCTGCATATCGTGCGGCACACCGAGCTGGCGCGACAGTATGCAGCTCAACCTTTCCGCGTTTTCTCATTTGAAGAGTGGAAGGATTTGGTGATCCGCTATCTCGAACGCCTCGCTCCGGATATTATCATCGAGCGGCTGTATGGCGAAGCGCCGCGCGATTTGCTCATCGCGCCGCACTGGAATCTCTCAAAAGCCGAGATCATTCAAGAAATTGAAAGCGAGATGCGCCGGCGTGGCGCGCGTCAAGGGCGACTCGTTCATGCGCCGGCAGAGGCTCGTCGGGTGACAGCCGAATGACCGAATGCAGCCCAAACGGTGCAACGCACTCTTGACACGCCGGCGGGCTTTTTTTAGTTTGATAATATGGATGCTGAAAAACAAAAAACTGCCAAAAAGCATCTGGTGCTTTTGACCTTGGGCGTTTTAGCCCTACTGAGTGTTCTAGCGCTCATCACTTCGCCAAATCGTTCTGCACCTGCGATGCCAGCGGATCCGATACATCAACAATCAGGAAAGGCTCAAGAATGTCTAAACTGTCACGCCAACGACGCCACCGCCGTCCGGCCAATGAAACACCCGCCGCAAGCGAACTGCAGCTTCTGTCACGGCAAGAAGTAAAGGCCGATCATTTCGATGCTGCGGCACGCGATGATCATAAAGATGCCAGACACGTGCCGGGCGAGAATAAGCGAATACGAGGATTGGTGCGCCAAATTTTGATCGAGCTTGGTGAAGACCCCGAACGTGAAGGTTTGCTGCGCACCCCGAAACGTGTCGACCGCGCCCTGCATTTTCTCACCGCCGGGTATCATCAGAAAATTGATGAGATTCTTAACGGCGCGTTGTTCGAGGAAAAATATAATGAAATGGTGATCGTGAAGGACATCGATTTCTACAGCCTTTGCGAGCACCATCTTTTGCCGTTTTATGGGAAATGTCACGTGGCTTACATTCCCAACGGCAAAGTGGTTGGACTCTCGAAGATTCCGCGCATCGTCGATGCATTTGCGCGGCGATTGCAACTGCAAGAACGGCTGACGACGCAGATCGCCAAAGCGATTATGAAAGCGCTGCAGCCGGAGGGCGTCGCAGTGGTGACTGAAGCGCGCCATTTGTGCATGATGATGCGCGGCGTGCAAAAGCAAAATACCGTCGTCACCAACAGCGCGCTGCTCGGCATTTTCCACGACGACCGCGCCTGCCGCGAGGAGTTCATGCAACTCATCGGGCATCGGCAGATGGGGTGAAAGAGCCCGACATTAGTGATACAAGTTCCCGTTTATATTATGCGTTCCTGGCCGCTTAATTGCGTCCATGGAACGTTTGATAAAAATTTTGGAAAGAGGTCACTCTATGAAACTCACATACCTCAGCCATTCGTGTTTCCTTCTGGAAACCGGCACGCACCGCCTGCTCATCGATCCGTTTCTTTCCGGCAATCCCAAAGCGCCGGTGAAGCCGGAAGCGGTCAAGTGTGATTTCATTCTCATTTCGCACGGCCACGGCGATCACGTCGGCGATGCGGTGGCGATTGCGAAGCGCAACAATGCCACAGTTATTTCCAATTACGAGATTGCGACGTATTGCAGCAAGCAGGGCGCGAAGGCGCATGCTATGCACATTGGCGGCGGCCATGACTTCCCGTTCGGCCGTGTGAAGCTCACAATTGCTCATCATGGTTCGGGCTATCAAACTGAAGACGGTTTTCTCTATCTCGGCAATCCGGTGGGATTTCTCATCACCACCGGCGGCAAGACGATTTATCACGCCGGCGACACCGGTTTGTTCATGGACATGCAGCTCATCGGCCAGATGAATCGCATCGACGTGGCGCTGCTGCCGATTGGCGACAATTTTACAATGGGCATCGACGATGCAGCGAAGGCGGTGGAATTTCTCAAGCCGCAAGTGGCGATTCCGATGCATTACAAAACCTTTGACGTGATCGACGCCGATCCGCACGAGTTCGCCCGCAAGGCCTCGGCCACCGGCGCGCGCATCGAAGTGGTGGACATCGGCAAGAGCTTCGAATTCTGAGCACTCTGCGCTATGCTCTCTGCTCTCCGCCCTCGGCCCTCGGCTCAAAAGCTGGCCGTCATCGGCGACCCGATTGCGCACTCGCTTTCGCCAGTTTTGCAGAATTTTCTCATTCGGCATTTCGATTTGCCATTCGCGTACGAAGCGCTGCATATCCGTCCGGCTGAATTGCCGAATATGATGCAGCGCTTGCGTCTTGGCGAGTTTGGCGGCATTAACGTGACGCTTCCGCATAAGCAGGCCGTTTTGTCCTATTTGGATGGAATCGATTCGACGGCCAAAAAAATCGGTGCCGTCAATACGATCGCGGCTGAAACGACGGGGATAATCGGTTACAATACGGATGTCCTCGGCTTGTTGCGCAGCTTCGAAGCTGCCGGCCTCGCAATCGCGGGCAAACGTTTGCTCGTGCTTGGCGCCGGTGGTGCGGCACGTGCCGCAATATTGGCTTTGTTGATAACTCGTGCACGGCAGATCGTTTTGTGCAATCGCAGCCCTGAGCGGGCAGAAACTGCAATGATGTCTTTTGCAAACTATGCCGGTCGCGATCAACTGCAAACCATAGCTTGGCCGGATCGCATAGTCTGGATGGAAAAAAACATGCCGGACATTATCATTAACACAACCAGCCTCGGCATGCATCCGCACATTGACGCTTCTCCGCTGCCTCATCATGTTTTTTCACAGCAGATGACCGTCATTGATCTGGTTTACAACCCGCTCCAAACCGTGTTTCTGCAAACTGCACGTGCGGCTGGCGCGAAAACGATCAATGGCCTCGGCATGTTGATTTATCAAGGCGTCGCCGCGCTCGAGCTATGGAGTCAACAAAAGTTAGATATTCGCAGTATCTACTCAAATGTAGAGAAGGAATTGCAGAGAGCGCAGCAACAAATAACCAGCAACGAGCAACCAGCAACAAGCAACCAGACAGCATGAGTCATCTACGATATTTTACCGCCGGCGAGTCGCACGGCCAAGCTTTGGTCGGTATATTAGAAGGTATGCCCGCGGGACTTGACATCGACGAGGATTATATCGCCGTCCAGCTTCATCGCCGGCAGCAGGGTTATGGCCGCGGCGGCCGCATGCGTATTGAAAAAGACCGCGCCAAAATTCTCAGTGGCGTGCGGTTTGGCAAAACACTCGGCAGCCCCATTTCTCTGCTCATCGAAAATCTCGACTGGAAAAACTGGCAGGAGAAAATGGCTGTTGCTTCTTCTGCATCAACCTCGGAAATTCTCAAAGTCGAGGTGCCTCGTCCTGGCCACGCCGATCTTGCTGGCGCGATCAAATATGGTTTTGATGACATCCGCAACGTGCTCGAACGCGCCAGCGCGCGAGAGACCACGACGCGAGTGGCGTTGGGCAGCATCGCCAGAAAATTTCTCGAAGATTTTGGCATCGTCATCGCCAGCCACGTTTTACAACTGCACGATGTGCGGAGCCGTTTCTCGCTGATCGACTTTGGCAAGCCGGACAGCTCATTCGATTTTCCGGTAAACGAATTGAACTCGCGCGCCGATTCCTCGCCGGTGCGCTGCTTGGATAGGGAAGTGGAAAAGCAGATGATCGCACGTATCGACGAAGCAAAAGAGAAGCGCGACACTGTCGGCGGCATTTTTGAAGTGGTCGCGTTCAATGTTCCAGTGGGACTCGGCAGCTATGTGCATTGGGATCGCCGTCTCGATGCGCGTATTGCGGCAGCGATGATGAGCATCCAAGCCATGAAAGGTGTGGAAATTGGCGACGGCTTTGACGGCGCCACGCGATGGGGGAGTGAGGTGCATGATCGAATTTATCACAACACCGAGCGCGGCTATTATCGCTTATCCAACAACGCGGGCGGGTTGGAAGGCGGCGTAACGAATGGTCAACCGCTCGTTGTGCGTGTGGCGATGAAGCCGATTTCTACGCTCATGCAGCCGTTGGACTCGGTGAATATCCGCACCCAAGAAGCGACGCCGGCGCATATTGAACGCTCGGATGTGTGCGCGCTTCCGGCTGCGGGTGTGATTGGCGAGGCGATGCTGGCGCTGGTATTAGCGGATGCGGTTTTGGAAAAATTTGGAGGGGATTCGGTGGATGAAATTCGAGGGCGGCTATTAGCAAAATGACAGCTTTAAAAAAAGCGAAATGACCAACGGATGTTTTATCCGTTGGAGAATTTTTTGCAGGTCTTCGTTGTTGCAAGCTATTTGAACATTCAAGTGAATAAAATTTTCCTGATCGGCTTCATGGGCTGTGGCAAGAGCACGATTGGCCGATTACTCGCGAATCAACTCGATTGGAATTTCATCGATCTCGACGAGCAGATCGTGGCGCACGAGCAAATGCCTATCGAACAAATTTTTGCCGTGCATGGCGAGCCGTATTTTCGCACTTTGGAATTGGCCTTGCTCGAACCGTTACGTTCTCACGAAAAAATGGTCGTTGCGCTCGGCGGCGGCACGCCGGCGCAAGAAGCGGCTTGGTCGATTCTGTGTCACGGCCTGACGATTTATTTGCGCTGCCATCCCGACGAGCTGTTTCGGCGCTTGAAAGATGATCACCAGCGCCCGATGCTCGGACGCATGCCGCCGTATGAGCGGTTGCTGCACATCAAGAACTTGCTCACGCTGCGCGAGCCGTTCTATTGTCGCGCCGATTTCACCGTCGACAGCTTCGCCGAGCACCCGCCGGCGGAAACCGCCGCCATCGTGGCGCAGCTTGTGCGCGAATCCGTACTCAGAAAACAGAAAAGACCGCAAAATTAAATTAAGGAGAGTTTAGTCATGTCATCTACAGCCGGCATCACAGTGATAAAAATGCTCGAGTCTTTGCCCGAAGCAATGCAAAACCGCGTGGTAGAGCATCTGAGTGAATATCTCGCAGACTTGCAAGACGAGCTTAAATGGGATAAACAGTTTAAAAAAACGCAGAAACAACTTGTCGTGGCTGCGAAACGTGCCAAGAAGGAAATCACTAAGGGGCATGCAATGCCGATGGATTATGACCAGTTATGAAATCCAAAATCTTGCCAATGCGACGCATTCTTTTCATCCACGGCCCCAATCTCAATCTGCTCGGCGAGCGCGAGCCGGAGATTTACGGCCATTTGACGCTGGCGCAGGTCAACGAGCAAATTGCGGCTTTCGCGGCGAAATGCCAAATTGACCCGGTATTTTTTCAATCCAATCACGAAGGGCAAATCATCGATTTTCTGCACGAGCATCGCCGTGAAGCAGCGGGAATCGTGATCAACGCCGGCGCTCTTACGCATTACAGTTACGCATTGCGAGACGCCCTCGAGTCCGTGCAGTTGCCGGCAGTGGAAGTCCATCTTTCCGACATTCACCGCCGCGAAGCGTTTCGCCATGTCTCGGTGATGCGTGAAGTTTGTTTGGCACAAATTTCCGGCCTCGGCGTGGAAAGCTATCGCCGCGGCTTGGAAGTCGTGCTCGGTTTTCTGGCCCGAAAAGAGTTGCAACAATTTTTGCGGGAAACCAAAAGCGTTGACGCCGCGTATCGTCAATGTGTCCAAATTCTCAAGCGTGATTTCCCCAAGTACGATTGGGCCGGCATCTATTTGGTGGAAGGCGAGGAGTTGGTGGTACACAATTACATCGGCGCGCCGACACCGCATACGCGCATTCCAATCGGCCAGGGCATTTGCGGCGCTGCGGTTGCCGAAGAGCAGACGATCATCGTGGCGGATGTCAACGCCGATCCGCGCTATCTCGCGTGCAGTCTCGAAACCAAATCGGAAATCGTCGTGCCGATACAAGGCCGCCGCATTTATGGTGAAATCGACATCGATAGCCACACGCCCGATGCGTTTCATCACCATGATCGTGAGACACTTGAAGACATGGCGCTTGATATGGCAGGATTTTTGGATGAGCAAACACCAAAGTAACTGTTTTGCCAACTTTACCGAATAACGAAAGAATGTCACGCCTTTTGTCATTTTAGCATATAAGCAAGCCGAGTTTAGAATAATTCCAAACATGGTAACATTTGCTCACCAATTTCATACTCTCAATATGGACGTAACTCTATAAAACGGGGACTAATATTCAAAAAAGTTTGGTACGGACTTTGTTATTAACTTAACAAAGTATACTGCTTAATTGACAAAGCCGACAACTTATCGAGCCTGCGCCTGCCTTTAGGAAAATGGTTGAAGGAGCGGGGCACACCAGACTTGCTGCCAGCCTGGTTGAACGATATTACTTATGGAAAAATTTATGAGTAGCGAAAAGCACGAAAACGAAACGATGGAATTGAGCATACCGCAGATTCTGCCGCTGTTGCCACTGCGCAATACCGTTATTTTCCCTCAGCAAATTCTACCGCTGTCGATCGGCCGTGAGAAATCGGTTCGGCTCATCGAAGATGCGATGCGCGCCAACCGGCTGATTCTCGTGGTGGCGCAAAAAGACGGGCGCGTTGACGACCCGCAAACGGAAGATTTGTTCCGCTGGGGAACGATCTCGCTCATCATGAAGGTGTTCAAAATGCCGGATGGGACGCACAGCGCCATGGTGCAGGGCATTGCGCGCGGGCGGATTTTGGATTTCGTCAATCACGAGCCTTATCTGAAAGCCGCAGTGCAGCCTTATCTCGAAGAGAAGGCCGAAGGCATGGACGTCGACGCGATGGTGATGAACTTGCGCGGGCAGTTTCAGCGCGCCGTCGAGCTGGCGCCGTATCTCACGCCCGAGCACGCCATGCTGGTGATGAACACCGACAGCCCCGGCCGCCTGGCTGACGTGATCGCGTGGAATCTCAATTTGCAGATGAACGACAAGCAGGAGATTCTCGAGCTGACCGACGTGCACCAGCGGCTGGAAAAAATCACGTACTACCTGAGCAAGGAATTGCAGATTCTCGAGCTCGGCAGCAAGATTCAAAGCGAGGTGCAGGGTGAGATCTCCAAAAACCAGCGCGAGTATTATTTGCGCGAGCAGATGAAGGCGATCAAGCGCGAGCTTGGCGAAGAAGAAGACGAGCGCGGCGAGGTCAACGAACTGCGCAAGCGCTTGGAAGAAGCGAACCTGCCTGAGGAAGCCAAAAAAGTTGCCGAGAAAGAATTGGAGCGTCTTGCCAAGATTCCACCGGCGGCGGCGGAATACACGGTTTCGCGGACTTATATCGATTGGCTGATCGAGCTGCCGTGGAGCAAGGGCACGGAGGACAATCTCGACGTCAACATCGCGCGCCAAGTGCTCGACGAAGATCATTATGATTTGGAAAAAGTCAAGAAGCGCATTCTCGAGTATCTCGCGGTGCGGCAACTGAAGGCGGATATGAAAGGGCCGATCCTGTGCTTTGTCGGGCCTCCCGGCGTCGGCAAAACTTCACTCGGCCGCTCGATTGCGCGCGCGCTGGGCCGCAAGTTCGTCCGCATCTCGCTCGGCGGCGTGCACGACGAGGCGGAGGTTCGCGGGCATCGCCGGACGTACATCGGCGCGTTGCCGGGCCGCATCATTCAAGGCTTGAAGAAAGCCGGCTCGAACAATCCGATCTTCATGCTCGACGAGATCGACAAAGTTGGCGCGGATTATCGCGGCGATCCGTCCTCGGCGCTTTTGGAAGTTCTCGATCCGGAACAGAATTTTTCGTTCAGCGACCATTATCTCGAAGTGTCGTTCGATCTTTCGAAAGTGATGTTCATCGCCACGGCGAATTTGGAAGATCCGATTCATCCGGCGCTAAAAGACCGCATGGAAGTGATCGAGCTGCCCGGATACACGGCTGAAGACAAAATTCGCATCGCGGAAAAATTTTTGGTGCCGAAGCAATTGGAGGCGCACGGCCTAAAGCCGGAGCTGCTCACGTTCGAGAAGGAGGCGATCGAGCACATGATTACTTCGTACACCCGCGAGGCCGGCGTGCGCAATCTCGAGCGCGAAATCGCCAATGTTTGCCGCGGCGTTGCGAAAGAAGTGGTGGAAGCGAAGAGCAGCGGCGCCACAAACGGCGCCACCCATATTATCACCAAAGATGATTTGCACAAATATCTCGGCGTGGTCAAATATTTTTCCGACGTCAAAGAACGCACGCGCCGCACCGGCGTCGCCACCGGCCTGGCGTGGACTGCCGTCGGCGGCGATATTCTCTTTATCGAAGCAACGAAAATGCGCGGCAAAGGCGGTTTGACGCTTACAGGCTCACTGGGTGACGTGATGAAGGAATCCGCGCACGCGGCGCTCTCCTACATCCGCAGCAAAGCCAGGCAGTACGAGATTGATGAGGATTTTCTGGATAAAGTCGATATCCACATACACGTGCCGGCCGGCGCCATTCCGAAGGATGGCCCGAGCGCGGGCGTGACGATGTTTACGGCGTTGATGTCGCTCCTGACGGACCGCACCGTTGCCAACGACGTGGCGATGACGGGCGAGATCACCTTGCGCGGCTTGGTGCTGCCGATCGGCGGCGTCAAAGAGAAAACTTTGGCGGCAAAACGCGCCGGCATCAGCAAAGTCATTCTGCCGGAAAAGAATCAAAAGGATCTGGAGGAGATTCCCGATCACGTGCGCGAGACGATGCAGTTTTTCTTCGTGAAGGAGATGGACGACGTTATCAAGCTCGCGTTGAGCCGGAAGCCCAAGAAGACCGGCGCCGAAGCGATCATCGAATCGCCGCCGCAGCCTCAGCCGGCGTTGGCATGATATAACGAACACAGCGTTCAAGCCGCATCCAAACGAATTGTCAATTATCAATTGACAATTCAAAATCTTCGTAGTCATGCTAGTTTTTCATGGTAATGCTAGAGAATACTCGTTTGCCAGCCTTCGATAAATAAAAAGGCCGAGATATGGTTCTCGGCCTTTTTCGTTGCGGTTCCCTTTTCGTTGCAGGTCTTTTGCGGTGTTGATTCTAAAACTTTCCGTCGCGCGTTTCGTAGTGCGTCGGCTTCGCCAGCGTCAGCCCGCCAATCTTCACCCAATGCGCCACCCACTCGATCATCTGCTGCAACGTCACTGCCGGATAGCCGAACAGTTGATGGCAACGGCTCGCATTGCTGAGCAAAGCGCTGTCCGCCTCGTTGTTCGCAAAAATCGGTTCAACTTGCATGATCTCGCCAAACTTTTTCGCCAGTTGCCGAATCGAAACCGTTTCCGGTCCGGTCACATTTAAAATTGCCGGCGGCGTTTCGGCGATCTCAAATGCCTGCAATACCACGGCGTTCGCATCACCCTGCCAAATCACATTCACGTGTCCCATCATTAAATCAATAGGCTGGCGAGCAAAGACCTTCTGCGCCACATCCAACAAAATACCATAGCGCAAATCGATGGCATAATTCAAACGAATGATGGTGCCGCGTATTTTCAATTCGCGGTTAAAATACTCGAATATTCTTTCTCGCCCCAACGCTGACTGCGCATATTCGCCGGTTGGGTTCACCGGATCATTCTCGCTGCACCCGCCGAGCTTCACTGGCGTCAACGGGTAAACATTGCCGGTTGAGAAAAGCACGATCCGCGACGCTTTGAATTTCTGCGCCACCAGGCCCGGAAGAAAAGTGTTCATCGCCCACGTCTCCGCCGCCTTGCCCGTCGTGCCGAATTTCATTCCCGCCATGTAGATGACGTTTTCAATCTCCGGCAGCTTCTGCAATTCATCGGCAGCGAGCAGATTGCAGGAAATCGTTTCAATTCCTGCGGACTCCAAGCGTTGGCGTTCGATCTGATTCGAGAAGCGGGACACTGCAACGATTTTTTTCTTTATTCCCGCTGCCGTCACCGCGCGGTGCGCCAATTCCGCCAGCGACGGCCCCATTTTGCCGCCCGCGCCGAGGAGCATGATGTCACCGTCGAGTTTCTTGACGGCTTCGATCACGGCGCCTGACGGCCGTGATAAAACGTCGTCAAGCTCGGCGACAGATTTGATTGATGATGGGAGTTGCGTGTTTTTTGTCATTTTGAAAGAATCCTTTTTATGCTGGCAGTATGTTTGTTTTGAATGATCAAACTTGACTTCTAGGGGAGATTTGTGTATCTTCTTTCACATGTCTTAAAAATAATTAATGGAAACTACACAAACAAGAGGAAAAGCCTCGACGCGCCGTAATATGTTAATGCGCAGGTTTTTTAATTAGGTGCGCCATCAAACGGGAGAATGATTATGCTGCAGAAAACAGTCATTGTCGCCGCCTCTGTAGGCTTGCTCGTAATCGAATTTCTTCGAATTGATAATTTTAAAGCTCAAAACCCTACCTCGTCTTCCCGCGCCAAAGGCCTCGGTATCGAATTCGTCCGTATCCAGGGTGGCACTTTTGAAATGGGTGGTTTGACAGACAATCCGGACAATTTGCCTGCCCATACCGTTACCTTGTCAGATTACGAAATGGCAAAATATGAAATCACCGTCGGTCAGTTTCGCGTTTTCGTGGAGGCAACTGAGTATCAGACAACTTTCGAAAAATATTGGCAAGAGTACATCAATAATTCGGCTCAGGAATTTTTATTTATCAAAGGTGTGAGTTGGAAGAAGCCCGGCTTCCCTCAAACCGACAAGCATCCAGTCACCTGTGTAACCTGGCTAGATGCCACTGCGTTTTGTGAATGGCTTTCACAAGAACTAAAGCAGAAAATTCGTTTACCAACTGAAGCGGAATGGGAATATGCCGCAAGGTCTCGAGGTGAAAAGATATTATTTTGTTGGGGAAATACCTTTGATGGCAGGAAATTGAATTTCGCTGATAAAAATACAAATTATAAGAGGTCATTAGATGATTTTGATGACGGCTTCCCACGGACGGCGCCCGTTGGCAGTTTTCCACCAAACGCGTTGGGATTGTACGATATGGCAGGGAATGTTTATGAGTGGTGCCAGGATTGGTATGGAGAATATAGCGCTGCTGAGCAAACTAATCCGATTGGTCCACCTCTTGGTAATTTCCATATCGTCCGTGGAGGCGCTTGGATAAGTGAACCCACGTATTGCCAAACTGTCCATCGGGATGGGCATTATGAAGATCGTACATACACCTATTACGGTTTTCGTGTTGCTCGCTCTGTCCGGTAGTTGTCTGTGCGAGAGCAACGAGAGTACTTAACAAAAACGCTTAGAGGAAAAAATGAGAAGAATAATCACTTGGCTCTGTTTGCTTCTTTTGTTTTTGATCACCCCTTTACTTGCACAACAAAACCCACCCAAGCTAAAAATTTTCATCTCGGTCGACATGGAAGGCATTGGCGGCGTCGTACACGCCGATCAAACCTCGGCGGGCGGCAGCGAGTATGGCCGCGCCCGCAAGCTGATGGTCGAAGAAGTCAACGCCGCGATTGACGGCGCGCTGGAAGCCGGCGCAACAGAAATTATCGTCAACGATTCACACGGTTCCATGCGCAATATTTTGCTCGAAGAGCTAAAGCCGCCGGCGCAGTTGATCAGCAACTTCTTCAAGCCGATGGGCATGATGCAAGGCCTCGATCAAACTTTCAACGCCGTCTTCTTTATCGGCTACCACGCCAAGGCCGGCAGTCCAGTGGGCGTGCTGGCGCATACCGGCTCGTCAACCATTGTTGATTTGAAAATCAACGGCGTTTCCGTTGGGGAAGGCGGGATGAACATTTTCGCCGCCGGCGCGTTGGGCGTACCGGTCGTGCTCGTCACGGGTGATCAGGAAGCGGTGGCGCAGACGAAGCAACTCATCAGCAACATCGAGGGCGTGGTCGTCAAAGAGGCGATAGGGGCGAACGCCGCCAAGTTTATTCAACCGGAAGAAGCGCGGAAACTCATCCGCGACGGCGCGCGCCAAGCGCTCCGCCGTCTGAACGAATTCAAACCGTACCGCCTTTCCCCGCCGTACAAGTTCGAGATCACCTTTTCGACGACTTCACACGCCGATATTGCCGAGCAAATCCCAACCGTCACGCGGCAGGACGCCAAAGCCGTTTCTTATTCGACACCGGATTATTTGCAAGGTTATCGCTTGTTGCGCGTGCTTTATCGCTATTTGCGCGCGGATTGAAAGCACATTGATGGTGAAAGCAATTTATTGAAAGGTGTTTGATGAGATTTTATACCCGCCTTATAGTTATTGCCGCGTTGGCTCTTCCGCCAGCGGCTCGATCTCAGAAGACCAGCTTGCTGAGTGACGCGCAATTGAACGCCATCGTCGCTGAGGCCTCCGGCACGGTGGCGAAAGAGAATATTGCCGCGCTTGGCCGCTTTCATCGCGTGCAGGCCTCGGCAGGTTTTCATGAAGCAGTGAGTTACATTGCGGCGAAAGCGCGCGAGTATGGCTTGCAAGAAGTAAAAATCGATTCATTTGCGGCTGACGGGGTGACGACTTACAATACGTTCCGGTCTTATTTCGGCTGGGAAGCCGACTCGGGGATTTTAACTGAAGTCGCACCAAGAAAAGAGATCATTGCCGAATATCCCAAGCTGCGTGTGGCGCTCGCGGATTACAGCAACGACGCGAATGTCACAGCAGAATTGATCGATGTCGGCGCCGGCACCTCGGAGCAAGATTACGCCGGCAAAGAGGTCAAAGGCAAAATCGTGCTCGCCGGTGGCGGCGTCATGGATGTGCATCGCCAAGCGGTTGATTTGCGCGGCGCGGCCGGCATTTTAAGTTACCAGCAGAATCAAGCCACCGGCTGGAGCGGGGATTATGCGGACAACGTACGCTGGGGCCATCTCTCGCCATATAATTTGAAGAATACATTCGCTTTGATGATCTCACTGCGCCAGGCGCGCGAGTATCAATCGCGTTTGGCGCGCGGCGAGAAAATTCGTTTGCATGCCGTCGTCATGGCGCGGATGAAGCCGGGCTATTTCGAAGTGGTGTCGGCGATCATTCCGGGAACTGATCCGGCTGCCGGTGAGATCGTCTTCACGTGCCATCTTTGCCATCAACTGCCCGGGGCCAACGACAACGCCAGTGGCGCCGCGGCGATTTTGGAAGATGCGCGTTTGCTCGTTGCGCTCATTCAACAAGGCAAGCTGCCGCGTCCGCGCCGCACGATTCGTTTCATCTGGCCGCCGGAAATTGCCGGAACGATGTGCTATTTCAGCCGCTATCCGGAGATCGTCAAACGCGTGCGCGCCGCCATTCATAAGGACATGGTCGGCGGCAATCATCAAATCACCAAAGCAATCTTTCATCTCACCCAAACGCCGGCCTCGTTGCCGAGTTATGTCAATGATGTTGCCGCCGTGTTTGGCGAGTACGTGATCCAAGGCAGCCACCGCGCGGCGAAATTCGGTGATTTCTCCGATGCAATATTTTCGCCGGATGGCAGCAAAGAGATGCTCGTTGCCGACTTTCATCCTTTCACCATGGGCAGCGATCACGACGTTTATCAAGAAGGCAGCTTCCGCATTCCGACGATTTACATGAACGACTGGCCGGACGTTTTTATTCATACCAATAACGATTCTCCGGACAATATCGACGCCACCAAATTGCGGCGCGTCGCGGTCATTGGCGCGAGCGCGGGTTATTTTCTCGCGAGCGCTGGCGCCAACGAAGCGAAAACACTTGCCGGTGAAGTCTTTGCTCGTGGCGGCATGCGACAAAGTCAGACGCTGCAGCGAGCGCTTGCGCAAGCTCATGCGAGTTTTGCTGAGGCGCAGAATATCATCGCACAAGCGGCGCGGCGAGAGCGAGAGACGCTGGGTTCGATTTCGACACTTGCTCCGAACGATCAGAGCCTGCGCGCTTTGCTCGATAATCTGATGAATGGCATCAACGCGCGTGAAACTGAGGCGATGGCAGTGCTGCGCGCCTTCAAGTCAACTTCGAATTCCACCTCTGTACTCGACACATTCAGCACGATCGTGCCGCAGCGCGATCCCGAAGTAATCGGCAACCTCGAAGTTTATTATTACGATTACATCGACGATCATTTGAAAGGCGAGCCGCCGGGCGATCTGGCGCGCTTGACCTCGCTGCCGAATGGCGGCACGCTCGCCTACGAAACGCTCAACCTCGTTGATGGCAAGCGCAGTATCCGGGAAATTCGCAACGTGTTGAGCGCGGCATACGGAATGGTTCCTGTCGATGCCGTTTTTGATTATCTGAAGTTATTGGAGAAAATTGAAGTGGTAAAGTTAAATAAAGTTGGCCAAGGAGAAAATTGAAAATGTTTCGATTGCCTTGCATGATTTTTTGCTGTTTCGCATTGCTGGCGGCCTCGGTTATCACAAACGGACAAACTCAAAAACCGCCGGCGCCGCAACAAAATCCTGCCGTAGAAACGGTACGCGCCATCGCACCGCCGCGCCAGCCTCTTCCGCCTGAAGAGGCCTCGGCAAACGTTACGCGCTTTTCTTTCATTGTTTATGGCGACACACGTGGCCGCCGGGATGGTCAAGCCATTCAATACGAGCATTCGCTGGTCGTCGATGCGATGCTCGGCACGATCAAGAAACTGGAAAAGAGCGAATATCCGGTACGGTTCATCCTGCAATCCGGCGATGCGGTGGTCAATGGCCGCGATGCCAAGCAATGGAACGCCAGTTTTGTGGATTTGATTAATCGTTTGACGACCGAAGGCGGCGTGCCGTATTTTCTCGCGCCCGGCAATCACGACGTCACCCCCGCCGCTGAACTAGATGATCCTGGCAGAAAAGAAGGACTGCGCAACTATCTGGCCGCAATTTCCCAGCTTATTCCCCCTGATGGCGCGCCGCGACGATTGGCGGGATATCCGACCTTCGCCTTTGGCTACGGCAACACCTTCGTTCTCGCCTTTGATTCCAATATTGCGGCTGACGACAAGCAATACGAATGGGTGAAGAGCCAGCTCGAAAATCTTGATCGCCGGCGTTATGTGAATGTTATCGCCTTCTGCCATCATCCGCCATTTTCTTCCGGCCCGCACGGCGGCACGAAAGTCGAGCCACCGGCGGCAGCGTTGCGATCGCGATACCTGCCGCTTTTTCGTGCTCATCATGTCAAAGCACTTTTTGCCGGACACGAGCATCTTTTCGAGCATTGGGTAGAACGTTACGCCGACAGCAAGGGACGACGGTATCGCATGGATCAAGTAGTCACCGGCGGTGGTGGAGCGCCATTATATTCGTATCAAGGCGAACCGGATTTAAAAGATTATCTCAAAGAAAATGCAGCCGGCAAAGTAAAGCTCGAGCACCTGGTGAAACCGGGCATCGATCCGGGGGATAATGCTTACCATTACGTCGTAGTGCAAGTAGATGGAGAACGCTTGAAAATGGAAGCGATCGGCGTTGATTGGGGACGCAACTTTCGGCCGTATCGCAGTAATAAAACAGATCTGGATGATTCGGAAGTGTTGCGGTAAAATTAACTCGTGAGCATGATGTGAAATTTCTCGTGATTTTGTTGTTTATCCAATTTTGCCTGTATAAATGATGGAACTTGACGAACAAAAAATTATTCAGTCCTGGCGGATCAACGCCGGCTCTTGGACGCACGCGGTGCGGGAGGAGCGGATTGAGAGCCGTAAGCTTGTAACCAATCAAGCTATCGTTGACACGGTTATGCGCTATCATCCTGCGACCATTCTCGACATCGGGTGTGGTGAAGGCTGGTTGGCGAGAAAGCTCACCGAACGAGGCGCACAAGTTGTTGGCGTTGACGTCGTACCCGCTTTGATCGAAAGGGCTCGACAACTCGGCGGCGGAGATTTTCAGGTATGCTCGTACGAAGAACTTGCCGCCGGCCGTTTGCGCCGGCAGTTCGATGCAATCGTTTGCAATTTTTCTCTTTTAGGCAATGAATCTGTGACGAATCTCTTCGCCGCAATCCCCTCACTTCTGCATGATGGCGGCCACTTATTCGTTCAAACCGTGCATCCGCACATCGCTTGTGGCGACGCGCCGTATGCCGATGGCTGGCGTCCAGGTTCTTGGACGGGTTTCGGGCCAGAGTTCTCCGATCCGGCGCCATGGCATTTTCGAACCGTCGCGTCTTGGGTGAGACTGTTTTGCACTAGCGGGTTGACATTGATTGAACTGCTCGAACCTTTGCATCCGGAAACCAACAAGCCGGCTTCAATCGTGTTTGTTGGTGAGAAGCCGGAAGTTGAATCGTTTTTTGAAACAGTTTAGCCGTCTAAACCAAAGCGCAAAACTGAAGTTTTGCGCTCCGGATGCACTTCGCTAAATTCATACTTTTTCATTTTTCAATCGGTTAAAAAAACATGAGACCAACGAGAACTTTGTTACTGACACGCCGCGAGGTCGCCGCCTTGCTGAGCCTCGACGAGTGTATTGCCGCCGTTGAAAACGCCTTTCGTCTGTATGGTGAAGGCAAAACCTCGCCGCCGGGAATTTTGGGCATTCACGCAACTAACGGAGGTTTTCATATCAAGGCCGGATTGCTGAAAATAGGCCGAACCTACTTTGTTGCGAAAGCCAACGCCAACTTTCCACAAAATATTCAACGCTTTGGGTTGCCAACGATTCAAGGAATCATCATGCTCAGTGACGCCGAGAACGGCTATCCGCTGGCTTTGTTGGACTCGATGGAAATCACCATTTTGCGGACCGGCGCGGCGACGGCGGTGGCGGCGAAATATCTGGCGCGGCCAGAGTCGAACGTCGTAACGGTCTGCGGTTGCGGCAATCAAGGCCGGATTCAACTGCGCGCGCTCGCTAAAGTTCTTCCCCTCGAACGCCTGTATGCCTTCGATCAAGATGCCGGCAGCGCCCGGCAATTTGCCGATGTAATGTCGTCGGAGATTCGTCTCACCGCGCAAGCCGTTCGTGATCTGCAATCTGCGGTTCGCGATAGCGACGTTTGCGTAACCTGCACGCCGGCAAAAGAATATTTTTTGAAAAAGGAATACGTGAAGCCCGGGACGTTTATCGCGGCGGTGGGCGCAGATCATGCCGAAAAGCAGGAGCTGGATCCGCAGTTGTTCGTTTCGAACAAGATTATCGCGGATATTCTCGAACAATGCGCCACAATTGGTGACTTGCATCACGCTTTGCAAGCAGGCTTGGTAACGAAAGAAAATGTTCATGCCGAGCTTGGGGAAGTCGTTGCGGGCAAGAAAGCGGGCCGCACTTCGCAGGAAGAAATCATTATTTTCGACAGCACCGGCATGGCGTTGCAAGATGCCGCGGCGGCTGCGGTCGTGTATGAAAAGGCGATTAGCGTTGGCAAAGGGATGATCGTTGATTTTGCCAATTGAATCTGAGAAACGGAGGCGATATGCCAAGCAGAACATTTAATGCGGTGTTGATTGGCGTGATTTTTTGCTTTTTTATTCTGCCGATCTCCGCCCAAGAGATTTCGAATTCCAGCCCGGTCTACGAAAAGACCACCGTGCTCATTCCGATGCGCGACGGCGTGCGCCTCAACACCAGTATTTACGCACCGAAAAACGCGGCTGCGCCGTTGCCGTTTCTGATGAAGCGGTCGCCGTATGGAGTCGGCGACGGCGTTTCGCCTGAAGCCTTCAGCAATCCACAAAGTTCGATGCGGGAGCTGGTGGACGAGAGCTACATTTTCGTTTTTCAGGATATTCGTGGCAAGTATAAATCCGAGGGCAAATTTGTCATGCAGCGCCCGCCGCGCGATAGAAAAAATTCTCAAGCCATTGACGAGAGCACCGATGCGTATGACACCATCGAGTGGCTGCTGAAGAATGTTCCCAACCACAACGGGCGGGCCGGAATTTTTGGGGTTTCTTATGATGGCTGGTTGGCGGCCATGGCGATGCTCGATCCGCATCCCGCGCTGAAAGCCGTCTCGCCACAAGCTTCACCGGCCGATATGTTTCTCGGCGATGATTTTCATCACAACGGCGCCTTCCGCTTGAGCTATGGCTTTGAATATGCCGCCATGATGGAAACCTCGAACATTAACACCAACTTCAGTTTCGATCAATACGACACTTATGAATGGTATCTCGATCTCGGCCCGCTGTCGAACGTGAATGCAAAATACCTGTTCGGCAAGATTCCGACGTGGAATGATTTTTTGGCGCATCCGAATTATGACACATTTTGGCAAAAACAGGCGATGGCGCCCTATTTGACTCGCGTCACGGTGCCAACGTTGAATGTCGCCGGCTGGTGGGATCAGGAAGATTTTTATGGCCCGCTGAAAATTTATCAGACGCTTGAAAAACAGGATTCCAAGTCAATGAATTATTTCATCGCCGGGCCGTGGAATCACGGCGGCTGGAACCGCGGCGAAGGCAGCAAGTTGGGCCAGATCGATTTTGAGAGCGCCACGAGCAAATATTTTCGCGAAAAAATTCAAGCGCCGTGGTTTGCGCACTTTCTGAAGGACGAGGGCGCGTCCGAGTGGCCCGAAGCGATCACCTTCCAAACCGGCTCGAACACGTGGCAATCCTACGAGCAATGGCCGCCGCGCCAGAAGATCACGGAACGCAATCTTTATTTTCACCGCAACGGACGGCTCTCCTTCGATTCGCCGCACGAAGCCGGTGAGCAGGAGTTCGATAGCTATGTCTCCGATCCGGCGTATCCGGTGCCGTATCGCCCGCGACCGATTGAGCCGACTTATTATCCCGCCGGTTCCGGTTGGTCTACCTGGCTGCTCGAAGATCAACGTTTTGCGCACAATCGGCCCGACGTGTTGAGCTGGGAGAGCGCGCCGCTGCAAGAAGAGGTCGCGATCACCGGCAATATTGTAGCGCATCTCTTCGCCTCGACTTCCGGCACGGACAGCGATTGGATCGTGAAACTGATCGACGTTTATCCCGAGCATTATCCCAAAGACGTCAAGATGAGCGGCTACCAGTTGATGATCGCCAACGAAGTTTTTCGCGGCCGTTTCCGCAACAGCTTTGAGAAGCCTGAGCCGATTGCGCCCAACCAGGTCAACGAGTATGTGATCGATTTGCACAGCCTTAATCATCGTTTTGGCGCGCGCCACAGAATCATGGTGCAAGTACAAAGCACCTGGTTTCCCGTCATCGACCGTAATCCGCAAAAGTACGTGGAGAACATTTTTCTGGCGAAGGATTCGGATTATAAACCGGCAACGCAGCGGGTGTTTCGGTCGCAGCCGTTTCCGTCGCACGTGAGCGTGCCGGTGGTGGTGCAGTAAAAAATGCTACAGCAAAGTATTGCCGCAGTTACTGGCGGAGAAAATGTATTCTGAAAGAATCTTGTTGAAATCCAACACCGTGCTTAATTTTGACAAGATGCTCTCAGCATGACATCGTAGTTATGCGTCAATCTGAGGTATCCCGTTGCCAAAGAGTTCAAGCTTGACTTCTACGCGGCTTTTAAGTATCTTTTCTAATGAAATACCAAACGTCATGGAGATAGTGGTGTGATTACCCAGATAAAAATCGAAGGATTCAAGAGTTTAGAGAAAGTCGATTTAACTCTTGGCCATTTCAATCTGTTCGTTGGGGCAAACGCCAGCGGTAAGTCCAACTTTTTTGATGCGCTCCGTGTGCTGCAAGGCATCGGCTACGGATTCACCATCGACGAAATTCTGAATGGCAAGCCCAAAAGTGCAGGCAGCGAGGTTTGGGAGCCGATAAGGGGCGGGAGTAAGATGGCCGAATTTGTCAATATTATGGCTGATGATTCAGACACCGCAACAATCCGGTTCGATATTTCTTTGAAACTTTCGACACAATCGCAAGAGATTAATTACTCAATTGTTATCTCGGCTCAACCCGGAGGTGTGGAGCAGGAGAAATTGGCGATTGGAAACAGGATAATTTTCGATGGCAGCAAAATCTGGATACAAATATTTGAAGATCGCTTTCTAGGAGTCCAGTACTATAAAGAAGGGACGGAACCGCAACCACATTTACAGTTTGAAAGATCGCGACCGGTTTTGCATCAGTTGTTGCGCTATAGCGGCTGCAGCGATATTGACCGCGAGGTGATTGAAGCGTGTATTCATGCTCTGAGCAACATGCAAAGAATTGATCCCTCACCCGCAATAGTACGAGATTACTCAGAGACTCATATCGTGAAACGCATGGGGGAGCGCGGTGAAAATTTTGCCGCACTTTTAAAGGGAATATCATCGGATGATAAATTGCGATCAGCTTACGTATCCTGGCTCAGACAGTTGACGCCTTCCGAATTAGACGATATAACTGTTTTGCAAGGAGCCTTGGGTGAACCCTTGTTTGCGATTAAAGAACATGGCAATATCTACCCAGCGCCAATCTTGTCGGATGGGACATTGCGATTTGCAGCGATTGCGGCGGCTTTCTTCCAACCCGATGTGCCTGACCTCATCACGATCGAAGAAATCGAGAACGGCATTCATCCAAGCCGGCTGCGGCTTTTGGTGGAACTGTTGAAATCGCAAGCCGCACCGAATCGACAGGTCATGGCGACGACACATTCGCCGATTGTTCTGGCTTGGCTTCAGGAGAACGACTATGCCACCACTTTTTTCTGCAAACGCGACGAGCAGACCGGCGCTTCGACGATTGTTCCACTCACTCAGGTGCCGCGTTTCTTGGAGATCGTGCAAAAGCAGTCGATTGTTGATTTGTTTGCAGAAGGCTGGCTGGAGGAGGCGCTGTGAGTTTCAAGGTTCTGGTCGTCCCTGAAGACCCCACAAACAACGGCTATATCCTCAAGCCGTTGGTCAGTCGGGTGTTGGCAGATTGTGGCAAGCCAAACGCTAAAATTACAGTGTTGCCCAATCCGAAAGCGACAGGCTATGAGCACGTCAAATCATTGCTTGTTGAGCAAATTATTGACCGTTACTGCCATTTCGATTTGTTGTTGTTTTTGCCCGATGCGGACGGGAAGAACAGAAGTGGAGAATTCGAACGACTTGAAGCGCAAGCGAAACAAAAGGGCGTAAAGCTGTTGTGCTGCGCTGCGGTTCAAGAAGTGGAAGTATGGCTGCTGGCCGGACATCTTGATAAACTTTCAACAAGTTGGCAGAATATTCGATCTGATGTTTCAGTCAAGAAAAATATCTTCACTCCTTTTCTCGCGAAGCATGGCGATCCCCGTCGCACAGGTGGTGGGCGAGATTTGTTGATGAGTGCAACACTCCAAAATTATAGCGGCTTGCTCCAGCGTTGCCCCGAGTTGGCAGTTCTCCAAGAGCGAATAAAAATGATTATCTCCGAATCAAATCCCTGAACGAAATCGCATGGAGGCATGATCCATGATCCCATCCCTGCGCGCGCAATTCAACGCGCAATTCACCGAGGCAAAATATCAGGAATTCTTGCGGGCTTTGGACGCCGCCACCGGCACGAAAATCGACTTTCGCGTTTGCGAGACCCCGGTTTTCTTGCCGAAAGCATTGCTGCAGGAGATGCAACAGGCCGCAATGGAAATCATCGGCCAGCTCAATACGCCGGATTATTTTCGTGAGTCCGAGAAAGCCGTGCCGGCGCGCTATCGGGTGCCGAACGAAGATTCGCATCCGCTCTTCGTGCAAGTTGATTTTGCCATCACGCGCAACGAGAACGGCAAGCTGGCGCCCAAGCTCATCGAGCTGCAGGGTTTCCCTTCGCTCTACGGTTTTCAAATCGTGCTCACGCAGACGTTTCAGCGCATGTTCAATTTGTCGTATTTGGAATTTCTCCTCGGCGGCGTCACGAAGGCGCGCTACGTCGATCTGTTCAAACGCGCGCTCTTGGGCGATCACGATCCTGAAAACGTAATCCTCATGGAAATCGATCCTGAGAAACAAAAGACCGCTTGCGATTTTGTCTGCACCGAAAAATTCACCGGCGTCAAGCCGGTCAATATCACCGAGATAAAAAAGCGCGGCAAAAAATTGTTCTACCTCAAAAATGGCGGAGAAATTCCCATTCACCGTATTTACAACCGCGTGATCGTGGATGAGTTCATCAAGAAAAATATTGCCTGCGATTTCGATTTCCGCGACGAGTTGGAAGTGGAGTGGGCGGGGCATCCCAATTGGTACTTTCGCATGAGCAAATTCTCACTGCCTTTCTTGCGCCACCTGGCGGTGCCGCGCGCGTATTTTCTCGATCAGTTGGAGCGCTATCCGCAGCCGCTGGAGAATTATGTTCTGAAACCGCTCTTCTCGTTTGCCGGCAGCGGCGTCAAGATAGACGTTACCCCGGCCGATCTTGATGCCATTCCACTGGCAGACCGGCCGTTTCATCTTTTGCAGGAAAAAATCGAATACAGCCCGGTGATCAAAACGCCGGACGCCGCGAGCAAAGTGGAGGTTCGCATGATGTTTTTGTGGCTCAACGAGCCGATGCCGGTAACGACGCTAGCTCGCCTGAGCCAAGGCAAGATGCTGGGCGTGGATTTCAATAAAAATAAAACCTGGGTGGGCGCTTCGTGTTGTTTGTTCGAGCGATGAGTCTATATGGATGAGCCGAAATTAAAAGGGAAAATGTTAGCCCGTTAGCCGGTTTGCCCGTTAGCCAGTTAACCGACAATGCTTTTCACAAAAAAACAACCCAACAGGCATTTTGCATCCGTTGGGTTGTTTCTATCCGTTGGGAAATTTTAAAGCTTACGCTTATCCGGCCTCACAACTCCGCCACTTCGCAGAACACCTTGATCGCGCCTTTCGCCGTCGTTAGCTTGTCAAGCAACTCCCTATAATTTTCCAGGCCTTTGACCGGATGCGTTAACAGGCGCCTCAGCCAGCCGCGATACTCCGCCTCGGCATGTGCCATATCCTTCACACCCATTTCAAAATATTCGCGATTGGCGTTGACCGTGCCGACCGTAACCTTATTGCCAAGCACGTATTCGAGATTGATTTTGTCTGCCGGCACTTCGATCATCTTGTTGCCGCCGGTGACGCTGGAGAGCACCAGCACGCCGTTTTTGCCGAGCGCTTGCATGCTCTCAAACACCACCGAAGAAGCGCCGGTCGCCTCGAAGATAATATCGAACGGGCCGTATTGCTTCGCGCTTTCAACAATTGGCAAATCGATCGTGGTCTCATAGCGCGCGCCAACCGCTTCGATCAATTCCGAATTGAGATAAGGCTTCGGCGTGCGGCCGAGCGCCACGACTTCCAGGCCGCGCAAGCGCAACGCCAGTGTCGCGAGCAAACCGATGGTTCCTGCTCCCATCACTGCGGCTTTGCGCGGACGCCACACTCTGAGACGGCGCTGAATTTCGTAAGCTTGGGCGATGCCTTTTTCAACGACGGTGGTGGGTTCGAGCAAAACGCCAACTTCCTTCAGGCCGCGCGGGTATTTTACAATGTACTCCGGATCGTCGACATAATATTCGGCCAGAAATCCGTGACGCAGATTGATGCCGCGCTCGTAATACATGTCGTCAGTCGTCATGTCGTAGGTGCCGATCTGATCGTAGATCGAATGCCCGGGCCGCCGTACCGTCGCGACGACGTAGTCGCCTGGTTTCAACTCCACGACGTTGGGGCCGACTTCTTCGACGATGCCGAAAGACTCGTGGCCGGTGATGAGATAATCATAACCCTGCGGCGCCGCGCCATATTCAGCGGCATTGATTTCCTTGTCCGTGCCGTCCACACCGACGCGCAACACTTTCACCAACACGCCGCGCCCGTTGGGAATGTCGGACACTTTCGGCTTCGGCACTTCCCGCAGGTGCATGGAATTGGGCTTTCCTGGAATGACTGCAATCGCTTTCATTTTCTCTCCTTGAATGTCTACAACTTGCTGGCAAATTTGTTGAGATATTGAGTTGATTTTATCGCTGCTGGAGATTGGTCGCGCAATACTCAACTACCTTACAAATTTTATTGCCACAACGCGAACTCGCCGCAATCAAAAAGAAGATCTCCAACAGATGAAAGAACCCAACCGATAAAGCCTTTTTCAGTTGGGTTCTTCTATCTGCTGGAAATTTTTTTGCAAAGATTTAACATGTAACTGATTTAATGCCCCTCGCCCCAAAGTTCTTTGAGGCGGCGGTCCCGCCCGCAGCCGGCGCGGTATGTCTTGTAGCGAAGTGGATTTTTCTTGTAAAAATCTTGGTGATACTCTTCCGCCGGATAGAACGCTGTTGCCGCAACGATCTCCGTGGCAATGGGACGGTCGAATTTTTTTATCTGCTCCACCTTTTGCTTCGAAGCCTCGGCCAGACGCCGCTGCTCATCGTTGTGATAAAAAATCGCCGAGCGATATTGCGAGCCGCCGTCGCAGAACTGCCGATTCACCGCCAGCGGATCGATGTTGCGCCAAAACACCTGCAAAAGCTGGGCGTAGCTGATTTGCGTCGAATCGTAAACCACCTGCACCGCCTCGGCGTGACCCGTTCCGCCCGCCGATACTTCTTCGTAAGTGGGATTAAGCTTGTGGCCGCCAATATAACCCGAGATTGTCGAGACGACACCCATAAGCTCGTCGAACGGCGGCTCCATGCACCAAAAGCAGCCGCCGGCAAACGTCGCCGTCGCAAGATTTTCGGGTTGCGCCGCATTTGCTGTTGCCGGCGTAGCGCTTTCACCGGTCTGCTCGGAAGACCGGCAAGAAGACAGCATAAGCACTGTCGAAATCAAAATAATGTTTATCATATCAATTTCTCAAATGTGGAAGCGGTTCTCCCTCCGGCACAAATTTAAGCGCGACGCCGTTATTGCACCAGCGCTGACCGGTCGGCGGCGGCCCGTCGTCAAACACGTGGCCCTGGTGTCCGCCGCACCGAATGCAATGATACTCGGTTCTCGGCGCAATCAGCTTGTAGTCGGTTTTGGTGCCGAGGTGGCCGCTGAGCGGCCGAAAGAAACTCGGCCAGCCGGTGCCGCTTTCAAACTTTGCGCTGGAAGAAAACAGCGGCAGATAGCAGGCGGCACAAATATACGTGCCTTCCCGTTTCTCCTTATTCAGTGGACTCGAATGCGGATACTCCGTATCTTCTTCGAAGAGCACGCCGTACTCTTGAGAAGTCAACAGGCGGCGCCATTCGTCGCGAGACTTCTCGAGTTTTTCGATTTTCCGGCCGGCGTCGCCGGAGTTGGTCTTATTGTCAGCCATCGTCGCCTCCTCGTGAGTACGCGTGCAAGCTGAGATGATCAGTAAAATCACGGACAGAATGAATAACTGTTTTGGCAAAGTTTCTTTGTTCATGTTGATGCTTGCTTTTGATATTTCAAACCGTTATATTTTGTAGACCACGTTTTCAAAATACAAAACTTTGAGGTGAACCCGTGACAGAACTAGTCATCAAAACCGAACCGCATATTTTGGACAGGTTCAAATCATTATCTCAGGAACTTTATCAAGGCGATGAGACAAAGGCTTTTAGTGAAGCCGTGCTTGCCTTGCTATCTTTGCAGCAAAAGCGAGACCCGAGCCGCCTCAAGGCTATTGTTGATAAAATTCGCGCCGACATCGAATCGCGAGGCGGCCTCACGGCTGCGCAAATCGATAAATTAGTGCGCGAATCAAGAAAGCGCCGCAGAGCGGCTGCTCAATGAAAGCCGTCATCGACACCAACGTCTTTATGGCTGCTCTGATTAGCAAAAGTGGAGCACCTGCCAAGATTTATCAACGTTGGTTGAATGAGCAATTTGATCTTGTTATGTCGCCGGCGATAGAAGTGGAATACAAAGATGTTTTGATGCAGTCATCACAGGTACCGCCGGCCGAGGTACAAGAACTGTTGCAAGAGGTGTGGGGACGCTCGCTTCAGGTGCCAATAACTGGCGCGCTACACGTTTGCAAGGACCCTGACGATGATATATTTCTTGAGACGGCTCTGGTTGCCGAAGCCGATTTTCTCGCGACGAAAAATCTAAAACACTTTCCCAAGAAATCATATCAAGGAATCAAGATCGTCAAAGTTTCAGCCTTCCTGCGTGAATTGGAGAAAAGTATTCAATCATAACGATTGAGTTGTTCTCCCCATTAATCCAACAATCCATCACTCCACCAATCCATTTTTAAACCTTTTCCGCCGCTCTTGGTTGCAACAGCTTCGCCACCAATCCCGTCCAGCCCGTTTGATGCGAGGCGCCGACCCCGCGCCCGTTGTCCCCGTGAAAATATTCGTGGAACAGCACGTAATCGCGGAAATGCGGATCGTTTTGAATTTTCTCATTATAATTAAACACCGGACGCCTGCCTTTTTCATCCCGCAAAAAGATGCGCGTCAAGCGGCGCGACAGCTCGTTGGCAATCTCGTTGATGGTGAGAAATTTCCCCGAGCCGGTCGGGCACTCGACTTTGAAATCGTCGCCGTAGTAATGATGAAATTTTTGCAGCGACTCGATGATGAGATAATTCACCGGCATCCAAATCGGGCCGCGCCAGTTGGAGTTGCCGCCGAACAAGCCGGAATCGGATTCCGCCGGTTGATACTTCACGGCGAAGCTGTTGCCGTTGACGTGAAAAACGTAAGGATGATCATCGTGAACGCGCGACAGCGCCCGCACGCCGTAATCCGACAAAAATTCCGTCTCATCCAACATGCGCTTGAGCAGGCGTTTCATGCGACGGCCGCGCAGCAGCGATAGCAGACGACGCTCGCCCTTGCCATGCTCTTGCCAACGCGACACCAAACTCGCCAAATCCGGACGGTGGCTGAGAAACCATTCGAGACGTTGTTTGAATTCCGGCACTTGATCGAGCAAATCCGGCTCGAGCGTTTCCACCGCAAAGAGCGGAATCAAACCGACCATCGAGCGTACTTTCAGCGGAATCTTCGCATCGTTCGGCAGATGCAGCACGTCGTAGAAGAACTCGTCTTGTTGATCCCATAAATTGATGCCCTCGCCTCCAATGTTCGCAGTGGCGCCGGCGATATAAAGAAAATGCTCGAAAAACTTGGTGGCCATGTCCTGATAAACCGTCGGATTGTGCAGCGCCAGCTCCAACGAAATGCGCATCATATTAAGCGAATACATCGCCATCCAGCTCGTGCCGTCGGCCTGTGCGATGTGGCCGCCGGTCGGCAGCGGCGCGCTGCGATCAAACACGCCGATGTTGTCCAGGCCGAGAAAGCCGCCCTGAAACACGTTCATGCCGTGCGCATCCTTGCGGTTCACCCACCAGGTGAAATTTAGCAAAAGCTTCTGAAAAACGCGCTCGAGAAAAACGATGTCACCTTTGCCATCATTGAGCTTGCGGTCGATCTGAAAAACGCGCCACGTCGCCCAAGCATGCACCGGCGGATTGACGTCGCCGAAGGCCCACTCGTACGCCGGCAATTGACCGTTGGGGTGCATGTACCATTCGCGCGTCAGCAGCACCAATTGCTCTTTGGCGAAATCCGCATCAACGCGCGCCAGCGGAATGCAGTGAAACGCCAAATCCCACGCCGCGTACCACGGATATTCCCATTTGTCCGGCATTGAAATAATGTCGGCGTTGTTGAGGTGCAGCCATTCGCTGTTGCGGCCGCGTTTGCGGTTCTCCGGCGGCGGCGGCTGGCCCGGATCGCCATTCAACCATTGCGGAATATCGAAATAGAAAAATTGCTTCGACCACAACATGCCGGCAAACGCCTGGCGTTGCACGTTCTTGGCGTCTTCGTCTTGCATTTGCCATTGCACGTCCGCGTAAAATTCATCGGCTTCTTTCAAGCGCGACGCGAAGATGCCATCGAAATCCGCCAAGGCTTTTGTTGCATTCGAATCCGTATTGGTCAAACGCAAACGAATGGTGGTGGATTTTCCGGCAGGCACCTCGAGTTGATAATACGCCGCTGCCTTTGTGCCCATTTGCGAAGGGTTCACTGCCGACATATTGCCATGCACGACATATTCGTTAATACCGTCTTTGAAATAGCCTTTCGCCTCGACGTTGTACAAGCGCTTGGCGTTCGTCTCGTTATCGCAGAACAAAAATTTCGGATCGCCTTCGCAGAGCAGCCACATTTTGCCGAGATCGGTTTGATTGATTTCAATGCCGTCCCGTTTTTGCGGGATGACCATCATATTCGGCTTGTGGCCATTCAAGCCCCATGCCCATGTGTTGCGAAACCAAACCGTCGGCAGCAAATGCAGCGTCGCGGCTTCCGGCCCGTGATTGTGTGCCGTGAGGCGAATCAGAATATCATCCGGCGCGGCTTTCGCATATTCGACGAACACATCGAAGTAACGATCTTCGTTGAAAATGCCGGTGTCAATTAATTCAAACTCCGGCGCGCTTTTGCCGCGACGGCGATTCTCTTCGACCAGCCAGCCGTAAGGGAACTCGGCTTGCGGATATTTGTACAGCATTTTCATGTACGAATGCGTCGGCGTGCTGTCGAGATAGTAGTAATACTCTTTCACGTCCTCGCCATGATTGCCCTCGTTGCCGGTGAGGCCGAAAATGCGCTCCTTCAAAATCGGATCGCGGCCATTCCACAGCGCCAGCGCGAAACATAAAAGCTGCCGCTCATCGGAAATGCCGGCGAGGCCTTCTTCGCCCCAGCGGAAGGCTTTGCTGCGCGCCGCGTCGTGCGAGACGTATTCCCACGCATTGCCGTAGGGGCTGTAATCTTCGCGCACCGTGCCCCATTGGCGCTCGGTGACATACGGACCCCACTTTTTCCACGCCGCCTTTTGTCCCGCTTTGCGGGACGCTTCTTCGAGACGTTTTTTCTCCGCGTTCATAGACACTCCGAATATGGACTCTTTAAGTTCAACAGTAAAAGAATCGAATAGATTCCAATTTAATTGACGTTTTACTCCTTTACGCCAATTGGTCGCCACGGTGAAGGAATCCTTACATTTGGAAGTTATTCTTTGGATTATTGAGTATAACACCAATCAGGCTATCGGCATTCGGGTTTTAAAACTTGATGCTGATGGCCTCATTTTTTGCCCCTAAAAATAACACGGGCCACATTGGGGGAGAAACTCGTGGCCCGTGCCTTCGACGCGGAGGTAGCTATGGCTCAACTCAAGGCGGAGCCATGAGCATGGGGTTTTCGTGTTTAGATTTTTACTACGCTTTTTATATTCACAATTTTTGTGCCGCGATCTCGGAAATTGTTTGAACGAAAAATCAAATACTTAGAATCTCTGCGTTCTCATTTTTTTCTCAAGCTTGAGAAAAAAGCCGGCAAAAATTCCGATATTTAAGAAAAAGATTTTATTCGTTGTCGTCGTACATTTGCTCGATAAGTTGGCGATATTTTTCCGTCACCACTTTCCGCTTCAGCTTCAAAGTCGGCGTCAGCTCGCCGGCGGCGATGGAAAAATCTTGCGGCACGATCGCCACTTTTTTCACGGATTCAAACGAAGCGAGTTCGGCATTTTTGGTTTGCACTTCGGCCTCGATGAGCGCCTTGACCTGTGGGTGATTCGCCAACTCGTCGAAACCATTGAAAGCGATGCCGCGTTCCTTGGCCCACGGCTCGACGTGCTCGTGGTTGAGCGTCACCAACGCCGTGACGTATTTCTTGCGGTCGCCATAAGCCATCGCCTGGCTGATGAAGCGCGAGGTGCGCAAAATGCGTTCGAGGCGCTGCGGCGCGATGTTTTTGCCGCCGGAGGTGATGATCAGCTCCTTCTTGCGGTCGGTAATTTTCAAAAAGCCGTCGGCGTCAATCTCGCCGATGTCGCCCGTATAAAGCCAGCCGTCTTTGTCGATCGTCTCCGCCGTCGCATCGGGATTTTTGAAATAGCCCTTCATGTTGCCTTTGCCGCGATAAAGAACTTCTCCGTCCGGCGCCAGTTTCATCTCGATGCCCGGGCCGACCGGACCGACAGTGCCGAATTTGTTGTGGTCGTAGCGATTGACGTTGGTGAACGAAGAGTTTTCCGTCATGCCAATGCCCTCGAGAATAAGAACCCCGCAGGCGTGGAAAAATTCGGCGATACTTTTGTTCAGCGGCGCCGAGCCTGAAACCGCCCATATTAGCCGGCCGCCAAACGCCTCCTGAATTTTGTGCAGAACGAGCTTGTTGGCCAGATTGTGCTTGAATTTCAATCCGGCAGGAATCGCCTGCTTACTCTGCTGCAAGCGGCTGACTTGGTAGCCGACTCCCAACGCCCAGTTGAACAATTTCTCTTTGATCCCGCCGGCATCTTGCACGCTCGAAGTGATCTTTGTATAAATTTTCTCAAAGATGCGCGGCGCGCTGCAAACAAATTGCGGTCGAATTTCCTTGAGATTATCCGCGACTTTTTCGATGCTTTCGGCAAACGCCACGGCGATGCCTTTGTTTAGACAAAAATAGATGATCAAGCGCGCGAACACGTGGGCGAGAGGAAGAAAGAGCAGGGTTTCGAAATTAGGATCGAGATAGAGGCATTGCGCCGCGGAATCGGAGACAAAGAGCAAATTTTCGTTGGTGATCATCACGCCTTTGGGCACACCGGTGGTGCCGGAAGTGTAAACGAGCGAGGCGAGATCATCCGGCCGGATCGACTTCGCCAGGGCTTCATACTCTGTATCCGCCACGCCTTCGCCTTTGCGCAGAAAATCTGCAAAACTCAGCACGCTGCCGTCCGCTGAGCCGGCGCCCTCAAAAATAATGATCTGCCGCAATTTCGGCGTATCTTTGCGAGCTTGCTGAACTTTGTTGAGCTGATCCTGATTTTCGACAAAGATCACCTCGGCGTCGCAGTGGTTGATGATGTACGCGCAATCGGGAGCGAGATTGGTGGGATAAATGCCGACGGTGACGGCGCCGCAATTGACGATGGCGAAATCGCATTGCACCCATTCGAGCCGGCTTTGGCTGAGAATGTTGACGCGATCGCCCTTTTTGACGCCGAGCGCCATCAGGCTTTTGGAAATTTTCTTGCAGGTTTCAGCCAGCTCGCGCCAGGTCACGCCCTTCCACGCGCCGGCGGATTTGTAGCGGTAGGCAACTTTGTCGGAATTTTTGGAAGTGATTTCTTGAAATAGCTCGTAGATGGATTGGTGCTGCATTTTTCCTCCTCCTGATTCTTGTAACTTCTAACCAAACGGTCAGTGCTCTATCGTCTCATTTATTGTTCTATTTGTCTTCATAATGTTATTTTGGAGGATGCACTCTCGTCTCATAAAGTAATTGACGGATGTTGATAAGACCATCTCTATTCAATTGCAGCGCTTCTACTGTTGCGCGCCCGGTTGACGTCATGCCAATAATAAAGGTGAAATCGTGAATCCATGCGAAATGGTCGTGCCAGCGTTGTCTTCTTGGGTGATAAAGCGGCACGAATTTACCACTCGCAGGATCGGGTGCTTTGGTTTTTGTATATTTATGATTGTTGCATCCTTGACAAGCCAACGCAAGATTATCCAGCGTCGATTTGCCGCCGAGATGTTGTGGGAAGATGTGCTCGATGGAAAATGTTTGTACTGCATACTGCATTGGGCTGCGACAATATTCGCAACAACCTTTGGCGCGTTTGATGACTGCCTGTTTTTGCCGGGTGGAGACGCGTTTTTTACTCATAGCCAGGGCCACTGATGCCGAGGTCATCCATCAATTTAGCAAGCGAAACCTTGCGGATCGATGCCAGTTCCGCCAGATATTCGACCCGACGCGCTTGCAGTTTTTCAACGTCGTCCGTCATGCGCAGTAATTCTTCATACTCATCCGGCGAAAGCGTTGCCGCTCGCCGTTTCGCAATCAGCTCGTTATATCGTTTTTGAAGATCGGCTGGTATTCCTTGATTGATTTTGAGTAAGAGATCGGCTTCGGCTTTTGGCAAACTCGGTGCTCGACGTTGCGCCTGCAACGCAATAATGTTAGCCACAAGCTTTTCCAATTCGCTCGGGCTCAATTGGCTGGCAGCCTTTAACAATTCGTTGGAGGAAATCTGTCTATCTATTTGAGCTGAAGGCATACGTTTTCTCCTGCATTGGTATTCTTAACTTGGGTGGAAACCGTTATATAATTGAACGATACGTATTATTCAATTAACTGTCAAGCAAAACTTTCTCAAATTTTTCCCGGTTCAAAACAAATCGCGCTTCTGCCAACGCACGGTAGACAATCTGTTCATACTCTGCGGAGCTGAAATATTTTTTCAGCTTTTCGGCCAGCGGCAAAACCAGTGCGTCGGCTTGCCATTCGTAGGTTTGTCCGGTGTTGGCGTCATTCACACAGCCGAGATAAATCGCCCACGACAGCTCGGCCAAAGACAACTCGATCAGGTCGCGCCGGAGCGCCAGTACGATGCCCTTGAGGCGCGGATCACAATAGTGAAAGTATTCCAGATAAAGATAAGCATTATGAAAAAATTCTGGAAAATTCAAGACACCGGCGAGATGATGCGCTTCGGCAAGATACACAAGAAATTGCACGGTCTGTTTGCCCAAACCCAAACCCGGATGGCGTTGCCCCGGCAGGCGCGGCCGCTCGGGTGAAAATGTCGCCTGAGGATTTTGCAGCATCAGCCATTCGATCTTGAGCATGGTCAAGGGTGCGTCGACGGCGAAATGTTGCGGCAAAAACGCCACTTCACGCAAGCGGAACTCCGCCAACTGATTGTCAGCACCGGCTTTTTCATTGAAGATTCTCAAAGCTTGCACAAAAGGCTCAAGGGATTCGATGACAATGACGAGGCCGGCAAAGCCTTTTTTCCTTATCGCCGGAAGAATGCCGAATTTTTCAAGCAAATGCAGAACGTCGTCTTTAGTATATCGGCCGAGCCACAGGGTTGTGCCTTTTTTGCCGTTCAACTGCTCGAGAAGATCGGCATCGGTAAAATTTTGAGCAACTTTGCCCTTTGCCGGTTTGGTCATTTTTTGTCACAGTGTGTGCGTTTGCTGCAAAGCCTTTGAGGCCTCATTTAAGCGTGGTTGGTGGCAAGATAGATTTTTGTCGCCCATAACCAACGGCTGCCCTTCTTTTTTATTTCAACCAGCCCTCTCGCCATCAGGCCTTCAATCAAAGCCAGGTGGGGCAATAAATCACCGCCCAGCGGATACCACTGTTCGGCGAGCAGCTCGACTTTGGCAAAATGTTTTTGTGCCGTGTCCAGGATTTTGGCCTCGTTGGAGAGCGTCAGCACCGGAAAGAAAAGCTGCCCTTGTGGAGTGAGAAACTCCGGCGCCTGTGAGAGAATGTTGACAATCCAGCGGGCGCCGTCTTCTCCGGCATCGCTATGGATATGTGGCGGATACCAATGCGAGTGCCGTGCAATCGGTTCGGACATGCCGGCGACATCATCCACAATCAGATCGAATTTCATTCCCGCCCACGGCTCGAACAGACTGCCGCTTCGGCAATCGATGGTAAGCTGATTATCTTCGGCATTGCGTTTGGCCAGTTTCACGGCCTCGGCGCTGATATCCGAAGCGTAGATCTTGGCTTGCGGCAAAATTAATTTTGCCAAAACCACAGCGACGATGCCACAGCCGCAACCGAGATCCAACGCCGAAGCCGCCCCGGCTTTCCTTTTAGAATTTATTAAAGGAAAGTCGGAGTTGACGGATTTACGCACGCCGGCCAGCAGCAGCGTGGTCGTGCTCGTGGGATAAAAAACTTCCGGATTCGTCGCTACCACGATACCGTGGGTGTCGCCAAAGTCTTTGTCTTTGTACTCAAAAGTTTCAGGCGAGGTGTTGTTCATTAGTCTTGGCTCCAATTTGTTTGCCCCGCTGCGGCGGGGGCAGTCTGCGTTACGCTTTTCTTTTCCAATCTTTCAAAATCTCCCGCGCCGCATTGTGCCCCGGCGCGCCGGTCACGCCACCGCCCGGATGCGTTCCCGCGCCGCACAGATACAAACTCTCAATCGGCGTGCGATACTGGCCGCAACCTGCGACAGGCCGCATAAACAAAAGTTGATCCAATCCCATCTGTCCATGAAAAATGCAACCTTCGGTGAGAGCATAATCGCGTTCCCAATCCAATGGCGTGATCACTTGCCGGTGCAAAATGAGATCTTTGATATTGGGCGCATACTCAGCCAGCGTGTTGATAATGTGATCTCCTAATTTCTCGCGGCTCTCGTCCCAATTGCTCTCGCGCAGTTTGTACGGCGCATATTGCATGGTGATGGACATGACGTGCCTGCCTGCCGGGGCTAATGAAGAATCTAACACCGTCGGAATGACAATGTCAAGATAAGGTTTTTGCGAGTGGCGGCCGTATTTCGCGTCATCGTAAGCGCGCTCGAGATATTCCAAGCTCGGGCAGATGATAATGTGTCCGCTCAAATGCGCCTCCGGTGAGCGAAAGCGCGGCAAATCGGACAACGCCAGATTCACTTTCGCGGTGTTACCGCGAAAACGGATATTTCTCACGCGCCGCACGAACGTCGGGCCGAGATTGGGCGCGCCGGCAAGATCGAAGAATGTGCGGCGCGGATCGGCATTCGAGATGACCACACGCGCTGAAATCTCTTCGCCGCTTTTGAGCACGACGCCGGTGGCTTTTCCTTCGTTGAGCTTGATCTGCGCGACTTCCGCGCCGGTGCGAATCTCAGCGCCATGTTGGCGAGCCGCACTCGCCAAAGCAGCAGCGAGCCGGCCGATGCCGCCTTTCACAAAACGACTTGATTTGAAGCCGCCATTCTCAGCACCGAGATAGTGGTACAGCATCATGAATGTCGTGCCGGAAGCTTGCGGGCCTTGCATGCTGCCGGTGACGCCTGCCGAGCCGAGCACCGCTTTGAGCGCTTCGTTTTCAAACCACTCGTTGAGAAATTCCGTCACCGTCATTGGCAAGACGCGCAAAAATTCCATCATCTCGTGCTTGCCCGCGCGCTTGAGCTTGAGTCCGGCCTTGGCCCACACGAGCAATTCGTCGAGGGTGTTCTGCGTCACACTCGGCGGCGTGAGCAGCATGATGCTATCCAAAACCTCCGTCAATTTGCTCACAAGCCGGATGAACGCCGGAAATTTTTCGGCGTCGGCTCGGGAAAACTTGGCAATTTCGGCGATATTCTTTTCTTGATCGCGCCAGAGCGTGAGGGACGTGTTGTCGGGTTGCGGCGCAAACACGGCAACCGGACTTTCGATCATCTCCACCCTGTGCTTTTTCAAATCAAGCTCGTCGATGATTTCTTGCCGAAACAGTCCGGCATCGTGCGCGCCGGTATTGAATTTGAAGCCTGGAAAAATTTCTCCGGTTGCGGCTGCGCCGCCGAGCGTTTCGCGTCGTTCCAAAACCAAAACACGGCGTCCGGCTTTCGCCAAGTAAGCCGCAGTGACCAAACCGTTGTGTCCGGCGCCGATGATGATGGCATCGTATGGCATACTCTTCATTCTTTGATGAGTCGTTGAGAATCGAACATTAATTTAAAAAAAAATTTTCTGTCATCCATCTTTCTGTCTTATTATCCAACGAAGCTTCGCCTCAAACCGGCGAGTTCGCAAAGACAATAGTCTCCAAACGGATAGAAAAACCCAACGGATTAGATCGGTTGGGTTCTTCAATCCGTTGGAAAAGCTTTGCGCTGTTTGTAAAGGTTTTTGGCGCTCAAAATCTTAGCGGGCTACTTCAATCAATTTTCCCTCACGCACCAACGTTCGCCCATCAACTTCAACCGTCGCATCGGGGAAGAAAAACCAGCGCACGAAATTGCCGCGCACCGAGCCACCCAGCTCCTGATTATCGCCGAGGCTCAAGCGGACGATGCCGGCGCCGTATCCAAAATAAGGGAGCACCGGACTCGCGGCGGAAGTTGCGAGCTTGGGATTGAAACCGAGCGCGAACTCACGGAAGCGGCGTGCGGCCTCACCTCCGGCATTGAGTGCGGCTTCAACGGCAGCAAGGTTTTCATCTGCTTCGACTCGTGTCACGCGACCGCGACTGATTTCCAGTTTGAGTTGGCGCGCCGTTTTGTCACCGAAACGGGCTGAGAGAATCACGATGCGGCCATTAACCGTCTCTTCCAACGGTGCAACGCGCACGACGCCGGCGGGCAGCTCGATTTCACGATCGATGCGAACCGCCGCCTTCTGCATGTGCGCGGGTGAGGCATCACCATTCTGCTTGTTGAATGGACGCTCACCAATGCGGAAATTCAGATCCGTTCCGGCAGACGTGCGCACGCGCACTGTGCCGGAGCGTAGCAGATTAGTGACGCGATCTTGCGTCGCTGAGAGGGCAGCGTAATCAATATCAAGAGCGCTTTGATAAACCGAATCGAGCGTCGCTGAATGCTCCCCGGCCAATCCATCGGCCAACACGCTGCCTTGCGACCAGTGGAAATGAATTTGGCGACGCATACCGCCTTTGTCCAACCATTTTTGGAGTGCGAGCGATTCCGGCGTGGGAATCTCACGCTGATCAGTGCGGACGGGTAACCATAAGTAAACGTCCACCGCTTCCAGCAACTGCTCAAACGCCTGTGACTGCGCCTCAGCGCGTCGAGCTTCGTCCGCTGGCACAACATTTCGGATGGCAGCGCTCTCGATGTATTCCAGCGCGCCAATATCCACCGCTCCGACCGCGCGGATGTGGTGGCGCAACGGCCCGACCAAGTCATTGAAATATTCGGGATCGAAGCGGATGAGCACGCGCTCGCCTTCGCGCAATTTTAAGGCGCTAACAATCTTCGCGGCCATGGTCACATATTGCAAGTTTGTTTGCAGGCCATCCAGCTTCTCGATAGTGGCCGTGGAAGGTGGCCGAATTCTTTGCAGTCGTTGGGCTGTCGCCTCCGCCTCTCGCAGCACGCGCAAAAGATTCTCGCCCGCCAGCTTCTTTAAGTCCACGTCACTCCACCCTCGGCGGATCAGCTCGGCGAAAAGGTTGGGAAACTTGGAAACGTCTTCCAAACCGACTGGCAGCGCCGAAGTTCCATCGAAGTCGCTGCCAATCCCGACGTGATCAATGCCGGCAACTTTGCGGACGTGTTCGATGTGATCGGCGACTTGGCTGATGGTGGCCTTGGGCATGGGATGCGCCGCCTCGTATTCCTTCCGAATGTGGTCGCGCTCCTTATCCGAAGCGGCTTTCGCGAAGCGCTCGCGGATGGGAGCATCCCAATCCATGACTTCCTGCGAAACAAAGACGGGAACGAAAGTCACCATCACCACGCCGCCGTTTTTTGGCAGCCGCGCCAAAATCGAATCCGGAACATTGCGGGCGTGATTCGTGAGGGCGCGGGCAGATGAATGCGAGAGAATTACCGGCGCTTCGCTGAAGCGGAGAGCGTCGCTCATCACTTTCGGCGAGACGTGAGCAAGGTCAATCAACATGCCCAAGCGGTTCATTTCACGAACCACCTCTTTGCCAAACGCAGTAAGGCCGTTGTGCTTGGGCGCGTCTGCCGCGGCGTCGGCCCAGTCCAAAGTGACATTATGGGTGAGCGTCATGTAGCGAGCCCCGAGCGCATAAAAGGCGCGCAGCGCGCCAAGAGAATTTTCGATGGCGTGGCCGCCTTCCATGCCGAGCAGCGAGGCGATGCGGCCCGTTTTGAAAATCGCTTCAATATCAGCCGCGGTAAGCGCCAAAGCCAAACTTTCCGGATAGCGCTCGATCACGCGGCGGGCGATGTCGATCTGTTCCAATTGAACTTTGGCAAAACCTTCGGCTTTGATCTCGCCTGGAATATACACCGACCAAAATTGCGCGCCAACGAGCCCCTCTTTTAGCCGCGCGAGATCGGTATGTCCCGGCGTCCGCTTGCGAAGATCGTAGGCCTCTACATCGTGCGGCGCCTGCGCATTCCTTCGAATCTCCCACGGCAGATCGTTATGCCCGTCGATGAGCGGCGTGGATTTGAGAATTTTGCGGGCGTGCTCGAGCGTTGCGTCTCCTTTTGGGGGAGCGGATTGAGCAAAGAGCGGCACAGCGAAAATCAAACTTTGCAGGAGAAAGACAATGAATTGGGATTTTGTCATGGGTTCATCCTTGTTTTGGTAGCAAATGAATAGCAAGGATCGCTTGCATTGTAAAAAGAAAATTAGTATATTTAAAAAGTTTTAGGATAAATAACAAATCAAAAAATGAGCACCTAAAATAAGGATGAGGCTGATGAACGTACAAGCAGAAAATTTAACAATTCAACAGGTTTTTGAGCTTGCTCAAAGCCTTTCACCTGTCGACCAACGCGTCTTGGCCGAAATGTTGAAGTTTCGAATCGACGACGGTTTGCCTGAACAGGCCACAGTCGAGGAAGCCATTGCTCTTTACCTTGCAGATAAGTGCAGTCTGGGACGGGCAGCAGAACTGGCAAACATTACTCGATGGGAATTGATTGACATTCTCAGAAAGCGCAATATTTCAGTTTTGGTGGAGACTGACTTTACGGCCGACGAGATGGATGCAGTTACCAAAGAACTTGAACATGAGGGGCTTTTGTGCTCGTAATCAGCGATACTAACATTCTCAGCTCATTAGCTGCCGGTGAGTCTTTGCCTCTGCTCTTCCGTTTATTTCCCAACGCCACGATTTTTATTCCGCCGGCAGTTCATCGGGAACTGCAAACAGGACTGGCTTATGGCCAAAAACACCTTGAGGTCATTTTACATGCTGTTGGTGGCAAGCTTCAAATCCTCCATCTTTCAGAAAACGAGCAAAAGCTGGCCCAGGGATTACCCAAGAAATTAAATGCCGGTGAACGTGAGGCGATAGTCTTGTCTAAAAATCGTCGAGGCCGTCTGTTGAGTAATGATAAACAAGCAGTACGATACTGTAAACAAAATGGCATTAGCGTAGTGGATTTGGCTCTTGTTTGCGTTTATTTTGGACACGCAAGATTGCGTCACAAACTGAAGTAAAAGCCATCATCGACAAGATGAAAATAGTTGAAAATTTACAACTCAGCCAAAGCGCTTTAAAGATTATTTTTGCCCCGCAATGATACACGCCACACCAATTTTCACTTGCTCTCCATCGTTTCAACGCCCTCCCAATCAGCCGTAACCCCTTCGACCACAAAACGCGCGGAGCGCCGCAAGTAAAGCTCTGCGGTTTTATCATTCGGATTGGCCGTCAAGACATTCTTAAAGCGCACGACGGCTTGGGCGAAATCCTTGGCAAAATAGCAGTGCAGCCCTTCTTCAAAATCCGTTTTGGTTTTCAGCTTCAGCTCGATGATCGGCGCCGGATCGCCGTCGTAAATTTCAAACACCGAAACGCATTCTTTCTTGCCCTTGACTTGCACCTTGCCCAAGAACCGCGTGTTGTATGTTTCGGCATGATCGAGCCGCGACAACGTCTGTTCGCTGATGACGATGGAAACGCCGTAGAGCTTGCTCAAGCCTTCGATGCGGCTCGCCAGATTGACGGCATCGGCGAAAATATCCCCTTGCATGCGCTCCGTCTCGCCGACGATGCCGAGCATCAAATTTCCGGTGTGCAAGCCGATGCCGACGCGAATCGGCGGCTTGCCGCGCTGCCGGCGTTCGGCGTTAAAGCCCGCCAGCAATCGCTGCGTGACAACGGCGTTGACGAGCGCGTCCTCCGCTTTTCGTGGAAACAGCGCCATCACCCCGTCGCCGGTGTAGTGGTTGATGAAACCGTGGTGCTGCCGGATCAACGGCCCGACGTTGGCCAGATAATCATTAATAAAAGCAAAATTTTCCGCCGGCGTCATCTGCTCCGATAGTGCGGTAAACGAGCGAATGTCCGACACAAAAACCGTCATCTCCATCTGCACGTTGTCGCCCAGCTTGATGTCGGTGATGCTTTCCTTGTTGAGAAAGCGCAGAAACTCGTGCGGCACGAAACGCGCGCAGACGGAATTGATGCGCAACAAATTCAGATGCGTTTTTAGGCGGGCCAGCAGCTCATCTTTGGAGAACGGCTTGGCGAGATAATCGTTGGCGCCCGAAGCAAAACCTTCGAGCAGGTCGGCAACCTGGTCTTTCGCCGTTACCATAATAACCGGCAGCTCGCTTGGCAGAAATTTCTCGCGAATGCGCTTGCACACTTCATAGCCGGAGAGCTTGGGCATCATAATGTCCAAGAGCACCAGGTCAAACTTTTCTCCTCGGTCGATGGCTTGCAAAGCTTCCTCACCATTGAAAGCCTGAACAAAATCATAATTAACACGGGCAAGATGATTGGCCAAGACTTGCTGGTTGATCGGTTCATCATCCACGATAAGTATTTTGAACTCGCCGTTCGGCGCCGTGGAGCGTCGAGCGTGAAGTGCAGGGCGTAACGCGTAAGAATCTATTGCCTCGCGCTCGACGCTCGACGCTCCGCGCTTCACCTCCCGAACCCTCGCGACTTCGACTTTCATGACTTCGGACTTTGCAACTTCGGACTTTGGCAAAGTAAAAGTAAACGTCGAGCCTTTGCCAACTTGGGATTCAACTCGAATGGTGCCGCCGTGCAGTTCCACCAACTCTTTGGTGATCGCCAGGCCCAAGCCGGTGCCGCCATATTCTCGCGCCATCGACGTCTCGACTTGCTCGAATGACTTGAAGATGTCGCCAAATTTTTCCCGCGGTATGCCAATGCCGGTATCCGACACACTGGTTTCCACCATGTCGTTGTTGGGTGCCGCCGAAACCGTCACCTCTCCGGAGGGAGTAAATTTGATGGCATTGCCCACGAGATTGTGCATGATTTGCTGCAGCCGATTTTCGTCGGCATGAACGGACGGGATATTCTCCGCAATTTCATTTTTCAACACCAGGTTTTTCCCGGCGAGCAGCGGCTCGCTGAGTTTCAGCACCACGCCGGTGAGAATGCGAATATCGACCGGCTTGCATTGCAGCTCCAGATTTCGCGTTTTCATCTCCGAAAAATCGAGAATGTCGTTGACCAGCGCGGCCAACCTTTTGCCCGAGGCGACGATCATCGCGAGATTGGCGCGCGTATTCTCTGGCGGCGCTTCCGTGAAACCATCAGTGAGAGATTCAGCGAGGCCGATGATCCCGTGCAACGGCGTGCGCAGCTCGTGAGAGGTATTCGCCAAAAATTCGTCTTTAAGCTTGTCAACCCGACGCAGGCGCTCGTTGATTTGCCGCTCCTTTTCCAATGCCTGCGCTTGCGCTTTGGTTTTGTAACGGCCATAAGCAAATAGCGCGGTGGCGAACGCCAAAATGTACAAGCCATACGCCCACCAAGCGCGATGCCAGGGCGGCAAAATTCTGAAGGCATAAACCGCTTCGCGGCTTTCATGCTGGTAAACGTCCCTGGCCCGCGCGTGAAAACGGTAATTTCCCTCCGGCAGATTGGTGTAGTCCTTTTTGCTTTCCCGGCTCCACGCCGACCAGCCTTGGTCAAATCCTTTCAGATAGAATTGAAATTGATTTTTTGATTCGGCTGCAAAATTGGGAGCGGCAAATTCGAAGCGCAGCGTGTTGTCAGCATAGGCCAGGGTTGGGGCCGCGCGATTTTGATTTCGAAATGCTCCGGCAAAAATAACCGTCTCATCCCTTTGGAGCGAAGCAACGCAACGAATCAGCGCCGGATAATCCACAGCATAATTTTTTTGAATGTTGGCGTCGTAGCGCACCAGCCCTTCGTCGCCGCCCAACCAGGCAACGCCGCCTTCTTCCGGATAAATGGCATTGATCTCAAACTTGGGAATTTTGAGAAAAGGGGTTCGGAGCAAAGCGAAAGCTCCTCCGGCGCGGCGTTGAGCACAATTCAATCCAGCCGCATCGAACCAGATGTTCTCCTGTTTGTCTTCGACTACGACGCCAACCGCTCGAGCGTTGTAAACTCCAAAGCTCGAATCCGGCAGAAAGCGTTGAGCGGCTTCGTGAAAGCGATAGACGCCTTGCATGCTTGTAAAAATCGTTTTATCGGCGATTGGATAAACGCCGATCCATCCACTTGGCAAGCCGTTTCGAGAATCAAAGCGTTCTATTTGGGGAGAATCTTTGCGCACGGTGAAATCCACACGCAAGACGCCTTGCGATTCCGATCCCAGCCATAGTCTGCCGTCGTCGCTCTCGGCAATCGTCCAAATGGTTTCGTGAATGGCAGCGAGTCTTCCTTCATCGATCCAATTTTTTGTCACCGGATTATACCGCAAAGCGGCCAAACCATCAGTTAGCCCGACGTAAACTCGATTGGTGTCTTGCCTGGAACGATGGAGACACAACGCGGCAAAGTCGCCTTGAGTTGACTTTTTGATCAAGGCAGCCTTGCGATTTTCAATACGATAAATCCCGTCATTGCTGGCGACGAGCAATGCTTCGCCCATGGCGAGCAAGGCCCAACACTGTGTCGCAATGCCTGCCACCGGTTGAAATTCGTTTTGCAACGGAAACATTTCGAATGGTGATTGCAAATAAAAAACGCCCAAACTCGTCGCCACGTACAAAATTCCCTCGTGCCGGAGAATCGACATGACAAAACCTTTGAGTCCGGATTGTTCACCGTAGCGGGAGAGCGGGGAAAATATTTCGGCGCGAGCAATGCCCCTTTCCAGCGCCAGCACTGCCGCGCCATGACGATCGAAAAAAACAAAATTAACGGTATTGTCTCGCAAGCCCGCGGCTTTGTTCAAAAGCTGCACGACATTTCCTTGCCGGTCGATGATCGCCACGCCGCCTCGCTCCGTTGCCAAGGCAAAAGCTACGCCCGTAGGGTCGCTGTTCGGCAAAACCGCGCCGTGATAAAGCTGATTCTCACGCAGGAACGCTGCCGCCGCGGTTTGAAAGGGCTGCAAGCCAGCGCCATGATATAAAAACAAACCCGAGATACGGAGGCCGATCAGGATTTTTTCCTCATCGTAAGGCAGGATGACGTCGATACGCTCGTCGGAAAATTCTTCCCCGCCACGAATCAATTGCAAAGAAGCGCCCGTCATTTGCATCAGCCCGACGCCCCATTGTTGAATATAAAGTATCTCGCGCACGACAAAGGCCGCATGAAACGAGGTGCTGGACTTCCAAACCCGGAGTTGATGATTTGACCAACAGAAAAGACGTTGATCCGTTCTGAAGTAAACGCCATGCGAGGTAACGCACGTCTCCCACACCTCGTTGAATTGGCGATCTTCTTGCGGCACATGATTAAGGAGCGAGATAAATTGCATGTTGCCGATGGAATCTGGCGCCAAATAGCCGAAATCGGCATATCCTCCAACATAAACGCTCCCGCTGTCGTCAATGGCGAGCGAGAAGACACTTGATTGGTTGGGCAATGCGATCAAGCGCCACGAAACGCCGTCGTATTCAAGCACGCCGCTGCCGTTGCCAAAATACAAGACGCCGCGCGTATCTTGGGTAATCGCCCAGTTTTGAGCGGAGGCGCCGTATTCTTTTGGGCTGTAATTTCTGACAAAAGGCATGCCGGCTTCGTGCCGGCTCCGTTCTGCGTCGTGCTGCGGAGTTTGGGCAGAGACGGTTACAGGAACATGAAAGCCGGCGAGAAAAGAGAGAAAAATGATTTTTCGCATGGCTCATAAGCTCCAGCGGATTTTCTCTTTGCGTTTCGAGTTATTCCAAAACCAGCACACGGCGGCCAGCCTTTGCCAGAAAAATCGAAATCACCAATGCAGCTTTAGTAGAGCCTTCTAAAGTTTGATATCCACCGCTTTTAGCACAGCATCTTCCGCTTTGTAGTCAAACTGTTTCGGATCAATTTGCTCCGGTGGATTTTCTTGTTCCCATCGCACGGTGTGCGCGATAGCTTCTGCAAGTGGAACCGGCTCGACATAACCAAATTCCCGACGTATGCGGCTCGTATCAACAACGAGGTGTTGATTCCAATCCAGATTCATCGACAAGTGAGCAGGCAGTTTTTCCTTTTTAACCGCTACGACTTTGCCGTTCCATTTTGCGGCGCGGCCGATGTGATCAACCCATTCGGCTTCCGTGAGCGCCTTTTCTTCGCCAACATTGTAGATTCGGTTTCTCGCACGCTCGCTGGTGATTGCCAGTACAATCGCTGCCGCCACGTTCTCCACATATCCGCGCGTCCAGCGCCATCCGGCTTGACCCTCTTCGAGCAATATAAAGTTTCGGCCATCACCCATGCGCTTCAAATGCGGGAACATGCGATGAAGATAATCACCAGGGCCGTACACCCACGGTAAGCGCAGCACCGTCGCCGGCAATTCCGGCTCACTTATGAACACGCGCTCGACCAGAATTTTGTCATAATCATGCCAAAGCTCGTCAAAGTCTTTGCCAAGTTGTTGCGAGGGAAAACGTTGCCGATAGGGATACAAATTTTCGCGCAGCGGCGACTCTTCCGTCAGCGGCACCGCATCGGGCGGCCCAGGATGGGTTCGGCGCACGCGTTCATAAGCGCGATAAACATCCTGGCTGCTGATGGCGACCACCCGCTGCGCCAGTCCTTTGAAAGTTTGCGCGACCGCTTGCGCTTCTTGCTCGGTGTACGGCGCCATGTCGAGCACAACCTGCGGCCTGTAATACTCAAATTCTGCTCGAAAATTGTGAAGCTGCTTGCGATCTCCTTGAATATACCGGACGGTATTTGGCAAATCGGCTTTGGTTTGGCCGCGATGGAAGACGGTGACTTCATGGCCTCGTTCGATGAGTTGCCGCACCACGAACGGGCCGATGAATTTGGTACCGCCGATGACGAGAATTCGCATCTATGGTGCAAGTGAAATTGGCGCGAAAATATAGTAAAAGTTTGCTTGTTGCAGTTCGCCAATTAACAGGCTAACGGGCCAACCGGCTAACGCTCAACGCCTGAAGGCGTAACTACGAACCTCAATGCGCCGGCCCGAAGAAGATGGCGTTCATCAGCAGCAGGTTGGTGCCGTCGAAGAATGCGCGCGTATTCGGATCTTCGGCAAAAGCGACGACGTGACCGCTGCCGTGCGGCTGGTGCATGAGGTACGCTTTATTGGGTAACTGCTTTTTGGAATCTTCAAAAATAAATCCGCTCAACACCAGCTTGTCTTCCGGCATGTACAGTCCGACGTTGGTTCCTTTGTCCAGCTTGAGCGGCGTGAAGATGTTGCGGCTGTTGACCATCACGTTCGCGTCGCCGTCGTAGCCGAACGCCAGCCAGTGCTCGGTATCGAGCGAGATGCGCACGATGGGTCCCGGCGATTCAATCGGCAGCTCTTTCTCCGGCTGAATTTCTTTTTCCACGTCGAACGGCTTGGTCAAATCCGGTTTGTTCTCTTCTTTTTTCTCTGCCTTGTCTTTTTTCTCATCTTTGTCGGCTTTGCCGCCTTTCAATTCGCGGCTTGTCGCGAGCAACCCGACTTTTTCGCCGGTGAGCCATTGCGTGGCGTTGCCGTAAGTGATCAAGGTGCCGCCTTTTCGGATCCACTCTTTAACGGCGTTGCCCTCGCCAAGCTCGCGATCGTAACTGCCAAAAGCATCCGGCAGAATCATCACGTTGTATCTGGACAAATCGGCGTTACCCAATTGATTGGTATGAACGATCGTCACGGGATAGCCGTAAGCCTGCTCGAGCAAATATCGCGTCCAGCCAACGGACAGGGAGGAGGCCGGCGTGTTATAAGCCAGCACGATCTTGGGTTTCTCCAAAAATTGCACATTGCCGCTGCCAAAGTTCACGCCGTCGTCAACCCACGACGAGTTGGTCGCAATGATTTCGAGATTTTCTGATTTCGCAATTTCGGCGAGTGTTTCATAAAGGTTGTCCGGATTGTCTTTCACTTTGACGATCAACGTGCCGCGCGGATACTTGCGGCCGTTCAGGGTAAATTCCATGTCGGCGCCGAAGACGCGAATGCCCTTGCGGTGCAGGCTCGCCAGCGCTTTCGCTGCAGCGTTCGTGCCCCAGGGAATCAAATAAGCCAGTTGTGCTTTTCCGCCAATGATCTGGCTGGAAGTCTCCGAACCGAGCAAAGAAAAATTGCCGACCGAAGCGTCGCGGGCGCGATAGCATTCGACGTCATATAAGAGCGGGAGGGACCAGCCGGTGACGTCATAAAATTGATGATCGAGCCGTTTCTTCTCGCGGCGCAATTGTTCCTGGATGAATTTGTCATCCATGGCCACGTGCTTTTCCATCAGGGTTTTTGCCAGCCGCTTCGCCGGTTGCGCGAGCGAGACGATGAACGTTCCTGCCGGAAAATTTTTCGCTTGCACGGCGCCGCCGTAATAATCCTCGACGCGGCGATTCTGAAACGCCGCCACCGCTTTTTTCACTTCGATGCCCTGCGTCTTCAATAAATTGGCCAATTTGGCCGTGCGGTTCGGATCACTGCCCGGCACGATGAGATACTCTTTGATCTCACCGGTTTTGCCTTCTTCGATGGCCGAGCGGCGATATTCGTAAAAATACCGCAACACCTCGGCGCGATTTTTCGCGCTCGTTTCCGCGGTGGAAAGCGACGAGATAAAATGATGCTGTACGGTGTCGCGATAGCGCATCGTCGTTTCATCATCGCGTTTAACGACCAAGCCTCGAGCCGAGGCCTGTTCGTAGGTCATGCCGACGGAGCCGTTAAAAATCGGCCAGCCTTCACCATAACCTGGATAGAACGAATCAAAAACTTCACGGGTGAAATAATCAAACTTCATGCGGTCGAACCATTTTGCATTATTTCTGCCGAATTTTTTCAGCATCTCGATTTGCGCCAGCGGCATTTCCGGATTGAGTGGATCAGCCGGCGGGGCGAAATAATAGGTCGAGTTCGAGCCCATTTCATGGAGGTCAACAAACACCTGAGGATACCACTCCAGAAAGGCTTTGACGCGGCCTTGTGTTTCGGGTTGAGTGAGCGCAAACCAGTCGCGGTTCATGTCAAACAGATAATGATTGCTGCGTCCGTTCGGCCAGGTTTCGCGATGCTCGGCGGCTTGTTGATCGGCGTCCGGCCAACGCCCGGTGGTTTGCCTAAAGTAAGTGATGAAACGATCCCGGCCATCCGGATTTTCCATCGGGTCGATAATCACCACGCTATTCTGCAAGACGATCTGCGCCAGCGTGTCATTTTGCGCCGCGGCGAGATGATAGGCGGTGAGCAGCGCCGCATCGGTGCTGGAGATTTCGTTGCCGTGAACGCCATACGCCAGCCAAGTTACAGCCGGCAGCGAAGAGATGAGTCTATCTGCTTCCGCCGATGTAATCTGGCGCGGATCCGACAGCTTCTGCATGCCGATTTTGATTTCGTCGATGCGAGCCAGATTCTGCTCGGAGGCCACGATCATGTAGTACAACGTCCGGCCTTCCCAAGTTTCGCCGTATTTCACGACGCGAATATTTTTAGAGACTTCCGCGAGCTTGTGAATGTATTTCTCGACTTCATGGTGCATGGTGATCTTTTCGCCCCATTTGTGTCCGACCACTTGCTCCAGCGTGGGAACGGCAGGATCAAACCTGGCATTGGGATAAAACTCAAATTGCTGTGTGAGCGCAGAGTTTGCGAAGACAAATAAACTTAGGATTAGGGTAGAGAATCTGGCTTTCATCCAAACGCGCCTCCTCGTTTTGAGTTTTTCAGCGTTACAAAATTTTAATAAAAGTGGCTGGCGTAGATTTATCATAAAGGGGGAATGAGTTGGTCGAAGCAAGGCTCATTTACATTGAGCTTATAAGATTGCTTTGGCTACAATCGGGGAAATGTGCGGTTTAGTGAACGCATATCACGACAGCCAATACAGAAAGCGCCCGCAATTTTCGCAGACGAGCACCTCTTTGTCGGTGCGGCCGTGGGCGGTGATCGAAGTGGGGAGCCGCATGAAACAGCCCAGGCAGTTGTCGTCTTTGACCGGCACAATGGCGCGTTTGTAGCGGTTGCGCAGCCGTTCGTAAGCCGCCAGCAGCGGCTTTTTGATTTTCAGCACCAAATCTTCGCGCGCACTCGCCAAAGCCGCGAGGCCCTCACCCTTGACTTCGAATCCCAATTCTTTCACTTCCTCGATTTCTTTGATCATGATATCGAGGTCTTGCAAGGCAACGAGAAATTCGATCTGGTTTTTGATTTTTCCTGGCATTAGTTTTTGAGAAGGTTGATGAAATCGGAAAAAGTGGTTACGGTGTGAAATTTATCGCGTTGACGAGGTTCGCTGAGCACTTCGACCAGACGGCCGAGAACGGGGAGGTAGCGGTTGTTAAGCTCTTGCGGCGGCGCCAGCACCATGAAGATGAGATGTACCGGATGATCGTCCATGGCTTGCCAGTCGATACCGTTTTTGGAGTGGCCGAAGGCAATCATCACGTCCGCCGCTGCCGTCGTTCGGCCGTGGGGGATGGCGATGCCGTGGCCGATGCCGGTGCTGCCCAATTGCTCGCGCCGGTGGATCATTTCCAGCGCGATAGTCGGGTTGCGCAAAAATCGCGCTTCCACGAAGCGATCAACCAGCTCCTCCAGAACGCCTTCCTTGGTCTTGGCGCGCAGAGTGGGGATGAACAGCGACTCATTGAAATAGGGCACCAATTCAATTTTTTCCATGTCGCCTCCTACGATGGTTCAATTTTCAGAGCGGATATTTTTGGGGTGTCCCTCGGCAACACTGGCAGGAGCCTTGCCCTGACTCGAGGCTCCCTCCATAATGGCTTCGCGCAAAGCTGGCAGCACGAACACCTCTTCGAGGTTCATTCCAGCCAATTCGCCCGCCAATACTTTGATGCGTTGCGCCGGCGATAGCGCGCTGTTGACGATCATCATGCGCTTGTCTTCGAGCACGCAATAGCCACCGGCAAAATCCCCCTTTTCGTATCGCAATTGAATGCTCAAGCTTTCGACTAACTTCTCTAATCCGGATAGAACTTCTTCTTCTTTCATCTTATTAATAAGAAGATAAATCGAGAGATGACGTTTTAAATTTACGCTTTATAACAGGTGATGGAGCTTGCGCCGCTTGATCAACTCGACCAAGTCTTTCACGTCTTGCGCGCGGCTGCGTGGGCAAAGCAGCAAGGCATCTTCCGTCTCCACAATCATCAAGTCGCGCAGGCCGACTGCCGCCACGATTTTTCCCGGCACGTCGATCAGGCAGCCGCTGCTTTCCAACAACACGTGCGGTTGTTCACCAGTCGCATTGTAGTCCTGATCTTTCGGCAGCAGCTTGTAAACTTCATCCCAACTGCCCAAATCGTTCCAGTGAAACTGCCCGCGCAACACCAGCACGTTCCGCGCTTTTTCCATCACCCCGTAATCAATCGAAATGCTTCTGATCTGCTGGTAGACGCGGTCGATGATTTGGCTCTGTTCCGGTTTGCCGAGAGCGGGGGCGATCTCGCGCAAGCCGTCATAAAGATGCGGCATGTGCTCTTCAATCTGCCCCATGATCACCGGAATGCGCCAAACGAAAATGCCGCTGTTCCACAAAAAGTCGCCGCTGTCGAGAAAGCGCTTGGCGGTTTCCAGATTGGGCTTTTCGGCAAAAGTTTTGACGCGATAAGCCGTGGCTTGTCCAGCCGAAATCCGCTCATCGCTGAACTGAATATAGCCATATCCGGTGGCCGGATAACTCGGCTGAATGCCGATGGTAATGAGAACGTCTTTTTCGGCGGCGATTTTGCCGGCGTTCAATAATGTCTCGCGGAAAACCTCGTCGTCGCTAATCAAATGATCGGCCGGCAGCACGATCATGACGCCGTCCGGCTCGCGCTTTTGGAGCATCACTGCGCCCAAGCCGATGCAGGCCGCGGTATTTTTCGGCCGCGGCTCGACAATGATGTTCTCCGCCGGCAGCATCGGCAATTGCTCGACGATGCCGGGATATTGCACCGAATTGCTGATGACAAAAATGTTTTCTGCCGGCACCAGCGGCTGCAATCGGCGCACGGTGTTTTGCAGCATCGTCCCCTCGCCGACGATGGGCAATAACTGCTTCGGATGGCGTTCCCGGCTTTTGGGCCAAAACCGCGTTCCTGCCCCACCTGCCATGATTAAAACCAACATGATGCCTTTCCTAAGATGCTTGTTCGTTCTTGCCGAAAACTTTTAAATTTATGTAAATCATCGAACAAAATCAAGACTTTTTCCACATATTTTTGTAGAAATACCGCCACATCGTCCGACTCAAACGCCGGCGATGGTGCCAGAGCAAGGCGAGCAACAACGGCGTTGACCAATCGCCTTGCAGCAGCGCCGGAATGGCCTCAACCGGAAATTGCGAGAGCAACGCGATTTTTTCATTCCACGCGTTATCGTCATATTCCGCCAGGCGCTGATTGATTGCCCAGCCCCAAGCAAAGAGCCGGCCATAGCGCTCGCGCCAACGTTCGTCATATCGCGTCAGAAACTCGGCATCGAACCGTCCGACCTGATGCGCTTCGGCTGCCACTTCTCCCGCCATGCGGCCAATATCCAAAGCGAAGCGAATGCCCTCGCCGAGCAGCGTCGAAATCAGGCCGCCGGCATCGCCAACCACCATCAAGCCGGCCGCGGAAGTTTTTTGCAATGGCGGCACCGCCGGAATGGTTCCAAGATGAAATTCAAGCGCGGCGCGGCGAATGAGGGGACAGCCGGCGATCTCACCACGCGCTAATAACGCGTGTAATAATTTTCGCGGCTCGGTCGAGGCTTCCGGATACAATACACCTATGCCAATACGCGCTCTTGCTTCGCCATGCGGAAACACCCAGGCATAGCCCTTTGGGGCCAAGCTGCCAAAGAGCAAGGCAATCGTATCGCCGGGCCACTCCGGCCAATAGAAATCATACTCCGCGCCCCGGCCGTATCGCGTGATCGGCCCGCGCAGATTCATCTGTTGCGCCAACACGCCGGCCACGCCGGTTGCGTCGATGAGCAGAGGCGCAAAAAACTCGCCGTGATTTCGCACCTTCAAGCCGCACGGTTGATGGTCCTGCAACACGGCATATTCAACACCGGCGCTGGGAAAAATATCCGCCCCGACCGCGGCGGCCTGGCCGGCGAGATATTGATACAAACCGCGAACGTCTAAAATGCAACTGACGGGCGTTTCATAAGAAAAGCTGGCGGTCGCTGCCGGCGCCAAAAACTTTCCGGTGCGAATTGGATGCATAAATCGCTCAGGCACGCCGAGTCTTCGCAGCTCGGTAATCCAACTGCCGCCGCTGGTGTGTACCGGATAGCCGATTTCTTTGCTGCGCTCGAAAACGGCGACGCGCAATCCGGCTTTGGCGGCAGCAATGGCAGCGCTTAATCCGGCCGGACCCGCGCCGGCGATCAGCAAGTCATAGACATTTGGTTTTGGCATGATTCAGCGCGGCGATTGCAAAAAAAGTTGGCCGAAACCTGAATGGGAAAATGGTCTAGGCTTCGGCCAACGGCAAGTTGAAAATTGCAAATTGCAAATTGAAAATTTAAAATTTTTAAAAATTTGGTTGCGACTGAAAATCACGCGAAAACTTCCGCGTTCGTCCATGCTGTTCTCATTAAAGATTAGCGTCGAGCTTTTCTTTGAGCCGCTGTTTCGGCACGGCGCCGACAATTTGATCGACGACTTTGCCGTTTTTAAAGATGAGCAAGGTCGGAATGCTGCGGACGCCATACTCTCCGGCGGTTTGATAATTGGCATCCACGTCGAGCTTGGCGATTTTGAAGCGGCCCTCGTATTCTTTGGCCAATTCCCCCACCGCCGGCGCGATCATCTTGCACGGGCCGCACCATTCCGCCCAAAAATCCACCAGCACGGGTTTGTCGGAACTCAACACTTCGTCTTTGAAATTCACATCGGTTACTTCGAGGGGATGGGACATTTTTTCTCCTTATAAATATCGATGTTTGTGGCCATTTCTTCCTCCCGATCATTTCAGATTTAATTTAAGCGACTTAAATTGCCAACATTTAAAATTAACGAGCTTTTGGCAAAAATTCAAGCGATTTCTTTATTAATGCACGCTAAAGAGCGCTAAAGCCACACCGATACTTCTCCCGGCAGCCGTATTCCGGCCGGCGAGAAGATTTTCATAAATGAACGCCACGTCCATTCCTTTCACAACGTGCAAGATCACTTGCGCGTGCGCTTTGACATAATCTTCAACCGGGTTCAATGAAGTTTGGCTCTGCGTCTTTATCGTGACTGCTTCTGCACCGGAGAGCGCGCGCACGCCGTAAATTTGCCCGATAAGCAAGGCGGCTTTGCCGAGACCGAGACCGGCTTCAAACGCAAAAGGAATTTCATCCACTGGCGTCTTGCTGCGCGCGCGATAGCCGATATCCAGATTGTAGTAAGCCGTGTGGCGCAAAATCGATTGCCCGATCAGCGCCCGCAGCTCGAAATCATTCTGGCCGTCGCCGAGCGGCGGCGCGAGACTCAACGCCGTGGTATCGGTTTGATACCCGGTGCTCAGCTTGAAAGCCGCTTGCAGCGAAGTGACCGGGCCTTTATCGGAAAGCAAATAACGCAGGCCGAGATAAACATCACCCCAGCCGATGCCTTTTCGATTTAACGGCATCGTACTGCTCTCATTGCGAAAGCGCAAGCGCTTGTAGGGAACCGAGCCGACAAAAGTCACCACGTCGCTCAAGCCATATTCGAGATAAGCATACGCGCCAATATCGGTAAACCGCCCGTTGTCGGTGAGGTCAACGCGATTCCCGTTCTTGTCAAAAATAGCGCGGGAGTTAAAGGAGAAACCGCTGAGGCGGAAATAGTAATGATCCTTGCGCTGCGTCCACGCGCCGGCGAAGAGGCTCTCGGTAAAGCATAATGCAATGAAGATCAAACTGATGCTGCTGTTGAAAATGGAGATCGTGATCGGCATCTTATATCTGTTTATAATTCTTCCCGCATTCTTAAAGTGTCGCGCTGAATATCTTAACAAACACGCAAAGGGCTATTTTGTATTCCCTTTGATTTGGGCGCGAAAACACTTGAGAAGCTTTTAAATTTTCTTAAGCGGCGACGGCAAACATTTCCAAAACATCCGGCGTGGTGAGATGGCCATAACCGGTCTTTGGATCAAGCTTCAAAAAAGCTAATAAAGTCGGAGAAGCAATAAGTGGCAATAATTGCTGCTTATCCTTTTTTGAGAAAGTATTCCAACCTTCAAAATGAACCACCGGCAATTCAGCATATCGGCGATAGTTCACTACAGTCAGTTGTATCATTCTTTTTAAATCAGCAGTAACGTACAAAATGATTCCATCACGCAGTTGAAAAGCTGCTTTTTCATTTTCCACCCCATGCAGGCGTTCGTCAAAGATAACTTCTAATAAGTCAACTTCCGGATCATAAGATAGACGCATCGTTTTGCCTCCAAGATTAGACAGGATGTGCAGTAACGACGAAATTGTTGGGTTGATCACCCTTCCAGTGAAACGCAACGACAGCTTGAATATATCTGAGTTTTCCTTTCAAGCGAGGAAAGGTTTTAACATAATAAAATGTGTCAGGATATAGCGGAGCCTGTCTACGTTTACCGGAGCGGATAGCGCTTAAAACTTCAGCACGATGACCACTCAATTCCGGATGGTGATCAACGATATGTTGCCATCGTTCATCCGTAAGATAAATTGGATTACCATACCGGTCTTGAATTTCATCGCGCATACAAGATGCTCTTAATGATTGAATATATGAAAGAAAATTTTATTTTTCAAGGAGAAGTCTCAATAGCTTTCATCACCGCATCGTGCAACTTCGCCCGAAAACTCAGAAGCTTTTGATTATTCCGCGTCGGATGCACGCGGTTCGAGAGCAGAATGACAAACATATTTTTTTTGGGATCAATCCAAACCGAAGTGCCGGTGAAGCCGGTGTGACCGAACGCGCGCTGACTCATGAGATGGCCGGCGGAGTTCTTGCCGTCTGCCGTATCCCAACCCAGCGCACGGCTGCTGCCAGCAACGATATTTTGTCGCGCTGTAAATAAAGCTATGGTTTCCGGTTTCAAGAGCCGCCCACCTTCGTAAGCTCCGCCATTCAGCAACATATTCAAAAATGTCGCCAAGTCTCTCGCCGTGGAAAACAACCCCGCATGGCCGGAAACGCCGCCGAGCGCAAAAGCATTCTCGTCGTGAACCTGACCATGAACCATGCGGCCGCGCCACGAATCAAACTCCGTCGGCACGATGCGTGAGAGGAGTTCTTGCGGTGGGTTGTAAAAAGTTTCGCTCATTTTGAGCGGCGCGAAAATCTGCTCGCGGCAAAACAAATCGAGCGGCTGACCCGAAAGTTTTTCGACAATTTTTCCCAGCAGAATAACGCCCAGATCGGAATACACCGTTTTGCTGCCGGGCGGATTTTCCAGCGGCTCATTGAGAATGACCTTGATAATTTCGCCGGGAGCATGGTGGTCGAGGAAATAGCGTCGATAGGCGGTGAGGCCGGAGCTGTGAGTGAGTAAATTCCGGATGGTTATTTTTTCTTTATTGGCGCCGGCAAACACCGGCAAATACTTTTGTACCGGCGCGTCGAGGTCGAGCAGCCCGCGCTCATAAAGCAGCATGCATGCCGTCGTCGTGGCAACACATTTGGTCACTGAAGCCATATCGAAAATGGCGTCCAGCGGCATGAGACGATTGAACTCTTTGTAGCCCATGGTGCCGAAAGCTTCATTCATCACAATAAGGCCATTGCGCGCCACTAATAAAACCGCGCCGGGGAAAACGGAGTCGCGCACGGCGTCTTGCATCACGAGGCGAACGGAATCCAATTTGGCCGCGCTCATTTTCGCCTCTTCCGGAAAGCCGGTACGCAAGCGCCAATCCGGTATCGCGGTCGGCGCGATCGGTTGTGTGCCTTTCGCCGCCAGCTTTATTCCGGCGCCTCGCTCAAAATAGCCGGGAATCGAAATCGGTAATTTCCCTGAAATTTCCGTTACACCTATTAAAGCCCGCGCCGCCGCGATCTCTAAAATGTTGGTGCCGCCAAATGTCGCCAAATACGCCGCGGCGTTTTGCACTTGCGGATAGATGTAAGGATTGCCAAAACTCGCCACGACTGCCGGAACACCGGTGGCAAACAAAGAATCAGCCAGCGGCTGCAAGCTTTCGGGCAAACCTACGTGACCTTTCCAAGCTCGCAGCGGCGTATAAACTGGCCAAATTTGCAGACGCGCGGCGCGGACGCGCTGCAAAATTTCGGCGAATAGATCGCGATCCGCATCGGGCGTCAGAATAAAATTTTCCCAATTCGTCAGATAACGCCCCAACTCGCGAACAAACGAACTGGTGGCGCGAGAATGAGATTCATCCCACCACTCAATGATCACTACACGGCCGGTATCAGCAGGGGAGAGAGGGAGAATTGAGTCATCATTTTTCAGTAAGGCAATGGCTTGCGCCGCCGCATTTTCGGCAGCTTGTTTGGCGTCCGAAGTACCAAGGTGAGCCGCCAGCGAATCCAGATTCACCAAACGTTCTTGTTGCAGTCCGATCTTGGCTTTGCTGCGGAGAATGCGCCGCACGGATTGATCGATGTGCGTCAGCGGAATCTCTCCGGAGCGCACGCGCTTCTCCAGCTCGGCAAGCATCTCCGGAACGTTCTCCTGCACGAGAATGACGTCAACGCCGGCTTTGACGGCTTGCACCGTGGCGAACGCATCGGTATAATTGTGCGTCATCGCCCACATGCGCATCGAGTCGGTGATCAACACGCCGTCGAAATTGAGCCGCTGGCGCAACAAACCGGTCATAATCTCCGGCGAGATGGTGGCCGCATCATACGGATTCATGGCGACGCCGCGCACGTTGAGATGTGCCGTCATGACGAAGTCCACGCCGCCGGCAATCGCGCGACGAAACGGCACAAGCTCCACTTGCTCCAACCGCGCGCTGTCCGCCGGCACGTAAGCCAGCTCGATGTGAGAATCTTCCGCCGTGTCGCCGTGTCCGGGGAAATGTTTGGCCGTCGTGAGCAATCGGCCATCGTGACAGCCGCGAATGAACGCCTCAGTGAAACGCGCTACCATCTCCGGCTCTTCACCAAAAGAGCGCACGTTGATGATGGGATTCAGCGGGTTATTGTTGACATCCACAACCGGCGCGAAGGTGAGATGAATGCCGAGGCTGCGCGCTTCACGAGCGCTGTGTAGTCCCATTTGGTAGGCCATCTGCGGATCGCCGGTCGCGCCAATCGCCATGTTCGGCGGAAAATCCGTGCCGCCAAAACGCGCCGCGCCATGTTCGAGATCGGCGGTAAAAATCAGCGGAATCTTCGCCAGCTTTTGCAGGCGGTTCGTCATATACGCCGTCGCATAAGGCTCGCCGCGCCAAAGATGAATCCCACCGATATGATTCATTTTGACGAGCATCTCAATCTTTTGCCAGGCCGGATCGTCGTTGGTTTTGAAATTGGTGTCGAGATGATAAAAAAACATCTGCCCGAGTTTTTCGCGCAGCGTCATTTGCGCCAGCGTTTTTTCGACCCATTTTTCGGCAGATTGGGAATTGACTGGTGCATTCATACGATTTTGGGTTGCGGTGTTGCAACCAATAAAGAAGCAGAAAAACAAAATGGAATATTTCGACATTCTCTTCACCTTAATCGTCATTTACAAATACCGCTCTCGTTTTATTACTGTAAATCTTTTGAATCGGCTTTAGCCGATTTCCGTTTTTGAGCCTGAGAATTTATTCTCGGGCTCTCACTCCCATTTGCTCAAATAAAAACTCTGTGGATCCGCCACCTCTTCATAGCCCTCCAACGTCATGCGCAAATCGCTGTGGAACACTTGAAAGCCGGCGGCGATAAGCTCGGCGTAAGCGCGTTTGTAGCGCGTTGGGGTGCGGAAGCTGACGGTGTCCAATCTTTCCCGGCTTGCCCAGGCAAAAAGATGCGGCAGGATTTCCGTGATCGACAACGCCGGTTCCATCAGCGTTAGAACCACCTTCATAAATCGCGGCGTTTCGTCCTCCGAATAAGTTTTCGTATGGACGACGAAACAGGCGAGCAGCTCTCGATCGCGGCGCACGCACAATGTATCGCCAAATTGAAATTGGCGCGTCAATTCTATTTCCGGCCGAGCCGATAAGTGTGGATCGAGCCGGCGAGCCAATGCCTCAGCGGCGGAATCGAGAAAAGCTCTTTCGGCTGGATTGGTATCACCGTAAAAGATCACCTCGTAATCAGCCGGCAGCGGTTCTTCGGGGAGACGAGGGGCAGAGAGAATCAAATCCACGGTCAGGTTTTGCGGCAGGAAACCCAGCTTCGTATAAAAGCCGATATTGCGATAGCTGCGTGGTACTGTCTCCAAGCCGATCACCCGCGCGCCGGCATCCTTTAAAATTTCGAGAACTCGCACCATCAACTGCTGGCCGAGGCGCTTGCCTTGATGCGCCGGAATCACGCTGACCGGGCCGATCCATGCCACTTCACCCCACAAACGTGAAAAGGTGTAACCCACGAGGCCGTTGTCATTTTCAATGACGAGACAACCAGGCGGAAACGCGGTGAGGTACATTTCCAAAAATGAAAGGTGACAAAGCGGCACGTGCGTATTTTTGAGGCCGTCATTGATCCGCGCCGCGGTGAAGGCTTTGGAGAGAATGCGATTCACCGCCGGCAAATCATCCCGCTGCATTGGGCGCAGGTGGTAGTCAGTCATGTTTTCTGCTTCATTATATTAGACAGCCAAATCTAGAAAAAATTCTGAAAGCTTTTATGTCCAACGGATAAAAGCGGCCAACAGATTTAATAAAAGAGCTTGTAATCGCAATACTTCAACCGAGGAAGCTGTCACGAAAATATTAGACAAAATAATTCAATATCTTCGTCAAATAATCATTCTGTCCCCAATCACTTTGCCAACGCTTGTTTTATCCGTTGGACTAATTCTTTTGAGTGAATATCATGCCGGACATGGCCGTCCGAGCTATGCGCAGCTCGCGCGTGCTTCCGCTTCATTCGCAAAATGCGGAATATATTTCAGCAATCCCACCATCTCGAAAATTTTCTGAAAATGCGGCGACAGGCCGAAGGCGCGCAGCGTTACGCTCTGGTTCTGCGAGCGCGTCAGCAGCGTAATCAAAATGGACATCCCGGCTGAATTGACGTAGCTCACGCTGCTGAAATTGAGCACAACGCATTTGACTTTTTGCGCCACGGCTTTTTCATACGCCGCCAATAATTTTTTTTCTGCCAGGCTGGTCACATCGCCGGCAAGATCGACGACGGCCAGCTTTTCTTCAAGACGAAGATTGACTTGAATTTCTTCCACGAATCTTCCTCCACTCAATCAAAGCGAAGTCGGACTTGGGCGGCAGGATTTTGCTAAATTTATAGACGCTATGCCCAAGTCCGACTTCACTTTTTCATTGTTAAAGTAGTCACGTGGCCCAACTTCGGCATGGTTTTAAATTCGACGTGATCGACGAGATGCTCAATCAGGAATAAGCCCAAGCCGCGTGAATTTTCCTCGCCGCGAATTTTTTTGTCGATTTGCGGCGCGGTGTGCACGCTGCTCTCAAAGCCGGCGCCGTTGTCGAATACTTGCACGATCAAGGTTTCGTCGTGCGGGTGCAAAAGCACGTCCACGCGATTGGCGGCGTTCAGCTTGTTGCCGTGCTCGATGGCGTTGATGCACGTTTCGGAAACCGCGGTGCGCAAATCTTCCACCCGCGGGGGAGTAAAGCCCATCATGCGGGCCATCGCCGCGGCAGCTTCCATGGCGATTCTTTCGTAGCCGAGGGACGAAGGCAACGAGAGGCGAACTTCGCCCGGTGCTTCGTGGAGCGGCTTGGTTTTGCTTTTTCCGGCCATGCTTGCTCTTGCTTCAATTGCACTTGTGTTTCTCCGCGCTCGTCCATCAAGTCCGCGTTTGCGAGGCATGGTCACACTCATTCCAATCGCAGCACCACGAGCGTGAGGTCGTCGATATGCTCGCGCGTTCCGGTATACTTTTCAGCGTCGGCAATCAATCGTCGCGGCAGCTCGCCCAGCGGCGCGTGGACATGCATTTGGATGGATTGTTGCAAACGCTCGAAGCCAAACGGCTCGGCCGTGCCGTTCATCATATCCACAATGCCGTCCGTGTAAAACACCAACAAGTCGCCCGGCTGCAGCGCGATTTGCAGTTGCTCGAATTTCACCTGCGGTCGAATGCCGAGCGGAAAGCGATCGCCGTTTTCCGATTGCGGCAAAAAACTCGCCTGGCCGTTGCGATAGAGCATCGGCATGGTTTGCCCGGCATTCGAATAGTATAAAATTTTTCGGGATAAATCAAGGATGCCGCAGAAAACCGCGACAAACATATTGACTTGAATATCGTGTACCAATCGGCGATTGCTGCGCTCCAAAATCTCGTGGGTGGTTTGGCGCTCTTCCGCGGCAAAACGAATCGCGGAGAGCGCGCCGGTCATCACCATCGCGCCGGAAACGCCTTTGCCGGAAACGTCGCCGACGATGATGCCGAGTCGATCTTCCTTCAGCGGCAAAAAATCATAGAAATCTCCGCCGACTTCAGTAGCCGGCAACGAATAGGCCGCAATCTGAATTCCTGGAAATTGCGGCGCGGTTTTAGGCAACATTTGCGCCTGCATGCGGCGGGCGATGTCGAACTCCTGCGAGATGCGTATATTCTGTTTGATGGAGCGCAACATGACATTGAACGATCTCGCGAGTGCGCCGATCTCATCTTTGGATTCCACCACGATGCTCGCATCCAAATTTCCGGCTGCGACCTCGTGGGTCAGCGCCGTCAGTTGGCGCAGCGGCAGAAACATTTTGCGGATGGACAAGGTCACCAGGAACATGGCCGCGATGCCGACAAAGACGATGGCGATAATGGTGCGCTCTTTGACCATGTCGGCGCTGAGAAAGATGTCGCGCTCGTAAGCGGTGGACAATAAAATCCATCCCCACGGTTTATAATACATGTAATAACCGATTTTTTTCTCGCCCTGCCGGCCGCGCGCTTCAGTTCCTTGCACAAAATCTTTGTAACCGGCGTAAGCATCAATTTGCCCGGCCGCGTCGATGGTTTGAATGATTTCTTGAATGTGCGGAAACTCCGGCGTGTTGATATTTCTCTCCTCGTCGACCGGATGAATGACTAAAACGCCCTTTTTATCAGCCGGCACGTTCCGGATGACGGCAATGTAACCATCGGCAGCGATGCGCACCTTGCGAATTTCTTCTTTCAAGTCCGGCGTGGGTTGCTGGTAAAGCTCATAGTAGCGTTCGCAAACGGCGTAGGCGTACTCGGTTCGAGCCCGGATCAAATCGCGCGCCAGCGTCTCGATTTCCTTGCGCGATTCGTGGTAGATCACTGCGCCAACGATCGAAATCGTCAAGGCGATTTCGAGCAGCGCCATAAGAATTAAACGCGCCCGCAGGGTCATGTTTCGTCCGCTCCTCGCGACAGGCCGAGCCGCTCCATTTTGCGCTGCAAGCCCAGGCGGCTGAGCCCGAGCGTGCGCGCCATCTGGCTTTTGTTGCCGTGAAATTTTTCCAGCGCGGCGCTAATCATGCGTTTTTCCAAATCGTCGATGGCGTCCCGCAGTTTGTCAAAAGATTTTTTCTCATCCGCAGTGTTTACACTTTTCTTTCTGGCAAATTTTGCTGAGAGTTGCTCGGCTTGCAAAACCTGGCCGTCTTCAGCGAGTGTAACGAGGCGCTCGATTTCGTTTTCCAGCTCGCGCACGTTGCCCGGCCAATCATAAACTTCGAGCGCTTGCAAAAGTTCGGGAGCGAAACCCGCGATTCGCCGGCCGACGCGTTTCTCAAAATTTTCCAAAAAATGATTGACCAACAAGGCGATATCTTCGCGCCGCTCGCGCAACGGCGGAATGTGCAATTCTAATACGGCCAGGCGATAATAAAGATCCTCGCGAAAACGGCCATCGCGAATCGCCGCTGGCAGGGTTTTGTTGGTCGCTGCAATCACCCGCACGTCCACCATAATCTCGCGGTCGCCGCCGACGCGCCGCAGCGAGCGCTCTTGCAAAGCGCGCAGCAACTTCGCCTGCATATTCGCCGGCATGTCGCCCACTTCGTCAATGAACAACGCGCCGCCATTGGCCTGCTCGAAAAGGCCGATGCGCTTCTTCACGCCGGTCGCCGTGCCCGGCTCGATGCCGAAAAATTCCGCTTCGACGAGATTCTCCGGAATGGCCGTGCAATTGATGCCGAGAAACGGCCCGTCTGCGCGCTTGGAATTGAAGTGAATGGCGCGCGCCACCAGTTCCTTGCCGGTGCCGGTCTCGCCGTAAATCAGCACATTCGCTTCGCTTTTGGCAAAGTTGCGCACCTGCCCGAGCACTTTTTGAATCGCCGCACTTTGCCCGAGAATCGCCGTTGCGGCAAACTCTTTTTTGATCGCCTCGCGCAGCGCCAGATTTTCCAGACGCAATTTTTCCTGCGCTTCGCGCAGCGCTTCGTAGAGCTGAAGATTCTCCAACGCCTTCGCCGTGTAGCTCGCCACCGCGTTCAACAACTCACGATCGGCGTCGCGATACGGCTCACCCGAAAGCTTGGAACCGAGAAAGAAAGCGCCTGTTGGCTGCTCTTGAACGGCCAAGGCTACCGGCGCCAAAAAATTTTCATTTTGAATTGCAAACAGGGTTTGGATATGATGACGAATTTGCTCGAGATTGTTGGCGCCCGCCTCCTGAAGTTGTGCGTTGAGATTTTCAGCGGAATATTCACCGCGGGAAACGAGACAACGCCAGCGCCCGTTTTCGCGATCGCGCGAGAATGCCGCTGCGCGCCCCACGCCAAAAGTACCGGCAAGAATCGCCAACACGCCGGAATAAATGCTCTCGCTGTCGCGACAAGCCGCTAAAGTTTGCGCCATTTCATATAGCGTGCTGAGCTGAAAGACTTGGCGCTCGAGTTCCCAGAGACGGTCGTTTGCAGAAGTTGATTGCATATTCATGTATTGGAAACACTGTGGCTATAGTATAAAAAGCAGGGCGGGGAAAAGCAAGGGGAAAATTGTGGATCGTCGCAGCTATTCAGGCATAATGATTTGTGTAAGAAAAAAAGGCCAAAATGATTTTGGGTAAAATAATTGGTTTCGGTGGAGTGCGGATTTTCCGCGGGTTTCGTAATTCGCGCTTGCTTTTCAGAATAAAATGGATACATTAATCTATGACACGTTATCGGCGCGTGTTGAAATTTTTTTCAAAAGACAATTTAGGCTACGCCTGTAAGGAACTTGGGCCAAAACGACGCCCATTGGGAGAAAATAGGATATGAAATATGAGAAAATTGCTCCAGGCTTGGTAGTGGCGTGGGACGACTATCAACAAAAAGGACCGGATGGTTTGGTTCCGCACATGCGTTCATTGGGCCTGGTCTCGGAAAAGAGCAGCCCCAAACCGCCCCGGGCGGTGGTCTTTATTCGTTGCGGCGAGCAAGCCGGACTGGAACATTTGGCAGAGCGGAAAATTCGGGTGAATCAATCGAAAGGCAGCGTGAGAACGGCGTTTTTGCCGCTGGAAGAACTGGACGTGTTGTCCGAAGAACCGGCGGTGGAGCGCATCATCCCGTCGCGTTATTTGCAGCCGGCTATGGATTTCGCGCCGGGCAAAGTACACCTGCCGGAATTTCGCATCAAAACCGATTTAAGCGGCAAGGGAGTCGTCATTGGCGTTATTGATAGCGGCATTGATCCGAAGCATCCCGCGTTCAAGGGCCGTCTTTTGCGCATCTGGGACCAAACCCTACGCGGCCCGGGTGTCCAGGAAGGCGATTATGGCGCGGAATTTACCGGCGAGCTTATGCAGGTTTCGCGCGACGATAATGGACACGGCACACACGTGGCTGGAATCGCCGCCGGCGCGGATGCTACTTTTGGCGGCGTGGCACCCGGCGCGGATTTGATCGTCGTCAAAACCTCTTTTCAGGAAGCGCACATTGCCGACGGCATTCGTTACATCTTTCGCGTTGCCAGCGAGCTGAGCCGGCCCGCGGTGGTGAATCTCAGTCTCGGCGGGCACGGCGATGCCCACGATGGCAGCGATTCGTTATCGCAGATCATCGACGCTGAATCCGGCCCCGGGCGCATCGTGTGTTGCGCGGCCGGCAACGAAGGCAACGACAATATTCACGCGCAAATCGCCGTGCCGCAAGGAGGAACGCGTACCGTTCTTTTTCATATTCCGGTTTCGTATGGCGAAGACGCGGTTCGTTTCGCCGCATTGAACGGCTGGTACTCGGGCCGTGATAAATTCGAGATTGCTGTTCGCTCTCCCGGCGGATTTCAAACGCCTTACCAAGGGATCATTGAGAGCGGCTCGGCGGTGCGAACGTACGATTTGCAAGAGGGCCGCGTGCGCATTTCCACGCCCGGTCCTGATCCTACCAATGGCGATCACAATCTGCTCATCGAAATTTTGTCCCGCTCCGGGCAGGACTCGCCGCAGCCGGTTACGCCCGGAACCTGGCGTCTGCGGCTGCACGGTGTGGAGGTGAATCGTGGACAAGTCGATATTTGGGCGCTCGACAACAGCGAGCAGCTCAACGTCTTGTTTGTTGGCCGTAGCGTGCAAGACACCATGAAGATCGGCTCGCCCGGCGCGGCGGCGAGCGCGATTACGGTGGCTTCGTACACCACCAAGACGCGGTGGCGTGATGCCAAGAATAATCTCCAAGAAGTCGGTTTGGAGGTGGATGATATTTCCGATTTCAGCAGCGAGGGTCCGCTGCGCGACGGCGGCCAGAAGCCGGAGGTGGCGGCGCCGGGCGCGATGATCGTCTCGGCGCTGTCGGCCGATTCCCAGGTGCCGCCGGCTTATTTAGTTGCAACAGGCTATCGCGCTGATGCCGGCACCAGCATGGCGGCGCCGTTTATCACCGGCCTCGTGGCGTTGCTGCTGGAGCGCGATCCGCAGTTGGAGCCTGAAACCGTCAAAGCACTGTTGCGCGCGAACAGCCAGATTCCTGGGCAGCCGCCGGGTACCTTTGACTCGAAATGGGGCTATGGCTTGATCGATGCGTTTGGCTTGGCGAAAAAGTTGGAATCAGCGCCGCGGCCCCAAATCATTGTTGAAGATGACAAGGTCCAGATTGGCAATGTGGTGCTGCCCACAAAGAGTTGAGAAAGGCTTATGCAGGGAAAGGAGACGTTATGGATAATCGCAAAATCGACGCCGTGCTAGCGGCCGCGCTCGACGAGATGAAAAATCCGGAAGAGCGCGCGCTGCCCGTTTTCATTCACACGGCGCAGACGGTGGACCCAACAGCAACCACGTTTTTGCGGGCAATCGGCGTTAAAGGCGCCACGGCCGGGAAAAAGATTTTCACGGCCACGCTTTCGCCGCGCGCGGTGGAAGAGCTCAGCAAGCAGCCATGGGTGCGCTACGTCAAGCTTTCGCAAAAGCTGCGGATGGCGAGAAGCAACCCGGCCGGCTCGACTGGCAGTTAGGAAAGTTTGGCTTTGGTGAAACCGGAGAATAAATCATGGAAACAGTTCAGTTCAGTTTAGCGCCTACGTTATTATTGCAAGGGTTTTAGCAGGAAATATCTTCCCATAAAATAAAGCTTGCTTTTTTAAAAAAAAATTAGTAATATATGGGCGTAAATAACAGTACACCGTTTTTACGCCCTGTATATGCAAGACTGCTTTCGCAAGAAAACCCGTTCATCCTTTCAGGCACCGTGTGCAGAGGTACGCCTTTCTTGGAGACCGGGCCGGCAGTTTCATTCAGAATCGTGACGAATGGTGGCTGCAGCATTAAATGCCATACGTTGCGATTTTTTTGTTTAGTGGGCTATGCCCGCTGGGCTAAAAGCCGGTTGTACGGTCCATTCATTCTTTAAGAAAGGTGTTTCTCTATGGAAACCGGAACCGTGAAGTGGTTCAACAATGCCAAGGGCTATGGCTTCATCGCGCGCGAAAGCGGCGACGATGTTTTTGTTCACTTTAAAGCCATCGTTGGCGAAGGTTACAAGTCTCTCGAAGAGGGCGACCGCGTGCAGTTTGAAGTCGAGCGCGGCCCCAAAGGCTTGCAAGCCAAGAACGTGTCCAAAGCCTAACACGGATCTTTACGACACCGACCCCAATTCGATTGCGAGTTGGGGTTTTTTGTTTTAGCCATGCCACCGGCAAAACCATTCGATCTGCGTTTTTTCACGCGTCGCCTGCGCCGCTTGAGCGTGGTGACGGCCATCTTGGCCGTTCTCATTCCCATACGCTTCGAGTTTGATTACAACCTGGCCGACGGCGTCTTTCTCGTCCTTGTGCTCGGCAGTTACGACCTCACGTATCGGCGCGAGCGCCGGCGCGCCATGCAGAAAGATCAACCCACCTATTTGAAATGGCGGCTGGCCGGCAGCTTTGGCTTTCTCTTGCTGGTCTCCGTTCCTCCTATCATCGCCGCCATACTCGGCTTCCCGCCGGGCTCCTTTTTTCCATATTACTCTGTTGCCGCGGCGGGATTTTGGACGGGCATCATTGCCGGGGAATGGCATTGGCGGTGGAAACATTTAGAGCGATTATCCGGCGAAGAGCGGGGCCGTTATTGGAGCCGCTACAACGACGCGCTGTTTTATACCATCCCATTTTGAATAATGAAAAAATTCTTTGTCTACTCCGCTTTGGCCTTGTTGCTCCTGCTCGGCGTTTTCATGTTTGTTCTGCCCGCGCAAGTGACCAAACGCGCCAACGCCGTTTTAGCGCAAGCGCCGTACACGCCTTCCGAAAGCGCGCTGGCGTTGCACCAACGTTTGGAGATTGTCGACTTACACTGCGATGCTTTGCTGTGGAATCGCAACCTGCTCGAGCGCAGCAAAGTTGGCCACGTCGACGTGCCGCGTCTGCTCGCCGGCAACGTGGCGTTGGAAGCGTTCACGATTGTTTCCAAAGTGCCGTTCGGCCTGAATATGGAGCGCAACGATAGCAACTCGGACATGATTACGGTTCTCGCCATTGCCCAACGCTGGCCGCCGAGAACTTGGGGTAGTCTGAAAGAACGCGCGCTCTATCAGGCGAAAAAGCTGCACGAGTTTGCTGCGCGCTCACAAGGCAAGCTGGTGCTGATCAAAACCGCGGCGGATTTGCAGAGCTATCTGGCACGCCGGCAAACCGATCATAATCTCACCGCCGGATTTCTCGGCATCGAAGGCGCGCAGGTTTTGGAAGGTGATTTGGCGAATATCGACGTGCTGTTCGACGCCGGCTTTCGCATGATGGCGCCGACGCATTTTTTTGACAACGACATCGCCGGCTCGGCGCACGGCGCTGAGAAGGGAGGACTCACTGAAAAAGGGAAAGAAATGATCCGGCGCATGGAAGCCAAACGCATGCTCGTGGATGTGGCGCACGCCTCGCCCCAAACGATTGATGATGTGCTCACGATTGCCACAAAGCCAGTGCTGGTTTCGCACACCGGTGTTAAAGGCACCTGTGACGGTGCGCGCAATCTCAGCGATGACCATATCAAACGCATTGCCCAAACCGGCGGCGTGATCGGTATCGCTTATTTTGACGCCGCGGTTTGCGCCACCGACGTACAAGCCATCGTCAAGGCTATTCGTTATACCGCCGATCTCGCCGGCGTCGAACACGTCGGCCTCGGCTCGGACTTCGACGGCGCGGTTTCAACACCCTTTGACACGGCGGGTTTGGTTCAGCTCACCGAGGCGTTAATGGCAGAGGGATTTTCTGAAAAGGAAATCGGGCTGATTATGGGAGGGAATGTGATGAGGGTGTTGCAGGAGAATTTGCCGTGAGGTCATGAGTTCGTAGTGGTCGCCTTCAGGCGCAGGATGTACATATTTTCAAGCCCCAGTGACTTTTGCAAAGATATCTTGATTTCACATTAAGAACGCCTAAAGGCGCAACTACAAACGTTCTTTATTCCATCACCGCCAGCTTTCCCCACGCCGTTTGTCTTCCAGCTTGCAGTTGATAAAAATAAATCCCGCTGCGCACGGCTTTTTCCGCGTCGTTGTGACCGTCCCAATTTATCGAATGCTCGCCGGCCAATTGTGTGTGCGCTGCCAACAACAGACGAACCCGTTGACCGAGTGTATTGTATATCGACACGCTCACTTTAGCCGCCTCCGACAAATGATAGCGAATAACGGTTTGCGGAAATAGCGAGCTTCTGCTCCACGGATTCGGATAATTTTGGAACAGGCGAAAGTGCTGGATCGTTGCGGCCGGCTCTTTCACCCGCGTCGTCGGTGGAGTGAAGACTTCATGTGCATTGGAAACGGACAGATCCGGTTGCGGCCCACCGCCAATTACGTAAATTTTGCCGCCAAAACCAATCGCCCCTAAACCATGGCGAGCCGTCGGCATTGGCGCCATCGCGCGCCAAGTTTCCATCACCGGATCAAACTCCTCGTTCTCATTGAAGGTGCGAGGACTCGACTCGCCGCCGAAAATATACAAGCGCCCATTCAATGCAGTCGCCGCAATGCCGCTGCGAGCCGTGGGCATATCCGGCAATGATCTCCATCTGAATGCGGCCGGATCGTAAACTTCCAATGTGCGGAGATTCGTCGCCAGAAAGCCTTGGCGCCCGCCGGCAACATAAATTTTGCCGTCGATAGTTGCTGCTGCAGCGTGCTCTCGCGGCGTCGGCATCTGCACCCACTGCTGCCAGGAATTAGTCTGCGGATCGTATTGCGTGTTGTCGGTGGTCGCAACCGTGCCCGGCTTCTGGCCGCCCAGCGCATAAATTTTTCCATCCGCGACGGCAATTGCCATGGCGCCGCGGGCGGCCGGCAAATCAGCTTTGCGTGACCATTGATTCGTCAACGGGTCATATTCAAAGAGTGTATTCACCGGGACGAAACCGCCGCCCAAACCGCCCACTGCATAAATTTTGCCGTTGACCGTTGCTGCGCCAATATGATGAAGCGCTACCGGCAATGGCGCTGCAGCAGTCCAGCGGTCTTGGGCAATGTCATAAACCTCAACGACGTTGGTGGCGGCGCCAGTTTCCACGATGCCGCCGAAGACGTAAATTTTTCCATCCAATTCGGCAGCCGCGACCTCGCTGCGCGGCGTCGGCAACGGCGCTTTGGTTTGCCAAGTTCCTTGGGAAAATAGACAGACCGAAGAAAAAAAGAATGTAAGGCAGATTACAATTTGCAAAAAAATGATTGACATTTTATCATTTCCTTCTTAGCTTTATGTAGAAATTGCTAAAAGCGTGATTCAAACATTAAAAGGTGTGACCATGATTGAAATTCTGGAAAGGCCTTTGCCTCTTTCCAACATTTACGAGGAGTTTAATATGTCACCAGCCCGGGACCCTCACAATGACTTTGTTGGAGAACTCTATCATAGATTGCGACTGCTTTTAGAAAATACTGAATTTGTGGTTAAACACGATACTTTTCGGTATCTCGACGATTGGCTCGTCAATGCCTTTGGCGATTTTAAGAACGTCATTAATATAGAAAATTTTGTGGCCGGTCTTGAACGTTTTGGAGCGCCGAAACGCTTTATTCAAAGTAAGCTCGATGAATATACGGGCGTCGGCACCGTGCCTCCAGGTTATGCTCCGGACGTTTTTATCGTGGAGAAAGCTGAAAGAAGCAACGAGTTTGGAATTCCTCTGGTTGTTTTTGAAGTTATCTCTTTTCAATCACGGCAAAATGACCTTTATTTTAAGCCATTTTTTTACGAGACCATTGGTGTTAAAGAGTATTTTATCTGCGAATCTTCGTTGGACTCAAATATTATTTTGCGGGCTTATCGGCGGCAGGATAAATTGTATCAACCGATTTTACTCCAAGACGACCGATACTTTTCAGAAGTGATTGGACATTTTCTCCCGAGAGTGTGGGAGATTTGATTTTATGAATTATTTTGCGCTTTGCCCTCCGCACTTTTCTCGATTCTATCCACCAAGATCACCTCAGCCAACTCCCGGCCAAGATAGTGGGAAACCTCGTTGATGCGAATGTGTACCGGGCCGTTGAACGGCGCTTTTTCAATCACCTCGATTTCAATATTGGGATAGAGGCCGATCTTGCCGAGATAGCGTAATTTTTCGGCGTCTCGGTCCGAGACCATGCGCACCACGACGCGATCGCCGGCCTCGGCTTGCGAAAGGGCGAAACCCTGAAACGCCGGCATTTGGCCGTCCTTGGTCGGTATCGGCGCGCCGTGCGGGTCGGCCGTCGGCCGGCCGAGAAACTCATCGATTTTGTCCTCAAATTCTTCGGAGATGACATGCTCGAGTTTCTCGGCCTCGTCGTGAACCTTGTCCCAACTGTAGCCCATGGCCTCGGCGAGATAAAGCTCGAGCAGGCGATGATGGCGGATGATTTCGAGCGCGATCTTTTCCCCGGCGGGCGTAAGCTCGACGCCTTGATAGGGCGAATGCTCGACGAGCTTCATTTCCGCCATTTTTTTGATCATGCCGGTCACCGAAGCCTGCGCCACACCGAGCCGCTCGGCAATCGCCGAAGTGGAAACGCGTTTTTCGGTGAGGTGCAAAAAATGAATGGCCTTCAAATAATCTTCGATGGCTTGGCTCAAAACGGGTTCGCGCATGGGTACGGAACTAATTATTTAATCTCTTCGGGTCAAATTCCCGAAGCTTGCTTCGGAATAATATGAAAGTCATCATTAATAACGTTTTTCATTTGGATGAACGGGTTTTGTAGTCCCCGCCCCTTGTGGGCGGCTGTCAAAGCCAATGAGTTTGCGGCTGCAACAGTGCCCCACAAGGGGGCAAGACTACAAACCTGCACGCGCATTTGAAAAACGCTTTAAGATACCGCACAGCCTGCTGCGTGGTAGTTCATTTCAATCGCCCCGCTCAAATCGCCTCGCGAGAAGTTAACACCTCTCGACTTAACAAGCAAGCAAAATTTGCCCCCAATTGCCAAAAAAACTTTTTGATTTGAACGTCCTGTCTACGCAGTTTGCTTTTTATCCTATTTCCATGCTCGCGCTTGACTTTTCAGAAAATGCTGTGTATATTCACCAGTATTCTCTTGCCCCGAACGCCTTTTTGTTCATGTATCACGATACAATTGATTTCGGTTGAACGATTCCATATTCTTGTCCTCTGGATTTTATTTGGGTATTCAAAATGACTCGTTGTGCATATTTTCGGTATCTGGCATTTTGGGGGATGCTGTTTATTGCTTTTGACGCCACGAGTGGCATGACACAAACGGCAGGCCCTGGCAATCGTGACACGGTTCTCAACCTCATTCGCCAGGCGTACAAGGCGGTTCAGGAAAACAATCGTTCCGCGGCGCTGCAATTCCTGGAACAGGCTGATCGCCAACCTGACGCGGTGGCGCAATTGAGCATTTTTCAGCAAGAAGCTCTCAAATGGGACATCGCGCAGCTTTATCTCGAGCGCGGCAACGAAATGGAAGATGAAGAGCAAATCCTGCACTTCGCAGATGCCGCCGTGCAGAAATGGAAGGATTATATTCAGTGGTACGGCAATTTATCCGACGATCAGCGCCGGACCATCAAAGGCACTTCGTTCTATCGAATTCAAGCGGCGGTTCGCCATCTTGGCAATGCCGTCGTCAGAAGAGGCAATCGCGGCGGGCACAGCATTCGCGATCTCTTCGAAAAGTTTTTGGATATTTCACCGCTGTACTTTAGCACCGAATCCGTGAACTTGTGGCGATATTGGCTGTTCCGCTGCCCAACCTGGCAGGAAACCCCGATCGTACCGTATAAAGATTTGCGACAAAGATTGTGCGGGGAACAGGACAATTGCCGCGAAGAATGGGAATCGTATCGCGATTTCCTCGAAGAGTGGAAACAAACCCCCGGCCTGCCAACCCCTCTCAAAAAGAAAATCGAACGCGAAATCCGGAATCTGACCTGGGCGTTGACGTGTGAAAAATGAACGTAACTATTCACCGTCCGGACGTTTTTTTACGAGAACGGCAAGTTTAGATACAATGCACTCACTTAAACTACGAAGCGTCCGGGCGGTTGCTTTTGACAGTTAAAAATTAACCATGGGTCGCGCCGCAATATGATTTGGAAAATACTTCTTCTCTCATCGTGTTTGTTGGGGGAGCATTCGTTTTTACATGCACAAATCCCACCGGAAGCCAGATCGGCGCTGCAAAATCGGCCTTATTTATCCGTTCTCATCTACCAAGCCGAAACGTCGATCACCGCGGCTCTCGACATCGACGTCGTCTTGACCAACTTGCAGTCGAAAGCGTTCGACGTCGATAGTGTCGCCGTCTTTTTGCCGGAGCGCATGAAAGCCATACGTCCCACGCTGAGCGCGAAGCTCATTGAAAAGGTGGAATCGTTGCCGCCGGGATCACAAAGAACCTACCGGCTCTCGGTTCCCAGCGTCGAGATTCCCTGGCAGAAATATTTCTATGAGACCGAAACGCTGCTCCTGGCGCCTGGCGAATACGTGGTCAAGGGTTTGGTGCAGTATCATGTGAGCGGGGAAACCAACATACATTCGATGGAGCAGACCGCGCCAATAACTTTGGCGCCACCATTGAGCGCGGTCGTGCGCGGCGGCGTCTTGGGAGCGTTATTCCTCGCCATTTTTGTGCCGGCTTACCGTAAGCTGCACGCTGCCAAAACCGGACAGCCGGCACGGACGGAAAAATTGCTGGCCCAAGCCATGACTTTTTTTCTCGCCGGCTCTGTGGTTTCAACGATCACCATTCTCCTCTTGCAAAGACTGGGGAACCTGGATTTGCCGATCATAGTCACGGTAAAGGACTATCTCGGTGGCATGGTCATCGGCTTCTTTTCATATAAAATCGGGGACGCTTTGTATGGGCTTCTGTTTTCCAAAGAATAAAAGATTGAAGGTTTTGCCGATTGCGGTGTATATAAAATTATGAAGCAAGCCTCGGCGGCGGAATTGCCGGCTGATGAAGAGCTGATTCGGCGCATTCAAGATGGCGATGATTCGGCTTTTGACATGCTGGTGCGGCTTTACCTTCCCAAGTCGTTGCGAATTGCGCGCCGGTTTTGCCGCAACCCCGAAGATGCCGCCGATGCCGTGCAGGAGGCTTTTCTGCGCGCCTACACGAATATCGGCAAGTTTGATTTTCGCGGCCGGTTCGCGACGTGGTTTTTTCGCATTTTGACCAATCTCTGTCTCAATCAAGTCAGAGCGCTGCGCCGGTTCAAGAAAATTTTTTTGCGGCCGGAGCTTCCTTTGCCGGAAACCGGATGGCTTGATCGTCTCGACAGCTTTGCCGGCGAAAGCGATCCGCACCGCGAGCAGGAGCAAGCGGAGCTGCATCGCGCCATCGACGCCGGCTTAAAAAAGCTGCCATCGCCGCAACGCCTGGTGCTGATCCTTTATGATTTGGAAGGCTTCAGCCAGCGCGAGATCGCGGAGATGCTGGAAATTCCCGAAGGCACGGTGATGTCGCGGCTTTATTACGCGCGCCGCGCCATGCAGCCGTTCCTGCGTGAGTTTAGCTCGTGAAGATTAATTTCGTGGAGTTATGGAGTGTTGGAGTAATGGATCGATGGAGTATTGGAGTGATGTGTGTAGCACTCAGCAGAAATCCAATAATCCATCAATCCAACACTCCATTACTCCAACAATCCAACGCTTCCTCGCTCCACGCATATAAAAACCTAAATACATGCGAGTTTGCCATGTCCTGTTCACACGATCCGCTTGAGTTGATGCGTTTTGCTGAAGGCAATGCCTCCGCATCAGAGTTGGCTAAAATCCAGGAACAGCTTCACGAGTGCCGCCATTGCCAAAAGCAGCTTGCCGAATTGCTGGAGACTGCGGCAACGCTCAAGCAGCTTCACCGGCCGGAGCTGCCGCCAGTGGAGATAGAGCGCTGGGTGCATCATCTGCGCCGCGTGCGAAAACCGCAGCCTTCGCGCTGGCCGGCAACAGCTTGGCTGCGGCGCTTGCGTCCGGCGCCGGTTGTGGCGTTGCTGGCACTGGTGCTGCTGATCTTTTCGTATAATCTCATTCAACAGAAACCCGTCGTGACGGCAAGCTCGCAAGAAGAGCTGCGCCTTTTTTTGCGCGAGCACGCGATTGCGCAGGATCAAGGTGCGTTTACCACCGAAACGCTGTCGACATTATTGCTCACGGAGAATGGCCGTGGTTCAGATCGTTAGTTTGTTTTTTTCAATGTTTAGTTCAATGTCATTGCGAGTCCCGCTCATAGCGGGACGAAGCAATCTTTTTAAACGGAGAGATTGCTTCGTCGCTGCGCTCCTCGCCATGACTGCTATTCCGAATCTAAACGGATATATTTTTTCCGCGCCGCAAAACGATGATCTCTCCCGCATCATTGCAGCGCAGCGCCGGCAGGATTTTGCGGGAATTTGGGTGCGTGAGTTTCGCCACGCCGACACGACGCTCACCCTCATCCGCCACATTTGGCATCGCCATCCCGACCAGGCGCGTATCGAATTCCTCGAGCCGGAAAAGCTGCAAGGCGCGGTTCTTTTTATCGACGGCGAATCCGTGCGTTTTGCGGGCAATCGGCACGTGGGGCGTTTTGCCCGCACCGAGCGCGGAGAGTCGCCGATGTTTTTTGAGGCGTTGCGCCACGCCGCGGAATTGGATTGGCTGCGCGAAAATTATCACATTCGGGTAGAGCCGGGAGAAACGTTGCTGGGCCGCTCAACCGAGCACTTTCGTTTTATTCCGAAAAACCCTCATCGTGGCCGGCTCGAAATTTGGCCCGACCGCGCCACCGGCATTTTGCTGCGCACCCAGCGCTTCGGCCGTTTTGATAATTTGGTTTCCACTTCATTTTTTCGGGAGATTGAATTTGCGCCGGTCGATTCCGCCGTCGTGGCATTGCCGGACTCGCTCAAGCGCGTGGAGCCAAATCAAGTCGAGGTGGATAATTTTACCGATCTCGGCGCCTTTATTGCCGGCGCGACGGATGCGCTTCTGCTGCCGCGCGAGCCGCCGGCGGGATTCCATTTTCGCCAGGTCAAAGCCATTCATCGCAAGGGAAAGACTTATTACCATTTTCAATATAGCGACGGTTTGACCACACTGTCGCTTTTCGAATTTTCCGGCGCGCACGATCTAAAATCCAAAAAGGACAGGAGGCCGAATAGCGAAGCGTTGAGCCTCGTGCGTGGCGAAGAAGCCGGCGTTGCCTACAGCTTGCTCGGTGAAGTGGCGATGGAAGAATTGGAAAAGATGGCCACCAGCCTGGTTTTGGTCAGAAAAGATCAAGCTGCCACTAATTTTGCGAAGTCACGAAATTGGCTGATTATCATTGGAACTGTGGTGTTGCTCGGGGTGTGGCTGTGGTCGCGCCAGCGAAGATCGGCAAAATTGGAATGAAGAAATTTTCAGTGATAACATTCAAACAACAAATTTATACTCGTTAACGCAAGGAACTTTTTCGTATGAGCAAGAAATCGCTTGTTTTATCAGGTTTGGTCATTGTCATTCTCGCGGGCGGTTATTTTTTGTGGCCGCGTCAGCCCGCCGTAAAAAGCGCGCCGGCCGGCCTTTCGCAACGCCTCGCCGTTGTCACGCGCGGCGATTTGACGGCGCTGGTTTCCGCCACGGGCAGGGTCGAGCCGATACAAAAAGTCGAAGTCAAAAGTAAGGCTTCCGGGCAGATTCTAACGATGCCGGTGGAAGAAGGCGACCGCGTCCAAAAGGGGACGCTGATCGCCCGCATTGATGAAACCGATTTACGCAACGCCTATGAGCAGGCCGTTGCCGATCTCGAATTGGCCAGAGCGACGGTGGCGCAAACCGCGAGCAACGTCAAACGGCAGACGGAGCTTTTTAATCGCGGCCTGCTTTCTCAAGCTGAAATCGATCAAGTCAAGCTCGAGGAGGTGCGGGCCAAGGCGCAGCAAATCAAAGCCGAAAGCGAGCTGGTGACCGCGGAGACGTGGCTGAAAGATGCGGTGGTGCGTTCGCCGATCAACGGCCTGGTTTTACAAAAAAACGTCGAGGCCGGCCAGGTCATTTCTTCCGGCACCAATTCCGTCAGCGGCGGCACGCTCATCGCAACGGTCGCTAATACGGATAGCGTTTACATCTACGCGGAAGTCGATGAAGTGGACATCGGGCAGGTCCACATCGGCCAGAAAGCCAAAGTGGTTCCTGATGCTTTCCCTGACGAGGTCTTTTATGGCTACGTTTTACGCATTGCGCCGTTGGCCAAAGTGGAGCAAAACGTTACGACGTTCAACGTCACGGTCGTGGTGGCAAATACGAATAATAAATTGAAAGCCGGAATGAACGCGACGGTCGACTTGACCGTGGCGGACCGGCAAGATGTTTTGTTGGTGGCCAAGCAAGCGGTAAAAGAGTTTGCGGAAATTCGCACGCAACTGGCGTCGATGTATGGCAACGATTCCACTATGATTGTGCAAGGGCGGCGCAATATGCCGGACTCGGCTCGCGCCAGAATGCGCCAACAATTTGCCAACGCCCCCGCGGCGAATGGCGGCGCGCCCGGTTTTGGCCGTGACAATACGGCGAGCAACGGACAAGCCGCGAGAAAGTTCGTGCTCGTGAAGAACGACGGCCGCTTCGTGCCGCGGCGGGTGCAAATCGGCGCCAGCAATTTTGATGTTGCCGAAGCCGTCAGCGGCTTGCAAGAAGGCGATAGCGTGCTCGTTTTCAGCGCCAGCCGCGCCGCCGCGGCGCGGCAGCAGTTTATGGACCGCATGCGCAATATGAACAGTTTCAGCGGATTTGGCGGCGGACAGCAGCCCTCCGGCGGCAAACGGTAAAAGCGTCGGCCAGTTAGCCGGTTATCCGGTTATCCAGCTTGCCCGTTAATAAATCCTAAGCCGGACAAGCCGGAATCAAACAGGCAGAATAATTTTTTGGCGAATGATTACACAATTTATTCTGCCGAAGAATCATTCTGCCTTCTGAATTTTTCTGTGGCAGAAGTACAGACAGAAAAATGGCGGGCAGAAAAATGAAGCTTGCTATTGCAAACCATTTTGTTTAAATCCGTTGGCAGCTTTTATCCGTTGGGCATAAAATTTTTAGAACTTTTTTGAGTTTGGTTGTATAAGTGAACTTAACCAACTGGCAAACAGGCTAACGGGCAAACAAGCAAACATGAAATTAAAAATCTTTGGAGCAAAATTTTTATGGATTTTCGCGAAGGCATCGGCGTCGCATTTGACTCGGTGCGGGCCAACAAGATGCGCTCAGCGCTGACGATGCTCGGCATCATCATCGGCGTCGGCTCGGTGATTACGATGATCGCGCTCGGTGAAGGCGCGCAACAAGCGACCACGGAGCGCATTCAAGCTTTGGGGTCGAATTTGCTTTATGTGGAGTCGGGCTCTTCCAGGTCCGGCCCGGTGATGGCGGCAGTGGGCAGCAGCGTCAGGCTCACGCGCAAGGATGTCGAAGCGGTTTTGGCGCAATGCGAAGACGTCGTTGCCGTGGTGCCGGAATTTCGGCGCGGCACGCAAGTCAAATATGGCAATCGCAATTGGAACACGCGCATCGTCGGCACGACGCCGAACTACGGCGAAGTGCGCAACGTCAAAGCCGTGGCCGGACGCTATTTCACGGCGCCAGAAGAGGCGGCGCGCGCCCGCGTTTGCCTGATCGGCTCGACGGTGCGGGACAATTTGTTCGATCCGAAAGACGATCCGGTTGGCAAAACCTTGCGCATCGGCCGCATGAATTTTCAAATCGTCGGCGTGCTCGAAACCAAAGGCCAGGCCAGCGGCTGGATGAACCCGGACGATCAAGTCTTGATCCCGCTCGCCACGGCGCAAATGCGGCTGTTCGGCGTCGATTACATCAACAACGCCTCGCTGCAGGTGGCGAGCGCCGCGCTCATGGAAAAAGCTTTTTACGATGTCGAGCAGGTTCTACGGCAGCAGCACCGCCTGCGCGACAGCCAGGACAATGATTTCAGCATTCGCAACCAGGCCGATATTCTCGCCACGCTCGAGGAAAATTCCAAAACCTTCACCATGCTGCTCGCCGGCATTGCGATCGTCTCGCTGATCGTCGGCGGCATCGGCATTATGAATATCATGCTCGTTTCGGTGACGGAACGCACGCGCGAGATCGGCATTCGCAAAGCCATCGGCGCGAAACGGCGGGACATTTTGACTCAGTTTTTAATGGAGGCCCTGGCGCTTTCTCTCACCGGCGGCATCATCGGCGTGCTCTCCGGCGTGGGCGCTTCAAAGATGCTGGCAAATTGGGCGGGTTGGAAAACGCTGATTTCGCCCGAGCCGATTGTGGTCAGTTTTTTCTTTGCCGCCGCCGTCGGCATTGTCTTCGGCCTCTATCCGGCCTATCGCGCCGCCCGGCAAGATGTGATCGTCGCGCTACGATATGAATAAACATAAGCCGGACGAGCCGAAACCAAAAAAGCTTTAAAAACAAATGTCCAACAGATTGAGAAACAACCAACGGATTTGAAAATAAAATCCGTTGGTCGTTTTTCAATCCGTTGGGCTAATTCTGCAGGATTTTTAAACGTGGTTTGCTGCTTGGTGAATTTAACCGCATGGTCGAGATTCCAAGTATTCTCATCCTGACGAAAATTCCGGAGATGCATCGATGCTACCGCAACACATCAAACATTTTTTCTCCGCAAGAATCTTGTTGATCTTAGCATTACTGGTTTCAGTTTCCTGCGGCAAAAAGGATGAATCTGGCCGCGATAGTGGAGCCCAAGGCCAGCGCGGCTCTGGCACGATGGGTGGAAGAGATAGCATGGCCGGCGCCGGCGGCGTTCCCGTGCAAGTAGAAGCCGTCACGCGCGCTGATATCTCGACGTTCTTGCTGAACACCACCACCCTCCAAGCCGAGCGCGAAGTCGAAGTGTTGGCCAAAGTTTCCGGACAGGTGGGCAAGCTGCTGGCGGAAGAGGGCGACGTTGTGCGCGCCGGCCAGGCGCTTGCCCAGCTCGATGAGCAAGAGCTGATATTGCAATTGCGCGAGAGTGAAATCCGCGCACAAACGGCGAAATCGAATTTCGAGCGTACCAAAAATATGTTCGAGAAAAATTTAGTGAGCAAGGAAAATCTCGAAGACATGCGCTATCAGTACGAATCGGCGCAGGCGGCCTACGAAACGGCGAAGCTAAAGGTGGATTACACTGACATCCGCTCGCCGATCGCCGGCGTCGTGACCGGCCGGTTGATCGAGCTGGGCCAGCGCGTTAATCTTAACCAGGCAGTTTTTCGCGTGGCGGATTTCGATCCGCTGCGCGCCGTCATTCACGTTCCGGAGCGCGACATGCGGCAGGTGCGCGTCGGCCAGCAAGCGAGAATTACCGCCGAAGCGCTGACCGGCAACGAATTTAGCGGCAAGGTCAGAATGATCAGCCCGATCGTCGATCCCGCCAGCGGTACCATGAAAGTAACTATTGACATTAATGATCGCACCGGCTTGTTGAAGCCCGGCATGTTCGTCACGACGTTTATTATCACCGAGACGCACGCCGACGCGCTGGTGATTCCGAAAAAGGCGCTGATTTTGGAGAGTGATGCCGATCAAGTTTACGTTTACGACAACGGCGTGGCGCGCAAAGTCACGCTGCAGCTCGGCTTTCAAGAAAGCGACCGCGTTGAAGTTTTGAGCGGGCTGAATGAAGGCGAACAGGTGGTGACGGTAGGGCAGGAGGGATTGCGCGAAGGTTTGCCGATTCGGATTTCCGGCACGACACAGGTTTCAACTTCGATGACGCCGGCAGACACGAGCGCTTATAAAATGGCAGCGGGGCAACAACCGGCAAAATCTTCGGCAACGGAGAAGAAGTTGGCTGCGAGCTCACCTTCGCTACAAGCCACTGTGCCAGCAAATTCTGCTGGCGCGTCGCCGCAGGTTACTGATGGGCAAGCGGGACAATCGCGGCCCGAAGGCCAGATGCGGCAAGGCGGACCGGGCCGATGGGGACAAGGCCCGCTGGATCCGGAGCGCATCAAAAATGCCGTGGAACGGCTCTCACAACGTTCTCCGGAATTTAAGGAAGCTTGGGAGAAAAAGATGAAGGACGACGACTTCAAAAACGATCTGGAAAAACAGAGCCAATTCCTGCGCGAGTGGTTTCAAAAAATGGGCGGCATGATGCGCGGCGGCCCGCCGCAACAGTGATGTAGCTTCTTGACTTTGCAACGACAAGAGAACCGCAACGAAAAAAACTATTAATTGCCCTTGTTGAGGCCGTTATGCATATTTCCGAATACTCCGTCAAACGCCCCATCACCACGACGATGGTGATCGTCAGCATTATCGTCCTCGGTCTGCTGGCGCTGCAGCGCCTGCCGCTGACTTACCTTCCGGAGTTTCAGTCGGTCAACCTGAGCATCTCCGTTCCTTATCCATCGTCCTCGCCGCAGGAGGTGGAGCGTTTCATCACCCAGCCGGTTGAAGAAATCATGGGCACGCTCACCCATCTCGACAAGATCACCTCCACTTCTTCGGCAACCGGCGCCAATGTTCGCCTCGAATTTCGCGAGGGCACGGATATGGATATCGCTGCGGTGGAAGTGCGCGACCGCCTCGACCGCGTGCGCCAGGATTTGCCCTCCGATGTCGAGCGCATGTTTATCCGGCGCTGGTCCACGCAAGATCGGCCGGTTTTCCAGTTCAGCGTCGCCTGGCCAGGCTCCAAAGCCGAGCTGGCCACGTTGGTGGAAAAAGTCATTGCGCCCCGGCTCCAGCGCATCGACGGCGTGGCCAACGTTGAGATGCGCGGCGTTGACCAAAAGCAAGTGCTCGTCGATCTCGATCAAAATCTCATGCGCTCGCTCGGCGTCGATGCCAGAGATCTGAGCCGCAGCTTGCGCAACAACAACCTCAACATTTCCGGCGGCTACGTGATGGATGGCGGCAAGAAATACACCGTGCGGGTCATGGGCGAATTTCAAACCGTCGAAGAGATTGCCGAGGTGCCGATCTCCGGCCACAATCTCACGCTCAAAGATCTCGCCGAGGTGCGCTTCGACGTTCCGGAAATCGAAGAATACGACCGCCTCAACCGCCAGGACGCCATCTCCGTTCGGGTTTTTAAAGCTTCTACCGCGAATGTGGTGGAAGTGATCCAAAAAGTGAAAACGGTATTGCAGGAGTTGCGGGAAGAGCCGCAATTTCAAAATGTCACCTTGCAAATCTTTCGCGATCAATCGACGGACATTCTGACCAGCTTGCGCAATCTCGCCTACGCCGGTATTTTTGGCGGCGTGCTGGCGAATCTCATTCTTTTCCTGTTCTTGCGCAAGGTGCGGACGACGCTCATTATCAGCATTGCCATTCCGGTGTCGATCGTCTGCACGTTTCTCTTCATGTACATTCTACGGCTCAATCCGTTCGACTCGCAAGTGACGCTCAATTTGGTCTCGCTTTCGGGGTTGATGTTCGCCGTCGGCATGCTGGTCGATCCGGCTGTGGTCGTGGTTGAAAATATTTTCCGGCACAAACAGGAAGAAGGGCTCTCGGCGACGGCCGCCGCCATCACCGGCGCCAAGGAAGTCGGCGTTGCGGTCATGGCTGCGACGTTGACCAACATCATCGTATTCATTCCCGTGATCTTTCTGCAAGGCAGCGGCATGATGCGTTTCATGGGCGATTTTGGCCTGGCCATTTGCGTGGCGACCGTGGCGTCGCTGCTCATTGCGTTGACGCTCATCCCGCTGGCCGCCTCGCGCCTGTTTTTCGGCGAAGAAAAACCGCGCGCCGTCATGGCGACTAAATTGGGCAACAGCTATCAGCGAGCTTTGCAATTTGCCCTCGGCCATCGCCTGGCGTTCTTCGTGTTGTTTATCGGCATTCTCTTCGGCGCCTGGAAAATGTACGGCAGCATCGGCCGCGACTGGATGCCGAGCTCGCCGGAGCGCCGTTTGGAAATCAACGTGTTGTTGCCGCGCAGCTTCGATCTCGAGCAGGCGCGGGCCGTGTTCGATTCCGCCGAAACCATTTTGATGAATCGCCGTGAGGAATTGGAGATCGTCACTATCGCCTCGGAAGTCAGCACCCGCCGCGGTGAATTGGAAATTTTCTTTGCCCCCGAAGAGGACGCGAAGAAATCGACCACGGAACTTTATGATCTCGTGCGGAAAGCTTTGCCCGCGATGGCTGGCGTTGAATTTAAAATCGGCCGCATGCACGGCCGTGGCGGCGATCAGATGGGCGTAAGCATCAATCTCAAAGGGCCGTCCACCGCGGCGCTGCAAATTTATGGCGAAGAAATTCGCGAACTGATCAAAGATATTGAAGGCATTAAAGACGTCGATACTTCCTGGGAGCGCGGCGACGAGGAAATTCAGGTGACGGTGGATCGCGAGCGCGTCGAGCGCTACGGCCTGAGCGCGCAACAAGTGGCCAGCACGATTGCCTCGGCGCTTTCCAGCCGCGCCACTTCCAAATTCAAGACCAGCGACAAGGAAGTGGATATTCTCGTGCAGTTGAAGGAAGAAGATCGCGTCAATCTGCAGCAATTACAAAATATGCCGGTGCGCGCCACGGCCGCTGTGGCGACTAACGGTTCTGCAAATGGCGCCGGTGAAATGTTGAAGCTTGGCACCCTGGCAAAATTTCGCATGAAAAAAGGGCCGGAGGCGATTCAGCGCGAAGATCGCGAATCCACCGTCACCGTTTTTGCCAATACCGAGCGCACCAGCTTGTGGATGGTCAGCCAGGATATTACCGCGCGCATGGCCGAGGTCAAGCTGCCGCCCGGCTTTTCGTGGGATCTTGGCCGCAACTGGATGCTCATGCAGCAAAGCTCGCTGGAAGGGCAATTCTCCATTTTATTGGCCATCATTCTCATTTATATCGTCATGGCCGCGTTGTTCGAGTCGTTCGTCCATCCGTTCACGATTTTGTTTTCCATTCCGTTTGCCGTGGTCGGCGTCATTCTTTTGTTTTGGGCAACGAACACTACGCTTTCCAATATGGGCTGGCTGGGCTTGCTCGTTGTTTGCGGCTTGGTCGTGAACAACGGCATCATTCTCATTGATTACGTCAATCATCTGCGCCGGCAGGGCCTCTCACGCCGCGAAGCGCTGATTCGCGGCGGCGCCAATCGCCTGCGGCCGATTTTGATGACGACGCTGACGACGATCATCGGCCTCGCGCCGATGGTGGTTCCCTATCTCTTCCCCCAAATTTGGGGCCCGCAGGAAGGCCGCACCGCCATGTATGCGCCGGTCGGCATCGCCGTCGTCGGCGGCCTGCTCACCTCCACGCCGCTGACGCTGATTTTGATGCCGATTCTCTATTCGATTTTGGATGACATCGGGATTTGGGTGAAGCGGGTGGCCGTGGCAAGCGGGAGGTAAGATATCAAAATGCTGACCGGTCACTACAGCAAATTTATGATTCGATATATCGATGGAAAAGTGACCGGTCAGTAGTTTCTGGGAAGGTACATTGAAAGACAAAACTATTTGGGGCAAAACAATTCAAAGTTTTTTTAATAGTTTTGCCCAAAATCATTTTGCCTATTGAGAACCGCCTGAATTGTAACAAAATTTGTAATATTGTTCCATAAAAATGGAACAATGATCATGGAAAATATAGCAACCAGAAAACCAGCAACCAATTCATGAAACTCGTCAAATTCTCCATCGCCCGGCCCGTGACCATCACCATGATATTTTTGGCCTCGGTCATCTTCGGCTGGGTGGCTTTCGATCGTTTGCCCATCAATCTTTTGCCGGATATTTCTTATCCGACTTTGACCGTCCGCACCGGGTATCCCGGCACCGCGCCCGGCGAAGTGGAAAATCTCGTTTCCAAGCCCATCGAAGAGTCCGTCGGCGTCGTCTCTGGCGTCGTGCGCACCAGCTCGATCTCGCGCCCCGGCGTTTCCGACGTCATCATCGAATTTGAGTGGAACACCAACATGGATTTCGCCTCGCTCGACATTCGCGAAAAGCTCGACATGTTGGCGCTGCCGCGCGACGCCGAAGTGCCGGTCGTGTTGCGTTTCGATCCCTCGCTCGACCCGATCATGCGCATCGCGCTCTACGGCGAAGAGAACTTGATTGCGCTTCGCCTCGTCGCCGAAGAAAGAATCAAACAAGAACTCGAAAGTCTCGATGGCGTCGCTGCCGTACAAGTGTCCGGCGGCCTCGAAGAGGAAATCCAGGTCGAGCTGGATGCGGCCAAACTGGCCTCGCTGGGCATTCCCATCACGCAAGTCACCACGCGCCTCGGGCAGGAGAACGTCAACCTCACCGGCGGCACGTTGAAAGAGGGCGAAGCCGAGTTCATCGTCCGCACGCTGAATGAATTTCAAACCGTCGACGAAATCAACGACATCGTCGTCGGCCTGCGCAACAACGTGCCGGTGGTGCTGCGCGACGTGGCCAAAGTCCACAAAAGCCACAAAGAGCGCAACCTCATCACTCGCGTCAATAATTTGGAAAGTGTTGAGATCGCCATTTACAAGGAAGCGGATCAAAACACCGTCATGGTCGCGCGCCGCGTCAAAGAAAAATTGGACGCCATCCGCGCTGAGTGGGAGAAATTCGGCGTCAAGGACAAGCTGGTTATCATCGCCGACCAATCGGAATTCATTCAGCAATCCGTCGACGAAGTGTTGAACACCGCGATTTACGGCGGCATTTTGGCCGTTCTGGTGCTGTGGCTGTTTCTGCGCAATCTCAAAAGCACGGTGATCATCAGCCTCTCCATCCCCATCTCGGTCATCGTCACCTTCTTTTTGATGTACGTCTCCGGCGTGACGCTCAACATCATGTCGCTCGGCGGGCTGGCGCTGGGCGTCGGCATGTTGGTCGATAACTCCATCGTCGTGCTGGAAGCGATCGACCGCTATCGCAAGCAGGGATTGTCGCCGGCTGCGGCCTCGGACAAAGGCGCCAGCGAAGTCGGCGTTGCTGTGACGGCCTCGACGTTGACCACGGTCTGTGTTTTTTTGCCGATCATTTTTGTGGAAGGCATCGCCGGCCAGCTTTTCAACGACCAGGCTTTGACCGTGACGTTTTCATTGATGGCCTCTTTGCTGGTGGCGCTGACGCTGATTCCAATGCTGTCGAGCATTGCGATTCGCCTCGACGAGACCACGAGTGCGACAAGTGATGCCACCGTACCGGCTTCCGGTTTCGGCAAATGGCGGCAGAAGATTGGCGCTGGTCTCGTCAACGTTGCGGCAACTTTGCTAAGCGGGGTGCGATGGTTGCTCGCAAAAATCGGCCAGGGCATAAATTTCATTTTTGCGCCGGTGTATCGCGCCTTCGAATCCGGTTTCGGAAAATTGCAATCACGTTATCCCAAGCTGATCGATGCCGTCATGCCGTGGCGCGGGCGCTTGCTGGCCGCGACGTTGTTTTTGTTCTTGCTGTCGCTCGGCGGCGTTTCTTTTGTCGGCACCGAGCTGGTTCCGGAAATGAGCCAGGGAGAATTTTATATCGACACCAAGCTGCCGGTCGGCTCACCGGTTGAAGCAACGGACAGGGCTTTGCAAGCCGTGGCCGCAGTGGTGAGCCAACTGCCGGAAACCGAGACGGTTTACACCATTGCCGGCGCTTCGGAGCAAGCCGGATTTTCCTCCAGCGAAGAGCGCGAGAATCTCGGGCAAGTTCACGTGAAATTGAAACCCGGCAACATCGGTGAGCGCGAGCAGAGCGTGATGGATCGCCTGCGCGTGGAGTTGAATCATTTGCCCGGCATGGAATTTAAATTTTCTCGGCCAACCCTCTTCAGTTTTAAAACACCGATCGAGGTCGAAGTTCGCGGCTACAATCTGACCGAGCTTGAACGCGTTTCGTTGGAATTGGCGCAACAAATGCGCGAGATTCCCGGCTTGAAAGACGTGAAGGCCTCGACCGAAGGCGGCAACCCGGAAGTGCAAATCGTTTTCAATCGCCGGCGCGTGGCGGCGTTGGGCTTGGACATCAACGGCATCGGCAGTGTGGTGCGCAATAAAGTGCAAGGCGAGGTCGCAACCGAATTCACCCGGCAGGATCGCAAGATCGACATTCGCGTGCGCGCCAGCGAAGAGCAGCGCCGCAACGTCAATGACCTGCGCCGTCTGATCGTCAATCCGGCGAGCGACGTGCCGGTGCCACTGGCTTCCATCGCGGAAGTTCGTCTCGAGCGCGGCCCCAGCGAGATACGCCGCATCGATCAGGAGCGCGTGGCTTTGGTGACTGCCAATCTTTCCGGCCGCGATCTCGGCAGCGTCACCGCGGATATTCAAAAACAAATCGACCAGCTTCAACTGCCGCCGGATTTTCTTGTCCGCATAGGCGGCCAGCAGCGCGAAATGGCGACATCGTTCGACAGCATGAAGCTGGCGATTGGATTGGCGGTCTTTCTTGTTTATCTCGTTATGGCCAGCCAATTCGAGTCGCTCGTGCACCCGTTCGTCATCATGTTCACGATTCCCTTCGGCCTCATTGGTGTGATCATCACACTGCTGGTGACCCGCACCGTCATCAGCGTCGTCGTGCTCATCGGCGTCATCATGCTCGCCGGCATCGTCGTCAACAACGCCATTGTGTTGATCGACTACATTAATCAACTGCGCAAAGAGGGCGTGTCAAAGCTCGAGGCCATCAAGCAAGCCGGTCAGATTCGCATGCGGCCGATTTTTATGACCACGCTGACGACGATTCTCGGCTTGCTGCCGATGGCGCTCGGCTTCGGCGAAGGCGCGGAGTTGCGCACGCCCCTGGCGGTGACGGTGATCGGCGGCTTGACCATCGGCACGCTGCTGACGTTGGTGGTCATTCCGATGGTATACGCCGTGGTGGAGAGACGTAAATAAAGTTCACCTGTTTGAGAATACATGTAAAAAACTTCTTGCATTTTTTTAGGAGTTTTGACATATTGGGAGCAATCATTAGTTCTTTATCAACTGAGGATCATTGAGCCCCCGCCAGCGCACCCTCGAAAAAATCATCTGTGGCGCTCAATTTCTCCAGGAATGGTGCGATCAACTCACAGAAGTTATTTATTCACCATCTTGTTGGAGGAAGGAAAATGAAGCTCAATGCACCGACTCAGACTCTTTGGCTCATCGCGGTGATCCTCGGAGTGCTCGGCATCGTGGGGAGATTTGTCACTATCGCTTATGTTTCGACGTATTCCTTCTGGCTGGTGGCGGTTGGCTTTGTCGTTCTGGTGGTGGGCACGAAGATGAAGGGCCTTTAACCGTTGTTGGAGTTGAAAAAGAGAAACGCCCGAGCTTGTCCTCGGGCGTTTTTGCTTGATGCGAACCGGAGAATACTGAAATGAAAAAGGGAATGACGCGAAGAGATTTTTTGCGCAACACGAGTGCCGCAGCATTGGGTGCAACCGCGTTTACGCCATTCGATGCCTTTGCGAATCGCCCACAAAATCGCCGGCGCGCCTTGCGCATCGCGCATCTCACCGACGTTCACGTTCAGCCGGAGCAATCTGCGCCGGAGGGCATGGCGCGTGCACTGCAACACGCGCAAAGTTTGAGCGATAAACCTGACATCATCTTCAACGGCGGAGATTCAATTATGGACGCGCTCAAAGCGGATAAGGCGCGCACCAAAACGCAATGGCAGATTTGGCAAAGCGTGCTGAAAAACCAATGCGCCCTGCCGGTGGTGCATTGCATCGGCAACCACGACGTGTGGGGCTGGAAAATGGAGAAGAAGCTGATCAAGCAAGATCAGCTTTACGGCAAGCAGTGGGCGATGGACGCGTTTGGCCTCACGACGCGCTATTACAGTTTCGATCAAGCCGGCTGGCACTTTATCGTGCTCGACAGCACGCACGCCGCGAAGGGTGGTTATGTTGCGAAGCTCGATGAAGAGCAATTTGCGTGGCTGCAAGAAGATTTGAAAAAAACGCCGACGGCTACGCCGGTTTGTGTGCTCTCGCACATTCCCATCATCTGCTTCTGCTCCTTTTTCGATGGCGACAACGAAAAGAACGGCAACTGGCAAGTCCCCGGCGCGTGGATGCACATCGACGCGCGCCGGATCAAAGACGTTTTCCGGCAGCACCCCAATGTCAAGGTTTGTTTGAGCGGGCACATTCATTTGCAGGATGAAGTGAGGTATCTTGGCGTCAAATATTTGTGCAACGGCGCGGTCTCCGGCAACTGGTGGGACGGCGCGTATCAGGAATTTCCGCCGGCGTATGCAGTGGTTGATCTGTACGACGATGGATCGAGTGCGAGTGAATATATTCCGTATTGAATTATGGACAACGCTCACGCCCTGGTGATTGGCATCGCTGATTACCGGCACATTCGAACGCTGCCGCAAACGCAAGACGCGCGGGCCATCTACAATTTGTTGATCGATCCGCTGTACTGTGGCTATCACGCGGAAAACGTACAGTTGCTTTCTGACGGCCAAGCGACGCTGGCAGCTTGGCGCCAAGCCCTTGCCAATCTTGCACAACGCAGCAATGCAGAGACAACGGTTTTCCTTTACTTTTCCGGCCACGGCGGCCGCATAGAAACCGGCGCCTACGCGGATGAATACTTGCTGCCCGTTGACGTCACCGATAGCTCCGACCACAGCGTTGCGCAAACCGCCATTTCTGGCGCTGAATTTACCACAGCTCTTCGCGACATTCCAGCTTGTCAAGCCGTCGTAGTGTTCGACTGTTGCCACGCCGGCGGCATCGGTCAACCCAAAAATTTGTCGGCGCCCACGATCAAACCCGGTTTATCGGAAAACTATTACGAGGCGCTCAAGTCCGGCCGGGGCCGCGTGATTTTGGCCTCGTCGCGCAGTGACGAGTATTCCTATGTGCTGCCCGGCGCCGAGTATGGTTTGTTTACCCAACACCTGCTGAATGGGCTGCGTGGCGGCGCTGCGAGCGATGACGGCTTCATTCGCATCTTCGATCTCTTTGAGTATCTTCAACCTCGTGTCACCGGCGACCAACCCAACCAGCATCCTGTTTTCAAGGCCGACCTGGAAAACAACTTTCCCATCGCGCTCTACCGGGGCGGGCAACATGGCGTTGTGCCGAAAGACGAGGACGGCTTCCGGTTTGATGCTTACATCAGTTATGTGGACAAGAGCGCCGACACCATCTATGTGTGGAAAGCACTGGTGCCACATTTGCAAAGCGCCGGTTTACGGCTTGCTATCTCTGGCGAGGTCGAAGAACCCGGCGTCGCCAGAGTGGTAAATATCGAGCGGGGCATCAAACAGTCCAAGCGCACAATAATTATCCTGTCGGAAGATTATCTGGCAGACAATTGGACAAACTTTGAAAATGTTTTGGGGCAGACGATGAGCATCCAGGAAGGGACGTATCGTTTGCTGCCCGTGAAGATCGCGCCGATAGATGAAGAACGGCTGCCGGCGCGACTGAATATGCTCACCACCATCTACCTCACTCATCCCCTCCGCGCCGAACGCCAGCTCGACCGTCTCGTGCAAGCCTTGCAAGGGCCACTCCCACGCCGATAAGCGCCCGGTTGTTGAATAATCCGATTAAAAAAAAGTTTTCTATTGTGTGTGAAACTTACCCGCTTTTTTTGTCTATAGTATTAGAGAGGTAGTGGGATTTTGGCTGTATTGCCGTGAGCTTGCTAAGGATGACTTGGCGTTCAACCTTGAATCACGTTTGGGGACAACATGCACGCGCGACTTCGCCCCCCATTTTCAATAGGAAAATAACGCCTTAACACATTCAGCGGTTTTATGAAAGCGAGAAAACTTGCCGCCATGTTGATCGCCGCCATATCCCTTCCGGCAATGGCTTATGCGCAGGCGCAAGGCGACGCGGTTTTGTACGTTGACCCGAAAGGGCAGTACAAGCTGGTTATGCCGCGTCAGGAAGTTGCCGGCCTCGATGTCGAGATTTTGGCGTTTCACGCGAGCTTGAAGAAGGGCAGCCAGCCGAAGCATAAAGATACCAGCTTTGTCCAATTCTTTGTTCCGGATGGCTATCCGCTTGCTGTCGAAATCCGGCAAGAGAAATTGCTGTACGCGCTGAAACCTGGCGCCAGTGGATGGTCTATTGGCTTTTTTCAGTGCATAGGTCTGCTCAACACGACCTTGCAGCCAGTACGGGTCGAAGCGTGGTCAGTCGTCGGCAAAGGCCGCCAGGATGTCAATGGTATACAACATATCTCGGCGGTGGCTTGGAATGGCAACACGCCGGACACGTTGAGTCATTACGAGTTCAAGTTTATGCCGAATCAGGATATCGAGCTCATTTATTCGATCTTGCAAGTGATTCAACCGGAGGATCGGAACGAAAGTGTATTCATCAGTCCCAAGCAGTTTTATCCCGGTAACGCGCCTTTCATCATTTCATGGGATGGCCGGATCGGCGAGAAGCCTGCGCCGGAAGGAACTTATAGGTTGATTGTAAAAGGCAAGATATTTTTGAAGTCCGGAGGAGAGCTTGACTTATTCAGGCCGTATGCTTTTTATCATAAGCCCATTTTCACGCCATGCCCCAAAAACTAAAAAATCCGCCAGCGCCCGCCAAAGCCGTGGTCAAATCAAGCCAGCGGCTGGTTTTGATGAAGGCGTTTTATTTCCTCACCGGCATCGTGGTTGTAGCCGCCATCGTGCTCCACTTTTATCATCCACCGGCGGTGGTGGATTTGGAGATTGCCACAGAAAAATTGGCGTTCCGTCCTGCCAGGGCCCAATTACCGGGCCGGTCGCTGCTTAAGGCGGCGCCGATTTCTTTGTTGGGCATTCGGGGGTTGGACGCTTTCTCCATTCAGGTGGAAAAAGCTTTCTGGCCAATTGAATGCGGGCCGGCGATGCCATTGGCCGGTGTGCAGGAGATCGGCTCGACCGACCTGCTTTTCACGCCGAACCCCGGGCCGGATGCTCAGCTTGTATTTTTAAGCTCGAGACTGCAGATATCCGATTTGACGGTAACCGGCGCCAACGAAATCGCGCTGTGGCCTCGCGGCCAATTGCACCACAAATTCAACTTGGAGATAAGCGGCGGGCAAACGCAATTGCGGCTTGCAATGTTGAGCGATACCATCCGAGTTCAAATCCAGGAGTACCAGTTGCAAGCTCGCCATGCCGCCCAAACCATTGCGCTGTCGCATGATTGCTTGGGATTCCGGCCGCGCGCCGACACAAGGAACGCTGCAATCAATGGCTGCGGCAGCCGGGCGCTGATCTTTTATGACTTGCTGAATCTGGATCCCGTGAACGAAGATCTGCTCGAGCTTCCCATGCGCGTCGAGCAGGTCAACTTCTATGACACGCAACAAGCTACGAATGGCCATGCTACGGCATCAGAAGTGGAGTGTGTCATTTTCAGCGTGGACGGCAAAAAGATACCGGAATTGCAAGGTCTCGTTCACATTCGTCAAAATGACCTCAGCGGTTTCGAGCTGCGCAAACTCCGCGCTTTGCGCCCCGGTCGATTGAACGCCACGCTGCGCGGGGAAACGAGCACTTTCTACGCCGGTGTTGGAAAAAAATTAGAGAATCAGACATCCTCGGCGCTCTCGCATTTGGAAGCGAAGATTGGACTGTTGATTGGAGTTTTGGCTCAGATTTTCATTTTGTACGTTACGTTGAGGGAGCGCATACGAACCGGGCGATATTTCAAAGGAGTTCACCATGAAGCCTAAAGTTTGGCTGGCGGTTGGGTTGGCGCTTTTGTGTTTGGCCTCCCTCGCCGGCGCGCAAGAGCAACAAAGCCTTTTTGAGCAAGCGCTGCCAGCGGTTGTCAAGATTCGCGTCTCCTGGCAAGCGGCAGGGAAAGGCGTCGGTGACGAAGGCACCGGCTTTATCATCGATTCGACGAAAACGCAACTGGCGCTGCTCACCAATCGCCATGTAGTTGCCTATGCCGACTCAAACGTTGGATGGAGGCTGGCGCCGCACATCTGGGTTATTCCTTATGGCACACTCGACACGATTCGGGTGGCCAAAAACAAGGTTTGTTTCGACCGCCGGGAAGGCGACGATCTCGCGGTTCTATATATCGACCGCAACAGTATCTCGAATTTTCGTGTTCTACCGGTAAGCAAGCGGCAGCAATTCGATGGTACGCCTGTGCATGCCCTCGGCTATTCCGCGGGCAAGCTTGAACTTCAAATCACGCGCGGGATTATTGTGTCTAGCCAGAATCCGTATTACAACATCGCGTTCGATATTACCGCCAGGGCAGTGCAGGGCGGCGAATCCGGCAGCCCGGTATTGAACGATCGCGGCATCGTTGCCGGTGTTATCACCGAAAAACTGGTGACCGGCCAAAGCCACACGAATCGTGTGCTGCAATCGTTGCAGGTGCGCCAATTTTTAAAAGACCACTGTCATCTCGATCCGCCTACGCCAGAGAATCAAATTTTGGCGCTGTCACCGCTGGATTTCGAGCCGGCGAAAAAACAGCCGAAATGGTCGAAGCAGTTTCTCGAGCATCTTGAAAGTTTCATCGCGCTTTGTCCGGAGATTCGCACCAAACGCTATGCGGCGTTCAGTGCCCAATGGCAGCCGCGTCCCGGCGACCCCCCCGACATCGATGCGCTTTACAAATTGCCGTCCTATATCGTTCGCGGCAGCGGGAGCAAGGAGGGCAAGCTCTTTGTTCTCGATCTCTCGCTGCGGCTCAATCCCGGCGAGCGGGTGGTGTTGAGCAAACGCTTGCAGGCGCGTGACCTGAAAAGCCTGGCCGATAGCGCGGTCGTACACATCGCGCGACACTTCGGATATCAGGCGCGATTTGAAGGAGTGCCTTACGCGTGGCGGAAATGGAGCCTGCGCACAACCGTGGCGGGCATTCTTCCGGCCGTGCTGATGTGGCAAGCCGCTGGCAACGGTAAGAGTGACTACGAGCAAGCGTTGACCAGTCGCGCTGCGGATAATAACTATAGCCGCCTGCACCGTAACGAGATGTTGCGAAATTCCGCCGCGCTAGTCGCCGTCGCCAGCCTGGGCTTTTGGACCAATGCGGCTTTCATCAATCCCAGAAAGCCGGTGTTTGAGAAAGAGGTGAAGTGATGAGAAGCTTGGTTTTGCAAATTCCGATGAGCCGGTGCTCGCGTCAAAGCTGGCGCCAGGCGCCGGCGGCGATGTTGATTTGGGCTATGCTGGGATGCACCGGCCACGACAATCCGTTTGACTCTGAGAACTCGAAAAAACATGATCCTTTTGAGTTCGACGCCGTGACCGATTATGGCAAGATTACACTCAAATGGAAGTGGCCGACTTATCCTGTCGAAAGTGATCAGCGAATCGATGTAGATCGTTTTGTTCTCTTTCGGCAAGCCCTCAATAGCACTAAGATTGATACCATTTATCCTGCTCCTCCTCGGCGGGAGGTTTGGATTGATTCAACCACGACAACAGGGATCGTTGGTGATAAACTTTATACCTATCGAGTGACCGCCATGCGGGACAACTCCTGGTCTGATCTTTCATGGCCAGATTCGGCGCTGGCGTATCCCTTGCCTTTAGATTGTAACTACCTTGGAGAAACTAATATTAACGCCCCGGTCTCTTTTTCGTTGCCAACGGCAATAGGCTTCTGTGGGAAAACCAAATTCGTGGCGGCCGGAGGGTTTCTAAGAGTATTTAATGCGAACGATGAGGAGATTGATTTTCATAGAATATACAATCCAACAAGCGACATGGCTGTAGTCTGCACGGCCCCAAATGATTCAGCTTATATTTATGTATGCTCATCAGCCTTGTTTGGTCGAGTTCAAGTATTCTTGTGGACCGGCAGCTTTCTCATTGCTGCATGCGAAACAGACGCCATTGCCAAACCCCAGGCAGTGGTAGCAGACCCAAGCAGGGACGCAGTCTATATCGCTGACGGCAATTCCCAGGCGATTTTCAAATTCAGAGTGGGAAAATGCGATCCCGCACGAACCAATATGCGGACCGGACTGAACCCCCGACGATTGGCTGTGTTGCCGGATGCCAGGCGCTTGTTTTGTGCCAATGAAGGCTCAAACTCCATATCGATTTTCAATATCAGCACTGAATCACGCCTGCAAGAAATCCAGTTAAATGATAGACCAAAAGATTTATGGGTTGGGCATGATTCCAAACTGTATGTAACTACCGCAAAAGGCACGATCGTCATAATTGATCCACTCAGTTACGGAACAATTGAAATATCTGTTGGGATTCCTGGGATGGAAAGCCCGCTCTCGCCGAGAAGCGTGACGGGCTTTGTTGATCCACAAAATAGGCATCCGGGAGTATTAGCAGTGGCAGCCTGCACGGGCGATCCCGGCGACAATCCCGCTTTTTTGCTTTACTACAGCTTCGCCGATTGGAAATTGCAAAGGTATCTGGAACTTCCATTTGTAGACAGTCCACGTGATGCCAGCTTCCTGGCCCGCATGAATGCGCAGGAAGGTCGCATCTATATGCTTTTAACCGATAGAATTCGGGTTTGTAAATTCAACTAGGAGATGTAAAATGAGAATAAGTTTAAGATGGGTTAGCCTCGCGCTGCTGTTTTGCCTTCGAAATGGTGTAGAAGGGGCGGATCTACGTCTGTCCATTGACCATTTTTCCCGCACCATCACCGCTCGAGATACGGCGTATTATTGGGTCGAGGTATTTGCAAAAGGGAATAAGGCGATACCGGTAAATCTTCGTGCGCAATCAGAAGCCGATCCCGTCCTGAGTATTCAATTTCCGAAGGACCAAGCGACTCAAGTTACCACGCCGGTACTCGTTCGCCTGAAAGTGAGCGCCAGAAATGAGAAGCACATCGGCAGGCACCGGCTCTTCATAATCGCCTCCGGCGCCGATACAACCGTTACTTTGCAGGCCTGGCTTAATATTGTCGAGGCGACAGAGCAAAGCCCCAAGCTTGTCGTGGATGTTCCGCCGAGTGGTCAGCTCGATAAGAACCTTCCACAAAGTATGGAAGGCAGGGCTATCCCGGCAAAACCTGCTGCTTCAATCAAGGTCAATTTAATATCACCCAGTCACAGAAAGACCATCCTAAAAACCAAAGGCGATGAGAAAGGTTTGTACCATATCAATCACGTCTTCTCGGAACATGGGCGGTGGCAAGCCGTCGCTGTTTGGCAAAGGCAAAACGCCACCAGTGGTCCTGATTCGGTGATTGCCGAGCCTATTTTTTTTGAGGTGAAACGCAGCCCCTTCCGCCTGACGGTTTCAGCCGAGGATAGTTTCCGTTATCGGAAGGATCCGAAGACGCTACGGGTATTGGGTCAGATTACGCCAGATTATGCGCGTGGCGCGAAAATCACAATTAGTGTTACTGCTCCTGACCGCAAGAAGGACGCCATCACTGTTTTACCCGATAGTAGCAGTGGAAAATTCAGCGCCGATTTTCAAGCAGGACCGTCCGGCATCTATCAAATCGAGGCTACGGCTGAAACCACAAAAGTTATTCTCGACTCTTACGGCAGCTCGGATAAAAACTCAAAACAGCTTTTGTACGCGAGTACCGCCCCGGCATCAATTTTTCTTGCACCGCCGCCTGCCAACTGCACGCCAGGACCTTCAGGTTCCAGTTTCACTCTTTCATCCACCCAACCTGCAGGATATGCCGTGATTGTCGTTGGCCATAGTCCCGATTACAACCATCACCTCAGTATGGCAAATCGTGTGCGCGATGTTCTTATCAATAGCCGCGGATTCCGGCAGCAGGATATTTTGTTGGAAACTCTCTATGACGGTTCCGGCGCTACAAAAACTCTAGCGCAACTCAGGACTGCAATCAACGATTTTCTCAGGAGAGATCTTGGATCAGCCAATCAGACTGACTTTGAGAATCACTGCGGGCTGCTTTTCTTTTGGATTGGGAACACACTTGCGTCAGGACAATTTGCCGCGGGCGGAGGGACGTTGAATCTGTCAGCAGCACAAATCGAAACTACCTACACTGCGGCGTTGAATCAACCTGATTCTATTGATTCTAATAAACGTCTTTGGAGCCGTTATACGGGGATTAACAATAGGGGATTTAACCGGGGAATTATCTTTATACACGCGGGGGATAATTCTGGCGACTTGTTAAACACCATGCAGCTTACAAATAGTGATTTCACCCCTTCATCAGGATCTACGCTTAATGCTCACGCGATTTCGAGCCTGCAGAATGTGGCCGCCAACAAGACAGAAAACTACTCCACACTTTGCGGACTGACAACTTTCTCCTCTCATTTCCTTTCAGCAATGGAGGCCAACTATAACGTCCTTTGCGCATTCCAGATTGGCTGGGGACTTAAATCCGGAGACCCGGAGATAAACTCTGATATGATTGGCTCTTTTGAGACTGATGCTACAATTGAGACTTTTGGGAACATTACAAGCGCATCAATCCTTGGGTACAAACGTAGCCCGACACAATTAGCAGCGGGGGCAAGGGAGGTTTTGGGAAGTATCGTTGGAAGTCCTGTACTTGGGCCGGAGAGAACTGTTTTCGTGGCATTGGATAATCCTAATAAATACCCAATTCGCGGGGTTACGCTATTAGTCGAACCACCGCAGACGACTAGTCAACCAGATCAGCCGAATCTAAGCATGCAACCGGATCAGTGTTTCATGCTGCAACCGGTAGACTCCTCCTCCCTCTGGAAAGCTGAAGTCGACGTCTTCAAGAACAAGGGCTTGTACCGCGGCTCGGTCTTCGTTGAGTACGAAGCTCCCGGCCGTCTTGGAGTTGCCACGGCATTCTTTGAGCGTTTCCGGTATGATACGACCACGGTCGAAGATATTCCTCCCAAACCAGGCGTTAACAAAGACTTTAACATCAATTTCGGAGTGGATTTAAACTCCACTTCATCGGTTTCAAAAGGCACGGGCAGCGTTGGGGTGACGTTATTCAATTACGGCGAAAGCGGGGCCTCGGGAGTTGTGGCATTCCCCATGATTTCTGCCAGCGGAGATCTTGACCGGCAATGGATTGCGCTTTCTCCCGGCGCGCTCAACATCGGGAATTTGATGGGAGGGCGGATCCTATCAAATATCTGGCTGCATGGTGGAATGGGTTATGTATTTCATGATAAAGCCACTCCCTCGACCAAGGGGGACTTCATCATCGTTGGCGGCGTGAGAATCAGCTTTTTAGCGCAATAAAAAGCTTGAACGGTCGGACTTGCTCATGTTTTAGAAAGCTCAAATGATCTCCTGTGCAAGTCCGACTTCCAAGTTTCCTGAAAGAACCCACGCATGATCGAACCAACCGAGCACAAGCACGATCTCTTCATTCTCAGCAGCGATGCGGACCAGGAATGGATTCGCGGCTATCTCCTGCCTGCGCTCGGTTTGACTTCTGAACGTCTCATCACCCGGCAAGACTTTCGTCCCGGCGCGCCGATAGTTGAAGAGTTTGAGCGCGCCGTTACCACCAGCCGTTACACCTTGTTGGTTTTCAGTCCCGCCTTTGTGAACGACGAGTGGTCCATTTTCGGCGAGCAGCTTGTTGCTCACGCGAGCATTACGGAACGGCGTGATCGCCTGATCCCTCTTCTCTTGCAACCCTGTGAGCTGCCGCTGCACGTTGAATTCCTCGTTCATTTAGATTGCACCGGCGAGGCCAATTGGGAAAACGAGATGGCGCGTCTCCGCCACTTGCTCGACCAACCGGAGCCGGAGCCAGAGCGCATTCCCTGCCCTTATCCCGGTATGGTGCCTTTTTCCGAGCACGACGCGCGCCATTTCTTCGGCCGCGAGCAAGAGATCGAAATGTTGCGCCGCCGGCTGCGCCATCACAACTATCTCTTCGTCATTGGCCCTTCCGGTTCTGGCAAATCCTCGCTTGTCTTTGCGGGCCTCATTCCCGGCCTCCACCAGCAACAGCCGGGAGAGTGGCTGATCAAAACTCTGCGCCCCGGCAACGCCCCGATGTCAGCGCTCGCGCAAGCCTTGAACATCCCTCTCGCGAGCGTTTCCAATCCCGAGGCGCTTGGTAAAACAATACTGACGCAAAACTTTTCGGCAAAACATCTTCTGCTCATCATCGACCAGTTCGAGGAATTGTTCACCCAAAATCCCAAGCCGGTTGAGACCGCTTTCATTGCCGCCATCAAAGCGCTGCGCCAAGTGGAAAACTGCTTTCTCGTGCTCACCATGCGCTCCGATTTTTTCCACAACGATTTGATGCGCACCGCGCTTTGGCCCGTGGCCTCCAGCGAACGGCTTGAGATCGCGCCACTGGCTGGCGAGGCTTTGCTGGATGCCATTGCCAAACCCGCGGAGAATCTTGGCGTCTATCTCGAAATCGGACTGTTAGAGCGTTTGCTCGCTGATGTGGAAGCCGATGAGCAGCCCGGCGTGCTGCCTTTGGTGCAGGAGACCATGGCGCTGCTCTGGGAAAAGAAACAGCGGCGTTTTATTCCTCGCTACGTTTACGACCATATAGGCGAGGGTACACGGAGCGGCCTCGCCGTCGCGCTCACTATCAAAGCCGATGCCACGCTGGCCCAACTTCATAAAGATCAGCGCGGCATTGCCCGGCGTATCTTCCTGCGCTTGGTGCAATTTGGCGAGGGCCGCGCGGATACGCGCCGCCAACAACCGGTCGCTGCTCTCCGCTCCACTGACGATGATCCGCTGTTGTTTGAACGGACCTTGCGCCACTTGACGGACAATCGCTTGCTCACCCTCAGCGGCGAAGAAGGGGAAGGTGGCCGGAAAGTGGACATGGCTCACGAAGTGCTCATTAACAGTTGGCCCACCCTCAATGGTTGGCTTGCGGAGCGGCGCGAGGCCGAGCAAACGCGACGGCGGTTGGAAACCAAGGCAACGGAATGGATGCGCCTTGGCAGCGGCAGCGGCGGCTTGCTCGACGAAATTGAATTGCGCGAGGCCGAACGGTGGCTCACCTGTCCGGATGCCGTGGATCTCGGTTACGATGCCGCGCTGCGCGAGTTGGTGCGGACCAGCCGCGCGGCCATCGTCATAGCCGAGCACGATAAGGAAGTGGCGCGCCAACGCCAATTGCAACGGCTACGGCTTTTTTTAACGGCGTTCGCGGTTTTGTTTCTCGCCGCGTTGGGAGCAGCCACATTTGCCTATTTCCAAAAATCGAAGTCGGATCGCTTGCGCTGGTTTTCCATCGTGCAAACACTTGTTGCCGAAGCCACACGCCAAATCCGCCAAGGGCAGCACGAACGCGGCGCATTGCTGGCGCGTCAAGCTTATCTTTTCGATCAGCGGCATCAGCTTCATGCTTTGCCGCAAGTCGATGCGGCCTTGCGCGAAGTGTTGAGCATTCGTTATTTCAGCGCCGTGTTGGCCGGCCATGCGGATTGGGTTTGGAGCGTGGCGTTCAGTCCAAATGGCCGGTTTCTCGCCTCCGGCAGCGAGGACGGCACGGTGCGACTGTGGGATTTGCGCCAACTCCATCGCGCCCCTGCCGTTCTGCGCGGCCAATTCAGCGCCATCAGGTCTGTCGCGTTCAGCCCGAATGGCCAAATTTTGGCGGCCGGCAGCGCGGATGGCATCGTGCGGCTTTGGAATCCGGATCAACCCAACCTTGAGGCCATGCTCCTGCAAGGCCATACGAATGAAGTGAGAGCCGTCGCGTTCAGCCCGAACGGCAAAATTCTCGCCTCGGGCAGCGCTGACGGAACGATTCGGCTCTGGAACCTCGGCCAACTCGATCATGGCGGCAGCATTCAACTCAACTACAAAAGTGAGATCAATGCAATAAGATTCTCTCCGGATGGAAAAATCCTGGCGTCGGGCAGCGCCGATGGAACTGTATGTTTCTGGGATTGGCATGATCCAACCGCTCCGCCAAAGATTTTTTATCAACACTTGCGCGAGATCAAAAATTTGGCGTTAAGTCCGGATGGGCAGAAGTTGGCCATTGGCAGCGGCGATGCGGACATGCGTCTATTTGATCTGGGACGGCCAAATGCGGTTCCAAAAATTTTGCATGGCCACCAAGGCCGGATCTTGTCGGTCGCATTCAGTTTGGACGGCCAGCAACTTGCCTCAGCGAGCGAGGACAGAACGATACGCTTATGGAATATCAATCAACCTGACTCCGCGTTCGTCGTTCTACGCGGCCACAAAGGTTGGGTGAGGAGCGTTGCATTCAGTCCGGATGGCGCCATGCTGGCCTCCGGCAGCTCCGACGCCACGATTCGCCTTTGGGATTTGCGCCGGCCGGCAGCGATCCCGACTGAATTGCACGGCCATACCGGCCCGGTCAAATCTGTTGCATTCAATTCTGATGACCGTGCCCTCGTCTCCGGCAGTTACGACGCCACAGTGCGGCTATGGCGATTGGATCAATCCGATCGGATTCTGCGCGAACATGATTTTGGGGTCGAGTCAGTAACGTTCAGCCTGGATGGCCGGAAATTAGCATCGAGCAGTGCTGATCATACCATACGAGTATGGGATTTGAACACGCCCAATGCCGAACCGAAAGTTTTGCGAGGGCACGAATCTGCCGTGCTCTCTGTGGCGTTTAGCCCGAATGGACAGTGGTTGGCTTCCGGCAGTCTCGACTGGACCGTGCGACTTTGGGATTTGTATCAGCCAACCGAAAGTCCAAAAATCTTCTATGGGCGCGAGTTCGGTTTTGAGTCGGTGGCATTCAGTCCAAACGGCGAAATGATGGCTGCGGGGCGCGGCGATGGAAGTGTGCTGTTGTGGGATTCGCGCCAATTTCCTAATGATCCCACGTCTCTCGGTGACCACAACAGTGGCGTCCATGCAGTGGCATTCAGCCCGGACTCTCGTCTGCTGGCCTCCGCAAGCGCCGACAAAACCATCCGACTTTGGGATTTGCATGAGCCAGACGCGAGCCCGATCGTACTGGATGGCCATGATGCGGGTGTTTTATCGGTGGCCTTTAACGCCGATGGCCGGACACTTGCATCGGGTAGCGCGGACCAAACCGTTCGACTTTGGGATTTTTTCCATCAAGATGCCCGGCCGATTATTCTGCGTGGCCACGAGAGGGCAGTAAATTCGGTGGCATTTAGCCCGGATGGCCAAAGCCTCATCTCAGGAAGCGATGACGGGACGATCCGCATTTGGATTACCCGCACCGAGATTTTGGCTAATATGGTTTGTGAAAAGACCAGACGCAACCTGACGTCAGATGAAAGGAACCGATTCATCGGTGCGGACATACCCTACGAGCCTGCCTGTCCTGACCTGCCATATTGAAAACACACAACAGATATTTCAACCGCAGCAAAATCGTTGCGAAAAAGATTTGCATTTTGCCTGTGCAATCATTATACTTTGTTAGTTTTTAGAAGACAAGTCTGGTTGTATGGTTGCCCTTTTCCCGGAAATATTCAATGCGTTCATGCTTCATTTGCAGCAGCGCCGAAAATGTGAATCACTACGCCGCCGTCGATTCGCATGACTACGTACGCTGCTCGCATTGCGGCCTAATTTACGTCGACAACGTGCAGCCGACGGCCAAACTATACCATGCTTACGATGGTGGCATGTTAAAAGCTTGGCGGCGCAAGGCGGTCGCGCCGTATCGTGGATTTACGCAAGTTCGCAATTTTGACAAATCCATGGCGCGGGCGAACCGGATTTTTGATTTTGTCGCTTCGCTTTATTCGAATCGGCAGGCGCAGCCAACCTGGCTCGATATCGGCTGCAACAAAGGCTTTTTGCTCGCGGCGGCGATTGCGCATAATTGGAACGTCTACGGCGTCGAATTGGTGCCGGAGTTGATGATGCCGTTTCAAAGAAAATTCAAACAGTTTGCGAATAACATTTTCTCACAAAGATTTATCGACGTACAGACGCAATTTCACGATAACACATTTGACGTGATTTCCGCCATCGATGTGATCGAGCATTTTGAAGAGCCGCGCCGCGACATGAGCGGCATTTATCGTATCTTGAAAACCGGCGGCCTTTTCGTCGCCCAAACGCCGGACGGCGCTGCACCGCAAGCGCGCGAGTCGAAAGAACGTTGGGGCGCGTTGAAATCGCTGGAGCACTTGCACATTTTCAACGCCACCAATCTTGAAATTTTTGCCAAGCAGCTTGGCTTTGCCGAGATTAAGTTGTTTCCGCCGTTTGAAGAGGCGGACGGGAATTTGGTGGCGGTGATGAAGAAGTGAACAGAGATGAAAATGCAAAAAGATTTGCATTTTGCCGCTGTAATGACTATACTTTGCTGTAGGCATGTCCGATTTCAAACAAAGCAAACGGAGATGAGCAAAACGATGAAAGCAGAAGAAATTTTGAAAATCCTTGCGGAGAAGCGGCAAGAGATTCGACAGAGATATAAAGCCGAAGTGAGGGGGCTCTTCGGCTCTGTTGTGCGCGGCGAAGAAAAACGAGAAAGCGATGTGGATATATTGGTGGATTTTGACGAGCGCGCCGATCTTTTCGATTACGTCGGGCTTGGTCTATTTCTCGAAGAAAAGCTCAATCGCAAGGTTGATATTGTACCGCAAAAAGCTCTTGGAGAAGAGATCAAGGCCAACGTTTTGCAAGAGATGGTTTATTTATGAGAGACTTCAAGCTGTATTTAAAAGACATCTTGGAAGCTATGGAGGCCATTGAGAAATTCGTCCAAGATCTGGAATTTGGCCAATTCAAGCTCGATGATAAAACCTCGAGTGCTGTCATTCGAAAGTTGGAAATCATCGGCGAGGCCACTAAAAGTGTTCCGGAAGCAATACGACAGAATTACGCTCAAGTGCCATGGAAAGAGATGGCGGGAATGAGAGATAAACTTATCCATTTTTATACTCGTTACGGGTTATTTTGTAACGTCATTGCGAGCGTTTTTCAGCGAAGCAATCCTTTGAAAATCAAGAGATTGCTTCGGCAAAAAGCGCCTCG
>JAKEEU010000193.1 GCA_022616415.1 Candidatus Zhuqueibacterota bacterium | reverse complement strand
ACACAGAGGAAAGGAATATAGGAACGGTTTTGCCCCGCTTTCTTTCTCTGCGTCTCTAGGGGTAAATGAAAAACGGTTTTCGGGTTAACGCCGCCTTATCCGGGCAAGCTGCCGCCCTTGGTCATCCGCGTGAAAACGAGACCCCTGGCATTAGTTGTGGTTGTCTTTTGCTGCGTCAGTGACAGCGCGCCCCGGCCCGTTTGCAGGCCGCGGCAAAAAAAATCAGCGAACGAGAAACTTCAAAATCCAAGGAAGCATTTTATTGCCTTTCTCCAGCCAGTGCTTGAGACGGTCAATTTTCACCTTGGCCGCCTTGCGGTCGTTGTTGTCCAGTCCGATGGAGAGCTGCTCCATGCGCCGGATGCGATCGAGGGCGCGTTCCATGCGCGGTCGCAGCTCTTCCCTGATGAAAGCGGTGGCAAACCGGCTTAACTCCAGATCGGCCAGATAGTGGTCCCGCCTGTCTCCCGGCATGTAAACCACCTTCACCGCTCCGAACGAACGCAGCAGCTTCAATCCCTGGCTCGCCGCGCCCAGGCTGATTTGCAGGCGCCGCATCATCTCGTCCATGGCCAGCGGACGCGAGGAAACAAAAAGCAAGCCGTAAATTTCGCCGACGGATTTCGGCAACCCGATCAAACGCAGAAAATTGATGAACATCTCAATGGCCTCGACTTCCATCTCGGAAAGCCGCATTTCCCCGGCCTTGGCCGCCGCTTCGCTTGCAGGTGACGTGAGCATCGGACGCCTATTTAAAGGATCTTTCATATATTTCAAGAAAAAATGAAGGCCATGATGAGATTGATTTCTGGTGGAAAATTTGCTGGAATGCGAAATTCTTCAGGCCGGCAGAGTGGCTGGGGGCACTATTCATGATTTCGTTAACGGTTCCGGTTTTCAACGAGAGGCAGTCGCTTGAGCCTCTTTTTCAGAAGGTTCAGGCGGTGATGCTGCGCAGCGGCAGGCCGTGGGAGATCATTTTTGTGAACGATGGCAGCACGGACGGCAGCGAGGAGGCATTGAACGGGCTGGCGGCGGAGCATCGGGAGGTGAAAGTGGTGCATTTTCGGCGGAATTTTGGCCAGACGGCGGCGATGATGGCGGGATTTGATTTTGCTTCGGGCGAGGTGATCATCCCGATGGATGGCGACGGGCAGAATGATCCGGAGGACATTCCCCGGATGCTGGCGAAACTCGAGGAGGGCTTCGATGTGTGT
>JAKEEU010000192.1 GCA_022616415.1 Candidatus Zhuqueibacterota bacterium | reverse complement strand
GACGGACCGCTGCGCAATTTGTGGCAAATTGCCGAATCTATCTTGAACGGAAAAACCAACGGCGCCACTTTTGTGATTGGCGCAGGCACGCTAGCCGTTATTTTGCTGCTCAAACGTTATCAGCGCATTCCTGGTATTTTGATTGCGGTGGTAGGGGCTACAGTGGTGGCGGGTTTATTCGACCTTGGCCAAACGGCTGGCGTCAAAGTACTGGGTTCACTGCCGCAAGGTTTACCTGCGTTTACACTGCCATGGATTAGTCTTGCCGATGTTCAAACTGTCATCACCGGTGGTTGCGTGGTCGCGTTAGTCTCATTTGCCGACACGAGTGTGCTTTCGCGCGCCTACGCGGCTAAAACGCGCACTTATGTCGACCCCAATCAGGAAATGATCGGTTTGGGTGCTGCTAATCTGGCCGCCGGATTTTTTCAGGGGTTTCCCATCAGCAGCAGCTCTTCGCGCACACCGGTTGCTGAAGCCTCGGGTTCAAAAACTCAACTCACCGGCGTGGTGGGTGCGATCACCGTTGCGCTGTTATTGATATTGGCACCCGATCTTTTAAAAAACTTGCCCACCAGCGCACTGGCAGCCGTGGTGATTACTTCAGCGATAGGGCTTTTTGAGATCAGTGATTTGCGCCGCATTTACCGCATTCAAAACTGGGAGTTTTGGTTATCGATTGTCTGCTTTGTGGGTGTCGCCGTACTCGGTGCCATTCCAGGCATTGGTTTGGCCATTATCATCGCCGTGATCGAATTTTTGTGGGATGGTTGGCGCCCGCACTACGCCGTGTTGGGCCGCGTTGATGGTATTCGTGGTTATCACGATATCAAGCGCTACCCCGACGCGCGGTTGGTGCCGGGGTTGGTGTTATTTCGCTGGGATGTGCCGTTATTTTTTGCTAATGCCGAGCTGTTTCAGGAACGCATTCTGGAAGCCATTGCAAATTCACCCACACCTGTCAAACGCATCATTGTGGCTGCCGAACCCGTCACGAGTGTGGATGTGACTTCTGCCGACGTGATTGCCGATCTTCAAGAAACCTTGTGCGCATCGCATATCGAATTACATTTTGCGGAAATGAAAGACCCCGTCAAAGACAAGCTCAAGCGTTTCGAATTGTTTGAAATGTTGGGCACCAATATTTTTCACCCCACGCTCGGCGCCGCCGTTGATGCTTACCTGGAGCAACACCATTCCATCGCGCACGTCTAAACCGCCCGGGAGTGTCCCCACAGCACGCTGGGCAATCCTTGTCGCCTCTGGGATTTTCCTAAGCCGCATCGCGGGGCTTATCCGCGACCGGGTGTTTGCGCATTACTTTGGAAACTCCGATGCAGCCGATGCTTTCAAGGCGGCTTTTCGCATTCCGAATTTCCTCCAGAATCTTTTCGGCGAAGGCGCGCTGTCGGCCTCGATGATTCCCGTTTACGCCGGCCTCTTGGCCGAAGGCAAGCACGCGGAGGCCAGGAGGCTAGCGAGCGCGATTTTGGCGTTGCTGGCGCTGGTAATCTCTATCCTCGTACTCGCCGGAATACT
>JAKEEU010000191.1 GCA_022616415.1 Candidatus Zhuqueibacterota bacterium | reverse complement strand
ATGCTTTCGTATTTAATCGCGACGATCGTTCTCATCGCCGTCTTGTTGTGGGATTTTATGGATGTCTTCGGATTCGCCTCGCACACGACGATCAACTATTTTATTTTTATGGGAATCTTGGGCAGTCAGATTGACAAAGAAAAAAGATCCCGGCTTTACACTTCCTTGCCGGTGTTGCAGCGAACAGTTCCAATGATGGATTTGATGTATGTCGGCTTATGTCACGCCGGAATGGTCATCCTGTGGATTGTCTTCTTGATCATCGGTTATGATCACATCAGCGCGAGAACCGTGTGGGGGTTGCTTTCGCTGAACGGATTTATTTTGAGTCTGATCGTGATGTTTATCATTCATACTCATCTCGGTTTTTTTGATACGAAGCTGTATAAAAGAAGCGTCTATGCGGGGATGCTTGCTGTGGTAGCGGCGATGGCCACACTACAGTACTTCGGAACTTTTGCGAGACTCATGGGATTTCTTACGCGCCAACTAGCCATGCCTTCCGGCGCGATTGCATTGAATGTCTTGGCGCTCTTGCTGGCATACTGGAGCACCGTTTTATTCACAAGGCGGAAATCGTATCTCGCTTGATGGCTCGAAAGGGCTGGCTTCGATTTATTGCGGAGAAAAATATGTGGAAAATTATAGAAGCAGAGTTGAGCTATAATCGAGTCTATCTCGTGACTGCGTATCTCGCCACCATCGGAATGTGGGTTGCTTTTGTTTTTGATCCTGCCGGCATGTTTCAATTATTCGGCGTGCCGTCTTTTTTCCTGATGGCGGCGGTTTATCATTTTGGCATCCAAGAACGCCGCGAACGATTTTTTGCCGCGCTGCCGGTAACGGTCAAGCATCGAAGCCTCGCCTTTTCGCTGCCCTTCGCCATTCTCTTTCACGCCACAGTTCTTTCGGCATGGCTGACTCAATTTCTTCGTGCATCCGATGAATTGGCGAACGAGTACATCCCGTTGAGCGGCGTGGTTACACTCAGCGGCATAACCGTTTGCATCGTGCTCATCGT
>JAKEEU010000190.1 GCA_022616415.1 Candidatus Zhuqueibacterota bacterium | reverse complement strand
GCCAGATTGAAGAGGTGGACGCAGCTCTGCGCCATGGCCCGCCCCGCCGCGCCGAGGTTGCGCGCCTCCTGTCGCACTTAGATTCGCTGCGACAATTTGTATCTGCTTGCCGTGAGAACAGCGCGGAAATCGAAAAGGTCCTGCAACGCGCGCTGAAGACTTAAAGGGGTTACCGCCATCTTTTTCGGCCTCGGATTCCATAGCCGTCAATACCCTGTCACGCGCACGTTTAGCGGATTCGAAGCGCTTCCAAGCTCGCCGATGCCTTGCAGATAGCGCCAGGCAGCGGCGGTTCGCTCCGCGTCGATCCTGGCTCTGCGGTTCTCCTCCGTCTGGAACACCGTTAACCGGCACAGCTTATAATTATCCGCCCCAGGCTGAAAGCCCATGGCGCGGCATGTGGCGTCATATCCGGCCAGCCGGGCCGCTATAACTTCTGGGCGCGCCGCGCAGCCGCCAAGGGCGAGGCCCGCGGCAAGGATCGCGGCAGGAATGAGATATTTACGCATTTTCACCTCTATTAGCGCTTGATGCGTCGGTCAAAACACATATTTAAATGGATTGCAAGAGAAAATATTTGCTTGCAATTTCCTAGCGGGCGTGTTAGGAATCCTTTAGTGCGCGCACGTCGCGGCGCACGTTAACGAGGATTTAAAGTTATGCTAGAGAAGGTGCAAGAAGACGACCTGGTGGCATCACAGATGTTCACATATTCCACAAGGCTGTCAGCGTCAGACGCGAGGCGGGTGTTGGCGATTGCTGCGGCCCATGAGTGGAGCGTCTCTAAGACAATCCAAAAGCTGGTCACGGCGGCGTTGGACGCAAAACTTATCAAGTGATCCGGCACCGGCATTTTCGCGGCCTGACACGCTCGCGGAGATGCCGGTCCGCGCCGTCGACCGCTTAGTCTTACGCGGAAAGCTGTCGATTGTTTCCGGCGAGATCACGATTTCGTGTGATTGACAGATAAGGCAGGGTGTTGATAGGATGGCTTCTCACTCAAGATAGAAGGCCTTCCAATGAAACAACCGAAGCCTGTTCTCGGGCCTCTTATGTACGGTATTTCCGCCGCTGCCAGCGCGCTCGGTATCTCGCCCCCAACGATTTATCGCCTTGTAAGGGCAAAAAAGATCAAGCTCGTAAAGATCGGAGGCCGCTCGCTGATCTCTCTCGATGAGGTGGCGCGCCTTGTAGAGCACGGAACCGAACCCGAAGTCGAGTTGAAGAAGTCTCAACTCCCCCTCGAATTACGAAAAAAGGACAATTACTGGCAAATAGTATCGTCTAGACGCGGCCAAGAATCGGAGGACGTAAAATGAGCGAACCACCTCGCGTGCCAATCTGTCAAAGCGGGCTGATGTTGTGAATTGATTTCCGGGGAGGCTTGCTGTAAAAGGCGAAGCACCGGCGGGATGTAAGTCCGGCCGGTGCCTCTTGCGCATAGGATAGGCAAATATCCAGTGGCCACAAAACCAATCGCACACTCCCCCCAAGATTGCAAGCTCCGCCTTGATATAGAGGCCGGCTTGACCGCGCGCGGTGAACAACCAAAACGCGCTGACTGGAGCAAGGCGAAGTCATGAGTGCCGAGGACTTTCTCGAAAACATTGATGGCACGGAGGAGCCGCTTCGTAAAATCAAACGGCGCGCGATGCGTAATGTATTGGAGAGAGTTTCTGATTTTGGTTATGATTGCGGCGGCCGGGGAGATACCCCTATAGAGCGTATTCTTTTTGCCGCGCTAAGGGCTGAGATACAGATTGGGTGCCATGAGCATGGGGCAATTGAAATGCCGATGCGCGGGGTTGATGCTGATTTTTCTAGAGAAGAATTCCGGCACACTCCATTTTGTCTCTGTCTGACTGTGGAAAGCCAAAAGCAACTTGACGGATGGTGTGTAGATTTCTTAATCAGTACTCCTTGCGGCGACGGACCGCGCGCTTTTCTAATTGTTGAGTGTGACGGACATGACTTCCATGAGAGGACAAAAGCACAGGCGGCTAAAGATCGGGTGCGTGACAGAAAATTTCAGGATTATGGATACACGGTTTATAGATTTACAGGATCAGAGATTTGGCGCGATCCGTGTGGTTGCGCGGACCAAATAATCGATTGGGCCGTTGAGAAAGCATGCTTCTGATGAGCATCAATCCAGAAATCCTGCGCCGCATTTCATTGCTTCCAAAATCAGTAATTGCGGAAGTTTTGAGTATTTTTGCGGATTTTGTTGCGGATTTTGAGGCTCAAAAAACGCAAAGTGTGGCAATTATACAACAGCAAAATGAGCCGCAAAAAACGCAAAAAACGCAAAATGAGGCTCAAAATCCGTCCGTAAAAGGGGGTTTGGGGGATATATTTCTTTCTTCTCTTTCTTCTAAAGATAGGGAAGAAGTAGAGGAAGAAGGGGACGAAAAACAACCTCTTATCGGTAAGCCTTCTACCAGAATGCCGCGCGCGCGAGGCGTTTCCGTTGCGTTTGATGAATTTTGGAACGCATTTCCGAAGCGAATTAATAAGAAAAGTGCGATGCAAAAATACGAAAACGCAATCAAAAACGGGATCGATAAATCGCATATTTTGAGTGCCGCAAATCGTTACGCAACCGCCATGCGATCAACCGAAAAGCAATACGTAAAAGCTCCAGACGTCTGGCTTAACAAGGGCTGCTACGACGATGAGCTGCCTGGCGCCCCTAATGGGCACGGCCAGCCAAACCAAAATATTCCTCCGCTCGTATTCGTCAAACGCGACACCCCGCAGTGGGACGCTTGGCGGGTTTATCACACGAAGGAACATGGGAGAGAGCCGCCAAGCGACCGCAACGGCGGCTGGTATTTTCCAAGCGAATATCCACCTGGGACTCATGCTGGGTGCGAGAAAATATCCGGGGCGCGGGACGATCCTTGATGGAATCGCGCGGACAGGGGAGGCCGCTGACGTCCAAGCGGGGCGCTGGCGCTAAGGATGTGGCCTAGAGAGTTATCCACTACTCCTGGAGCGTCTCTGTGGATTTGGCGGGCGGGAAAAGACGAGGCCACTGGCGATTAAACGCCAATGGCCTCAACAAATCCCTCCCCGAGGGGGATCAGACCGGCGCTGATTAGGCGCCGGGGAAAAGGATGGAGCTTGCACCTCCGTTCCATGTGCCTATTCGTGCTAGGATTGTCAATATAAAATCACCCTAAGGGTGAAAGTGTGATTGACACAATGCTGATCATAGAAATAGTCGATTACCACTGAGGGAATAGCGCCATGGTGAGGACGCCAGCAGAAGTCTTTCCGCCGGGTGAGTTTATCCGGGATGAACTGGAGGCGCGCGGCTGGACCCAGAACGACTTCGCGCAGATCATGGGTCGCCCATTGCAATTCGTGAATGAGCTTGTCGCCGGAAAGAAGCAAATCACGCCTGAAACGGCTCTAGGACTCGCCAAGGCATTTGGCGATGACGACGCGCTGTATTGGATGAATATGGACAATGTATACAGACTGACAAAGGCAAAGCCCGCTGACGACGCCGTATCTAGGCGGGCTAGTCTCTATTCAAAATTCCCTATCAGAGAGATTTTGAAGCGCCATTGGATTGAGCCGTCCGACAACCTTGATGTTGTCGCGCACAGAATTTGCCGGTTCTATCGGATCAATGCAGTTGATGAGGAGCCGGAATTTG
>JAKEEU010000189.1 GCA_022616415.1 Candidatus Zhuqueibacterota bacterium | reverse complement strand
GGCGACAGAACTCACCACATGATGAGGCGGCCATCGTACGCCCGAACGTCAAAATTTGCACACGGACGGGCGAAAATCACCCCGCAAAAACAACTAAACAATGAAAATGCTTTCGTCGAACGAAACGCCTTCGTCGTAAGCGTGTCGCCACAAAGCGACGAGCTTGACGAGAGCTCACTTTGCAAAATACTTCCCCGCCCAAGCTTGTCTTTTCAACCAAATCACCATCCCATAAACCACCGGCCCGGAGAGCAACGACAGCGTGCCGATCACGAACTGTCGGCGGCTGAATGCGCCATCTTCAAAAACTGTGCTCCCAATAGCCACCAGCGCCATGACACACGTCGGCAGCATGGCGAGAAACAGGCCCGGTTTGCCAAAAGGAATTTTGAAAGGCCGTTGCATCTCTGCGTGAGTGCGTCGCATCGCCCATACATTCGCATACAGCAAAATATAGCTTGACATCAGAAACCACGAATAGATAATGGTGAGCTGCGTGAAATCGAACAGCGCGAGCAAGCTGTAAGTAATGCTGCCCCAAAACAACGATTTCGCCGGCGTGCCAAAGCGCGGATGCAGTTTCGCAAGGAAGCGTGGGAGAAAACCATCTTCCGCCAAAGTCAATGGATAGCGCGAGGCTGCGAGCATCGTGACATTGAGCAGCAAAGCATTGCTGCACAACGCGCCAAAGGTCATCGCATGGCCGAGCCAGGCGCCGCCAATGCTCGCTGCTGCAATGGAGAAATATGCGCCTGCCCATTCCTGCCAATTGCCCAACGCCGCTAATCCGGCAACGGTGGGCAAAACATAACTCAGCATGGAAAGCGTGGCGGCGAAAAAAAGCGCGGGAGGGAAAACGCGTTTTGGATTCTCAACTTCTTCAGCGGCGGCGGAGAGTTTGTCGTATCCGGAATAAAGCCAGATCGCGACCGTCAAGGCGCTGCCAAATCCGCTTACGAGATTTTTGCCGGATGCAAGCAGCGGCGCAAAGGGACTGTGCTGCCATTTGGCGACGCCGAGCACGAGCATGACTACAAATGGAATCAATAATATGATGCTGAGCAGGATGGCGGTGTTGCCGACGACTTGAATGCCGCGGATGTTGAGAAAGTGCATGAACCAAATCAGTCCGAGACAGATCAGCCAATGCACACTGATGTTCTCGAAAAGATTTTGTGCAAGGAATGGCAGGGCAAATGTTGGCGCCCATTGTTGCAGGAGCGCGGCGAGGTGATAATCTTTGATCGCCGGCAGCCAATATTCAACGTAATCTGCAAAGAGCACGGCAAAAATGCCATTCGTCACCACGCCGGTCATCCACGCCCACCAGCCGGCTTGAAAACCTAAAAAATCCCCGAAGGCCATGCGCGACCAGCGATATTGGCCACCCTCGACCGGCAGCATGGTGGTAAGCTCGCCGACCGCAAATGAAACCGGAATGCTGAACAAAAAAGGCATGATCGCGAGCGTGATGATGGCGATGCCGGGGCCGGCGCTCGAGATCATATCTTCCAAACCGAACGCGCCGGCGCACACCGCGCCGTAAATCATGAAGGCCAGTTGCAAAAATGTGGCTTTCTTAATAGATGAGGTCATGGCGTCTCTCTGCGGGATCAATCCCGCAGCTAAAAAGTGCAAGCCGCCTAAAGGCGGCTCTGGAGTTTGGACATTTTTAAGTATGTTTAGTTAAAATACTTGACATTACATACATAATTTGCTATCTTCTGATAAACCACAAAAATCGGAGGATAGCATG
>JAKEEU010000188.1 GCA_022616415.1 Candidatus Zhuqueibacterota bacterium | reverse complement strand
GTTCTGATTTATTGTAAGCGTGTGACCTCGGCACCACAAAATAGAGGACACACGTCCACTATTTCGGATGCCGTTCCAGTTTGTGAATAATTCAGGTTATAAATAGATTTTAAATAGAGCAACCTATGTTTCAAGTTTGATAGATTGCGTACCGTATTTAAAAAAAGCATAGCAAAAATGCTTTCCAAACTTTGGAAAAAACGCATGCCAAACTACTTTGTTTTCTTTTAACTTATAAAAACACCTAGTTTATTAGCATTCTATTAGCAGGGGGGGTGCTAATGGAATGCTAATAGAATTCAGGGAAGGACATAGCGAGCCCAACGCCGTCCTCCTTCGCGCTTTAACAAACCATTTCCTTGCATCTTCTTAAGCAAATGCGAAGCACGCTGCATGCCCACACGGAGCAAATCACGACACTCAGAATTGCTAATTGAACCATGCTCCCGCACATACGCCAAAATTTTCTCTTCATTGCTCAGAGATGGAGGCGTCACTTTTTCCTCGGCAGGGAGATTCAGGGTGTAATAAGCCCATCGTCGCGTGCTGTGCTGTTTGGTCAAATCGGCTTGGACCAGCCCACGAAGTTCGCGATTCGCCGTGACTGAGTCCACGTGATTGAGACGTTGGTAATCGCTATTGGTCATCTGCTCGTTATGCCGCAGATAAACGAGCGCCAGACGTTGGTGATCGTTGAGTGGCAAGCCGGCAAACTGATTCAGCCATGCAATTGCCGGGGGGCTCATCAGCGTGTGGTTACGGAAGGTGACCCAGAAAGACGAGCGCCTGTCCTGAAAGCGCGGCGGCTCCAGATTAGCTTGCCGCATGGCCTCGAGCATCGACCGAATGCCGCTGCCACGATTCTCGACCAGATGCAAATCTTCCATCATGCGCATCAACAAACGATTACGAGTGGATTGCTCATTTTCAATGGTATCCTCCGTCACGTTTCCATACAGGCCGCCCGGGCTTTGAATTTCCAGACGATCAGCAAATAGGCGAATCTGGATATAGCTGCCGCGCACAAAATGGCTGTAATCGCGATGCGCGATGGCATTGACGATGGCCTCGCGCACGGCGCGTTCAGGATACTCGGGAATGTCCTGACGAAACACACCCTCGATCAAACTGCTCTTGCGGATATTGGCCAGCACTTGGTTGACGGCGCTATCTACGATCTCCGGAATCGTTCCCTCAAATTTGCGATTATCCAAAAACCGCTCGCCGCGCGGCGTTGCTTCCGTCTCGGTCGTGCCGAAGTATTGCAAGAACGTGATGACCATTTGAATCTCGAATTCTTGCGGATACTTACCGAACATCAACAGTCCCGCCAATGTCGGGCGCAATACGCCGTCCACTTCGCGAACGACATGCAGTTGCGACAATACTTGCTCGAATGGCAGGTTCAAATAGGTGGCATACGGGCGTGTCCTTTTTAATTGCGTCAGATAATCTTCGAGCTTCAGGCGATCCAGATTTTCGATGGTGGCATCGCGGATAGGCTCTTCATCGAAGGTCGGTTGCGTGCGAGCGCTGACGTAGCCGAAAATTTCATAATCGGTCATCAGGCGATTCGTATTGCCCACGCGGATGTATGAGCCTCTCTGCAAGCCAGCCGGTCTGTAGAAACAAGGCCTCAACGCGGCAGCGAGCTCAAATACTTCCACGGCCACTACCGTCTTGCCTTCGATTTCTTCAACGGTGAATTCGGGGCGCAAAGCCGGCTCCATATCGGCATTTGCGAGGTGACTGATTTCCTCCTGCAACCGATGCGCGTTTCCAACGCCGACGATCTCGAAGTTGTGGCTCTCATCCAAGCCGAATAAGATCACGCCGCCGCCGGTGCGATTGGCAAACGCCGACAATGGCTCATATAATCTTTGCGGTGTGCCGCCACGCGCCGATTTGACTTCGACGTCGTCCAGCTCGCTTTGAAGCTGTTGGCCGTCGGCGATCAGCTCAAGAAGTTCATCGTGTGTCATTTCATGCCTATATTCTCACGCCACCATTTTTAACTGCAGTTGCGACAAATCAGCTTTAGCCAAGGGGTGTTTTTTCAGTTTCGCTATTTCATCTCCTTCGTACTTCATCGCCCGATATGCTTTCAGCCGCTTTTTGAACATCCGCGCCAGCATCGGCACTTGGCTATCCACGTAATCATAAATTCGCACTTCCTCTTTTCCCGGATGCGGCCGCAAAATTCGCCCGGCATATTGCTCCATTTTTCCTTTGAATGAAATCGGCATGGCGAGAAACAGCGTGTCCAGCCGGCGGTCGTCAAAGCCTTCGCCGATATAAGCGCCGGTAGCGAGAATCACGCGGCCTTCGGTTTCCGGAATTTCTTTAAGCTGTTGCATGATGGCATTGCGATCTTTGGCGCTCTTGCCGCCGTGCAAGACAATGAGGTTGCCCGTTACTTTTTCCAACATGCCGTGCAACAATTCGAGGTGCTCACGGCGCTCGGTCAGAATGAGGGGAAAACGTTTCTCTTGCAAGACTTGGATAACATCATTAACGATCAATTGATTGCGATTTTCGTTTAGCACGAGGGCGTGCAGAATTTCGTGATGCGGCGCGTCTTGATGATCGGGCAAAACGAATCCGGTTTCCCGGCATATCAGCCGGCGCTTGAACAACCGCAAGCTCGTATCATGCGAATCAATCCGGCAGCGCACCGGCCCGCATTGCATGGCAATGATCGGATGGTGGCCGTCGCGGCGATATGGCGTCGCCGTCAGGCCGGTCACGTATCGCGCGCACACATTTTTCAAAACCTGCTCGAAAGAGAAAGCCGGAACGTGATGGCATTCGTCAACGATAACATAACCATACTCACCGACCCATTGCTCAACCTCGTTTTCTCGAACCAAGCTTTGCAGCATGGCGACGTCGATTTTGCCGGTACGCGTATTCTTGCCGCCGGCGACGACGCCGATTTCTTCGGACTGGAGATTCAGAAACTCGGCCAACTGGGTTTGCCATTGCTCCAACAGCGGCTGGCGATGCACCAAAATCAAAGTCGAGCGCTTCCGTTGCGCGATGAGATAAATTCCTACCACGGTTTTGCCAATGCCGGGTGGAGCCACGAATATTCCCATGTCATGCTGCAAAAGCTTGCCAACAGCATTTTCCTGCGCTCCAGTTAAATTCCCGTAAAATGCGGCTTCGAGTGATTCCCCGTCAACTCGTTCATCAGTCGTCTCAATCACAACGTCAAACGGTTCCAACAATGTGTGAAGCATCTCCCAACACCCGCGTGGAATCGCCAGATGCTGTGGAAACTCTTCGGCGCATGAGATGATGCGAGGAATCTGAAACGTGGAGCGTCGCATGCGTTGCGCTTCATAAAATTTTGGATTTTGAAACGAGGCCAACCTTTTGATCTCGGCGAGGAGAGATGAAGGTAGACCGGCTTTTTCAACGTAAAGCCGATCAGCAAGGGTCACGCGAATTTGAGGTGGAAGTTGGCCACGAAGCGTGAGCAGTAAATTTTTATGAGCGCGTCGGGGAAGCCACGGCTTGTTATCTTCCTCTGGCGAGCTGAAAGCAACGCCGGTGATGCGGTGATTTTTCGCGGCTTCATTGGCAAGCGCTTGGACTTCGCTCAAATTCATCTTCCTAATCGAGGCCAAATAAGCCCATTGATCCGGATGAGGCAAAAACTGCTCATCCAAGAATTCCGTGTTGCCAAATTTTCGCGCTTGCTTTTGCAGCGGCAGCGCGATAAGATTGCCGAAACCGCCTTTGGGCATGGTGTCTTGATTCGGAAACAGCCGGTCGTAACTTGTCATGCTGAGCTGATGATGCCGGGACATGGTTTCGGTAAGCAGATACGATCCCATGTTGCGGGTGAGATAAGCCGGAACCGGCTCTGAAAAGAAAATCCACACGTGTCCGCCATTGCCTGATCGCGACCTTTCCAGTGCCGCTGGAACGTTCATCAATTTGCAAACTTCGAGAAAGGCCGCCGCATCCTCCTGCCAGTTAGCTTTGTCCAAATCAACCGCGAGAAAATAACAGGTTTCATCTTTACGAAGAGGATAGACGCCAATAATGTGCTGCCCTTCGAGATGGGCGCGAAGCACTTCGTGGCTCAGTGAAACGTATTTGCAGTTGGTGCATTTCTTTTCGGGTTTCGTGCAAATGCCGGGTTGCCATTCATATTCGCAAACCGGACTGTAGCCTTTTTTGCCGGTTTTCCTGTTTTCCCACAAGCGCGCAAATACATCATCGCGGCCGCGAAAGAGATCGGCGAAGAGATGGACTTTTTCTTCAGGCGAGGCGTATTTGTTGAATTGTGCTTCCGTCATGTTTTGGGTGGCATCATCAACACTGGCAAGCGTGGCGCGCAACTTTGCCAACTCGGCAGCGGTTCGCGCACGTGCCTGCTTTAAACGCACAATTTCAGCTTTAGCTTCGGCGATGGCTTTGATGATTTGGTCACGGTCGTTCATGTTGTTGCACAACGCATCCGTCGCCGCCCACAGTTTAGCATCGAAACCAAGATTAGCGCCGTTGTTGGTGTTTGCCATGTCATCATCCGAATCATTAAAAAATAAACTCCAAATAAATTTCTATGCCTTTTACGACAACTTCTTAAAACAACTATAAAAATAACAATGACTTTAGTTGTGGCGATTATCTTGGCGATTATGGCGATTATCTTGGCGATTATGGCGATTATCTTGGAATTTACGACTGGGCTGGGATAGAGTAACGAACGCCCTTTTTTTTTCCATGCTGCTTTAGGACTCCTTGCCGCGTCAGCCGTTTTAATATATTGGTGGCAGTTTTCGCATCGCACTGTAAAGCAGCGATCACGTCATCTCTTCCAATACGGCCACGCTCTTTAGCTAATAAAATAATGCGATCTTCATCGGTTAAAGCCGCATCAAAAAGATTGGATTGCGGAGGATGAATTTTTTGGGATAAAACATAGTAAGCCCCGCCCCTCGTGCTTTGCATAACCAACGCGCCCTTGTCCACCATTCGCCGCAGATCTTGCGTTGCTTCGACGCTGGTGCAACCAGTCAAACGCACATAATCGCGGTTGTAGAGCCGCTCATTAACACGCAGGTATGCCAGCGCCAGCCTTTCTTGCGGCGACAGATCAAGGCCATCGAATTGGTGCAGCCATTGCAGGGTTTCCGGCGACATCAAAACGTGGCTCTTCAAACAGAGATCAAACGAAGCCCCATTATCACGCACCAGCGGCGGCGAGAGTCCAGCTTCGCGCATGGTTGCAACAATGCCATTAAAACCATAACCACGTTTTTCCATGAAACCAAAATCTTGCAGCAGATTCACGATGGCTTCATTCCGTGTCGATTGTTCGTCTTCGATATTATCAACTGTTACCGGTGACGGAAGTCCTCCAGGCGTATGAATTTCAATACGGTCGGGAAATAAGCGCACTTGAATGCGAGAGCCGCGCATGGTGTAGTCGCGATGCGCTACGGCATTGACAATTGATTCACGCATGGCAAAGCGCGGATATTCCGGCTCGTCATGGCGGCGGAAACCGTTGATGATGCCGCGCGTCGCAATTCGCTCGAGCAACAGGGCTTCTACTTCAACGATGATTTGAGGGAGCGTACCGATAACCTCTCGATTCATACGCCACCGCGAACCATCGGGCCCGAGGCTCGTTAATTCCGGTCCCCAAAGGTGCAGAAATTCAACCGGGGATTGTGGCAAGTAGCGTTGTGGCTCGCGGCAAAAGAATAATAAGCCAGCAGGGGTTGGATACCATTGCTTGCCATATTCGGTGATGGCGCGGATGCTGCGCAAAACTTCTTCGCGCGATAACCGTTCGATCTGTGAGGCCGGGCGAATTTTTTTGACTTGCTCGATATAAGAGTCGATCAGACCATTGTCGAGAACGGTCAACGGCGCTTGCAAATATGGCGTCATGTCGAACGGCGGCACGGTGCCGCGCGCAATTTCGTCGGCGGTGATTTCGCGACGCACTTCATCCGTCGTCATCAACCGTGTTGAGTTGCCGACACGAACCCACGAGCCGTCATAAGGCCCGCGCCGCTTGAAGTGGCAAGGGCGATATCCAGGAGGACAGGGCGGCACAATGACGGCTAAAATAGGACGGCCTCCGCGCCCTAAAACTTCCGGCACCACCCGCAGCGGTACGTTGAATAAATCTGAAGCCCAGTCTGCAATTTCTTTTTGAACGGCTTCGACATCGGCCAAGCCGATGGTCTGAAAATTTTCATCTATACCAACGAAGACCACACCGCCGTTGCGGTCGTGGCGATTGCTCATGGCGCACAGAGCATGCTGGAAGGCGTTGCCCACGCCGGATTTGCACTCCGCGTCGTCCATTTCCGAGCGTGTTGCCAGAATTTCGTCGAGAATTTGTTCGGCTTGTTGGCGTGTTAGCATCTCAAAACCTCGGCATCAAATACAGCGGAATCCCATCCCACCGAGTGCTGAACTCAGAATGGATACCGAAGCCGCCGATGAAGCGGCGCGTAACGCGCTCCCAGAGTTTGGGCTTTACGCGGCCGACTTCGATGACATCCGGCTCTACAGAAATGTGAGCCATTTGCTTGGCGACTTCTATCGCGCGGTCGAAACCGCCAAGCTCGTCGACGAGGCCGCAGAGCAGAGCTTGCCGGCCGGTCATCACCCGGCCGTCGGCAAATTGGCGGACTTTCGCTGGAGCGAGATTGCGGCCGCGCATGATGGCCTCGATGAATTGCTCGTAGGTGTCGTTGATCATTTCCTGCAACATGCCGCGCTCCGACTCGGTCATGCCGCGATACGGCGCGGGCGTGTCTTTGAACTCGCCAGATTTCACCACCTCGGCAGTTACACCCACTTTGCTGAATAGTTGGCTGAGATTGCGCGAGCGGATGATGACGCCGATCGAGCCGGTCACAGTGCCGGCATTCGCCAACACGCGCTCGGCGGCCATGGCCACGTAAACGCCGCCGGAAGCGGCGACGTCGCCCATCGAGGCGATGATCGGCATTTTGGTTTGCGTGCGAAATTTCCAAATCGCATCGTAAATCTCCTGCGTGGCGCCGACGGTACCGCCGGGCGAATTGACCCGCATGACCAACGCTTTGGCCTTGATGTGCTCCACATCTTCCAACGCCATGGACACACGGCGCGGCAGCGAATCTTCGTCACTTTCTTCAATGATGCCGTCGAGGCGCAAAAGCGCGATGCGGGGAATTTTTTTGCGGCGAAAACGAAACATAATTTTCCTTTAGAGCAACTCTATAATTCAAAAAATTGCCCAACGGATAAAAGCGGCCAACAGATGATAAAAATGGATTTATCCGTTGGCAGCTTTCATTCGCTGTTGGTTATGGTTTTTAAACTCCTTGCTGACTTTCACCAACAAAGGCGTAATTTGCTGCTGCTTTTATGCTTGCGCCAAGATCTTCAAATACGCTTTTACCGTAGCAGACAACCCCATCTCCAACGCCTCCGCGATGAGCGCGTGTCCGATGGACACTTCGAGTATGCCGGGAATCGCGCAAAACTTGGCGAGGTTCTGCAAATTCAGATCATGTCCGGCGTTCACGCCCAAGCCGATTTCTTGCGCTTGCTTCGCGGCACGGGCAAATTGTTGCCATACGGCTTCCACATCAGTTTGATTGCGGAAAGCCGTCGCGTAAGGCTCGGTGTATAATTCAATGCGATCGGCGCCAATCTCTTTGGCGCGTTCGATCGGCGCCAAATCGGGATCCATGAAAAGGCTGATACGAATCCCAAGTTCTTTCAATTCTTGGATGATTGGCGCAAGACGTTGGCTGTGTTCGGTAAGATTCCAGCCATGATCGGAAGTAAAAACGTTGGCAGCATCCGGCACCAGCGTACACTGCGTTGGCTTCACTTTGCGGACGATCTCCATGAACTCAGAGAAATAGGGATTGCCTTCGATGTTGAACTCAACCGTCAGCATCTCGGCAAGCTCATAGACGTCCGCTGGCCGGATGTGCCGTTGATCCGGACGCGGGTGTACGGTGATGCCGTGCGCGCCGGCGCTGAGGCAAATTTGCGCCGCCTTCGTCACGCTCGGAATGCCGATGGTGCGTGTGTTTCTGAGCAGCGCGACTTTGTTTAAATTGACGCTGAGCTTCGTCATAGTTTAATTTTACTTCATCCCAGTCGGGCCGACTGGGTTACTTTCCATGACCGGGCGCACCGTCAGGACGGTTTTTTCCTGATCACGCAAAATCGTGAGCGGCACCTCGCGGTCGATCAAATCATCGCTGAGCAGGCGGTGCAAACGATCCACTCCACCAACCGGTGTGTTGTTCAATGCGATGATGATATCGCCTTTGGCTAAACCGGCGCGTTCAGCGGGGCTGTCCGGTTCAACGGCCATGACCATGATGCCGCGATTCACCGGCAGCTCGTGAAACCGCACCAGGTACCGCGGAATCGGCCGATCCTGGCCTTGCAAGCCGAGAAAGCCTCTCACGATGCGGCCATCTCGAATGAGCCGCGCCACCACCCATTTCACCGTGTCGCTCGGAATCGCCAGACAGATTCCCTGCGCCGGCCGGATCATGGCGGTGTTGATGCCAATCACTTCGCCGCGGCTGTTGACCAGCGGCCCACCGGAGTTGCCGGGGTTGAGCGCGGCGTCGGTTTGAATGATGTTCTCAATCAAGCGCCCGCTCTCGCTGCGCAACGAGCGCCCAAGCGCGCTGATGACGCCGGCAGTCACTGTGGCTTGAAACCCGAGTGGATTGCCGATGGCCACCACGAGCTGCCCCGGACGCAATTTAGCGGATTCGCCGAATTGCGCCATCGGCAAATCGCTGCCTTGAATGCGCACGACGGCCACATCCGTGTGCGGATCATCGCCGACGAGCTGGCCGTTAAAACTGCGGCCGTCGCTGAGCGTGACCAGAATGCGATCGGCGCCATGGGCGACGTGGCTATTGGTGACCAAAAAACCGTCCGGCGTAAAAATAACGCCGGAACCGGCGCCTTGAGCCTCTTCACGCTGGCGACCGCGCACGCGAACACTGCGCTTCACTTCGACCTGGACGACGGCCGGTCCGACTTTTTCAACGGCGGCAACGACGAGACGCGAGTAAGCATCGAGCGCTTCTTGCTCGCGTTCGTCGACGAGAAATGAATTTCCTGCCTGATCATCCGATATGCCCGGCTCGGCATCGACAAAATGCAGCCAAGCTTCCGGATGATACGACTCCTCTTGTGCCATAGCTATCTCCATATCGAACTCATTCTTATCATTAAAATAATATGCGGAATTTTTGCAGGAAAAGCAAGAGGGGAAGTGCATTGCCAATAGAACGGATGGCATAGAACGGAAGACGCTATGCGCTCTGCCCTCGGCGCTTGGCGAGAAGATCTCGCACGATGAAATAAATCAGAACGAGCCAGGGCAACCCATGTTGAAACGTGTCCCACCAATCGATCGCCGCCATGTCTTTGGCGCCGCCGAGAATCCAACGAATTTTCCCGACAACGTGCGGCTCGGGAAAGAAGGGTGCCAGTCCGAGAGTCAGGCATGCAACCACGACGAACCAATACTTTTTCATGTCACGTCAAATTGGCTATTTTGAAAACAGGGAATCCACCAACAGTTTAGCGGCAAAAATGACGACCATGATTATAACAAACGCGCGAATCCAGGCGTGCCCTTTTCTCACGGCGAAGCGGGTGGCCAGCCAACCGCCCACCGCACTGCCGGCGCCCAAACTGACGCCGAGGAGATAATTCATTTCGCCGTGCAGAATAAAAACGGCCAACGCCGCAATGGTAAAGATCACGGTCACTAAAACCTTCACGGCGTTCGTCGCCACCAGATCGAATCCGGCGAGCAGCATCAAACTGATAATCAGAAAACCGACGCCGGCTTGAATGAACCCGCCGAACAACCCTACGCCGAAAAATCCGATCGCGAAAAAGACGCGACGCCAGGGCGTCATGGGTTTGCGGCTTTCGCGTATGCGCCTGCCCGGATCTATAAAGATCAAAATGAGCATACCGATCATGAGACCGGCAAGAATTTGCTTGAAAAGGGTGTCCGAAATATCGATGGCTAAGTTGGCGCCGATAATCGCGCCAGTAAGTGCCGGAATGGCGGCAAGCAAACCGGCACGCCAGGGAAAAACATTGAGCTGGTGAAATCCCGCCACGCCGGCCAGGCTCTGAATCAGAATGGAAATGCGGTTCGTGCCGTTCGCGGTGGCCGCCGGCAAGCCGAGAAAAATGAGAACCGGCAGCGTTAAAAGTGAGCCACCACCGGCGAGAATATTGATGAAACCGGAAATCGCGCCGGCAAAGAAAAGTATCGTGAGTTGAGCGGGAAGAGGAATCACGGCGCGGCTATCCCCGGAGAAAATTTCTGAAGATTTTTATTACCAACGAATGGCGAAATAAAATCCGTTGGGCGATTTTTAGTTTGGGACTGGCTCATCATCCTTGCTGCTCATTCCAGTAATCTTCCAATTCCACGCCGAGGCCGTCGGCGAGACGGTTGACGAATGCATAATATGCCGTGACCTGGCAAATGTCAAGAATGGCGGCATCGGAAAATCCCACGTGCCGCAAAGCATCGACATCGGCTTGCGTGATAGCCGCCGGCTCGCGCGTCAGCTTCACGGCGTAATCGAGCATGGCGCGATCGGCCGTGGAGATTTCTGCCTGTTGATAATCGGCAATCAATGCGGCAACGAGTTTGTCATCTTTGGTTAACTGGTGGAGTCCCGCTCCATGATGGCGTATTCAATAATGGCAGTGATTCGCCGCCGAAACCACCACGGCAATCATCTCGCGCTGAATGCGCGTCAGCGGCGATGGCCCGCGCATCAAGTGACGATAAAACTCGTAATGCCCCACCATCGACTTGGGATTGCGGCTGTGAATGCGGATGATGTTGTCCACACCGCCTCGGGGCTCACGGTAGCGATCGTAGAGTTGGCGCAGCTCGTCTGAGGCTTCGGACTCGGGGATGTAAGAGATGAAGGCCATATTTTGTTTCTGGGTAGTCAAATTTGTGCAAAAAAAACAAAGATTTTTTTGATGAGTGTCATTTCAAGCAGTATTCATAGGGGTTTCGTGACAGTTCAAAAAGTCTCCGACTTTATCGCCAACGGATAGATGAACCCAACTGTAAAAACTTTTCCGTGGATTCATCTATCCATTGGGGACATTGGTTTTAAAACTTTTTGGTTTCGGCTCGTCAGGGTTATGCGGTTGGCTTGTCGATCACCAATGTATTTTAAATAAGTCCATGTTCATAATGCAGCCTTGCAGCAGACGAGTGCCGACGATGGGCGAAGGCGCGATAGCCAATTCTTATCGTATAAAACAAAATGTCGGGATACTTGGCGTGCATTGCTTTTACGGCCTCCCAATGATTGGGTGAAACGGCATAATCACCATTTCCAGGGTGAATGGTGATGTACTCTCCCCAATGCTCCTTTTCGAGTTGTTCACGCAAAGGCTCGTAGAACGCGCGGGCTTTCTTGCTCAACTCCTCGCGTTGCTCGCGGGTTGGCAAATCTTTTAAGGTTGTTGTCATGGGAGTAGTCTCCATTTTTGCTCTTGTGTTTTTGTCTGCGTTGCTTTAATTTAGCTTCTCGCGCCATGAAAGTCAACGAATTTTATCCGTGTTTTCCTTCAGTAAATCTCTTGCATTTTCGCGGCTCACCCGCTATATTGTAACATCTGCGTTGCTGCAAAAAATTCGCATGACCCCGATTTTGCATTATATTTTGTCGCAGACAACACAGAAGCGGCACAAATTGAAATTATTAATTACTATGGGTAGCATTGGGAATAAGGATAATCGGGGTTTGACTTTTTTATATAACAATTTAAGGTGTGAGCGACCAACCGGCTAAAACCATCGCCATAACCATCGGCGATATGAACGGCATCGGCCCGGAAGTGACGCTGAAGACGCTAACCCGAATTTTTGATTCTCCGCGTCCTTTCAGAGTAGCGATCATCGGCCCGGCCGCGGTGATGGAATTTTGGCAAAAACATTTGCGTTTGACTCTACCGCTGCCGCGAATTTCCGATTGGGAGGCGTGGCCGGCGGACGAGCCGGTGGTTCTGTTTGATGAGAGCGGAGAACCCGCGCCGGTTCAAATCGGTGCGCTATCATCTCAGGCTGGCAAAATTGCCGGCGCCGCATTGAGGCGTGCGGTCGCGTTGGCACAAGAAGAAAAGGTGCAAGCCATCGTCACCGCGCCGGTGAATAAGCATGCCTTGCACCTCGCCGGCTATCGCTATCCCGGTCAAACCGAATTACTTGCGGAGGGCCTGGGCGCACGTGATTTTGCGATGATGCTCGTGGCGGAAGATTTTCGCGTGGCGTTGGTAACCACGCATTTGCCGCTGCGGCAAGTGGCTGCAGCGCTTTCAACGGATTTGGTCCTGCGCCGCTTACGCGTTTTGCACCGAGATTTGTCGGCGCGCTTTCGCCTCGCCGCGCCGCGCATTGCGGTAACGGCATTGAATCCTCACGCCGGCGAAGGCGGCTTATTGGGTGAGGAGGAGAAAACGATCATCGCGCCGGCCATTCGGCTTGCACGCGCCGAAGGAATTGCTGCCGACGGCCCTTTTTCCGCGGACGCACTTTTTGGACAGTACAAGCAAAAACGGTTCGAGGCTTATCTCGCAATGTATCACGACCAGGGATTGATTCCCCTGAAAATGTTCGGCTTCGGACGCGCCGTCAATTACACCGCCGGACTGCCGGTTATTCGAACTTCACCCGATCATGGCACAGCTTTCGACATTGCCGGAAAAAACCTCGCCGACGCCGCCAGCATGGTGGAAGCGATACGGCTTGCCGCGGATCTTCTCGCAGAAAATTAGGCACGTTCCGGCATACAGCAAGGTGGCGTATTTTTACGATCATCTCATGCGCCACGTCAATTACCCGCGCTGGGCGCGATACGTCATCGATTTGTTCGCGCTGGCCGGCGAGCGGGCGGTGGCAAGCGTTCTCGAGCTGGCGTGCGGCACCGGAAAAACGCTGGTCGAGCTGGCCAAAAGCGGTTACAACGTTTTCGGCGTGGATTACTCATTTTATATGGCGCGGCAAGCGGCAGAGGCGCTGGCGCCCTTCGCCAAAAATCGCGTCTGGCGCGGCGATATGCAAACGCTGGGCGTGGCCGAGCCGGTCGATGCGGTGATTTGTCTTTACGACAGCTTTAATTATTGTCTGGAGCCAAAGGCCGCGCGCCAAACGCTGGATCGCGTGGCGCATGCCGTGCGCCGGGGCGGTTTGTTCATTTTCGATATCTGCACGGAGCGCAATTGCCGCAGGAATTTTCTCAACTATTACGAGAGAGACGATTATCTCGAGATCTCTTACGTGCGGCGCGCTACTTTCAAGCCGTACCGAAAAATACAAATCAACGAATTTTTCATCACCAATGAAATTGCCGGCGGCCCGAGCATGTACGAGCGACACGTGCAGCACATTTATTCATTGCGCGAGATCGAAGCGATGATCGATCCTGAGCAATGGGTGATGGCCGGATGTTTTGACGGCATGTCGCGCCGTCCCGGCACGGAAAAATCCGACCGTGTCCATTTCGTGCTGAAACGGCTCTGAAAATGTTGGCGGTTTTTGTCTGAATCCGTTTATAACGGCCCTTTGGTCTGCATATGAATGTTGTCCGTTTGACGAATGTACACTTGCGTTATCGCGGCGGCGATGGGCTCAAAGGCGTGAATTTGACGGTTCGCGCCGGCGAATTTGTTTTTCTCGTTGGACCCAGCGGCGCCGGCAAGAGCACGGTGTTGCGGCTGATTTACATGGCCGAACCCCCTTCGGATGGACAGGTCGTGGTCGGCCGCTTCAACTCCAATAAGATTGCTCCAAAAGAGATTCCATATCTGCGCCGTCAGCTCGGCATCATTTTTCAAGATTTCAAATTGCTCGAAGACCGCAGCGTCTACGACAACGTCGCGTTCACGCTGCAAGTGACCGGCGCCAAAAGGAAAGACATCAAACGTAAAGTGCTGCGGGCTTTGGCGAACGTCGGCCTCAGCTACAAGCGCTACAAAATGCCAAACGAGCTTTCCGGCGGTGAGCAACAGCGTGTGGCAATCGCACGCGCCTTGGTGAACGACCCGCTCATTTTGCTGGCCGATGAACCGACCGGAAACCTCGATCCGGTGACGACGAAAGGCATCATGGACTTGCTCGAAAAGATCAATGCCCGCGGCACCGCGGTGTTGATGGCCACACACAACTATTCTTTGTTCGAATCGCGGCCCTCGCCGAGAAAACGCGTCGTCCGCATCGAGAGCGGCGTGACGAGCACATAAGCACTCCGCCGCTTCGTCGCATTTTACGATTGAGATGAAAAGTATTGGCTCTCGATTTCGCGTATCAAGAACGTCAGATTAGGCTCTTCAAATGAAAGCTCGGGAGCGGGAATTCTGTGGTGTTTGATATCAGGCGGAATGTGCTTGTGATGCGGGTGAGTGGATTGAAGTTCCGGATTGTTGGGGTGGGGTTGCGGGTCGTACCAATATAAGATATCCGCCCCCTTTTTGACAGTATAACTGTACCGCTGAATGAATCCAGATGAAGTAAAGTATAAAATTTCCCGTACTTCGAGAGTGATATCAGAGGCGAATAAAATTTTCCCCATCACCTCAGCCCAGGATTTTCCTCGACGGATCAAAACCAAATTGCTGGCTTGAATATGTGGAGAAAGATCCCGGATAGAATAGATGTAGGTCTCATACTTATCCAGCGACCACACCATTGGCAATCAACGATTTGATATTTTCCGGAAATGGCGTTTGCAGCAAAAAGAATTGTTTATATCGGCGCTCAAGATCACGCTTTATTTCGATTATGCCGGCCCAGGCCTGAAAATCGGCATTGCCTTCGTCGTCGATCACCCCGGCGAGAAAGTAATCGTAGAAAGTTTCTGAGCGCAAGTGATATTTTTTTTCATAATTTTGCAACTCACGCTCAGCGGCGTGCAAATCGTCGAGAATCTCTTGTAGACTGAGGTTCATCACTTGTCTCCCTAAAAAGAATGAAAAATTACACAATAAGGTAACACTTTTTTTTGAACTGTGCAACTGGAATTTGATTACATTCTGCTATGTCCACCGAACCCCTCTATCGCAAATACCTCCACCCCGCCACGATCTCGCGTCTCGCCAACATGAATCTGCGCGCGCGCCTGGTCGTCGAAGGCTTTATCACCGGCTTGCACCGCAGCCCGTATCACGGCTTCAGCGTGGAATTTGCCGAGCACCGGCAATACATGCCCGGCGACGAGATTCGCCACGTCGATTGGAAAGTCTACGGCAAAACCGACCGCTTTTACGTGAAACAGTTTGAAGAAGAAACCAATCTCAAATGTTATATACTCGTCGATCAATCGGCCTCGATGGGAATCGCCGACGCCGGCAAAGTCAGCAAGTTCGATTACGCCAGCTATCTCGCCGCGGCCTTGAGCTATTTGATGATCCACCAGCGCGACGCGGTGGGGTTGATGCTGTTCAACGAGCGCATCTCCCGCTATTTGCCGCCGCGCTCGGTGCAAAGCTATCTCACGCCGCTGCTCGGCGAGCTGGAGAACGCCAAGCCCGCCGGCGCGGCGAATTGGACCACGTCGCTGCACCAAATTGCGGAACAGATCAAGCGCCGCGGCCTCATCATCGTGCTCTCGGATTTTTTGCCGCGTGATTTGGACACCGAGCCGGCCCAAATGCTGGCGGGCTTGAAGCATTTCCGGCATCGCAAGCACGAGGTGCTGGTTTTCCAAATCCTCGATCCGCTCGACTACCGCTTCGACTTCCGCGACGATGCCATCTTTCAAGACGTCGAGTCCGGCACGCAATTGCCGACGCAGCCGCACCACCTGCGCGCCGCGGTGCAAAAAGAGATCGACGAATATCTCGCTTGGTTCAAGCGCCAGTGCCGGGAAAATCAGATCGATTACACGCTAATGGATACGGCCACGGATTTTGACCGGGCGCTGATGCAATATTTGCTCAAGCGCAAACGGCTGGTGGGGTGATGAAGCAATTATAAATAATGCCCAACGGATAAAAGCTGCCAACGGATGGAAATAAAAAGCTCACGAGTATAACAGTGAATCCGTTGGCCGCTTTTATCCGTTGGATTTCAGCTTTAACGCCATAGCAATTTCATGCTCCAAGCAAACTGAAATCCCCGATGGAAATTTTTTTCCTCTGGTTTGCGGGCACGCTGATCATCCTCGCCGGTTATTTGAGCTATCTGTGGTGGCGTCCCGATTTTCCATTTATAAAAAACAAAAAAGAAAAGTCGGGACACTTTCAAGTGCGGCTCACCATCCTGTTTTTGCTCTTTGCGTTGGTTCCGGCCGTGCCGCTGATTTTTCTCGTCAGCTCGTTGTACACCAGCAGCATGGAAATTCTGCTGGTGCCGAAAATAGAAAAATCATTGCGCCTGGGGCTTGAAGCCGTCAAGCAGCAATTGGAGGGGCGCGCGCACTTGTTTGAAAGCGCCACCCGAGAAGACGTTTTAACGCCGGAGCTGTTGGCGAAATGGCAAATCGATTTTTGCCTTATTTGGAGGCGTGATAGTGTCCGGGCACAGCTTGTTTCCGTGGTTGGCGCCAATACGGCCGCCCGGCAACGCGGCCTGGGTTTTGGCGTCGATCGCATCCAGGAAGTTTGGGGCCAAACCGGCAGCGAGATGCATCAAGTTCAAAACAGCGACGCCGGCGATTCGACCGCGGCGCCCACGCATTGCCGGGTTTGGCTGCCGCGGCATTCTGCCAATCATCAGGCCGACGAAAATGGGAAAACCGATTCGCTTTTACAGATGTCTTCCAAGCAAATTGCAGAAATGGCCGTGATCAGCTTTCCGGTGGAGGCCGCTCTGCTTACGGCCAAGAACGAGCTGGCGGAAGCGGCGCGCGTTTACAATACACTGGCGCTGATGAAAGAAAGATTGTTGCAGGACAAGGTATTGTGGAGCGCTGCGGCGCTTTCAATTCTGTTCTTGAGCGGCTTTTCCGTTTATGTGGCACGCCGCTTTTCGCAAAATCTCAGCCGGCCCATCGAGGGGCTGACGGCGACGATGGGCGAAGTCGCCGGCGGGAATTTGCACGCGCGCGCCGATATTCCGGCTCGCGACGAGATTGGCGTGCTGGTGGATTCGTTCAACCAAATGATCGAAGACTTGCGCACCAGCGGGAAAAATTAATCACCAGCGAACGGTTGGCGGCGTGGCGCGAGGTGGCGCGGCAGGTTTCGCACGAGATCAAAAATCCGCTGACGACGCTGCAATTGGCATTGTATCGCCTGCGGCAGCGCTTGCCGAGCGGTGATGATAAAAACGCCGCCACTAATGCTGATTTTCAAAAGACCGCCGGAGAATCCTTTCAAAGCATCGATGAAGAACTGGCCGGGCTACGGCGCCTCGCCGAGGAGTTTTCCGAATTTGCACGATTGCCGCGCGCCGAGCTGGTGCCCGGCAATCTGAATGAAGTGGTGCAGGTGACGGCACGCTTGCACGAAGCCAGCAACACGGATCGCTTAAAAATTCATCTCGCTCTCGATCCGGAGTTGGCGCTGCGACCCATCGATCGCGAGCAAATCAAGCGCTTGCTCAACAATTTGCTCAAGAACGCGCTTGAGGCCACGCCACCGAACAAACGTTGTGAAGTTCAGATTGTGACTCGACATCAAGATGAGCGGGCTATTCTCGAAATCGCCGACAACGGCCCCGGCCTTACACCCGAGGTGTGGCAGCATCTTTTCGAACCGAACTTCACCACCAAACGTGAAGGCTCCGGCTTGGGGCTGGTGATGGTGAAGCGCATCGTCGAAGAGCACGGCGGCAGTATCGAAGTGGAAAGTGAGTCGGGAAAGGGGACAAGGTTTCGGGTGGTGCTATGAACCGCGGAGGGAATGGACGGACGCGGAAAACCGTGGACGGGATGGGCAGGCACAGATAAAGCTAATGAACCGATAAATCACGCTAATCCTGAATTATTCACAAACTGGAACGGCATCCGAAATAGTGGACGTGTGTCCTCTATTTTGTGGTGCCGAGGTCACACGCTTACAATAAATCAGAACATCT
>JAKEEU010000187.1 GCA_022616415.1 Candidatus Zhuqueibacterota bacterium | reverse complement strand
TAAAAAAGAAGCGACTTTGTGGTTGGTGGCCTTTGAACTCATCCCCCTACCCCCTTCTCTTGGAAAGAGAAGGGGGTTTTCAGGGTCACTTTAGACTCAAACTTCTTTGTTTTCACCCAATAATCTCCCCCTCTCTTCTTAAGAGAGGGGGCAGGTGGGTGAGTTTATGAATTTCCAAAAATCAACTTAACATTGTCGAGTTAATATCAACAGGCAAACTGGCTAACGGGCGAACCAACCAACGCTTTAAAAGGCCAAAGTAAACGAGGATACCCATTATGTTGCATCCTGCCATCGTCGTCAAAAACAGCGGCATTCAAGGCAAGGGATTATTTGCCAGCGCCGACATCAAAGCCGGCGAAAACACTTGGCGCCGCGACCCGACCGAAGCACGTTATCACATTGACACGATCAAAAGCTGGCCGCTGGAGAAGCAGGAGAAATTTTGGCGCTATGCCTATCAAGTCGGCGACGGCTGGTATCACGGCCCGGAAAGCGGCGTTGTCACCGACCCGGCGGATTACATGAACCACAGTTGCGATCCCAACACCTGGTTCGTCGACGATGCGCTTATGGTGGCGCGGCGAGATATCAAAAAAGGCGAGGAAATTACCTACGATTATGCGACGAGCGAAACCGCCGAGAATTTTGTGTTACACTGCAATTGCGGCGCGCCGAATTGCCGGAAGAACGTGCGAGGAACCGATTATCGGATGAACAAATCCGTGCGAGAGCAGTATGGGAAGCGCGTGATGGCGCATGTGCTTGGCGGCACATCAATTTAAGGATAGCTAAAATCGGCTTGCCCTGCATCTTTCTGCTCGTTCTCACGTAAAAAATTACGATACTGAAACGCCAAACCTTTGAACCTACACGCGAGAGAATTATGAGCAAAAAGAAAAAAATTTGGATTGGCATCGGCGTGGCAGCGGTTATTGCGATCATGGTGATTGCCAACTTGAGCATGAGCCGCAAAAAGGCGACCGCGGTCGAATCCCAAAAAGTTGAAGAGCGCGAGCTGCGCGCCCTCGTCTCGGCTTCCGGAAAAATCCGCGCCAAAGTTTCCGTGGATATCAGCGCCAGCACCAACGGCAAAGTGGTGAAAATGGCGGTGGACGAGGGCGATCTCGTCGACAAAGGCCAGTTTCTCATGCAAATCGACCCGACCCCGGCCGAAGCGAGTGTCCGGCAGATCGAAGCCAGCATCGCCTCGGCAAAGGCAAACTTGGATCTCGTGAAAGCCAATTTGCAACAAGCGCAAATCGAGCTCGAGCGCCAGGAATCGCTCTTCAAAAAGAACTTGACCTCCGAAGAGCTTCTGCAAAAAGCGCGCACCAATTTCAATGTTCAAAAACTGTCAGCGCAAGCCGCGGAACAAGATATCCAACGGCTGCAAGCCATGCTGGCGAGCGCCCGCCACGAGCTCGATAAAGTCAATGTTCATTCCGACATTGCCGGCATCGTCACCAAGCGCAATATCGAAGAGGGCGAAAACGTTTTTGTCGGCGCCTTCAATAACCCGGCAACGGTGTTGTTGACCGTGGCAGACCTTTCGATCATCGAAGCCGAAATCGAAGTGGATGAAACCGATATCGTCAATGTGCAAGTTGGACAGGAAACCGCTGTCAAGGTGGATGCTTATCCAGATAGCTCATTCAAAGGGAAGGTTACCAAAGTTGGGCATAGCCCAATCTTGAGCACGGCATCCGGCATGGGACAGCAGCAAGCGACGAGTTTTGAAGTCATCGTGCAGCTTATAGAAGAGATTCCCAACGTGCGGCCCGGCCTGTCCTGCAAGGCCGAAATCACCACCGGTTACCGCGAAAAGGCCATCGCCGTGCCGATTCAAGCTTTGACCTTGCGCAAGCCTTCCGAACTCAAGCCTCTGAACCCGAAAGAGCGCAAAGGCAAGTTTACCAATGGCGAGGCCGCGGCTGATACGACGAAGGAAAAAGAAATCCAAGGCGCCTTTGTCATTAAAGACGGAACGGTGCAATTTTCCGAAGTGAAAACCGGCATCGCCGGTGATCGCTTCTTTGAAGTAACTTCCGGTTTGCAGCCCAATGACGAAGTCGTCACGGGCCCGTTCAGCGCCCTCCGCCGCTTGCGCAACGATGACGCGGTGAAGATCGAGAAGAAAGCTAAGAAAGATTAGTGACCAGTTATCAGTGATCAGTTAACCAGCAACCAGTCACCAGCAACGAGCAACCAGCAGCCAGCAACCAGCCATGCAACAAATCTGGGAAAGCTTCGCCATCGCTTTGCGCGCTTTGTGGGCCAATAAGCTGCGTTCGGCGTTGACCATTCTCTGCGTGGTCATTTCGATCATGTCAATCATCGCCGTGGTGTCGATCGTCGACGGCATGGATTTTTATGTCAAGGACAAAATCGCTTCGCAAGGCAGTAACGTCTTCACCATCAGCCGGGTGAACGAGTGGGAGATTCTGACCGACTTTGACAAATTTCTCAAGTCGCTCAAGAATCCGAGGCTCACCTTGGAGGATCTCGAGGCGTTGCGCGAGGAGATGACGCTGGCCGAATTTACCGACGCCAGCATTAGCCGCAACGAGCGCGTCAACAACGGCCGGCGCTTCGTCGAGGAGGTCGACATTCGCGGCCGCACCGAAGAATATGCCGCCATCGGCGAGTTTCCGCTGTCGAGCGGCAGGCATCTGAGCCGCATCGATATCCAACAGCGCCGCGAGATTTGCGTAATCGGTTGGGACATGGCCAACAGCCTCTTTCCGGACACCGACCCCTTGCAACAAACCGTAAAAATCGCCGGACGGCATTACACGGTGGTGGGGGTGTGCGAGAAGAAACCCTCGATTCTCGGCTCCAATCAGAATATTTTTGCGTTCATTCCCGTCACCACGCATTTGAAGCATTTCGGCTCGCGCTGGCGCTCGCTTTCGATACCGGTGCGCACCGCAAGTATGGAAACGTTCAAGCCCGCGCAGGAGGAAGCCCGGCAAATTTTGCGCATTCGCCATAAACTGAGGCCGTCGGAAGATGACGATTTTTATATCACGGCTTCGGAACAACTGCTCTCGTTGTGGGAAACCGTCAGCCGCGCGATTTTTGGCTCATTGCTCGGGATCGTGAGCATTACCCTGGTCGTCGGCGGCATTATCATCATGAACGTCATGCTCGTCGCCGTCACCGAACGCACGCGCGAAATCGGCATACGCAAGGCGATCGGCGCCAAGCGGCGCGATATCGCCATGCAGTTCGTCATCGAATCGATCACGTTGACGACCATCGGCGGAATTATCGGCATCGCACTCGGCTTCATGGCGGCTTATCTCGTCGCCGCCTTCTCGCCGCTGCCTTATCGCATCGCGCTCTGGTCGATCATCGTGGCATTGATCATTGCGTTTATTGTCGGCTTGTTCTTCGGGGTTTATCCGGCGCGCAAAGCCGCGAAGCTGGATCCGGTGGAGGCTTTGAGATATGAATGAGGCAAAAAAGAAAAAAAAGATAACAACGATAAAAAACAACGACCAAGCTAATTTTTTGCTCAGAGGTGGGATTGTTGCCAATCGAGGAAGGATACGGTTATTATTTGTCGCCCCAAAATTTTTGGAAAAAAGCCGCTTTTCGTTTTTCCTCTTGCTTCAGGGAATGATTGATGATGATGACGCCAATAAAGGCAAAACATAAAAGCGCCACCACGGTCATTACGAGTCCAATCGCTGCCGCTGACATGATGCTCGCTCCTTTCAGCCGCGTTATTTCTTCTGCTGCTTCAAAGAACGATTGATGATGATACTGCCAATAAGGGCAAACAAAAAAATCGTGCCCAGAGCTATGAGATATCCGACCTCAGGTGGCAAGTTGTTCATGCTCATCTTCCTCTTTCTTTTGTTCTTTCTTTAAATGTGACTGGTTACTAAAAAATAAACCTAAACAAACGAGAGCTGCACCACCCACAATACTGATTGAAGAAATCCAATGATTAAACTCTTTGACGAACCAAGTTGCCACTCCACCAATAATAGCTGCTTCGCCTAAACGAACAAGAACGCTGCCAAATTCTTTTATCGTTTCAACGTGAATTTTCATAATCCAATATATACGATTTCTGTTCAAAAATCAAGCAAAATATCCAACGCAATGGAATTGATTGACAAATGAAAAAGCCTCAAGCCCAATCCTGGGAAAAAATTCGCGCGCAGGTTTATGAAGCCATGCGCGAGGCGTTGATCACCCTGCGCAGCAATCGTCTGCGTTCCGGTTTGGTGATTCTCGGCGTGATGATCGGTGTCGCCAGTTTGATGGGCATGGTCGCCACACTGTCCGGTTTGGAAAAATTTATTGCGGCCTCGATTACCGGTGAAGACACGCCGATTTTGTCTTTGCAAAAAGTGAATTTTCTGGCCGGCGAGGGGCACAAGGAATGGGAGAAACGCAAAAACTTTACCACCGATGACGCATTTGCCTTGGCGACGCTGCCGAACGTGCGCGGCGTCATGATCGAGTATGGCCGCGGCACCGTGGTCAAATATAAAGACCGCAAGTCTCAGCTCATTCACGTTGCCGGAACGAACCAACCGTTTCTGCACGTGCAGAACATCAACGTTGGAGAAGGCCGGTACTTCACCCAGTTCGAGGAAGAGCATCGCCGCAACGTGACCGTGCTCGGCGACAAGGCTGCACAATCGCTTTTTCCGTACGAGGACCCCGTCGGCAAGCTGATTCGCATCGACGGCAAAGAGTATGAAGTCGTCGGCGTGTTTGGCAAACGCAAAACTATTTTTGGCGGCTTCGCTGACAATTTTATGGCGATTCCCTATACGGCTTTTGAGCGCGACTTTCTCTGGCGGCGCCAAGGCCCGGAGCTTCACGTCGTCGTCGAGAGCGAACGCTATATAGAAGAGGTGCGCGAAAGCATGCGGTCGCTCATGCGCATGCGCCGCAAAGTTCCGATTGGCCAGCCGGATGATTTTGCGATCATTACTTCCGAAGCGGTGATCGAGTTTACCAAAAGCATCACCGACAAAGTCGCGATGGCCTTGGTGGTGCTCTCTTCCATTGCCCTCATGGTTGGCGGCATCGGCGTGATGGTCATCATGCTGGTTTCCGTAACGGAACGCACCGCCGAGATCGGCGTGCGCAAAGCCATCGGCGCCACCCGCGGCCAGATTACCTGGCAATTTTTGATCGAAGCCGCCACGCTTTCCGGCATTGGCGGCTTATTGGGGCTTTTCGTTGGAATCGGCTTCGCGATTGCCATTGCAAAATTGCTGGGTTTTCCATTCGTCCTGCCCATTGGCTGGGTGTTCATCGCCGTTTTCATGTCGGCAGGCGTCGGCCTCTTCTTCGGCATTTTCCCGGCGCGTAAAGCCGCCAAGTTGCACCCGATCGAGGCGCTCAGGCACGAGTAAGAAAAAAAAGATAAAAAGAAAAGGAGCCAGCAAAGAGAAAAAGCAAAATCCCCCAAGAGTTTTCAATAGGATTTCGCCGAAAGAGAGCAAGCATCAAATTCGCAATTTGCAGTTGTTGCATGTATGAAATATTAAAAAGCTCTTTTCGTTGCAGTTCTCTTTTCGTTGCAAAATTTAAACATCTTCGTTGCACTCTTTATGGAGGAAGAGATCAAGCCATGAAGGAAATTTTGGCCTTTCTCACGCTGTGGTGGGCCGCCTTGCCTGCCGCACAGGCACAATTTCATGCCGCTACACTCAAGCCGGAGACTTTGCGCTATCGTCTGCTGACCGGCTCGACCGAAGTTGGCAGCGCAACGCTCACCATCAGCCGCGACCACACCGCCGGCATCATCCACGTCGTCGAATCGATTTCCGGCTTGTTCGAACAAACGGCAACGATCACGCTCCGCGACAACGCCACGTTGCAAACGTTGATAAGCCACACCGTCATTTCACGCGACAATCAATATCATCAATTCAAATTGCAGTACGCCAACAGCGGCCAGCGCGTTACCGGCGAAATTCGCCGTCCGCCGGAATTTGGCGGCTATCGCGTTATCGATACGACGCTGCCGGCCGGCACGGCCGATATTTACGCCGTTGCTCCGCTTTTTCGCGCTTCATCCTTGGCAGTGGGACGCATGATTCAATTTCCGCTTTTCAATGCGCTGGAAAACGAAACCGGCCTGGCCCGAGCCTGGATTGCCCGCCTCGAGCCTGTCACCGTGCCGGCCGGGAGCTACGATTGCTTTCGCCTCGAAGCTTACACCGGCAACGCCCGCCTGATTTTAGATATTGATACCCAGTTTCCGCATCGAATCATCCAGCAAATCGTACCCTCGCTTGACGTCAAATTCGAGCTTGTTGCAGTTGAGTGAAATCGGCTTGCGTGCGGCGTGTGAAGTTCGACTTGGGCACGACGATGCTTCAACTTTTATAAAATCTCGCTGCCCAAGTCGAACTTCGCCTTTTTTTTGAAAAAAATCTTGCACCTTCGACAAGAATTAGGTAAATTACTTCTCGCGCAAACAATCACCCCTTTACTATCCGCACGGATGCAATATGACTTATAACGAATATGCTTTTGGCAGTTTTGAAACCGATATCGCCGCTGTCGCCGAGCAATACAATCTGAATCTCGACCGTCTTGATGTTGAGTTTTTTAGCCCCGGACGGCAGGCCATTTTGGTGGAAGAAGTCGATGGCCAGCGCTTCCGCGTTCATCTCAGCTTGGAAGAGAACCGGATTATTGCGGTGAAACAGCTTGACAGCGCCCCGAATGAAAGCGCGAGTGGAGATCCTTTTGCCAAATATAAAAGCTTCATGAAATAAGCTGGTTGCTCGTCGCTGGTTACTTGTTGCTCGTCACTGATCGCTTGCTGCTTTTGCTTTTTTCGTTGCGATTCCCTTTGCGTTGCAAAATTCAAATTCCGCCCATTCTTTCGTATGCCCGCCGCAGCAACGTCGCCGGATGCACGACTTCGATGGACACGCCGAATTGCCGGCAGCCGTGTTGCAGTTGAATGGCGCAGCCCGGATTGCCGGTGACCACCATTTTCGCGCCGGTTGCAACGATATTTTTCATCTTCCGTTCCAAAAGCTGCATCGAAGTTTCAAAGTGCGTCAGGTTATAAATTCCCGCCGAACCGCAGCACCAGCTCGCCTCGTTTAACTCGACATAATTTGCTCCAGCCACGGCGCGCACGACCTCACGCGGCTGGCGCGCCACTTTTTGCCCATGCACGAGATGGCACGCATCGTGATAGGTGGCACAATCAGATAGGGTTTGCGGCGGTTGCTTGAAGCCAATCTCCACGAGATACTCGCTGAGGTCTTTGACTTTCGCTGCAAAATTTTCGGCGCGACGGTGCAGCGCCGGATCATCGGCAAAAAGATGATGATAAGCTTTCATGAAAGAACCGCAGCCTGCGGCGTTAACGATGATGGCGTCAACTTCGACTGCTTCAAAAAGTTCAATAATTTTTCGCGCCAGCATTTTTGCATCTTCGGCATCACCGGTGTGGCCATGCAGTGAGCCGCAACAAGCCTGATGACGCGGCACGATCACTTCGCAGCCGTTTGCAGCAAGCACGGCTGCCGTGTCCTCGTTGACCGAGGCAAACGCCACATCCTGCACGCAGCCAACGAGCAAAGCGACGCGATGACGCACCTTCCCCTGTCGAGGCGATATTTTTTCCGGCAGGCGCGCGAAAGTAAACTTTGCTTCGATGCGCGGCGCCATCGGCGCGAGCGCCATCATTTTCTTGCCGAATATTCGCGGCAAGCGCAACCATAGCGCCAATTTTTCCAATCCCGACCATTGATAAAACCGCAGCAGCCGCGCCAGAAAGCGCAACCGCGCGGGCTTGGTAAAAATTTGGCGGAGAATAAATTTTTTGAGCTGCGAGCTTTCGCCGGTTTGCAAAGCGCGCGCGTGCTCAACCTGGGCGCGCGCCGCTTCCACCAATGCGCCGTATTGCACACCGGCCGGACACGCCGTCTCGCAAGCGCGGCAATCGAGACAAAAAAACATCTCATGCATGAACGTCTCGGTCAGCGGCATCGTGCCCTCCGCCACGTTCTTCATCATGCGAATGCGCCCGCGCGGCGACGAGATTTCCCGCGCCGTCAGCGCATACGTCGGACAGGTGGAAAGGCAAAGCCCGCAATGGATGCACTGGCGGAGGAAGGCGCCGTCGGGAATGGGAACATAGGGTGAAAAATTAGGAGTTGACATACATCCTCCGCTCCGCGTGGGTCTAAAGACGCCACGCTAAGAAATGAAAGCACGCTACCGCGCGCTCAAAAAGTACCGTGATGCCAGGAGAAAAATCATTTACGCCTTGATGAATTTGCTGATGAATTGAAGCCAGAACATAGCGTGTTGTTTAGGATTTTGTGAGATGGTTATCAGAGTAGCAGTAGTAGTAGCAGTTGCAGTAGCAGTGGCAGTGCTCGAAATCTCAAAAGGTGCCACTGCTAGTGCTACTGCTACTGCGAAGTGCGACTGACCTGCTTTCTCACCTCCTGAATCTGGTCCGCGTGGCGCTCGGTGTGGGCGGCAAGAAATTCGAAATACTCCGCGCCGTTGAGTGCGCCGAAGCTTTTGGTGATAAGCCATACTTCCTGCAACTCGGCCAAATCCACCTCGCTCGCGAAGGCGCGGGTCTCGGCGCGGCCGCGGCGGAAGCCGGTGAGCAAAACCTTAGGCGGAATGCCGGCCGTCGGCTGCATATCCTCTTTCGCTTGCACGTGCTGCTCTTTGCGGCGATACGAGGCAATATCCGGAATCGTCCCGGTACGCGGCGGCGCGCTCTCGCGGCGTCCGGCCAGCAAATCTTTCAGCCACTGCAAGCGCTGCACCTCGACGAGAATGAGATGGTGGGCAATCTCAGCGACCGACCAACGCTCCGGCGCCGGTTTCTTTTCCCAGTCTTTTTCCGCCAGCCCGGCGAGGCTCTTCTCCAAAACGTTGAGGCTTTCATCGAGGCGGCGTAAGATATGCTGGCGTTGCTGTGTTAATGTGTTTTCCATTTGAATGATGCAAATTTACAAAATTGAATTTGAGTAAAAAATCACCAACGGATGAATTAAGACCAACTGATGTTTTATCCGTTGGCCTTAATTCATCCGTTTGAGATGTCATTCTGCAAGAATCTTTTTTCGAACAAGCACAGTGCCAAATATAAAAAAAGATCCTTCCAGGATGACATGAAAGAGTAAAGAGAGTAGTTTGCAGAACGGGATCCTTTCGCGAGTCGGACGCTGCATAGCATCTTCGCCCTCTGCTCTATGCCCTCTGCCCTCTACCCTCCGCGCTTCGCGCTCTCATATTCCCGCTGCAACCTCGCCATCATCTGCTCGCGCCGATCATACAGCCGTTTCAATTTACGCGGGCGATGCTTGGCCAGCGCATACGCAGTGAAAATCGGCATGGCAATGGTGGAATCACAATAACAAACTACCGTATCGGGCAGTTGTTCCGGATCGATCTTGCCCCAGCTCACCGCCTCGCCCGGCGTCGCGCCGGAAAGCCCGCCGGTGTCGGGCCGCGCGTCGGTGAACTGCAAAAAGTAATCGTGCCCTTTTTCGGCGATGCCGAGCACTTCCTGAATTTGCGGCTCGGTTTGCAAGAGAAAATTCTTCGGCGAGCCCCCGCCAAAGATCAGTACCGCACTTTTGCCCTTGCTCCGCTTGGCCTCGAGCACGATCGCCGCGGTTTCGTTGACGTCGGCATTAACGTCGTATTGCAGCCGGTTGCCATCGAGAGCCATGGCCGCGACGTTCATGCCGATGGAAGAATCGCCCGGCGAAGAAGTATAAATCGGCACGCCGTGTTTATAAGCTGCGGCCAGCAGCGATTTCTTTTTCAGCCCCAGCTTGCGCTCCCGCTCGGCGACATATTTGCCGGCGAGATAATGAAACTCCGCGGTGCTCATGGGGCGCTGAAACTCCGGCGCGGCGATGATGGCGCGATAAAATGAGTCGGTGTCGAGCAGCACGTGGTAATCGAAAAAAATATCGTAAATCCGCACCACGCCCTGTTCGCGCAGCACCACGTCGTTGGCCTGGTGCGAGCCTTGGTGCATGGACAGGCCGAGGCCGAAATGCGTATCGTGATAAAGATTGGCGCCGGTGGAGACGATCCAATCGACGAAGCCGTTTTCGATGAGCGGAATGATGGCAGCCATGCCAAGGCCGGCAGGACTGAGCGCGCCGGTGAGGCTCATGCCGATGGTGACATCGGGCTGCAGCATTTTTTGCGTGAAGAGCTGGCAGGCCTCGCGCAACCGCGCCGCGTTATAGGCCAGAAAAGCGCCCTCAACCAATTCAACAATGGAGGTTTTGCGATGAATCCTCTTCGGCGCAATCGCCCGCCCGGAGAGAAAATTTTTGGTTGTGACCATAGCTCCCGTTGTTATGTTAGATTTGACCGTTTGAACAACTCATTATACAAATTAACCGGCGGAATGTCAAGAGGGAACAGGCGCTTCTTAGGCGCCCGGCCCGCCACCTGTCGTGCCTCGCCAAGTTATCCCTCAGTTGCCGGTGGAGACGATTTCATTCTGGAAGAATCCTGTTCAAATCCAGCACCGTGCTTAATCGTAACAAGATGCTACGAGCATGACAGATTAGTGGTCCACCAATAACTGAGGCAGGGTCTTACGCACCAGCAAATTCGAACTTGACTTTGGCAACAAAATTGTTTATATTGCGGCATTTGTTTGGCTGTGATGAAACAATCGGGAGTTGACCTCAACGCCCATAAGCTGTTGATTGTGTCAAATTCACAAGGGGATTTATGAACCCAACCCACTACCAGCCTCCTGCTGACAAGCAGCAAGCGCGGGAAAGCATTTCGGCGCGTCCAACCGTTGGCTCACCGGCGCAACGGCCTCAGTCGACCCAGTCGCTAAAACAACAACCGCAATCTCAAAGGGCACAAAATAAGCCGCCGTTCCAGACGAGACATCGCGGGGCGCAGTCGGTGACCTCAGCAGCACCCGGCCAAGAACCCAAACTGCTTGACCAAGTCAGCGAGGTTTTGCGCACCAAGCACTACAGCATTCGCACCGAGAAAGCCTATATCGACTGGATCTATCGTTTCATCATGTTCCATGGCAAGCGTCATCCACGTGAGATGGGCGCGCCGGAGATCAGCCAATTTCTCACACATCTTGCGGTGGAAAAGCATGTTGCCCCTTCCACCCAAAATCAGGCTTTGAGCGCGATTTTGTTTCTCTACAAGGAAGTGTTGAAAATCGACCTCGGCCACGTTGATTTTACCTGGGCCAAAAAGCCAGAACATTTGCCCGTCATCTTGAGCGGCAACCATTACACCCAATTAGATAACCGGACGCAAGCAACGGCACCATACGAGTGAGCGCACATTGCAGCGCGCTTTCAATCGCGCTATCCGGCGAGCCAAGATTGATAAACACGCAAGTTGCCACGATTTGCGCCATTCTTTCGCTACTTTTTTGTTGGAAGCTGGCTATGATATTCGCACGATCCAAGAGTTACTCGGCCATGCCGATCTTAACACGACGATGATTTACACGCACGTGCTGAACAAGGGACCGCTGGGCGTGAAAAGTCCGGCAGATTCATTATGAAGAAGTGCCGAAAACTGCAACCCGGACAACCTGGCACCAAGAAATTGGTGGCACGGTATGGCGAGGATTTGCTCTGCGTCCGCTACCGCTATGATCCAGAAGGCAAAAGAAGGTTGAAAACGGTGGAGTTGATCGTTGAAGAAACGCCTTGGCAACCTGCTGCTGGAAAAATTCCCCTGGCTCAAATAATGCGGATTTGGCTCCCGTATGACGAGCTGGAGTTGCAAAGGCAAGTTGAAGCCGTATGCGGAAAATGGAACCCACAGCAGAAGGTTTGGGAACTTCCTTATCGGGAGGTTCTTGAATTGGGTTTAACCGATTACATCATGGAGTAGGCCATGAAACTGGCACAAAAACTTTGTACTATCAGTAACATTTAGGTGAGTGCAATATTGGCAAAACTTTCTGATAGTACTCATTTCGAAAATGCGTACTATCAGACATTTTGATCAAAAAAGTTTGTACATAGACAAACAAATGCGTCTATGCAGAAACATGGCAAGACGCGGGGTCTGTTCGCTGAATAATAGTTAGCGTGCGACGTGAAGTCGTGCATTTCCATATACTTACAGTATGTAACCGCGAATCATGTCTCGCGGGCGATTGTGTTGCAGGGAAATCATTTCTTCT
>JAKEEU010000186.1 GCA_022616415.1 Candidatus Zhuqueibacterota bacterium | reverse complement strand
TTGTTTTTGCTTTGTGTGTTTTCATTTTAATAATATAATAAAAAATTATACGAAGTCAAGTTTTTTGTAATTTTTTATTTCCCGGACAGACACTAGTTACAAATAAAAAGGAACCATCATGTGCCCAGTCGTAGAGCTTCACGAGGTTCAAAAAACCTACCGCCTTGGCAAAGCCGAGGTGCCGGCGCTGCGCGGCATCTCACTGGCGATTGTGCCCGGCGAATTTGTCGCCATCGCCGGTCCTTCGGGCTCCGGCAAAACCTCGGCGTTGAATTTGATCGGCTGCATTGACAAGCCCACCGCCGGACGAATTATTTTTGAAGAAGAGGACATCACGGAAATTTCATTGCCGGCGCTTGCTGCCACGCGCCGCGAGAAACTGGGCTTCATCTTTCAGACGTTCAATCTCATCCCGGTGCTGAACGCCTATGAAAACGTCGAGTATCCATTGCTGCTGCAGCATTTCTCCACGCTTGAGAGAAAGCAACGCGTCATGCGAGCGCTGGAGCAGGTCGGCATCGCTGATCGCGCCAAGCATAAGCCCAATGAACTCTCCGGCGGCCAGCGCCAGCGCGTGGCAATAGCTCGCGCCTTGGTTGGTGATCCACGCGTGGTGCTCGCCGACGAGCCGACCGCCAATCTGGACTCCGTGACCGCCGGAGAAATCATCGCCCTCATGCGCCGATTGAATCAGGAACAAGGCGTGACGTTCATCTTTTCCACCCACGACCCTCGCATCATGCAAGCAGCAGCCCGGCTCGTGCATTTACGCGATGGCCGAATCGATAACCAGAATGGAAAATCCTTTCAGGAGGCCGCTCATGCTTAAGTTTATCAAGCTGGCAGTACGCAATGTTTTTCGCAACAAGCGCCGTACGCTCATTTCCTTGCTGGTCATGTTTTTCGGCGCATGCGCTTTGGTGCTGGCAGGTGGATTCATGCTGTATTCGTTCTGGGGATTGCGTGAGAGCACCATTCACAGCCAGACCGGCCATCTGCAAATTTACCACAAGGATTATTTCACCCGCGAGGAAGAAAAAAATCTCGAGCTCGGCCTCGATAGCTTGCAGACGATTCGCGACCTCGCGCTTTTCAATATGGAAGTCAATCTCGCCACACCACGCATCGATTTCACCGGTTTGATTTCCAACGGCGACAAATCAGCGGTCTTTGTCGGGCAAGGCCTTGATCCCGAGCAAGAAGCGCAGATGATGGGCCTCTTCGGCAGGCCGGAGAGCATATTAGCGTTGAGCAATAGCGCCGAAGACGAAGTGGTGCTCGGCGCCGGTCTCGCGAAAAGCCTGAATGCGAAAGAGGGCGATTATCTGACTTTGATGAGCACGACCGCGGACGGCGCACTCAATGCCATCGACGTTTTAGTCAAAGGCATATTCACGACGGGCATCAGCGACATTGACAAGCGCTTTTTAAAAGTTCGCAACGTGACGGCCCAGCGGCTGGCTAACACCAAGAGCGTGCGCAATCTCGTGCTTCTGCTCGGCCATACGGAAAGGACCGAGCCGGTGCGGCAGGAATTGCAGGCGCAATATGACCAGGCCGGCCTGCCGGTGGTGGTGAAAATGTGGCAGGAGATGGCGCCATATTATCGCAGCGTCGTGGCGCTCTATAATGCCATCTTCGGATTTTTGGTGTTCGTGATTTTCGTCATCGTGCTCGGCAGCACAGCGAACACCATCATTATGAGCATCTCCGAGCGCGTGCAGGAGATCGGCACCCTGATGGCAATGGGCACCTCGCGCCGCAAGTTGGTGCAAATGTTTTTATATGAAGGGCTGGTGCTCGGCTTGCTCGGCGCTACTATTGGACTGGTGGTCGCCGGCGCCTTGAGCTGGTGGATCAATCGCAGCGATATCATGATGCCCCCCCCGCCTGGATGGGACCAAGGCTATCGTCTCGGCATCCGCATCGAAGCGTGGCTGGTGATGGTCGTGTTTGGTCTGATGATGACCACCGCGGTGATTTCAACTTTGGTTCCAGCTATCCGCGCTGCACGAATGAAAATTGTGGATGCACTCGGACATATTTGATCGCCTGATAATTTTAGATCATTTTACCATTAAATCATCTTGTCTAAAGCTTTTCAATAGTTTTGCCCGTAATCGTTTTGCCTTCTTAGAAAAACGCCTGAATAGTTGCGCGATTTTCGTCATTTTAATCAAGGAAAGGAAAAATTTCCATGAGTCATATTTTTTTGCTCTTTGCTGTTTGCCTTTTGCCTTTTGCCGTTTTAGCCCAAACCGCCCAGGAAATCGTCGAAAAATCCGACGACGCGCGCAATCTCGGACAGCCTTTCAAAATGAGAATGCGCCTCACCAACCTCGAAAATGAACAACGAAAAGCTCGAGCCGAGTTTGAGTTGTTGGTTTCCGGACACGACAAGACTTTGGTGAAATTTGCCAGCGGCCGTGATAAGGGCAATTACCTCTTGCTGGCCGGCGACGATATGTGGATTTACATTTCCAACACCCGTAAGCCGATTCGTATTACGCCGATACAGCGGCTCATGGGCGAGGCCAGCAACGGCGATGTGGCGCGCGCCAACTTTTCGCAGGATTATGACGCCACGCTGCTCGGCGAGGAAGCGCTGAACGGCTCGGCGTGCTGGAAATTGGAATTGAAAGCAAAATCCCCGGGCGCGACTTATCATCGCATCGAATATTGGGTGGAGAAGGCAGCCCATCTGCCCAAGCGCGCCGATTTCTATCTCATTTCCGGCAAGTTCTACAAAACCGCGCTCTTCGAGAAATTTGAAAAAATCTCCGTTGCCGAACGCTTTCTCACCCGCACGGTGCTGATCGATCAACTGCGCCCAGGCCGGAAGACGGTGATGGAGTATTTCGCCGTGCAGCCGGAAAAAATTCCGGACAAGTATTTCAACAAAAACTATTTGCCCAATTTGCAGTGACGAAATTAGTAGTGTTTGCACAAGTAATTGAAACTGTCATTCCGGAGGTAAGTCCTCGGTTATTGGTGGATGTCATGCTGGAAGCATCTTTACAAACAGCGCAAGTTTTTCCAACGGATTGAAGAATCCAACGGGCGCAGCCCAACTGATCTAATCCGTTGGGTTTTTCTATCCGATGGCGATTATTTTCTTTGCAGGTTCGCCGGTTTGAAAGGAATTTTTAAAACACTTTTTCCGTGTGCGTTTTTGATTCGTGTGTTAATCATTATGAGCATGTAAGCGAATCATTTTTTACTTTGATGAAAATAACCCTGTTGCTTTCCCTCACCGCGTACGCCAATCTCTTCGCACAACCCGTGGAATTGAGCGGCATCCTGTTTGATGAGGCTGCGTATCTTGACCGCAACCGGGCTTCTCTTTACAATCCCCACAACCGTTTGCTTAATCTTCATGATCGCAGCAACGTGTTGGCGGCAGATGTATACACCGGGCTTCATCTCACTTCCTGGCTGGCCTTGCGGTCTGTCCTGCAAACGCGCCTTGAAAACGAGCGCGAGACCAAGTCACAACTATTTCTGCGCGAAATTTTCTTCAAGCTTTCGCCGGCTAGCGCGCTTGATTTTACCCTCGGCCGCGCCATTCTCAAGTGGGGAACCGGCTATGCCTTTAATCCGACCGGCGTCATCGAGCCGCGGCGCCATCCCTCCGACCCTTCGGATCGGCTGCGACAATTTCGCGGCCTGGATCTGGCGCAAGCCGATTTCTATTTTCGCGCCAGCTCGCTCACGTTGGTTTATCTGAACACGCTGCAGACGAGTGACAAATTGCAACTGGATAACGACCATCGTTTGGCAATGCGCCTGTCCACGCTGTTTCGCGGGTTCGATGTTTCTCTGATCGGCTGTTGGGAAAAATCCCGCCGTGGCAAGATCGGTTTCAATTTTACCAAAGTGCTCGGCGAGGCGTTGGAGATTCATGGCGAATTTCTCGGCCAGCGCGGCTCCGAGGTGCCGCAACATCTCATCATCACCGCCAATGCGCCGGACACGCTGTTTCGCTTTCCGCCGTATGCGCCGCTGCACGAGCACAAACACCGGTTATTTGGCAAATACCTCGCCGGCTTTCAATACACATTCGGCGGCCAGGCCAATCTGGCAGTGGAATATTTTCACAACGACGAAGGCCTGAGCGGCGGGGATTGGCAGCGTTTTCTCGACTACCTCGTTTTTGCCAATTGCCAACTTTCAAATCCGCGCTGGAATAGCCCACAAGGCAATCTTGCCGTGGCCAATTTACTGTGGTCTACCGGCGTGCTTTCCACAACCGGCAGCACGCGCGATTATCTATTCGTCCGGCTTTATTCTTCCGGCCTCGCCTCAACACGAATCTCCGGCGAGCTTGACGCCCTTGAAAATTTGCACGATGCCTCAGCGGTGGTGATCCCGACGCTCGCGGTTTATCTGGGCCGCGAAATTTCCGCCTACCTGCGTTGGAGCGGATTTTTTGGAAAACGCGAATCGGAATTTGGCGGTTTATTACATCGGAGCGTGACCAATATCGGCATGTCATGGAAGTTTTGACTTTTACGAAATAATTATCTAACTTGAAATATGTTAACCGAGCTCGCCATCTTCAAAGAGCGCCTGCGTTGCGCCTTGCAATGGAAACAAATCAGAGTGCTTCTCATCGCCGACACCCTGATTGCGTTCTTGCTGTTTGCTCTTGGCACCATCAGCGGGGGCAGTGCGAACCGCTGGCTCAGCCTTGCCGCCAATTTCCTTTTTAGTCATGCCATCGGCACCTCGATTTATTTTCTTATTCACCTCACCGATTTGCTCGCCATTAAAAACCGGTGGAAAAAACTGCTGGGGCTAATCGGCATTTTTATATTCAGCAGTTGGATCGGTTCGCTCATGGCGTTCGGCCTGTTTAATTTTCTCTTTGAGCCGAATCTACATATTAACCGCCTCAAATCTTTCCTTATAGGAAATTCATTTCTTGCCGCATTTTTTGGAGCGCTGGTGCTCGGATATTTTTTGTTGCGCGACAAATTTGAAAGCGCCGTCACCCAATTGGCGGAAAAGGAAATCAATGAACAGCGTTTGTTGAGCTTGAAAACCAAAGCCGAGCTGGAAGCGCTCCGCGCCAAAGTCAACCCGCATTTTCTTTTCAATACACTGAACTCGATTGCCAGCTTAATTCCCATAGATCCGGCCAAAGCCGAAGAGATGGTGCAAAAGCTGGCGCACCTGCTGCGATTCACTTTGGACGCCAGCAACCACGAACTGATGAAACTCTCCGACGAGCTGCAAGTGATTCGTGAATATCTCGCCATCGAAAAAATCCGGCTCGGCGAGCGCTTGTCTTATGAAATCAACCTGGATGAGGCGCTGGCCAATGTCATGATTCCAGGCTTGCTCTTGCAGCCGTTGGTGGAGAACAGCGTCAAACATGGCGTTGCTCCAACGAAAAGCGGCGGCCACATCAGCATCTCATGCCGCAATTGTGACGGACACTGCCGGATTGAAATCATCGATACCGGTAGAGGCTTCGAAGCCTCGGAAGTTGTGGAAGGATTCGGCCTCAGCGGCGTGAAAGAACGGCTGGCGCTGCACTATGGCAATGATTATGCGTTCGAGATGGCGGCCAATTTCGGCGTGCGCATTTTGCTGCGCATTCCTCTTGAAACTTCGTCATTACAACGACAAGAAAACCCGAAAGGGCTTTTGAGCCACAACGAAAAAACCGAACGCTCCAGCATTACTGTGGATGCCCAACGGACAGATTAAGGCCAGCGGATAAAACATCCGTTGGCCTTAATCTATCCGTTGGGGCAATTTTTTTAAAGCTTTTTGAGTTGCAACTTGTTCGCGCTGGGAAATGCAAGGGCAAAGGTATGAGATACAAAACCATCCTCATCGACGATGAGCCGCTAGCGCTCCAGCGCTTGGAGAGATTGCTTCAGCCCTACAGCGACCTCATCGAAATCGTCGATCGCGCTGCCAACGGCCTCGAAGCGGTGGAGAAGATCGATGCTGCGAAACCGGATTTGATTTTCTTGGACATTCAAATGCCCGAGCTAAACGGATTCGAAGTTCTAGATCAACTCACACATTTACCCTGGATTATCTTTTCCACCGCTTACGACGAATATGCACTGAAAGCGTTCGAGACCAATTCGATCGACTTCTTGCTCAAGCCCGTCGATCCCGAACGGCTGAAAAAAGCATTGGAAAAATTACAACGGCTTACCGGCGACGAAACCAGCGCCTGGCGCGAGCAATTGCAAAAGCTGCTGGCCGGCATGAAAGCCCCAGCCGCCAAGCGAATTCAAGTCCGCCTCGGCGATCGCATCCGCTTCTTGAATCTGAAAGATATTTACTTTTTCCGCGCAGTAGACAAATACGTGGAAGCCCACACGTTTGATGAATCTTTTCTATTGACCGAAACTTTGAATCAATTTGAAGCCGACTTGCCTACAGGAGATTTTGTTCGCATCCACCGATCCGCCCTGATCAATTTGAATCATTTGGATGAGGTTGTCCGTTTTGCCCCAGGCAGCTATCGCGCTCGCATGCGCGACAAAAAGAAAACCGAGTTGCCGGTGAGTCGGGGCGCAAAAGCGAAATTGGGGCTGAATTGATGTTAAACGAATAACTTCTCCGGCTTATTTCCTTCCACCGGCAATTTTTTCGCCTTGATGGCCAGCCAAAGATTTCTTCGCTTTTTATGATCGACCTTCCAATGATCGATGATGGCTCTGCACGCCGCCGGATTCAACTCATTGACCACCACCAGCCAAGCAGCATGATACTCATAAGTGGATTTGGACGAACGCGCCGGATCGGGAACGAGCATCGCGATATTCTGTTTCCAGCATTTCATGAGCAGCGGTATCAATTTTTCGCCCTGCGTCTTTTCGAGCCAGGTGCGTCTGGTCGGGGCACATTCGCGATCGACATAAGCATGATTCAAAACGTGATCAAACAGCTTGGGGTATTGTTTTTGGAGAGACGACTTTCGCGCCAAATCCTGGGTCAACGTGTAAACCAGGTGATGTTGTTTCTTGAATTCAGCCGGATTTTGATATAAATGTTCCAGCCAGGTTTCCATCTTTTGTGCGAACCATCGTTTGTTTTTAGCCTCGGCCAAGCCAGTTTCAATCAACCAGTGAATCCAAGACTCTTTCATCTCTTTTTGGATTTCTCCGCTTTCCTGCACGCTGTGGTTAAAAATAAAAAGCTGCCACTGGTTGAACAACTTTTTCGCCACGTTCGCAACAGGAAGCGTTCTGATCTCTTGATAAACGGCGATGACGGCGTCCCAATCATAAGGCTTTTTATAAGTAACGATCTGCAACTTTAAAGCCGCTGCCTTTTCCGCCTGGCCCAGTTTTTCAGCTATCATCCTCCAATGCTTCAAAAGCTGAGTGATTTCGTTCTCTGGAGCTTGATAACCATATCGCATGAAATCGATCAAAAGCGAGTCTTCCGGCTTCCAGCTCTGGTTTGTCTTGTAGCGCAAAAAGCTGGAAAAGGTTTGCACAATGACTTTGCCGGCTTCAGAATATTTTTTCTTTTCCAATAAATTCTCCACGAGCGGCAGGCCGTAGCGCCAATTTTCGTGCAGCATTTCACGGCAATTTTCCAGATACCTTTCCGGACTGAACGATTCGGAAAAAGCGTGATAGAGCTGATGCCACTTCGAGTAGGCAGAGCTCAACTTCTCTTCCCATTGGGGGTAACTACGGTTGGCGGTGATGTATTCATAAATTTGTTTCCGGGCCGCTTCGGACAAAGCCATGAAAAATTCGACAACGGCTTCCCCATCTAAGTTCACGAGCATCAAGCTATTTTCTATCGCAACGAGCCTTTCCACGAATGCTATCACAGGTTCTTTTTGAGAGCTGGCAACGAGCCATTCCCACTTCAGAACGCATTGCGTCGCGAAAGTGCCAAGTCCAAAACCGTCGCTGTCCGCGCCCAGCCATTCGGGAAGGGTGTGTATCGCAGTCTCAATATCTTGAAGTCCCCGCTCAAAAATATCGTCATCGGCTGCTTCCAACGCATGGATTTTCTCGAGGCGCGGCAGCATCTTTTCGGCAATTTGCTCCAAATCCTCGGACAAAACATCTCCGGTGAAATAAGGATGCTCCCAATGGTGCTCCTGATAAATATATTTTCCTTCCTCCTCGCCGGCTTCTTCTGCAATTCGATCCCATTCGTCCCAGAGCTTCTCCCATTCTGCGATAAGCTTTTGGTCCGAAACAATTCGCTTCGGCAAAGGCGGCTTTCCCTCTCGTTTCTTCGCGGCGAGCAATCGCGACAGGGTGGTGGAGATGTCTTGATCTACTGCCGAAGAAATCTCATTCACCTTTTGCTCGTCTAACAAATTAAAGACGGCGCTCAAAAGCTGGGCGACCTGATCTTTCGTCAGCGCCTTGATGAGCTTGTCACCGACGGCGGCGGATTGAGGTTTTGTGGTTTTCAATCGAGCACCTCCAGACGGCTAAAAAGGTGAGGCATGTAGCGTGCAGGTTTTGATCTTAATCGCGAATCATTCATAACAAAATTTATTGGCTCGCTTCCAGATTGGCATTGCCATCGATATAATTGAGATTGAACTTAAACTGATCGATGCGCATCGGTTTGCTCAACACGATCTCGGCATTTTCCAGCGTGCTTTTCAATGCTTCCGGATCGAGCCTCTTCACGGAGGTGAGGCAGGCGTCGAAAAGAGCCGGCGTTGGAGACTCATCACCGCTTGCATAAAGCTAATATAAGCTTTTGTCTATCATCAGTCAAGTGTCTACCATATTTTAAATTTTCATAAGTAATGCTCTGTGATCGTTCAGTCACAAAAGTTTTTATTTTCCCTCTTGTTTTTCATCAAATATTTTCGTATGTTGCTTAATCGCATCAAGGACGGGCCGCGAAAGGCAACGCCGCAAGGGCGGCAGCCTCAGAGCGGCGGCATATAACCGATGCGCGAGGTGGCGATTATTCCTTCGGGCGTAGCACACCGACAACATATTCAGTGGCTTTTGCCGAAATTCTTCTCACTTCTCTTCTGTGCCCCAGCGCTGGTCCCGCCGAGCGGGATGAGTCGCCTGAATAGCACCCTACCTTACTGCCTTCGGCTTTGGTGGAAGAGGTCAAGAGTAGACCTGAAGACAAAGAGATTCCCGGGCCACGGTAGCTTTCTCTATTTATTCGATTCCGGAAGACCGTGATCTCTTTGCACATTCTTTCCGCGAAGCTATATTTTATTTAAGGACATTTATGTCATTTCAACAATTCGGGTTGCATCCCGATTTGCTCGAGGCAGTTCACCATCTCAGTTATCACGAGCCCACCCCGATTCAACAACAAGCCATTCCCGTGGCGCTGACCGGTCGTGATCTCATCGGCTGCGCCCAAACCGGCACCGGCAAAACCGCAGCGTTTGCGCTGCCAATTCTGAACAAGCTGCACCCCGGCAGAGGCGGCAAAATCCGCGCGCTGATTTTGACGCCTACCCGTGAGCTGGCGGCGCAGATCAACGAAGTTTTTCAAAGTTTGGCCGCGCATACGAAAATTTATACTGCGGCCGTTTACGGCGGCGTCGGCAGTCCACCTCAGGCACGCGCGCTCCGGCTCGGCACCGATGTCATCGTCGCCACACCGGGCCGTCTGCTCGATCACCTCACCAATGGCGTTGGCCGTTTTGACGCACTGGAGTTTCTCGTGCTCGACGAGGCCGACCGCATGCTCGATATGGGCTTTCTGCCGGATGTCAAGCGCATCATCGCGCGCTTGCCGCAACGGCGCCAAACGATGATGTTCTCCGCCACCATGCCCAAAGAGATTCTCCAACTCAGCCACCAAATTTTGCAAGATCCGGCAAATATTCAAATTGGCCGTCAGGCGGCGCCAGCCGAAGGTGTGAGCCAGTCGGCTTATCCCGTAGCGCAACACCTCAAAGCGGACTTGTTAGTGGCGCTCTTGGAGGTAATCGAAACGGAACGTGGAGCCGCAGGCAACATGGAGTCGGTGCTGATTTTTGCGCGCACCAAAGTTCGCACCGAGCGTCTGGCGCATGCATTAAAGCAAGGCGGTTTCGACGCTGCGCTCATTCACGGCGACCGCACCCAGGGCCAGCGCCTCGCGGCGCTCGAAGGCTTCCGCAATGGCCGCTATCGCATTTTGGTGGCGACCGATATCGCGGCGCGCGGCATCGACGTTGACGGCATTTCGCACGTGATCAATTTCGACGTGCCGGTGACGCCGGAAGACTATGTTCACCGCATCGGCCGCACCGCCCGCGCCAAAGCCGTCGGCGAAGCGCTGACGCTGGTGGCGCCGGGAGAAGAAAGCTTTCTTGCCGCCATTCAGCAGTTGATCAAAACAAAAATCCCTCGCCAAACCGTGCCTGATTTCGACTACAGTCGTGTTTTCCTGCCGCGTCCGGAAGGACAAGGACGTCGAAAAAAGCGTTCGGAGTTCCGCGGGTCTAACGGACGAGCGAACAGCGGACACCGTGGCCGCACCCGCCGGGGTGCAGGCCGTCCGGCGTTTGCTTAAACTTCACTCGTCGTCAATACACACATGTTTCTCACCCTTTAATTTCAGGATGGTTCGTATGAAGATTTTTGTCGGGAATCTCTCGCGCCGCGTTACGCAGGACACGCTGCAACAATTGTTTGAAACGTTCGGGCAGGTCGCCTCGGCTGAAATTATCAAAGATAAATTCAGCGGTGAATCGAAAGGCTTCGGCTTTGTGGAGATGCCTTCCAAAAGCGAAGCCGACGCGGCGATGACCGGATTAAACGGCCGCGAAGTTGATGGAAAATCGCTGACGGTTAATGAGGCGCGCCCGCGCGATAACGATCGGCGTGGCGGCAGCGGTGGTGGTGGCGGCTTTAATCGCCGTGGTGGTAGTGGCGGTGGCTTCAGTAATCGCCGCAGTGGTGGCGGCGGTGGTGGTGGCCGGCGGTCATGGTAAGCAGTGCAGGAACGTTCTCCGAACGCCACTGTTAACCCCGATAATTCACGGGGTGCTTAAATCGGCTGCACTCTGCTTCTCGGCTTAAGCCTAAAAGTATAGTTCATGAATTATCGGGGTTAAGCGGGTGCATGGCGGGTTGTGCTGCAAAATCGAAAAGGAGCGTCCCGATTTTTCTTTTTCCTTAGATTAACCAAGAAATTTCGGGATGCTCTCCTTTCTCTTTAATGGGAATTAACAACATTGCATTCACATCGGAAAGAAAGGCATGACGAAAATCACTTTTCCCGGCCAAACCGGTTTCCATCAAGAGGTCAAACAACGCGTACAGCAATATTTTGCAGAAAATCGTCTCTCCCCTCATGCCAACTGGCGCATGGTTTTAAAGACCATCGTCATTCTGGCGTGGCTCGCGGCCTCTTACGTGCTTCTCTTATTTGCCACCTCCTCACTTATATTGGCGATCATTTCCGCCGTCGCCGTGGCGCAGGGCTTCGTGCTCGTCGGTTTCAACATCATGCACGACGGCGCCCACGGCAGTTATTCCAAAAACAAGCGCCTCAACTGGATCATGGGCTTTACGCTCGATCTCATCGGCGGCAGCAACATGTTTTGGCGGCACAAGCACAACATTTTGCACCACACTTACACCAACATCAACGAGCTTGACGACGATATCAGCATCGGCGGCATCATGCGCTTCAGCCCGGAGCAGTCTTGGAAGCCGTGGCACCGGGTGCAGCATTGGTATGCCTTCCCCGCCTACACCCTGATGACGCTGCTGTGGGTGACGTTCGGTGATTTTAGAAAATTCTTCTCCGGCCGTATCGGCGACTACAAGCTGCCGAAGCCTTCGGCTGGCGAGTCCTTTCTTTTCTTTCTCACCAAGGTTTTTTATTTCTTCTACATGCTCGTGCTGCCGATGTTTTTTCATCCCTTCTGGCACGTGGTCGGCCTTTTCTTGTTAGTGCACGTTGTGCTCGGGGCTACCATGGCCACCGTTTTTCAATTGGCGCACGTCGTCGGCGACAATACCTTTCCTCGCCCCGATCCGCAAACCGGCGAGATCGACAACGAATGGGCGATTCACGAGGTGGAGACCACCGCGGATTTTGCGCCTAAGAGCAAATTGGCGGTGTGGTATTGCGGCGGCTTGAATTTTCAAATCGAGCATCACCTGTTCCCGCGCGTTTGCCACATCCATTATCCCGCCATCAGCAAAATTGTCGAGCGCACCTGCCGGGAGTTTGGCATTAAATACGTCTCGTATCCGACGTTACGCGCTGCTGTCGTTGCCCATTTGCGGTTTCTAAAGATGCTGGGGCGAAAAGAGCCGGTGCCTGTCAGTACGGCAGCAATGAGTTACTAAGTGGGAGTATTTAAATGGCAGGAGAAGTCGGACTCGTACAAAAAGAGCCGCTTTTTGCACTTTTGATTGCACAAATTCAACTAGTGTGACCACCTAAACGCTGCGTTGGTTCATTGGGCAGCTTCTATGGCAGAGAGTTGGGGAGATTCATCCTCGGCGCTATCATAAATCCCCGCTTGCTGAAGAATATCACGAATGTCTTCGAGCATGCCTTCGATTTCGTCTGGATAAGCGCCGAATTCCTCTTCAATGCGCTTTGTCTCCAAATGCGCCAGTATGTACTCCATACACTGCTGATAGACCTCAAGCTCCGACTCTGATACTTCCACGTCGAAGAGAAAAACATCGGCGATTTCTTTTTGTTTGTGGAGTTTCATTTTGTTTTCTCAGATTTTAATTGAGGATTTTTCAAAAGAGCCGTTTCCAATATCCCATTCTCATTTTTCGATCGCGAGCGCGCTTTGCCATGCGGAAGCTGGTGAGATGGCGCTCACCTTCAAAGATATGCGTCCGGCTGTTTCTTCCGACATAGACCATACGGCCATCGCGTTGTTGATATACTTCGATGGGGTTGTCTTTATCCTGAAAAGCTTGCGCTGTCGGTCTATTGCCCTCTCGGTGGCGTTGTTGTCCATGAACAGTACGGTGCTGTTTCTTTTCTCCAGCCACGTTTATTCCTCCTCGGTCCGGGTTATTGGTATATTTAAGTATAGCAAAACATTGGCAAGAGAGCAAGAGAATTTTTGAAAAAGCGGCTTTTAATGTGTCCAATTGCTTTTATCCTCAAAATTGCCTATTTTGTCATTAAACCATTTTTCAAGCCTCGATTATTCATAAAGCGTGTGTAGTCGTCGCCGCCGGTATGCCATCTCAGCTATGCAGAATATTCGGGGTATACAAAATCACTCAGAGGTGAGTTTTTATGAGTAGGTCCATCCGCGTCTTCATTGTGGACGATAATCGCTTGCTGCGTGAAGGCCTCGTTTCCATGCTGGCCGAGCAAGAAGACATGACTGTCATCGGTGCGGCGGCTAGTGGCCGCAAGGCCCTGGAACAAATCAAAGACCTGCACCCGGATGTGGCGCTCATCGACATCGGCATGCCGGGCAAGGACGGGATCGAAGTGACACAAACGTTGCGTAAAGACTTGCCGGAAATCAAAGTGATTATCCTCGGCATGGTCGATTTGACTGATGAAATCATGGCGTGCATCGAGGCCGGGGCCGCCGGATACGTTTTAAAGGAAGCTTCATTTGACTATCTGGTCGAAACGATGCGATCGGTCCACCGCGGTGAATCGTTCGTTTCGCCCCAGATGGCGGCTTCGCTCTTTTCTCGCATCGCGGAGCTGGCCACCGAACGCCTGCCGAGAATACCCCCGAGCGCCATCAAGCTGACGGCACGTGAGTTAGAAATTATTAATTTGATTGCTGACGGGTTGTCCAACAAAGAAATTGCCAAGCGGCTCTCCATCGAAGCACAAACGGTAAAAAATCACATCCACAATATTCTTGATAGGCTCAACCTGCATACCCGCCTTGAAGCGGTGGAATATGCCCGCGACAGAAAACTGCTGAAAGAGAAGCAGGATTGAAAGGCGCGACGGGCTATGAAAAAGTGCTGACCTCTCCATCGCCACATGTTACAACATATCACTCCTCGTAATTTCCATTTCTTTTCAGCGGTGGTACCAGTACTTTCCCCTCCAAAATCTGTCCAGGTCTACTATTGATGCAGTCCTGCCATAGACCCTTTTTGAACCCTTAGGTCTGCGGTGCGCTGAAATCACAGCGTCAAGGATGACAACGCAATTCGAGAGTGGATATACCAACGCGTCGTTTAATGCCACACGCACAAGGCCGCCACCGGCCTTGTGCTTTCATACGGAGTCCCGGCAGTCGACGGAAATAGTTCGCGCCCCGTTGCTCTCCCAGCCAGGCTACCCAAGCGCCCCACTTGCTTCTTCCCTCACAATTGTTTATATTATCACTAATCCATCTTTCAATCTCCGATTATCCTATTGAGGAGTGTGAAGTCGTTTCAGTGTGCAGGCAACTTCAGTTTACGGGCCCCAAAAAAAGAATGATCGGCGCATACAGAATCATTCTGATAGGTGATGACTTTGTATGAATGAACCCATTCGTGTATTCATTGCGGACGACAATCGCTTGCTCCGGGAAGGCCTGGTTGCCATGCTGGCGGAGCAAGAGGGGATAGTCGTGATCGGCGCGGCGGCAAGCGGCCGCAAGGCTGCCGAACAAATTAAAGACCTGCGCCCGGAAGTGGCGCTCATTGACATTGGGATGCCGGCCAAGGACGGGATCGAGGTGACGCAAGCGCTGCACCACGACTGGACTTTATCCAAATAGTTCTTTGTCAAGTGGCATAACAAAGCGCTTCGGCCATGCGCTGCAGTAAAATGTTGGGTACTTTTTGCATGTCGCCCTGCGGATGCGATGTGTGAAAACCCCTTTGCCGCCACAAACGCTGTC
>JAKEEU010000185.1 GCA_022616415.1 Candidatus Zhuqueibacterota bacterium | reverse complement strand
CCGGCACGTTGATCACCGGCAATTCAACCGCATTGGCGGAATCGGCGGCATGAGCGCCATCGGCGGCGGCGCGACTCCTGAAATCGCGGCCCAGATAATCCTCCAAACCCTTCGCGCCTGTCGGACTGCCATTCGCCGCGGGAATGCCCCCCCAGCTTGCGCAACTTCCAATCGCTATTACAGCTTCGGCTTTCGGGGCCAACCTGTCAACCCAATTGGCGATTGTCAACGGCCGGCCGTCAGCGGATTTCCCAAGGCGCGAAAAACTCCCTCCGCCGGCAAGCGACTCGTCGGCTACGGCGCCTTCGAGCACAAGCACGAATGGAGAGAGCCTTCCTTGCGCAGCCTGTTCCAGGTTCGCGAGGAACGCGTCTCCGCTCTCCAAAGCCAGGTCAGGATGCACCAATATAACCTGCGGCGCGTCGGGCACATTGCCCATAATCAGATCCTCGATGCCAGGCTCCGACGATCCCAACATCGCCATCGTGCAACCATTACAACCTGCTCCGCTCAACCAAACCAGATGCACAGCTTCGAGCGAGGATACTTCGCTCAACATCAAATACTCCTATTAAACTTAAATAAAACGCCCAGTAAAATGCGAATGACCTGCAATGGCAATCAGCCATCTCAATGAAATCGTCCTTAGGCCGTGAAATCCCGCTACGAGGTGTGCGGATTATAAACGCGCAGATTGACAGGCGCAACAAAGGGCGGGGCTTAATCAGGGCTTTTGCAAACTCGTTATTGTCGCCTTTTCCTTGGCGCCTCATTTGACAGATTCTTGGCGTTGAAGTGGAAGCAAAAAGGACAAGAAATGCAAAAAGGGGCAAAAACCCCTTTTTGCCCTTCTTGCTCCTTTTTGCCCTTTTTGCTTCTTCTCTTCTTGCATTGTGCCTGGAGACACTAAGGAAGCTGAGAGATGACTCCTCACCGAGGACTTTGCAAAAGCCCTGGGGGCTTAATTTCATGCCGGCAATCAAATAACGCCAATGTTTGACTCCTGTCGGGATTTCGGGTTTCATGCGTCATCGTAGTCCGGACTTTGACGCTCTTAAATCAAACCAAGCGACATGAAATACATACAATGTCTCCGTGGCAAAAAATTTGCTCCAAAGTTTCGTGGTTTGATTTGACAT
>JAKEEU010000184.1 GCA_022616415.1 Candidatus Zhuqueibacterota bacterium | reverse complement strand
TTCTGATTTATTGTAAGCGTGTGACCTCGGCACCACAAAATAGAGGACACACGTCCACTATTTCGGATGCCGTTCCAGTTTGTGAATAATTCAGGTTAAGAATTAGTAAAGCGCTAAGTTTCAAAAAATTTCTTGAAAATGGTGACGAACATGAGTGACAATCGACAAACATCTCAGGTCGTTTTTTTCTTTGGTGCAGGTGCTTCTATAGCAGCCGGCGTTCCTGATACACATGTTTTTGTTCGGGAATTCAAAGAAAGCATACACGATTCTGCGAGAAGAAAAACAGTTGAAAGAATAATAGAAACACTCGAAGCTTGGAAGGGAAAAGAGATCGACGTTGAACTCCTCCTGGAAACCTTGACAAAGCTTGACGCAATGGAGGATGAACCACTGCTGAAATTTTTCGAAGGTGGAGATTTCATTCTGTCGGAATATTCCCCCAAAACATCTCTAATAGAAGAATTGAAGGATTTTATTAAAACCAAAGCTATAGTGCCATCTGATCGAGTTTTGTTTTTGAGTCCTCTCCTCAGGTTTGTTGGAGAATTTCGACCGCTGGATATTATTTCGGTGAATTATGATATCTGTGTAGAACAGTTCTGCAACGTCCACAAATTAACTTATCATGATGGTTTCGACGTTTATTGGAATCCCAAAGTATTTGCTGTTGAAGGCGCGGACATACGTCTTTATAAAATGCACGGCTCTGTTATGTGGTACCAGAGCGATAGAGGCAGTTATATTAAATTGCCTGTAATGACGGGGAAGAGTGAGATAAAGCTTATTACCGGAGAGAAGGCCGAGAACTTGATGCTTTATCCCATGCAAAAATGGAACTATGCCGAGCCGCTTTTAGAATTGCTTGTCGAGATCAAACATTTGCTAGAATCGGAAACTTGCAAGTTTTTGGTCGTCGTTGGCTACTCATTCCGGGATGACCATATTAGAAGAATGCTATGGGATGTTGCAAGGAAAAACCGGGACCTCCAACTTGTTTTGGTTGACCCAAATGCTCATCACCTTTACGATGAGAAGCTTAAATACTATGACAGACAACGTCAGATTCCCTCATCCTGGTATGAACGAGTTGTATGCCTGCCGTATAAGTTTGAGGAGGTGTTCCCTTACTTAAAAAATTACTATATCAAAAATCTAAGAGACGGGAGCGTTTCAGAAAATTCACAACGTAAAGTAGAGGCCGAAAGTGAAAAGGCAAATTGGATGTCACCACTCAGAGTATACGTTAAAGCAGAACACACCGAAGCGATAGTTAGACTAGCAAAGATAATCGACAGTTCTGAGATCATGAAAGAATGGCCATTGAACCTGGAATTGCCTTTTAGAATGTTTATGAATCTCTCTGCCGGCGGCAAAGTTGAAGAAGCGTCTTCATATTTCGATAGTTTATGGAATACTCTTCAGTTTATCATGGTCGAGAGATTTGCAGTCAGAATACTACGCGATCCGCAAACAATCGAATTACAGTTTAACCAGACCAAGCATGATTCTGGCGGCGAAAGCTGCCTTCCGGTCGGCTTCCTAAAACCTCTTCTTGTTGAAAACTTTTCTGAGTTTGTCCGAACAAGGAAAGGCATGATTACTCGTATAAGCAATGATATGCAGAGGCTTTTTACACTTCTTGATTCTCTAAAAAACTATATAGAACCCTTTGACGAGAAGGGGATCCAATTTGTAGAGTATTTGGAGCTGCGGAAGCACCTCATCGACGATTCTAACACACTCAAAGAGGATTATCAGAATTATGTTAAGGACAATTCAGATGAATCTCGCGGCAGAGTAATATCTAAAGTCAAAAAAATCGAAAAAAGTCTGCTCAATGAAATATTCAAATCGCGTTGACAATGACAATAAAATCTCAATTTCAACGGCTGTTCCAATTCTTGAAAAATTCTTACAGAATGACATCGGAAAGAGTAGCTTTTTACGTAACAGAAAATCGCTATAAATCAGAGGAATCCATGAACAAAAGAATCATCTCTGCTTTAAAAATTCTGACTATGGCCATTGTATTCTGCAATTGCCTTTCAGCACATGCGACAGAAAAATCATACCAATTGTTTTCTCCCGACAAGAAAATTGAAGTCAAAATTCACGTGCAGGACAAGATCACCTTCTCCATTCTGCACAATGGCCAAGAGATGCTCGCGCCTTCTTCGATCTCGATGACGTTGGACGACAACCGTGTACTCGGCGCTTCGCCGTCGGTGAAGAGTGCAAAAACTCGTTCCGTCAAAGAAGAAATCAAACCCGTGCTGCCGGAAAAAAGGAAAATCATTCCGGAGGTTTACAACGAATTGGAATTGGCTTTCTCGGGCAATTACGGCGTGCGCTTCCGCGCTTATGATGATGGCGTCGCTTACCGGTTCTTCACGAATCTGGCGGGGAACATCATCATTAAGCATGAAGAAGTCAGCCTGAATTTCGCCGCGAACGATTCCATCTATTTTCCGGAAGAAGAGAGCTTCATGTCGCATTCGGAACGGCTCTACAAATTTCTCGCAGTGAAAGATGTCACCGACAAGCAAATGTGCAGCCTGCCGGCGCTAGTGGTGAAACCCAACGGCACAAAACTCGCCATTTCCGAAGCGGATTTGCTGGACTATGCCGGACTTTATCTGCACGGCAGCGGCGACGGCACGGCCACACTGAAAAGCAAATTCCCGCTGTATCCATTGGAAGAAAAATTGGAGCGCGACCGCGACTTGCCGGTGGTGAGAGCGGCTGATTACATCGCGCAAACTACTGGCCGTCGCAATTTTCCCTGGCGTGTGATTGCGACTGCCAAAAACGATGGCGATTTGATTACAAACGACATCATCTACCGGCTCGGCAGTCCACTCGCTTTAAAAGACACCGGCTGGATCAAACCGGGAAAAGTGGCGTGGGATTGGTGGAATGCGAACAATATTTTTGGTGTGGATTTCAAATCCGGCGTGAACACGGCGACCTACAAATACTACATCGATTTTGCCTCGCGTTACGGCATCGACCATATCATTCTCGACGAGGGCTGGTCCGTGCCCGCAGATTTGTTCCAAATCAATCCTGATATGAATATTGAAGAGTTGTTTGCCTATGCGAAAACGAAAAACGTCGGCATTATTCCCTGGGTGTTGTGGAACGCGCTGGACAAGGATTTTGATCGCGCGCTCGATCAATTTGAGAAATGGGGCGCGAAGGGAATCAAAGTTGATTTCATGCAGCGCGACGATCAGAAGATGGTAAACTTTTATGAGAAAGTTGCCAAAGCCGCGGCCGAGCATCATCTGTTGGTGGATTTCCATGGCGCGTACAAACCCACCGGTCTGCGGCGCACGTATCCCAACGTTCTGACGCGCGAAGGCGTGCGCGGCTTGGAATGGAATAAATGGTCGAAGGATGTCACACCCAAACACGATGTGACGCTGCCGTTCATCCGCATGTTTGCCGGGCCGATGGATTACACGCCGGGCGCGATGATCAATGCCACTGCCAACGATTTTCGCGATATTTTCAACCGGCCGATGAGCCAGGGCACGCACTGCCATCAACTGGCGATGTACGTGGTTTTTGAAAGCCCTTTGCAAATGCTGGCCGATAGCCCTTCTCACTATCTCAAAGAACCGGAGTGCATGGAATTTCTCTCCGCGGTGCCGACGGTTTGGGATGAGACGCGCGTGCTGAATGCGAAGGTTGGCGAATACATCACCGTCGCGCGCAAGCACGGCGACAATTGGTACATCGGCGCGATGACAAACTGGATGCCGCGCGATTTCGAGCTCGATTTGAGTTTTCTCGGCGCGGGCAATTTCAAGATGACGTTTTGGGCTGATGGCATCAACGCGGATCGTTACGCGAGCGATTACAAAAAGCAAACGCGAATGGTTACGCGCATAGAAAAACTCAAAGTTCATTTAGCGCCTGGCGGCGGCTGGGCAGCGATGCTTGTGCCGGAGAAATAGAAAAGTAATGTAACCAACTCCGTTAGTGCAATGTTTAGCCAAAAAAGTCTATCTTACCTCTGAAACCCCATCGGGGTGGCATGCTGGCGGCAGGAAACATTATGATCCCAAGCCGCATGTCAAGTCTGCAGTTTGCGCTTGACATTACTCCAAATATTTTGCATCTAACAATAACGCGCTGGCCGGCGAAAACCTTGTCGCGCTGGAAGTGCTTTGGACGGGGACATTGGCGATTCCATTTGGCTCGCTGCCGGCAGGCGGGCAAATGCGCGCACATTTCGCGATGTTTTTGGAGTTTCGCGATGGAAAGATTATGGCGCAGCGGAACTACGATTGTTTTGAACCGTGGTAATTCTTCATCGAAGAAAATCAGAAAAACGAACATGGCAAATGTCAATGATATGAAAATGATTGGGCCGGTCAAACGATTGCGCGGCGCGTTGCCGAAAATTGGCATTCGACCGGTCATCGACGGCCGGCGCCAAGGCGTGCGCGAGTCGCTTGAAAACCAAACCATGCAGATGGCGAAAAATGCGGCAAAATTTCTGCGCGCGCACATGCGCCTTGCCAGCGGCCTGCCGGTGGAATGCGTGCTTCCCCAAAATTGCATTGGCGGCGTAGCGGAAGCCGCGGAAACCGCCGAGTTGTTTGCTCGCGAAGGCGTTGGCGTTTCTTTGACGGTGACGCCATGTTGGTGTTACGGCACCGAAGTGATGGATGCCGATCCGTTGATCCCAAAAGCGATTTGGGGATTCAACGGAACGGAGCGTCCAGGCGCGGTGTATTTAGCCGCGGCGCTGGCGGGATATGCGCAGAAGGGTTTGCCCGCGTTCGGCATTTATGGCCGTGATGTTCAAGATGCCGGCGACGAGACGATACCCGCCGACGTGCAGGAGAAACTCCTCGCGTTTGCCAAGGCGGGCCTCGCGGTGGCGGAGATGCGCGGCAAGTCGTATCTCTCCATCGGCGCGGTGTCCATGGGCATCGCCGGCTCGATCGTCGATCATGATTTTTTTCAGAACTATCTCGGCATGCGCACGGAAGTGGTGGACATGACTGAAATCGTGCGCCGTGTGGAAGAGGGCATTTACGATCAAGAAGAATTTGTGCGCGCGCTGAAATGGGTCAAAGAAAATTGTCCGGAAGGCGAAGACGTGAATGCCGCCGGTCAGCAGCTTTCACGCCAGCGCAAAGATTGGGAATGGGAATTCGTGGTGAAGATGACGATGATCGTGCGCGATCTGATGGTTGGAAATCCGCGGCTGGAAGCGCTCGGTTTCGGCGAAGAGGCGCTCGGCCACAATGCGATTGCCTCCGGCTTTCAAGGGCAGCGGCATTGGACGGATCATTTTCCCAATGGCGATTTTATGGAAGCGATATTGAACACTTCATTTGATTGGAACGGCATTCGGCAACCGTATATTGTCGCGACGGAGAACGACTGCCTGAACGGCGCTACCATGTTGTTGGGCCATCTGCTCACAGATACCGCTCAAATTTTCGCCGATGTTCGCACTTACTGGAGTCGGGAGGCGGTGAAGCGCGTGACCGGCAAGAAGCTCACCAGCAAAGCCGAGGGCGGAGTTCTCCATTTGAGCAACTCAGGCCCCGCAACACTTGACGGCACCGGCCAACAGTCCCGCGATGGTCAGCCGGTGATGAAGCCCTTTTGGGAAATCACACCCGAAGAAACGGGCAAATGCCTCGAGGCGACGAAATGGTGCGCGGCGATTCTCGAATATTTTCGCGGCGGCGGCTACTCGTCGCAATATCTCACGCGCGGCGAGATGCCGGTGACGATGTTTCGCATTAATATGATCAAAGGACTTGGCCCAGCCTTGCAGCTTGCCGAAGGTTATGCGGTGAATATCCCGCCTGAAGTTCATGAGGTACTCGTCCGGCGAACCAATCACACCTGGCCGACGACGTGGTTTGCGCCGATTCTCACCGGCAGCGGGCCATTCCGCGACGTCTACACGGTGATGAACAACTGGGGCGCGAATCATTGCACGGTGAGTTACGGCCACCTCGGCAGCAACTTGATTACATTGGCGGCAATGCTGCGCATTCCGATTTACATGCACAATGTGAATGAAGAAAAAATTTTCCGCCCCAGCGTGTGGTCGGCCTTCGGCGCGAATGAGCCGCAAGGCGCTGACTTTCGCGTTTGCGCGAATTTCGGGCCGCTGTATGGACGTTGAATAGCCGGTACAATGCAGAAAAGGAAAACACCCACGCAAAGACGCAGAGTCGCAAAGGTATCGCCAAGAGAATCTAATGGGTGTAGCCTTTGCGTATTCTCAGCGTCTTCGCGGCTTTGCGTGAAGCTTTTAGGTTGAAGCTTTTAATCGTTTTGCCCTTGTTTAGAGCACGTGAATGCGCAAAAACCATGACGAAAGGCTCGCGGCGCTGCTCAATCTGTCCCACGAGCTGGGGCGTGAAGATCGGCAGATGGCGATTCTTGGCGAAGGCAACACTTCCGCGCGTTTGAGCGTAGATACGTTTCTCGTCAAAGCCAGCGGCAGTTCTCTCGGCACGTTACGCGAGGAAGACGTGGTCGAGTGCAAAGTTGATGCGCTTTTGTCGCTGCTGCATAAAAGCGGTCTCAACGACAAAGACATCGAAACGGCGCTGATGGCGAGTCGCGTAGATCCTCAGAGCAAAAAGCCCTCGGTCGAAGCGTTGTTTCATGCTTATTGTTTGAATTTGGACGGGGTCGAGTTTGTCGGGCACACGCATGCGGTGGCAGTGAATCAAATTCTGTGCTCGCCGCGAGCGGCGGAGTTTGCAGCCGGGCGCATTTTCCCCGACGAGATTGTTTGCTGCGGCAGCGAGTTCGTGTTTGTGCCTTATACTGATCCGGGATTGCGTTTGGCGCAAGCGATTCGTGAACGCACGAACGAGTTTATCAAAAATCGCCAACAAATCCCGCGCGTGATTTTGTTGGAGAATCATGGTATTATTACATTGGGCCGGACGCCGGCAGCGGTGTTGGCGGCGATGCTGATGGCGGAGAAAACTGCCGCAATATGGGTTGGTGCCGCGATGCTCGGCGGCCCGAAATTTCTGACACCGCAAAACGTCGAGCGCATTGCTGGCCGCTCGGATGAACATTATCGCCAACGCGCGCTGAATCTGTGAACATAAAGCTTCTTGAACACGGATAACGCGGATCGAAAGGATTTTCACGGATAAAAAGAAAAGAGAGAAAACGTGAGCTACGTACCCTCTTCATCCCGCTATGATGGCATGCGCTACAACCGCTGCGGCCGCAGCGGGCTGAAGCTGCCGGCCATTTCGCTCGGCCTCTGGCACAATTTCGGCGGCGTTGACGTGTTCGAGAATGCGCGCGCCATGATTCATCGTGCGTTCGATCTCGGCATCACCCATTTCGATTTGGCGAACAATTATGGCCCGCCTTATGGCTCTGCAGAAGAAACGTTTGGGCAAATTTTCCGCAAAGATCTCGCCGGTTATCGCGATGAATCGATCATCTCCAGTAAAGCCGGGTGGGATATGTGGCCAGGCCCGTATGGCAATTGGGGCTCGCGCAAGTATCTCATCGCCAGCCTCGATCAAAGCCTCAAGCGCATGGGCTTGGACTACGTCGACATTTTCTATCATCATCGTCCCGATCCAGAAACGCCGCTGGAAGAGACAATGGGTGCGCTCGATCACATTGTGCGCAGCGGCAAGGCGCTGTATGCCGGCATTTCCGCTTATAGCGCCGAATCAACACGCCAAGCGGCAGAAATATTGAACCGGCTCGGCACGCCGTGCCTGATTCATCAGCCGGTTTACAACATGTTCAATCGCTGGGTCGAAGACGGGCTGCTCGAGGTGCTGAAAGAAAAGGGCATCGGCTGCATCGCTTTTTCTCCCCTGGCGCAAGGGCTGCTCACGGAAAAATATCTGGACGGCATTCCCGCCGATTCGCGCGCGGCCAAACCGAAAGCTTACCTCCGTCGCGAAAACGTCACCGCAGACAAATTGGAGAAGGTGCGAAAGCTGAAAATCATCGCGCAGCAACGCAGCCAATCCGTGGCGCAAATGGCGATTGCATGGGTGCTGCGCCATTCCAACGTGACATCGGCACTGATTGGCGCCAGTCGCGTCAGTCAAATCAAAGAGATCGTTACCGCTTTGGATAAACTCGAATTCACTGAGGATGAATTGAAAGCCATCGATCGGATTTTGTCGGAAAATGGATAGCACACCGCAAAACGTTATGCCGGTGCTCAAACAAGCTCACGACCGCTGATTTTGATGCTGATTATTTGGAGAAACAAAAATTGAGCAATCATCATTATATTGCGTGTGATCTCGGCGCCGAAAGCGGCCGCGCCATGCTCGGCACGCTGGCCGATGATCACCTTACAATCGAGGAAATCCATCGCTTTCCCAACGGCGCCATTGCCATCTGTGATTCGCTGCGTTGGGACGTGCTGCGTCTCTTCGAAGAGCTGAAAGTGGGTTTGCGTAAAGTTGCAGCGCGCGGAATTTCAGTATCGAGCGTGAGCTGTGATTCGTGGGGCGTTGACTATGTGTTGCTGCATGGAAATGAGCCGATGTTGACGGCGCCGTTTCAATATCGCGACAGCCGCACTGATGACGGCTTGGCGCGCGCGTTTGCCGTGGCGCCCGCCGACGAAATCTTTGCAGAGACCGGAATCCAGTTCATTTTCATCAATACACTGTATCAACTCCATGCCGATCTCTTGCAACGGCCGGCGATTCTCTCGGCTGCCGAGCGATTTCTCAACATTGGCGATTATTTCAATTTTCTGTTGTCCGGCGTACCGAAAGCGGAGGAATCGTTGGCAAGCACCACCCAGCTTTACAATCCACAACAACGGACGTGGGCGAAGAAGTTGATTGAAAAGTTCGGCTTCTCCGCGCGAATTTTCCCTGAAGTCGTGCCGTCCGGAACGAAGCTCGGGCCGTTATTGCCGGCGCTTGCCGCCGAAACAGAGCTGCGAGACCTCCAAGTCGTCGCCAGTTGCTCACACGACACCGGAGCCGCCGTGGCGGCGGTGCCGGCAGCAGGCAAGAATTGGGCTTATCTCAGCTCGGGTACGTGGTCATTGCTCGGCATTGAAAGCTCAACCCCGATAATCACCGTGAAAAGCCGGCAATACAATTTCACCAACGAAGTCGGTTTCGGCGGCAGCATCCGTTTTTTGAAAAACATCATCGGCCTGTGGGTGGTGCAGGAATGCCGTCGCGCCTGGGCCAAAACCGGGCAGGAATATAATTATGAGCAGTTGACCGCGATGGCTGAGTCTGCTCCGCCGCTCAAAGCGCTGCTGAACCTGGGAGATGATCGCTTCGCCAAGCCCGACAATATGCCGCAAAAAATTGCGGACTACTGTCGAGAGACTCATCAACCCGCGCCCACGACGCCAGGTGAATTCGTCCGTTGCGTTTTAGAGAGCCTGGCGCTGCTGTATCGACAGACGCTCGACCAGATCGAAGAAGTAACGGAGCGAAAGCTGACAACGCTGCACATCGTTGGCGGTGGAAGCAAGAATCAGTTGTTGAATCAGCTCAGCGCTAACGCCACCGGGCGGGTTGTTGTCGCGGGCCCAGTCGAGTGTACCGCGATCGGCAATGTGCTCATCCAGGCCATCGCGATGGGACATTTGCCGTCGTTGGCGGCATTACGGCAAGTGGTGCGCAACTCGTTCCCGACAGTGCGATATGAACCGCAGGAGAAAATGCCGTGGGAGGAAGCGTATAAAAGGTTTCGAGAAATGCAAACCATGCGATGAGCAATTAAAAGATAAGTAAATGAACGGCGAGCCCAATAATCCCGCCGATCAATCTGGACCCTCGTTTCATCGACCCGGCCAATGGTGATTTTCATCTTGCAGAAGATTCTCCATGCATCGATGCCGGCGATCCGGCTTCGGACTATTCCAACGAGCCGCATTACAACGGCAGAAGAATTGACGTGGGCGCTTACGGGAACACAGCCGAAGCGACACCTTCCTCACCGCGAATAGACATTACCCGCCAAGGCATCGACTTTGCCAAAGTCTATTTCGGGCAAACCAAGGCTGAACAGTTTACCATACGCAATCAATGATTATCCCGAACTCGGAGTTGTCAACTTCTCTCCGTTCTTGGATGCGGCGCACGATCCAGTCTCCGAGGTTGATCAGAAAGAACCGGCAATTGCCCGAAATTTTCGCCTGAAAGGAATTCATCCTAATCCCTTCCGCAAACAGGTCTCGATATCATTCGAGATCGGCAGAGTTGTGCCGGTCACGGTCCGCATCCTTAATCTGCTCGGTCAGGAGATCAAAACCATAACCCAGCAGAAGTTCATTCCGGGCGTCTATGAGCTGAGCTGGGATGGAAGCGATCAGCGCGGCTCCCAGGTTGCAACCGGCGTCTACTTATTCGAGTTCTCCGTTGAGAATCAGAGAATCACGAGGCGCATTCTGCGGATTAACTGAGCGGGGAGAGAAAGGCTAAAGAAAAGGAGAATGCCGATGTCGATATCTCTGCTCGCCACCAAGCTGTATGCGCCGCAGGCACGCCCCAATCTGGTTCCACGCCCACGTTTGATCGCGCGGTTGAACGAGGGATTGGCGCGCCCACTCACGCTGGTCTCCTCGCCCGCCGGCTTTGGCAAAATCACGCTTTTGAGCGAATGGATTCCACAGAGTGAGCGGCGTGTCGTTTGGGTTGCATTGGACGAGGGCGATAATGATCCCACCCGCTTCTGGGCCTACTTCGTCGCCGCCTTGCAGGGGTTGAAGAAAACCAGTACCCTGCTAAAATCCAGGCCGCCCGGCGGCGATCAACCGTTTTGCTCCCAACGCGTCTTTTTCAAATTTGCCTCCCCTGCCAAATCATGGAAATTGGCGTGTCTTCCTCATCTCTTAAAATTTCTTTAAATTTGTTGCTATTTTGTATGAATTTCTTTTCATTATGATAAAAGCCATACGTTTACCGTCGTTGGCTTCATGGCGGCGAGTCGTACGCCGCTCGTTCCTGACAGTACGTTATGAACCGCAGGCTACAGCGCTGTGTGAGATGGCGTACTAAACAGCTATGCAAACCCAATTTTGTGATGCTCAACAAAATCGTCGACAAATTTCGCATCGACGCCGTTTTGGGCGAGGGCGGCATGGGGATCGTGTATCGCGCCTGGGATATGGTGCTCGAGCGCCACGTGGCGTTGAAAATGATACACCGCCAATTCACGCCGACCGAGATTTCTTTTAGACGTTTTTTGGCAGAAGCCAAAATCCTGGCCAAGCTGGAGCATCCTAATATTGTACAGGTGTATGATCTGCTGGAGCACGAGGGGAGCTGGTTCATTGTTATGCAATACGTCGAGGGCTTGACGCTGGCCAAAATAATCGAGCGCGAAGGGCCCATGCCTTATCAACGCTTCTCGCCCGTATGCAAACAAGTTTTAGCTGCCCTCGGCTATGCCCATCGCGCCGGCGTCATTCATCGCGACATCAAGCCGAGCAATGTAATCCTCGCCCGTGAGGGCACGGTCAAGGTCACCGATTTCGGTCTGGCCAAATACGAACACCATCCAGCTCTCACCCAAACCTCCAGCACGGGCGGCACACTCTATTATATGTCGCCCGAGCAGGTCAAAAACCTGGCGAATGTCGATCAACGCAGTGACCTCTATGCCATCGGCATGATGTTTTATGAGATGCTGACCGGACGAACACCTTTCCCGCCTGGCGCACCGCCGATTGATATTATGAACGCGATTCTCGATCAGCCATTTCAGTCACCGCGTCGCTTGCTTGCGTCTGTGCCTGAGCCTTTGAGTGAGATCGTGATGAAAGCACTCGCCAAAGATCCGGCGCAGCGGCATCAAAGTGCGGACGAAATGTTGAACGCTATCACACAGTTCGAGTATCAAGTCAATTACGCTACGACCGTGAGGTTCCGGACAAATGATGCATTTGATGTTTCCCGTTACGATATCAGCCCGCAAGGGCCCTTGAGTAGCCGGCAAGCCGCATACGATGAGAGCGGGAGGTTACCGGCAAAGTATGGACCACCTGCAACCTCGCTTCCCGACACGTCGGGACGGGGCAAATTCAAACGCCTCGTGCCTGGCTTTCTCGCCATCACCGCGGCGGTTTTGCTCATCCTGCTCACACTCAAGGTGTGGCAACGATCACCCGAAATGCTCGAAAGTGTCCTGCAGCGGCCCGTAAGGGCCCCTGAGCGGCCGGCCGCGCATCCGCTGGCGAGGTTGTCAATATTCACCGAGCCTGCAAATGCGACGGTATTTTTGAATGGCGATTCCATTGGCCTTACGCCGGTCATGGCTTACTCCATCAAACCAGGCAAGCTCGCTCTGCGCATTCAAAGGCAGAATTACCTGCCCATCGAGGTCACCGCAACGGTTACAGCCGGCAAGGATACCACATTTTATTTCCCTCTGGCAGCCCTCAAAGCGGACACGCCCAAAACTTTGATGGTCGAAAGCGAGACCCTAAAACAAACTTTGCCTCGCCCCCCCGTCTCTCCGCCTGCGGTTGGCGCCGTCCGAATCGATTCCTCGCCTCGCGATGCCACAATTATCTTCGATGGCCGAACGTGGGGAACGACGCCGCGAACCATCCAAGAGGTGACTGCGGGTGACCACGGCATTGTACTCAGCAAAACAGGTTATCGGGAGGCTTACCTCTCGGTCACAATTGCAAGCGGAAAAACCCAAGAGATCAACGCCACGTTGTTGCCGTTAATGGGCAAGCTCAGAGTCATCGTCATGCCTTCCGGCGCCATTTTTATTGACGGTGAGCAAAAGCGGCCCAATGCTGCTGATCCTTATGAAACCAGCCTGCCGGTTGGTTCTTATCGGATCAGGATGGAAAGTCCGCAACTGGGATTTTTGGAAAAGACGATAGACATAAAAGCGGATCGCCCGCATGAATTGGCCATTGATTTCACCAGAATGGTGAAACTTATCGTCACGGCTTTTGATACCGCCGGCCAACGGGTGCGGGCCGAGGTTTTTGTGGATGGAAAGCGTATCGGAGAAACGCTGCAAGAGCTTCACGTTCGAATTGGCCAACACGAGATCGAGGTTCGGCGTGAGGGTTACAAACTCATCGGCAACCCCCAGGAAATCCAACTTGAAGAGAGCACCGCGCAACCCGTGCGCATGAGATTTACGCTGCGGAAAATACAATGATACACCGTTTTTTGTAGGTCAATTTCCGTCAAAGAGCCAAGAACAAGTCTGACAAAAAAAATGGCTTCTGTCCGATTGCAAAACGCCGATCAAGTTGTTAATAATTTTGCTTGGCGCGTGTGTTCATTCGCTCTGCTTCAGGCTGTAAGCGGTTCAACGCTCGTCAGGCTCTTGATGCTGTGACCCATATATCTCGACAACCATTCTTACCGGAATCTTCTAAAGGAGTCGAATATGCTTCAACGCACAAATCTCATCTTTCGCAGCCGGACTCTGGTGCTGCTCTGCATCATTTTCTGGGTCGCCGTTGCACGGCCGCAAGGTCGTTATGAAACAGAGCTGTCCAAAGCCGAGCAAGCATATAGTGAAGGCCTTTTTGACCAAGTCATCGATTTGGTAAAATCTTGCCTGAGCAAGGGCGACCTCACCACGGCCGAGCAAGCATGGGCTTATAAACTTTTAGGACAGGTTTATGTTTCAAAGAACGAGCCACAACCGGCCAAGATTTGTGTGCAGAAGCTGCTCGAAGTGGCTCCCGACTACGAGCCGGACCGGGATCAGGATCTGCAAATGTGGATAGAGCTTGTCGAAGCGGCCAAACAAGAGCGGGAACGGCAAATTCAGCAGCCACAACCGCCCACGCCGGCGGATGACAAACCTGTTGATCGTGCTGTCGCAACTAAGAAAGGCGGAGGCAAGAAATGGCTGTGGATCGGAGGTGGAGGTGCAGTGGTGGCCGGTACTGCCGCGTATCTTATTTTTAAAGGCGAGGATACAAGAAAACGGTTGCCGGATCCGCCAGGGCTTCCACCTCGTCCGTAAATTATGCGGGCACATTTGTGAACCACTAAAGACGGTTGTTAACAAATTAGGCGGGTCAAAGGTACCGCAAAGAAAAAACCTTCTGAAGGTCAAACTTATTATTGGTTGGTTTTTGGAAGACTTTGCGTCTCTGCGTCTTTGCGTGCGCTTTTATTTTTTGGGTTGTCCCACCTTGGCGGGATCCGCGTTGGAGCAAAACACTTGAAAAGCTTTAATAGTTTTGCCCAAAATCGTTTTGCCTTTGATCATTCTAAAGTGCCCTTCGGGGCTTGTCTGGGTTGTGAGGAAATATGAAAACAACGATGATCCGCTTCTTCCGCGGGATAGGATCGGCAAGATTCATCCTGTCCATGTTGCTTTCATGGCTGTTCGCGCATACGGTATCCGCTCAAAGTTTTTGGACGGCGGTCAATAACGGTTTGACGAATCTTCAAGTCCAGGCATTGGCCATTGATTCGACGAGCGGAGATGTTTTTGCGGGCACGTTTGGCGGTGTTTTTCGTTCGACGAATAATGGCAGCAGTTGGACGGTGGACATGACCGGCTTGAGTGATCGTCGCATCCTTGCGCTGGCCGTCAATTCCAGTGGGCATATTTTGGCAGGGGCTTTTGATGGCCGTGTCTTCCGCTCAACCAGTAACGGCACCAATTGGGTGGAGGTCGCCAACTTGGATAACCACAAAGTTCTTGCGCTTACGATCAACGCAACCACCGGACATATTTTTGCGGGGACGTCGAACGGAATTTATCGTTCGACGAATAATGGCGGCAACTGGATGGCGAAGAATACCGACTTGACCAATACTGACGTCCGCACATTGGCCACCAATATGAGCGGACATATATTCGCCGGGACCGCCGATGGCGTCTTTCGGTCCACCAACAACGGCAATAAGTGGGACCATGTGGGCTTGATTGATCGCGCCATTCGCACGCTGGCGATCAGCAAGAGTGGAACCATTTTTGTCGGGACCGATGCCGGGATCTTTCGCTCCGAGGATAATGGCAACACCTGGACGCCAATCAACATTGGCCTGACGACTTTGGGAACGAACGCGCTGGCGATCAATGCCGCCGGGATCATTTTTGCGGGCACGTTTGGCGGCGGTGTTTTTCGTTCGACGAATAACGGCGACATTTGGGCGGAGGTGAATACCGGCTTGACGAGCTTGAATCTTCAGGCCTTGGCCATCACACCAAGCGGATTTCTTTTTGCCGGAACTGCCGACGGCGGCGCGTTCCGGGCTCAGGAAAGCACGACTCCAGGACCGGTCTTGATCAGCATCTCACCGGAGAGCGGCAACAGATTGCAGACGTTGGATGTCGTTTTTACCGGAACGAACATCATCGGCAATTCCCCTTCTGTGATCGTAGGGGAAGGGATCACGGTCAATTCCGTAACCGAGGGTGTGCTAGACTTGACGGCCAACCTCACCATTAGGGCTGATGCCGCCACGGGTCCACGCGATTTCAGGGTCAAGACGGAAGGGATTCTTGGCGGAACGTCGAACCCTAAAATCTTTACAGTCAATAATCCGGCGCCGACCTTGACGAGCATCTCGCCAAACAGCGGGAACCGCTTGCAGACGCTGAATGTCGTGTTTACGGGAACCAACTTTATCAATGGGGTCACTACCGTGAATGTTGGACCGGATATCACGGTCAACTCGACCAATGTGACCAGCTCGACGAGTTTGACCGCTAACCTCACGATTGCCTCTAATGCTGCTACTGGCGCGCAGAACTTTTTCGTGACCAACAGCGGTCCTGGCGGTGGTACCTCAGGGAATCAAACCTTCACGGTGAACAATCCCGCGCCGGCCTTGACGAGCATCTCGCCAAATAGTGGGAACCGATTACAGACGCTGGATGTCGTCTTTACGGGAACAAATTTTATCAGTGGGGTCACTTCCGTGAATGTTGGGTCGGACATTACGGTTAACGCGACCAATGTAACCAGCTCGACGAGTTTGACCGCCAATCTCACCATCTTAGCTTCTGCCGCCACCGGTGTGCGAGATTTTTCAGTGACCAACAGCGGCCCTGGCGGTGGTACCTCGGGGAATCAGACCTTCACGGTGAGCAATCCCGCGCCGACCTTGACGAGCATCTCACCGACCAGTGGCGACAGAGGGCAAACGCTGAATGTCGTCTTTTCCGGAACGAATTTTATCAGTGGGGTCAGTTCCATAAGCTTTGGCTCAGACATTACTATCAATTCGACAGAAGTGAACAGTGCGATCCAACTCACCGCTAATATCACCATTGGTTCCAATGCCGCGACTGGTGCACGGAATGTCTTGGTTACCAACGCCACCCCTGGCGGCGGAACGGCAACGTTGCCGAATGGCTTCACGATCGGCGACCAGGTCCCGACCTTGACGCGCATCGCTCCAACAAGTGGAGATCGCTTGCAGACACTGGACGTGGTTTTCACGGGAACGAATTTTATTAGTAGCGTCACTTCCGTAAATGTTGGTCCCGACATTATGGTCAACTCAATCACAGTGACTAATTCCACCAGTTTGATCGCCAACCTCACCATCACGGCTGCGGCTACCGCTGGCGCGAGAAGCTTCTCGGTCACCAACAGCGGTTCTGGCGGAGGCACTTCGGACAGTCAAACCTTCATAGTCAATAATCCCACTCCGGACTTGACGAGCATCGCCCCAACCAATGGAACCCGCTTGCAGACACTCGAGGTGATTTTCACGGGAACGAATTTCATTAGTGGCGTCACTTCCGTAAATGTTGGTCCTGGCATTAGGGTCAACTCGACTACGGTGACTAATTCCACCAGTTTGATCGCCAACATCACGATTACGGCGGCGGCTGCCACTGGCGCGAAAAACTTCTCGGTCACCAACAGTGGCCCTGGCGGAGGCACTTCGGACAATCAAACCTTCACAGTCAATAATCCCGCTCCAACCTTGACGAGCATCGCCCCAACAAATGGAACCCGCTTGCAGATACTGGACGTGATATTCACGGGAACGAATTTTATTAGTGGGGTCACTTCGGTAAATGTTGACGCCGGCATTACGGTCAACTCGACCACGGTGACTAATCCTACCAGTTTGATCGCCAACCTCACCATCACGGCGGCGGCGGCCACTGGCGCGACAACCTTCTCAATCACTAACAGCGGTCCCGGTGGAGGCACTTCGGACAATCAAACCTTCACAATCAATAATCCCGCGCCGACCTTAACAAATCTCACGCCGAACGGCGGTAATCGCGGCCAAACGCTGGAGGTGATGTTGGTGGGAACGAACTTTATCAGTGGCGTCAGCTCGGTGAGCTTTGGCAATGATGTTACGGTTAATTCAACCACGGTCAATCCCGCCAATGGCGGGACGACACAAATCACTGTGAGTATCAACATTGGTTCCAATGCCGCAACTGGTGCGCGGAATGTTTCGGTTATCAACGCCTCTCCCGGCGGCGGAACGGCAACATTGACAAATGGCTTCACGATCGGCGATCAGGTCCCGACTTTGACGAGCATCGCCCCAACCAGTGGAAACCGCTTGCAGACACTGGACGTGGTTTTTACGGGAACGAATTTTATCAGTGGCGTTACTTCCGTAAATGTTGGTCCCGGCATTATAGTCAACTCGACCACGGTGACTAATTCTACCAGTTTAATTGCTAACCTCACCATCACGGCTACGGCTACCGTCGGCGCGAGAAACTTCTCGGTCACTAACAGTGGTCCTGGCGGAGGCGATTCGGGCAAGCAAACCTTCACAGTCAACAATCCTGCTCCGACCTTGGCGAGCATCACACCAACAAATGGAAACCGCTTGCAGACACTCGAGGTGATTTTCACGGGAACGAATTTCATTAGTGGCGTCACTTCCATAAATGTTGGTCCCGGCATTATGGTCAACTCGACCACAGTGACTAACTCTACGAGTTTGATCGCCAACATTACTATCACGGCGGTGGCTACCACCGGCGCGAAAAACTTCTCGGTCACCAACAGTGGTCCCGGCGGAGGCACTTCGGACAATCAAACCTTCACCGTCAACAATTCCGTTCCGGCCTTGACGAGCATCGCCCCAACAAATGGGACCCGCTTGCAGATACTGGACGTGATATTCACCGGAGCAAATTTTATTAGTGGTGTCACTTCCGTAAATGTTGACGCCGGCATTACGGTCAACTCGATCACGGTGACTAATTCCACCAGTTTGATCGCCAACCTCACTATCACGGCTGTGGTTGCCACTGGCGCGAAAAACTTCTCGGTCACCAACAGTGGTCCCGGCGGAGGCACTTCGGGCAATCAAACTTTCACAATCGCTAATCCCGCGCCGACCTTGACGAGTCTCGCGCCGAACGGCGGTAATCGCGGCCAAACGCTGGAGGTGGTATTGGTGGGAACGAACTTTATCAGTGGCGTCAGCTCGGTGAGCTTCGGCAATGATGTTACGGTTAATTCAACCACGGTCAATCCCGCCAATGGCGGGACGACGCAAATCACTGTGAGTATCAACATTGGCGCTAATGCCACCATTGGGGCACGTAATGTTTCGATTACTAATGCTGCTCCCGGCGGCGGAACTACAACGTTGCCGAATGCCTTCACGATCGGCGATCAGGTCCCGACTTTGACGAGCATCGCCCCAACCAGTGGAAACCGCTTGCAGACCCTGGACGTGGTTTTCACGGGAACGAATTTTATCAGTGGTGTCACTTCCGTAAATGTTGGTCCCGGCATTATGATCAACTCGACCACGGTGACTAATTCCACCAGTTTGATCGCCAACCTCACCATCACGGCTACGGCTACCGTTGGCGCGAAAAACTTCTCGGTCACCAACAGCGGTCCCGGCGGAGGCGATTCGGGCAATCAAACTTTCACCGTCAATAATCCCGCTCCGACCTTGGCGAGCATCACACCAACAAATGGAAACCGCTTGCAGATACTGGACGTGATATTCACGGGAGCAAATTTTATTAGTGGTGCCACTTCCGTAAATGTTGACGCCGGCATTACGGTCAACTCGATCACAGTGACTAATTCCACCAGTTTGATCGCCAGCATTACCATCACGGCGGCGGTTGCCACTGGCGCGAAAAACTTCTCGGTCACCAACAGTGGCCCTGGCGGAGGCACTTCGGACAATCAGACCTTCACCGTCAACAATCCCGCTCCGGCCTTGACGAGTCTCGTACCGAACGGTGGTAATCACGGCCAAACGCTGGATGTCATTTTTATGGGAGCGAATTTTATCAGTGGTGCCAGCTCTGTGGATGTGGGGTCAGGAATCACAGTGAACTCGACGACAGTGACCAGCTCGACAAGCCTGACGGCCAATCTCACGATCGGGTTTGCTGTCGTCCCTGGCCCACGTAATTTCTCGATCACCAACAGTGCTCCTGGTGGCGGAACCTCGGGTATGCAGACATTCACGGTGAGCCCTCAAACAGTGTCTTTGACAAACATCTCACCGGAAAGCGGCAACAGATTGGATACATTGGATGTCGTCTTTACGGGAACGAATTTTATTAGTGACGTCAGCTCAGTGAACGTAGGATCAGGAATCACGGTGAACTCGACGACAGTGACCAGCTCAACAAGCCTGAAGGCCAATCTCACCATCACGTCTGCTGCCGCACCCGGCGAACGTAAATTCTCGGTCACCAACAGCGGTCCCAACAGCGGAACGTCGGAGAGTCAAGCTTTTATTGTCAATAATCCTAAGCCGACTTTGGCGAGCATCAATCCGAAAAGTGGCGGCAGATCGCAAATGTTAGAAGTCGAATTTAAAGGAACGAATTTTTTCAATGATGCCAGTTCTGTGGAGGTAGGGGAAGGGATCACGGTGATCTCGACGACAGTGGCCAACTCGACAACTCTGAAAGCTACCCTCACGATCGCGGCTGACGCCGACACTGGCGCACGCAACTTCTCGGTCACTAACAGTGGCCCCGGCGGTGGAACCTCGGACAGTCGGACGTTCATAGTAACGGATAATAATGCTCCCGTCATCACGCATACGCCCTTGACATCTCAGCCGAGGAGAGTGCCAATTCAAGTTGACGCCAAAATTGTCGATGACTCAAATGAGGTTGACGCCACATTGCAGTATCGCCAAGGTGGGGAGGCCGATTTCAACTCCGTGATTATGATTTCAAGCAACAACGATAGCTTGTTTCAAAGAACCATCCCAGATACCGAAGTAACTTCCCGTGGCGTAGAGTACTTTATCATTGCGGAGGATTCGGATGGTCTCAGGACACGGTCGCCAGTTTCGGGAATTTTCTCCATTCCGATCGAGATAGGCAACCAACGCAAGCAAACCGCACAGCCTCATGGCAGCGCGCAAAATGCCTATCGCCTCATTTCTGTGCCCTTCGATTTGGATGACAAAAGTCCCGGTGCGGTGTTGGAAGATGACCTGGGCAAGTACGACGATACCAAGTGGCGCTTTTCCGAGCTTCTCGCCAATCAAACGTACAAGGAATTTCCCAACACCTCACCGATGGCGCCGGGAAAGGCGTTCTGGCTCATCGTTACGGAGGCGGGCAAGATCATTGACATCGACAACGGCATAACGAATCGGACCGATGCGAAATATCCTGTGGCTTTGCATCCACAATGGAACTTCATCGGCAATCCGTTCAATTTCACCATCCCGGTGGAGAAGCTTCGTTTGAAAAGCAGCGGGCGATCTCCCGATCTTTACTTTTATGATGGCACTTGGAGCGAACCGGAGTTCGTGCAGATCAAGGAGATGGAACCCTTTGAAGGTTACGCGGTGTACAGCGACAGCGACGATACCCTCTTTATCGATCCCGATTTATCCTCAGGAGCAACGCCGAGCCAGGCAGATCATGAGACTTTGTGGTCGATTCGTATTTTGGCGCAGAGCCGGCAGGCGCGTGATGTCAATAATGTTGCGGCGGTGGTTGCAGCAGCTTCCCGGGCTCGGGATCGAATGGATCACCCCGAGCCGCCGGTGGTTGGCGAATACGTTTCGGTTTACTTCCCTCACCGCGATTGGGCGACTGCCGGCCCGAGTTATTGCACCGATGCCCGGCCTGAGTTCTCGCGCGGCGAAATCTGGGAATTCGAAGTCGCCACCAACATTCGCGACAAGGTGAATTTGACTTTTGAGGGCGTTGCCCAGGTGCCGGAGGAATTCGAGGTTTGGGTCATGGATGAGGCGCTGCAGCTTTCGCAAAATCTGCGGGAGAGAAATCAGTATGCAGTGGCAGGGGCAGATCACCCCAAGCAACTGAAGCTGGTTGTCGGTCGCGCGGAATTTGTCGAAGAGCGCCTGGCGGGGGGCAAAGTCATTCCCGCGAGTTATGAATTGTCGCAGAATTTTCCGAATCCATTCAATCCGGCCACGACGATTCGGTATGGCTTGCCGAAAGCGGAGAGGGTGAGGTTAATCATTTACAATCTGCTGGGAGCCGAGGTGGTGACGCTGCTCGACGATGAGCCGAAAGAAGCGGGGTATCACGCCGCGATCTGGGATGGCCGCAACCGACACGGCCAACCGGTGGCGAGCGGGATTTTCTTTTACCGGCTTCGCGCTGGCAGTTTTGTGATGACGAAGAAGATGGTTTTGGTGCAGTAACTCCGCAAATATTGTCAAAGAGAACACACAACGTGGACAAGCCACAACCAAGAAGTTTTTAAAAATCCCAACGGATAGAAATCCCGCCGCAGGCGGGACAACGGATGAAAAGCAAAAGCATTAGACAAAATAATTTTGCGACAAAATGATTTGATTTTTTTAAAACAATTATACGGATAAGAAAAATTTTGTTAATCCGTTGGCAGCCGTTATCCGTTGGTCTTCATCTATCAGTTGGGGGTACAAAACTTTTAGAATTTTTTTCTGAGTTTGGTCGTATAAGTGAACCTAGTAACCCGTGCGATTGAGATTTACGTTCCGGAAAATGCAATGAACTTTTTTATCACTCGTTTAGTTAGGATCATTGGCAGAGGGGTCTTTTCTAAAAACAGCTCATTTAAAATTGATTGCTTCATCTGAAGGCTACGTCCAAGGGAGTCTGATATGCTTCTACGTAAATGTCTCATCTTTCGCAACCTCGCTCTCGTTTTCTTCTGCATCATTTTCGGGATCGCCGGTGCACGCGCGCAAGGTCGTTATGAAACAGAGCTGTCCAAAGCCGAGCAGGCATATAGTGAAGGCCTTTTTGACCAGGTCATCGATTTGGTAAAATCTTGCCTGGGCAAGGGCGACCTCACCACGGCCGAGCAAGCATGGGCTTATAAACTTTTAGGACAAGTTTATGTTTCAAAGAACAAGCCACAACCGGCCAAGATTTATGTGCAGAAGCTGCTCGAAGTGGTTCCCGACTACGAGCCGGACCGGGATCAAGATCTGCAAATGTGGATAGCGCTTGTCAATGCGGCCAAACAAGAGCGGGAACGGCAAATTCAGCGGCAGCAACCGCCCAAGCCTCCGGATGACAAACCGGTTGCTCAGCCTGCTTCAACCCGGAAAAGCAGCGGCAAGAAATGGCTGTGGATCGGAAGTGGAGGCGCAGTGGTCGCCGGTACCGCCGTGTTTCTTATTCTTAAAGGCGAGGGTGCAGGAGAACGGTTGCCAGATCCACCCGCGCTTCCCTCTCGTCCGTAAATTATGGCTTGGACCTGGCTTTGCCTCCCCTACTTGGAGAAAAACATGAACAGGATGATTATGAAATTGTTTGATGCAAACACAGCGAAAAAATTTGCCGCTGTCATTCTATGTTTGGTGGCCACCACAGAAGTATCCGCCCAAATTCTCTGGACGGCGGTCAATAACGGTTTGCCGGCGAATTCCGACCTCCGGGCGCTGGCCGTCGATTCGGCGAGCGGGGATGTTTTTGCGGGCGCGTTTTCTGGCGGCGTTTATCGTTCGGCGAATAATGGCGGCAGTTGGACGAGCGACACGACCGGCTTACGGGATCCTCGCGTCCTCGCGCTGGCCATCAATTCCAGTGGACATATTTTCGCGGGGACTTTTAATGGCGGCGTCTTCCGCTCAACCAGTAATGGCACCAATTGGGCAGAGCTCACCAACCTGGCAAACAGCAAAGTTCTTGCGCTTACGATCAACGCAACCAACGGACATATTTGGGCGGGGACGGAGGCCGGAGTCTATCGTTCGACGAATAACGGCAACAACTGGCAGAATCTCACTAACGACTTGGGCAATCAGGACGTCCGCACATTGGCCATCAATACGAGCGGAGATATATTCGCCGGGACCGCCGCTGGCGTCTTTCGGTCCACCAACAATGGCAATAGATGGGTGCCAGTCAATGCGGGCTTGACGAACCCCTCCATCCGCACGCTGGCGATCAGTAAGAGTGGAGCTATTTTTGCCGGAACCGATGCCGGAATCTTTCGCTCAGTGGATAACGGCAACACCTGGACGCCAATCAACGCCGGCCTGACGACTTTAGGAACGTATGCGCTGGCGATCAATGCCGCCGGGACCATTTTTGCAGGCACGTTTGGCGGCGGCGTCTTTCGTTCGACAAATAACGGCGACAATTGGGCGGCGGCGAACACCGGCTTGACGAGCTTGAATCTTCAGGCTTTGGCCATTGCACCAGGCGGATTTCTTTTTGCCGGAACTGCCGGCGGCGGCGCGTTTCGGACGCAGGAAAGCACGACGGTGGGACCGGTTTTGATCAGCATCTCACCGGAGAGCGGCAACAGATTGCAGACATTGGATGTCGTTTTTACCGGAACGAACATCATCGGCAATTCCCCTTCAGTCATCGTAGGGGAGGGGATCACGGTCAATTCCATAAGGGAGGGTTTGCTTGACTTGACGGCGAACCTCACCATTGGGGCTGACGCCACCACCGGTCCACGCCAGTTCAGGGTCAAGACGGAGGGACCTCTTGGCGGAACGTCGAACCCCAAGATCTTTACGGTCAATAATCCGGCGCCGACCACGACCAGCATTTCGCCACCGAGCAAGACGGTCGGCGATGCCGAATTCACGATGACCGTGAACGGGACGAATTTTGTCTCGGGTTCAAAGGTGAGGTTCAACGATTCGGACCGGATGACGACCTTTGTCAACAGCATGCAATTGACCGCCATCATTCCAATAACTGATTTGACGACCGCGGGAACATTCAATATCACCGTGTTCAATCCGCCGCCGGGCGGTGGGACCTCCAATGCTCAGACATTCACGGTAAATGCGGCAGACAATCCCGTTCCAACGACAACCAGCATCTCGCCGGCGAGCAAAACCGTGGGCGATGCTCCATTCACCATGACCGTGAACGGGACGAATTTTATCTCGAGCTCAAAGGCGAAGTTCAACGGTGCAGACCGAGCGACGAGCTTTATCAGCAGTACGCAATTAAATGTCACCATTCCGGATAGTGATTTGACGGCCGCCGGAACGTTCGATATCACCGTCTTCAATCCTGCGCCGGGTGGTGGAATCTCCAATGCTCAGACATTCACGGTAAATAATCCCGCTCCGACCACGACTGGCATTTCGCCATCGAACAAGACCGTTGGCGATGCGGAATTTACCATGACCGTGAATGGGACGAATTTTGTACAGGGAGGATCGATCGTAAGGTTCGGCGGCTCAGAACGTTCAACGACCTTTATCAGCAGCACAGAGCTTACCGCCACCATTTGGGCAACTGATCTGACCACCGCCGGAGCGTTCGAAATTACCGTCTCCAATCCGACGCCGGGTGGGGGGACATCGAATGCTCAGATATTTACCGTGAGCCCGGTAGGCAACCCTTTCCCGGCTTTGACCAGCATCTCGCCAACCAGCAAGATCGTGGGCGATGCCGGTTTCACCATGACCGTGATCGGGACAAATTTTGTAAGGGAATCTGTCGTCAAGTTCAACGGTTCAGACCGTGTGACGACCTTTGTCGATAGCACAAAGCTTACCGCCACCATTCCGGCAAGTGATTTGACCAGCGCCGGAGCGTTCAATATCACCGTCTTCAATCCACCGCCGGGTGGGGGAACATCGAATGCTCAGACGTTCACAGTGAGCACAGCAGATAATCCCGTCCCAACTTTGACCAGCATCCTGCCGGCGAGCAAGACCGTTGGCGATGCTGGTTTCATCATGTCCGTGACCGGGACGAATTTTATGAGGGAATCCGTCGTCAGGTTCAACGGTTCAGACCGCCCGACGACCTTTGTCAGCAGCACGGAGCTTATCGCCACCATTCCGGCAAGCGATTTGACGACCGTGGGAACGTTCAATATCACCGTGTTCAATCCGACGCCGGGTGGAGGAACATCGAATGCTCAGACGTTCACAGTGAGCCCGGTAGACAATCCGGTCCCAACTTTAACCGGCATCTCGCCGACGAGCAAGACCGTGGGGGATGCCGAATTTACAATGACCATGACCGGGACGAATTTTATCTCGAGTTCAAAGGTAAGGCTCAACGGTTCGGAGCGAATGACGTTTGTGGGCAGCAGCACGCAGCTTACCGCCACGATTCCGGACAGTGATTTGACGACCGCGGGAACGTTCAATATTACCGTGTTCAACCCTACGCCGGGCGGGGGAACCTCCACCGCGCAGACATTCACAGTGAATAATCCCGTTCCGACCACAAACAGCATTTCGCCACTCAGCAAGACCGTGGGCGATGCCGAATTCACGATGACCGTGAACGGGACGAATTTTGTCTCGACGTCCGTTGTGAGGTTCAACGGCGCAGACCGCACGACGGCCTTTGTCAACAGCATGCAATTGACCGCCATCATTCCAATAACTGATTTGACGACTGCGGGAACGTTCAATATTACCGTGTTCAATCCGACACCGGGCGGGGGGACATCCGAGGCGCAGACATTTACAGTGAACCCTCGAACGGTGACCTTGACAGACATCTCACCGACAAGCGGCAACAGATTGGACACATTGGATGTCGTCTTTACGGGAGAGAGTTTTATTAGTGCTTCCAGCTCTGTGAACGTAGGGGCGGGAATTACGGTGAACTCGACGACAGTGACCAGCTCAACAAGCCTGAAGGCCAATCTCACGATCACGGCTCTTGCCGCCACCGGCAGGCGCGACTTCTCGGTCACCAACAGCGGTCCCAACGGCGGGACGTCGCAGAGTGTAGGATTTACAGTCAATAATCCCAAGCCGACTTTGGCGAGCATCGATCCGAAAAGTGGAGGCAGATCGCAAAGGCTGGAAGTCGTCTTTACGGGAACGAAATTTTTCGATGATGCCAGTTCTGTGGAGGTAGGGCAAGGGATCACGGTGAACTCGACGACAGTAACCAACTCGACAACTCTGAGAGCTATCCTCACGATCGCGGCTAACGCTCCTCCCGGCACCCGTGATTTCTTAGTCAAGAACAGTGGTCCCGGCGGTGGGGCTTCGAACATCCTGCCGTTCACCGTAACTTTAAATAGTGCTCCAGTCATCACACATACGCCCTTGTCATCCCGGCCGAGGAGAGTGCCAATTCAAGTTGACGCCAAAATCGGCGATGACTCAAATGTGCTCAACGCCACATTGCATTATCGCCAAGGTGGAGAGGCCAATTTCAACTCGGTGGTTATGACGTCAAGCAACAACGATAGCTTGTTTCAAGGAACCATCCCGGATACCGAAGTAACTTCCCGTGGCGTGGAGTACTATATCATTGCGGAGGATTCGGATGGTCTCAGGACAAGGTTGCCGGTTTCAGGAATTTTCTCCATTCCGATCGAAATAGACAACCATTACAAGCAGACCGCTCAGCCTTATGGCAGCGCGCAAAATTCCTATCGCCTCATTTCCGTGCCCTTCGATCTGGATGACAAAAGTCCCGGCGCGGTGTTGGAAGATGACCTGGGCAGGTACGACGACACCAAATGGCGCTTTTCCGAGCTTCTCGCCAATCAAACGTACGCGGAATTTCCCAACACCTCACCGATGGCGCCGGGAAAGGCGTTTTGGCTCATCGTTACGGAGGCGGGCAAGCTCATTGGCATCGGCAACGGCATATCGAATCGGACCGAGGCGAAATATGCCGTGGCTTTGCATCCACAATGGAACTTCATCGGCAACCCGTTCAATTTCACCATTCCGGTGAGGAATCTGAGCTTGAAAAGCAGCGGGCAATCTCCCGATCTTTACTTTTATGATGGCACTTGGAGCGATCCGGCGTCCGTGCAGGTCAATGAGATGCAGCCCTTTGAAGGTTACGCGGTGTACAACGACTCGCCTGCGATGGACACGCTTTTTATCGATCCCGATTTATCCTCAGGAGCAACGTCGAGTCCCGCAGATCATGAGACTTTGTGGTCGATTCGTATTTTAGCGCAGAACGGGCAAGCGCGTGATGCCAATAATTTTGCGGCGGTGGCTGCAGCAGCTTCCCGGACTCTGGATCGGATGGATCACCCCGAGCCGCCGGTGGTTGGCGAATACGTTTCGGTTTACTTTCCTCACCGCGATTGGGCGACTGCCGGCCCAGGGTATTGCACCGATGCCCGGCCCGAGTTCTCGCGCGGCGAGATCTGGGAATTTGAAGTCGCCACCAACATTCGCGACAGGGTGAATTTGACTTTTGAGGGCGTTGCCCAGGTGCCGGATGAATTCGAGGTTTGGGTCATGGATGAGGCGCTCAAGCTTTCGCAAAATCTGCGGGAGAGGAATCAATATGCAGTGGCAGGAGCAGATCATCCCAAGCAACTGAAGCTGGTTGTCGGTCGCGCCGAATTCGTCGCAGCGAGCCTGGCGGCGGTCAAAATCATTCCCGCCAGTTATGAACTGTCGCAGAATTTTCCGAACCCCTTTAATCCGGCCACGACGATTCGCTATGGCTTGCCGAAAGCGGAGAGGGTGAGGGTAACAATTTACAATCTGCTCGGTAAAGAAGTGGTGACGTTGGTCGAGGATGAGCCAAAAGAAGCCGGGTATCACGCCGCGATCTGGGCTGGCCGCAACCAACACGCCCAGCCGGTGGCGAGCGGAATTTATCTCTATCGGCTTCGCGCCGGCAGTTTTATGATGACGAAGAAGATGGTTTTGGTGCAGTAACTCCGGCAAAGGCCATATGGAAGTAAGATTTTGAGAGCCGAGAAAACTTTACAAACAGGACAAGTTTTCCCAACGGATAGAAATCCCGCCGCGGCGGGATTTCTATCTGTTGGGCAACTTTTTATTTTGGTTGCGGCTGGTCCGCGTTGTGTCAAATCTGAAGGAGTCGGATATGCTTCAGTGCAAATGTCTCATCTTTACTCTCGTGCTCTTGTGCACCCTTTTCTGGGTCGCCGGTGCATACGCGCAGGGTTGGTATGAAGCCGAGCTGGCTAAAGCCGAGCAAAAATATAATGAGGGCTTTTTTGACCAGGTTATCGATCTGGTAAAATCTTGCTTGAACAAGGGCGACCTCACCACGGCCGAACAAGCATGGGCTTATAAACTTTTAGGGCAAGCTTATGTCTCGAAGAACGAGCCCCAATTAGCCAGGATTTGTGTGCAGAAACTGCTCGACGCAGCTCCCGACTACGAGCCGGATCGCGATCAAGATTTGCAAATGTGGATAACGCTTGTCGAAGAGGTCAAACAAGAGCGGGAACGACAAATGCAGCAGCAACGACTGCCTTATGCCCGTGCGGACTCAACCAAGAAAGGCGGAAGCAAAAAATGGCTGTGGATTGGAGGAGGAGGTACGGTGGTCACAGCCGGAATCATATACCTCCTTGTTTCACAAAAAGAACAAAAAGAATCGAGCGGATTTGTGGATCCCGTAGGAAGACCATGAGCATGCCATCGGATAAAAGGTTCCAGGCCGCCTCTTCCTATTGTTAAACTGCTTGACGACCCCGCAGGCAACCCCATCGAACTGTTCGAAACCCGACGGGAATGATGAGATTGATAATGAACGTTCCAATTTATCTTAGAAGAAGTTATGCCGGCCTTCTTCTCGTTGTTGTTCTATTGGGGGCAACAACTCCTGCTATGGCGACCCATGGTGGGCCAGAGGAAATAACTTTGCTTGGCTACAATGAACAAGAACGCAGGGTTTATTGGGTTACTTACTTCCGCGATGAGAGCGGAAAGCTTCCGCAGCTCTCATATATCGATTTTTCAGCGGATCGGCCTTCTGAGCCAGTATTAGATACAACTTGGCTTAAAGGCATAAAGCCTGATGACAGGTCAGCAAGATCAGTAATATTCAGCCGCATTAATTCGCTGAAGTCGCAACTCCTCCCTCTCAATACGGATAAGTTAGATTCACTCGTGCTGACAGCGCGGATTATTGAGAGGGGTGACTACTTAGTTGCAAACGACTTGTCATCCGTTGCACGGTTCGAAATGGCGGTCACTATAAGGACTGGAGGCCTTGTTGGCGTCACAAGAGTTACAGCCTACATAAACCGGAGAATCGGTGTCAAGGAATGGGTTAAGATTCCCAATGAGCAATTTGGGATTGCGACCATTTCATTTACTGGAATTTCGTATGAAAGCGGATACTTAAAGGACACCGTTGTGCTCTTAAAGCCTTGACATAGATGAGGGTAACTGTAGGTATCGCTATCATTTTTAGGAGGAAATATGAACATAAGGATTACTCGATTCATAAATGGGATAGGATCAGCAAGATTCATTCTGCCCATATTGCTTTTATGGCTGTTCACTCATACTGAAGTTGCATTTGGACAACTTTTGGCGCCTACGGCCACAACCAAGGAGGCGACGGAGGTCAGCGACAGTTCCGCCACGCTGAACGGTGAAGTGAATCCAGGTGTTGTGGGTGGTCTAGGCACAACGGTCGAATTTGAATATGGCGCCACAACGAGCTACGGAAACAAGATGACGGCAGATCAAAGTCCCGTATTGGGCCTGAATCCGGTTCAGGTGAGCGTTAAGATTGCAGGGCTTTTGCCCAACACGACCTATCATTTTCACGTGGTTGCCAGGAACACTTTGGGAACCGACGAGGGCGCGGACTTAACATTCACAACTGACGGCGTAGCGCCGACAGTCACAACCAATGCCGCCTCGAATGTCAGCGCCACTTCCGCCACGCTGAACGGCGCCGTGAATGCAAATGGTCTGAGCACGACAGTCAAATTTGAATATGGCACCACGACGGACTATGGAGACACGGCGTCGGCAACACTAAGTCCTGATGATGGCCGAAGCCTGGTTGCTGTAAGCGCTGAAATTTCCGGCCTTTTGTCCAGCACGGAGTATTATTATCGTGTGGTTGCCACGAACTCGGTGGGACGCAGCGAGGGCGAGCGTAAAACATTCCAGACTGGCACGACTGGCTCGGCACCTGCGGTCACAACCGATGCCGCGGCAGAAGTCTGCAGCACTTCCGCCACACTCCGTGGCACTGTGAATCCGAATGGCCTCAACACCACAGTCATATTCGAATATGGCACTACAACAAGCTATGGCGATACAGCGACGACGCCAAGCCCTGTAGCCGGCACAAACCTCGTTTCCGTGAGAACTGCCATCTCGAATCTTTCTCCTGGCGCGATGTACCATTATCGCGTGGTTGCGACCAGCGATGGAGGAACGAGCATCGGTAACGATCAAGCTTTTAGGACTTATCCGGATGTATTACCGTACCTCATCACTACGGTCGACTTTCCGTCGCTTGGCAACGCTTCTGATTATAAAGCAACCGACTATCGTATTGTGGGACTGCCTGGCGCAAGTGATCGTACCGTTAATGAGTTTTTTGCCGGGCAGCAAAATGAGGATTGGGAGGTGGTTTGGGACAACGGCGCGCCGACCAACTTTTTTGTCAGGTTCGACGGCGGAGCGGATTTCAAGTTTTCCGCAGGACGTGCTTTCTGGGTCATTAAGAAGGGGCCTTTGGAGATCAATACGACCGCTCGGTCTGCGCCATTAGATTCATGTCAATTCGTGTCCATTCCGCTTCGCCCCGGCTGGAATCTGGTCACAAATCCATTCACAACACCAATTCAATGGTCAGTTATCCAAAGCGTCAATGGCATCACCGGACCGATATACTCTTATGACGGGGCTTTCAGCCCGTCATCGCGTTTTGATCCTTATATTGGCTATTACTTTTTCAATGAGACGGGTCCTTCTAAGCTCAAAATCCCTTATAGCTCTTCATCAGCCGCTTCAGCCACATTAGACGTTGATCCGGCTATTTGGCGAGTGAACGTGACACTGACCTCAGACGAATTCGTCGATAAGATCACCTCGTTTGGAGTTGCCAACGCAGCGAACTCCACGCTTGACCCTCTGGATTTTCGCAAGCCGCGCGCCCTTGCTGCCACTCCAACCGTCGCTTTTCATCGCCCCACTTGGGATGCGCAATACAGCGTTTTCGCCACTGACATCCGTCCGGAGATTGTCGCATTCGAAAGCTGGGAATTTGAAGTGCGCACAGTGGTGCGAAATGCTGCACAACTGACTTTCTCCGGCATCGCCAAAATTCCCGCGTCGTATGAGGCCTATGTGATTGACGAAGGCAGGGCAAGAACGCTCAATTTACGGGAGGATTCACTTTACCGATTCATCCCGGCAGCGGAAATTTCAAAGTTCAGCGTGATGGTCGGCAAAAAAGATGCGGTGCAAGAGAAACTAAGCGCCGTTGTGCTTCCCAAAGAATTTACGTTGGGTCAGAACTATCCCAATCCCTACGGGCGTCTGCCTTTTAATCCGGAGACAACGATACCCCTTGCTGTTCCCATGACTTCCGAGGTCAAGCTGGTGGTTTACAACACGCTCGGCAGGGAGGTGAAAACCATTTATCGTGGCACGCTGCCAGCCGGACGATACTGGTTCACTTGGGAAGGAAAAGACGAGGCGGGGAACCCGCTGGCGACCGGGGTTTATTTTTATCGCTTGACGACGGGCACCAACGTTGCTTTACTGGGAAAAATGCTTGTCATCAGGTAATGCGGTAAATAAAAAGCTTGTGGATTGCCAAAAACTTTTAGAAATTTACTCTAAAGCATGAATGCCAACGAAGTAATAAGATAAAGGGATATCGAAAAAAGCTGTTACCGGCAGCGATCGCCGGGAGGAAAAAATCCATGCAATGCCACCACTGCCGCGCGGAAAATCCGGCCCAATTCAGCTATTGTGCCGAATGTGGGCTGCCCTTGTTTTTAGCGGTGCTGAAAGAGATCAGCGAGCCCGGCGGTGGCGCCAGTGGCGCCACAGGCGCCATCCGCTCGCACCATATTTTTGCGAACGGCGCCACCATCGGCCGCCACCACGATAACACCGTTATTCTGCACGACCCTTTACTCTCGCGTTTTCACGCCCGCCTCGATTATCAAAACGGCAGATTCTACATTCAGGATTTGAGCAGCAGCAACGGCGTTTTTGTCAACGACGCCAAGGTGCGCCGCCGCGAGATCAATGATTTTGACCGCCTCATGCTCGGCGAAACGCTGCTGCTGTTTCGCGCTCCGCAAAGCGGGGCGATCGGCATCGCCAACCCCCAAAGGCCGTTTACCGATCCGCTGCTACACACGCAGGAAGAATTTCTCGCCGCGGTCAAGGGCATGAGCCAGCGCGCCAAAAGTGCGGCCCTCTCCAATGAAGTGTTGGAAATTGCCGCGCGCTTCGCCATCAAAATTACCCGCGCCGAGCGCGCCGTGATTTTTCTGTACGACGACCATCATAAGCTGCAGCCGGCGGTCTATCACAATGTGACACCCAGCGACGTGCATCACGACCAATTCGAAGTCAGCCGCTCGGCGTTGGCGGAAGCCGAAAACACCGGTGAGATGGTCATTCGCGAGGAATGCCTCACCGACCCGCGTTACAAACTTAACCAAAGCATTCAGGCGCTGCAGCTTAATACGATCATCTGCCTGCCGTTGAAATCATCGCATCCAATCGAAGCATTGACGCTGCCCGAGGCGAAAACCGGCAAACCGGCTGACGAAAGTATGATGTTTGGCGTACTCTATTTGGACAGCCGTCGCGTACTCAAAGGTTTGCCGCAGCACCGCCGCACCATGCTGCAAGTGCTAGCGGATCAAGCAGCGCTGACCATTGCGAATGCGTTGCTGCAAAAGGAAATGCGCGAGAAGTATCAGCTCAACAAGCAGATTGGCGCGGCCAAAGCCATGCAGCAGCGTTTGTTCCCGCCGCCGAGCTTCTACCACGCGCGGTTCGAGATGGCCTATCATTACGCGCCGGCGCAACAAATCGGCGGCGACTATCTGGCGTTTTTGCCGTTGAGCGAGTCGCGCTTTCTGTTTGCCATTGGTGACGTCGTGGGCAAAGGCTTGCCCGCCGGCCTGGTCGTCATGACGGTTCATGGCGGCTTATATTCTGAAATCTCTCACCACACCGATTTGCTGCCGCTGGTGCGCAACCTTGACCGGCTGATTTACGAATATGCCCAAGGCAAAGTTTTCGTCACTTTCTTCGCCGGTGTGCTCGACGCCGGCACGATGCAGCTCGAATATACCCGCGCCGGGCACCATCCGCCATTGTTGTATTGTCCTGATGGGGCGGAATGGCGCGAGCTCTCGACGGCTGGAATGCCCTTGGGGCTGAATCCTAATATCAAGCGAGCTGTCGAAACGATCACATTGCAATCCGGCGATCTGCTGATGCTCTACACCGACGGCATCACTGAAGCGCGCGACAGCGCCAAAAAGCAATTTGGCAAGAAAGGCTTGAAAGAAGTGTTGAGCAGTTGGCTTGCCTCATCTGATCAGAAAAAACCTCCCCTGACCGAGCTCGTCAATGCCGTTTTCGGCCGCGTGCAGCATTTCATCGACTACAAACCGCTGGAGGACGATACGACGCTCATGGCGGTGGTGGTGAAATAACGCTAAAGTTGTTGCATTTTTGTGCGAATTTTTTATCATTTCCTTTATCGCTAAATTCAGGAACTATTCGCATGAATCAAGACCAATTTAAATTCGTCAATTATCTTTGGAATCAAACTGAAGCCGGCAAGCTTGATCCCGTCGGCAAGCTCGTTTACCGCTCGAACCTGTTGGGCGCCGATCAGCGCATCACCAACACCGGCGGCGGCAACACCTCGTCGAAAACCACCGAGCGTGATCCGCTTACCGGCCAGCCCGTCGAGGTGCTGTGGGTAAAAGGCTCGGGCGGCGACTTGCGCACTTCGAAACAAGAAAACTTCGCGTCGCTCTATCAAGAGAAGCTGTTGAGTCTGCAACCGAAGTATTTGAAGTCGGAAAAGCGCGGGCCCAAGACAGAAATAGAAGATGCGATGGTCGGCATGTATCCGCATTGCACGTTCAAGCTCAATCCGCGGCCGGCTTCGATTGACACGCCATTGCACGCATTCATTCCCTACAAGCATGTCGATCATACGCATCCGAACGCGGTCATTGCCATTGCTGCAGCCCAAAATGCCAAAAAGCTCACGCAGGAAATTTATGGCGACGAGGTGGTTTGGACGCCGTGGCAGCGCCCCGGGTTTGATCTCGGTTTGAAACTGCAAACAATCTGTACGGAATATCCCCGCGCCAAAGGCGTTATCCTCGGCCAGCATGGTTTGATCAACTGGGCCAATGATGATCGCGAATGTTATGAGCTGACGCTGCATCTTATCGAACTTGCGGCGCAATATATCGAAAAGCATGCCAAGGGAGAAAAGACATTCGGTGGCGCAAAATATCGTGCACTCGTACCGGCGCAACGCCACGAGATGTTCGTGCAAATTCTGCCGTGGCTGCGGGGGCAAGTGAGCCAGCAGCGGCGTTTCGTCGGCACCATCCAGGACGATGATACGATGCTGCGCTTCGTGAACAGCGTCGACGCGCCGCGTCTTGCCGATCTCGGCACCTCGTGTCCCGATCATTTCTTGCGCACGAAAATCAAGCCGCTGTACGTGGATTGGAATCCGAAAAGCGAACCGGTCGAAGATTTGAAAAAGAAACTGACGGCGGGTTTGGTAAAATATCGGCAGGATTACGCAGATTATTACAATCGTTGCAAACATGCCGATTCACCGGCCATGCGCGATCCGAATCCCACTGTCATTTTGATTCCGGGTCTCGGCATGATCGCATGGGGCAAAGACAAAAGCGAATCGCGTGTCACCGCGGAATTTTATAACTGTGCAGTGGAAGTCATGTTTGGGGCCGAGACGATTGACGAATACGTCGCTCTGCCGCAACAAGAGGCGTTTGATATTGAATATTGGCTGCTCGAAGAAGCTAAGCTGCGTCGCTTGCCACCGGAAAAGGAGTTGGCGCGACAAATCATTGCCGTTGTCGGCGCCGGCAGTGGCATTGGCAAGGAAGTCTCTCATCGGCTCGTCAAAGAAGGCGCACACATTGTGAGCGTCGATCTCAATACCGAAGCCGCAAAGGCGACAGCGAAAGAGATCACGGACAAACATGGCGCCGGCATCGGCGTGGCTGGCACCGGCATTTCCAATTGCGGCCCGGCCATCGGCTTGGTGGCTGACATCGCCAGACGCGAAAGCATTCGTGCGATGCTGAATGACGTCATTCTGGCCTACGGTGGTCTCGATTCGGTGGTGGTGACCGCGGGCATCTTTGTGCCGCCCGATCTCACCGGCCACATTCCCGACGACAAGTGGGCGCAAACGTTTTCCATTAATGTCATTGGCGCTTATTTCGTCGCCGACGAAACGGCGCGCATTTGGCAGGAGCAGGGATTGACGGGCAATCTGGTGCTGACCACCAGCGTCAATGCCGTCGTCGTTAAGAAGGGCAGCCTCGCTTACGACACCAGCAAGGCCGCGGCCAATCATCTCGTGCGCGAGTTGGCGCTTGAGCTGGCGCCGCTGGTGCGCGTCAACGGCGTCGCGCCGGCCACGGTGATCGAAGGGAGCACGATGTTCCCGCGCGACCGCGTGATGGCCTCGCTGACGAAGTATAAAATTCCGTATGCTGAAACCGAGCCGGACGAAGCCTTGCGGGCGAAGCTGGCGCAATTCTATGCCGAGCGCACACTCACGAAGCAGCCGATCACTCCTGCCGATCAAGCCGAGGCAATTTTCTTATTGTTGAGCAATCGTCTCAGCAAAACAACGGGGCAGATACTGAGTGTGGATGGTGGCTTGCACGAGGCGTTTCTGCGTTAAAAATTTAGAAAAGGCAAAACTATTTTGGGCAAAACAATTAAGCTTTTAATAGTTTTGCCAAAAAATGGTTTTGCCTTTTTAAAAGCCCTGAACAGTTACTAAGGAGACAAGAATGAGACAAGTAATCGTCACCGTTTTGATTACTGTAATTTTGGTGTGTGCCTCGCGGCCCGGTCTGGCGCAAAATGCAAAGCTTAAAATCGCCGTCATTCCCAAAGGCACGACGCATCTGTTCTGGAAATCCGTCGAGGCCGGCGCGCGCAAAGCGGAAGCGGAGTTGGGCGTCGAGATCATCTGGAAAGGCCCGCTGAAGGAAAACGATCGCGCGCAACAGATCGCCATCGTCGAGCAATTTGTCACCGAGGGGGTATCGGGCATCGTGCTGGCGCCGCTGGATGATGCCGCGCTCGTGCGTCCCGTCAGCGCCGCGGCGCAGAAAAAAATTCCGGTGGTGATTTTTGACAGCGCGCTCAAAGGCGAGGCGGGCAAGGATTTCGTCAGCTTTGTTGCCACCAACAACAGAAAAGGAGGAAGTTTGGGCGGCGAACAACTGGCAAAATTGCTTGGCAGCAAAGGCAAGGTTGTTTTACTGCGTTATCAAATTGGCTCGGCGAGCACGGTTGAACGCGAGGCCGGTTTCGTCGAAGCCATTGGCAAGAATCCGGGCATACAGATCATCTCGGACAACCGCTATGCCGGCGCCACTGCCGGCGAAGCCAAAACCGCCAGTCTGAACATGCTGGACAAAATCAAGGAAGCCGGCGGCATCTTCTGCCCGAACGAATCCAGCACCTTCGGCATGTTGCTGGCGCTGCGGCAAACGAATCTGGCGGGAAAAATCAAGTTCGTCGGCTTCGACACCTCCCCCCCGCTCATCGAAGCGTTGGAGAAAGGCGAGATCGCTGCTTTGGTCGCACAAGATCCGACGCGCATGGGTTACGAAGGTGTTAAGACTATTGTCGAGCATATTCGCGGCAAGCAAGTTCCGGCGGTGATCGATACCGGCGTGCGGCTGATTACGCGCAACAATCTCAATGAGCCTGAAATCAAAAAGCTGCTCGGCCGATCGTGACAACGGTCAGGAAAAGCGCATCCCGCCACGGCGGAACAGAGCCGCAAAGAACAGGCAAAGATTTCTTTGCGAGTACAGAATGAAATGAGATTCACTGAATTATTACTTATCGGAGATTCACTATGAAGCCCAAGGCCGATAGCAACCATTTCATTTTAATCTTTCTTTGCGGAAGTTTGGCGTTCAACGCATTTCCCCAAAGCAGCAGTCAACAAATCGGACAGCTTAAACTCCAAAAGTTGTCAGAAATAACCGGTGAGGATCTAAAAGATGTTGCAATCTATGCCGAGCCATCAGACCAAAGTCTTCGACCCCAAATACTGGTCAAAGCGAAAACCATAGAGTTTCTAACTCCGCAGGGAAACGTGAGAAATCGTGTTGATTTCGTGCATGAGTTCCATACGACATTTTCTACCAACGAAAGGTATATGGCTGTTATTCAAAAAATGAAGATTCCCAGTAAAGAAGAAAACGGCGCCGAGTTGTTTCAGTTATTTGCAAAGGACGGAACTTTGCTATGGCAAGAGTCCTATTCTACTTATTGGGATGTACACGCACCGATTTACCGCATATCTTCGAATAGCATCGTTTGTAAAACAGCGGAGTCTATGGGAACGATTTCATTTCACGATCAACAAGGCGCGAAGACAGCCGAAAATGTCCTATGGCCTGATTTTTTGCGCAGTGGTCTTCAAGGTGAATGGTCACAGGATGGCCGCTATTATGCAGTCATTTCACCACATCTGAGAGAGCGCCAGGGAAGTGAGTTGCGATATAGCGATAAATTGACGCTTTTTGATGCAACAGGCACCAAATTGTGGGAACAAATTCTCCAGGATAAATCTGCCAACGCCGTCTTTATATCATCACAATCAAAATGGGCGGTCGTTTCATATCAAGATATGGTTTCGAGAAACTGGGGTGCAACGATTTACTCAGTGTCTAATGGTGAGCCTATCACCACCATAACTCTAAATCAATTTGGTCTAACTCACGCGATCTTCACTCGAGACGACGAGAAACTTTTGGTAAAAGCGGGAAGTTATCAAAATCCACGGCTGGTACTTTATGAATCCATCTCCGGCAAGAATATCTTTGAGAGTAACATACCTCAACCGATACTTGATTTAAAGCTTTTGGCTAAAGATAATCTCATATATGTTTTAACCGGAGAAAGAATACTTCCCCAAAACATGGAAAGACGGCGAAGAAACGAAAGCATTCAAGAATCAAAAAAAGCACAACGGCCGACTCCAGAACGTTCAACTCTAGGTAGACCAAGGCTCACCAATCTTCAGCTTATGGTTTTGAGCTTGAACGGTACAATATTGGGCACTGCTGAGTTGTTAAGAGTTGAAGCACCCCCCAATACGGTAATGATTCACTCTGCATCTACTTCAAAACGATTCATTATTAAAGCTAACAATATGCTAATTCTTTATGAGCTGGATTTCTGAATTATATATCAAATAATCAAAAATGAAAACATGATTCTAGAATAATTAAGGTGGATGACGATGATTGGCATTGCAATTCTCTGTGAACATTTACCTTTGCGATATCTTTGCACCTTCGCGTCTTTGCGTGAAATTTTTTTGCTTTTTCTGCAAAGGCTTTTAAGAGCTAACAAAACAAGGTCAAACCATGAAAATGAAATGGATCGGACTCGGAATGTCTTTGATCGCAACAATGGCTGAAACTGCATTGGCGCAGGGCGCCCCGGGCGCGCCGGTGTTCGGTGATGATTTGGCATTCCTGAAAAAATACACAGAGGTTGTCTTGCTCTCTGATAGCACGGGCGCGATGCAAGTCGCCGTCGTGCCGGCGTATCAATGCCGCGTCATGACCAGCACCGCGGACGGCCCCAAAGGAAACAGTTTTGGCTGGGTCAACCGCGAGCTTATTGCCTCCGGAAAAACCCAGCCGCACATCAATGTCTTCGGTGGTGAGGATCGCTTCTGGATCGGGCCGGAAGGCGGGCAGTTCTCGGTCTTCTTTGCGAAGGGAGTTGCTTTTGATTTGGAGCATTGGTTCACCCCGCCCGCCATCGATACCGAGCCGTTCGAGCTTGTTAGCAAGAGCCAGGATCGTGTTCACTGCCGGCGCGAGATTCGCCTGACCAATTATTCCGGCGCCACCTTCGATCTCGAGGTGAATCGCGAAATTCATCTGCTCACCCGTGCCGCCATTCAACAACACCTCGGCATGGAGCTGAAACCAAATATAAAAGTGGTTGGCTTTGAATCTATCAATACCTTGGAAAATACTGGTGACCAAGCTTGGCGCAAAGACACCGGTTTGCTCTCCATTTGGATTCTTGGGATGTTCAACGCCTCGCCGGCAACGACGGTGGCGGTTCCATACAAGCCGGGAGCGGATTCGGAATTGGGACCGGCGGTGAACGATGCATATTTTGGCAAGGTGCCGCCGGATCGGCTGGTGGTGAAAGACGGCGTGCTGTTTTTCGCGGCAGATGCCAAGCATCGCAGCAAGATTGGGATTTCACCACGCCGCAGCAAGCCGGTGCTGGGCAGCTATGATGCCGTGCATCACGTTCTGACGCTGGCGCAGTTCACCCTGCCGGAGAATGCGGTCGATTATGTAAATTCGATGTGGGAGCTGCAAGATGACCCGTTCAGCGGCGACGTGGTGAACAGTTACAACGACGGCCCTCCTGTTCCCGGCGCGGCGCAGCTCGGCCAGTTTTATGAATTGGAGACCTCCTCCCCCGCCCTATCGCTGCAGCCCATGGCGAGCGCCACGCACCGGCATCGCACGATTCATCTGCAAGGCTCGGAACGCGACCTCGATCCGATCGCGCGCGCGATGCTTGGAGTAAGCATTGAGGAAATCAAGAAGGGATTGCAGAAATAAACATTGGAAGGCAAGACTATTTGGGGCAAAACCATTATAGCATTTGACTCCATACTCAAATAAGTCTTTTAATAGTCTTGCCCAAAATTGTTTTGCCTTTTTAAAATGTTTAAATTGCTGAATCCGTCTTGTATAATCAATCAGTTCCTCGCCTGCGCATGCAAGGCATCCGCAAGCGCTTCGGTGCGACGGTTGCGCTTGACGGCGTCGATTTATCCGTTGGTACCGGAGAGATTCTCGCACTCGTCGGCGAAAACGGCGCGGGCAAGAGCACACTGATGAAAGTGCTCTCTGGCGCGCATCAACCGGATGCCGGCGAGATGTGGCTGGAGGGCCGACCGTATCGCCCACGTGATCCGCACGAGGCGCGCGCGGCCGGTGTGGCGATGATTTACCAAGAACTGTCGCTCGCGCCGCATTTGTCCGTTGCCGAGAACATCATGCTCGGCATGGAGCCGGCGCGATTTGGCCTCGTTCGTCGCGAGGAGATGCGGCAGCGCGCATTGGAGGCGCTTGTGCAGCTCGGTCACTCTGACCTGCATCCCGAGCTTCGCGTCGCCCAGCTTCCGCTCGCCACTCGCCAACTCGTCGAAATTGCCCGTGCCGTCGCTATTGGTTGCCGCGTGCTCGTGCTCGACGAACCCACCAGCAGCCTCGCGACTGAAGACATTCAAGGACTCTTCGTATTGGTGCGTCGCCTCAAAAAACAAGGTCACGCCATCATCTTCATCTCGCACTTTCTGGAAGAAGTGAAGGAAATCTCCGACCGCTTCATCGTGCTGCGCGATGGCAAAAGCGTTGGCGCGGGCGAAACCGCTGCCGCATCGACGCAGGAAATCATCGCACGCATGGTTGGCCGCGAGGTGACCGAGCTTTATCCTCGTTCAGCGCGCGCGCCCGGCGAAGCTGCGCTGCAGATCAACGATTTGGCCGGCGCGTTAAAACCCACTTCCGCGTCGCTGACACTCCATCGCGGCGAGGTGCTCGGCATCGCCGGGCTCGTCGGCGCGGGCCGGACGGAGTTTTTGCGGGCCGTGTTCGGACTTGATCCCGTCCGTCGCGGTGAAATCAAGCTCGGCGCTTATGTTGGTCCAACTTCACCGGCGCGACGTTGGGCACAAGGCATGGGCATGGTCAGCGAAGATCGCAAATCCGAAGGCCTGGCGCTCGCGCTCTCCATCGCCGATAATGTGACGCTTTCGCGCTTGCGCGGATTCGGCCCGGCTGGTTTGGTGATGCCCAGCCGCCAACGTGCCGCGGCCAACAACTGGATTGCGCGCTTGCAGATCAAATGCGATAGCCCGCGCCAAACGGTTGCGAGCTTGTCAGGCGGCAATCAGCAGAAAGCCGCCATTGCGCGCTTGCTGCAACATGACGTGGATGTGCTGCTTCTCGATGAGCCGACGCGCGGAATCGACGTCGGGTCCAAAGCGGAGATTTATCGCTTGATCAACGAATTGGCGCTGCAGCGCAAAGCCGTGCTGATGGTGAGCAGCTATTTGCCTGAGCTGCTCGGCGTATGCGACCGCGTGGCCGTGATGTGTCGCGGCCACTTGCATCCCGCCCGCCGTGTCGAAGAAATTGACGAGCATCAAATCATGCAAGAGGCGACGGGAACCTCATGAAAGACTGGCTCAGAAAACTCGGCCCCTTGTTCGGACTGCTGTTTGTTTTTATTCTCTTCGCGGCGCTGCGGCCCAAGACATTTTTGACGGTGGACAATTTGCAGATCATGATGCTGCAAACTGCGGTGGTCGGCACCGCAGCGCTCGGCATGACGATGGTCATCATCAGCGGCGGCATTGATTTGTCCGTCGGCTCGGCCATCGCGCTCAGCGTCGTGACCATCGGGGTGTTGCTTGAAAAAAATGTCTCACCCGCGCTCGCCGCATTGGGCGGCGTGATGATGGGCACGATTTTCGGCGCGGTGATTGGCCTGCTCATCACGCGCTTGCGGCTCGCGCCTTTTATCGTCACGCTCGGCATGCTGGGAATTTTGCGCGGCGCGGCCAAAGGCTTGGTGAATGAAACACCGGTTTATCCGGCGAGCACGTGGTTGAACACGCTGCTAACCAAGCTCTCGGATGAGCAGCAATGGCAGCTCCTGCCTCCCGGCGTGTGGATGATGCTCATCCTCGCGTTGCTCGTCGCCGGCGTTTTGCGTTTCACGCGGCTTGGGCGGCATATCTTTGCGATCGGCTCGAATGAGCAAACCGCGCGGCTCTGCGGCGTACCGGTGAATCGCACGAAAATTATCGTGTACGCGCTTTGCTCGACGTTTGCCGCGCTGGCAGGCGTCTTGCAGTTTTCTTATCTGACCATTGGAGACCCGACGACGGCGGAGGGAAAAGAATTGGACATCATCGCGGCGGTGGTCATCGGCGGCGGCAGCCTGTCAGGCGGCGAGGGTTCCGTGTTCGGCAGCTTGGTCGGCGCGTTGATCATGACAGTCATCGACAACGGCTGCGCCAAAATGGAGCTGCCCAATTGGGTGCAACAAATCGTCACCGGCCTCATCATCGTCACCGCGGTCGCGTTGGATCGCTTGCGGCATCGGAGGGCGGAATTGTGAGGGACGAGGCTAACGAGTCAGCGCGAATCATGCTGCCAAATTTCTCAGAAACGCATTGGCCAATAAATTTTCGGACGGCCGCCCACATAATAAATTAAACCAACAGAAGGGGAAAACCATGCCGTCAAGATTTTGCGCCTTGCGCAGATTACAAGCCCAAATTCTACAGGCGACGGCCTCACCGGCTTGATGCACCTGAGCAGCAGGCGAAAAACGAAAGACAAACAATAAGGAGTGTTGCAATGCCAGGGCCTTATTTTTCTGGACAACAGCCATCCCCATGTGGACATTATTACCCTGATGTACTCCGCCTACGGGATGAAAAAAGACAGAATGGCGCTTTTGTCAGGATTTTGGATTGCAGCTACTGCGGCCGTTACGAAGTTCCGTTAGACGTGCAAACACTTGACACCTGTGCCCCTGTGGGGCACTTTTGGAACATGCAATTTTCCCATCATCGAAAGCCGCCCACAAGGGGCGAGGGCTACGTGTAATTGGAAAGTTTATTTTTAACGGGTCCTAAAGTTAGCGATGAAGGCGAAGCGCCATTTCCCCAACAAAATTCTAGCCGCGATCCGCGACGGCAAGATTCTGGGCATTCGGGCCGGCAC
>JAKEEU010000183.1 GCA_022616415.1 Candidatus Zhuqueibacterota bacterium | reverse complement strand
ACTTTTAAAGCCTTGAACCTGTTCTCCCCCCCTTCTCTTTTTAAGAGAAGGGGGCCGGGGGGATGAGTTCCGATGGTTCCGGAACTCTTGGCTTGACACCTCATTAAAAAACAAAATCAAATAGTTTTGCCTTTAAAAAATCTTCGTCCCGCAAGGCGGGATGATGGTTTTTCTAGAGTAATACTATAACGCATTGGGCTTCCGCGTGCAAAATTCAGGTACTGGATGTCATCGGCGCTTGTACGGCAGTTGCACCGTCTTTATCTCACCCCATTGCCTTCTCTCCGCTTCACTTCCGGCTCACATTGAAATTGCCACAAATCCTTCCGCAATTGCACGGATTTAGAGGTAATCCCATTACAAGCGTTTGTGAGAGAGGCGCGGAGCCATTTAAATTTTGCAACAAGAGTTTTTTCCGATGGATCGAGAACTCAATTCGAACGGTGTTTCGCTGCTGGACGCCCTGTCGCGCATCAGCGCGATCATCAATACACTTCAGGAGCTCGACGTCCTGCTCGAAAGGATCATGGATATCGCCGTCGAGACCGTCGGCGCGGAGCGCGGCTTCGTTTTATTATATGACGATTCCGGCATGCGCACGGTGCAAACGGCTCGCAACATGAGCGATCAGAATATTCAGGATCTGACCGGCATTTCGACGAGCGTGGTGCGCCAGGTTTTGCAAACCGGCGAGACCATCCTTTCTTACGATGCCCAGAGCGACGAACGCTTTTACGATACGCAGAGCATCGTGGTGAACCAGATCCAGTCCGTTGCCTGCGTACCTTTGAAAATCAAAGAACGGCCGATCGGCGTGCTTTATCTCGACAGCATCAATCACCGCAAGGGCTTTGTCGAAGCCGTCCTGCCATTCCTGACGACTTTTGCCAACCAGGCGGCGATCGGCATTGAAAATGCGCAGCTTTACCAGAAGCTCCGGGAAGAGAATCGGCAGTTGCGCAAGGAGGCGCAGCGCTCCAGCGGCCTGGCGGACATTATCGGCCAGAGCCCCAAGATGAAGCAGGTGTTTGATATCATCAACAGCGTGCTCGATTCCGACGCGACGGTGGTCATTCAAGGCGAGAGCGGCACCGGCAAGGAATTGGTGGCGCGGGCGATCCATCATCAAGGCTTGCGCCGCGATAAACCGTTTGTCGCCCTTTTTTGCGGCTCGCTTCCGGAATCGCTGCTGGAAAGCGAGCTTTTCGGCCACAAGAAAGGGTCGTTTACCGGCGCCAGCTGCGATAAAAAAGGCCTGTTTGAAACCGCGGACAGCGGCACTTTTTTCCTGGACGAGATCGGCGATATTTCCACCAAGCTGCAAACCCAACTGCTGCGGGTTTTGCAGGAAGGGGAAATCAAGCGGGTCGGTGAAAACCACGTGCGCAAGGTCGACGTTCGCATCATCGCCGCGACCAACAAGAATTTGCTGGAAAAAATTAAAGACGGGACCTTTCGCGAAGACCTGTACTACCGGTTGAACGTCATCAATGTTTTTCTGCCGCCGCTGCGCGAGCGCCCGGAGGACATCCTGCTGCTGGGGCAGCATTTTCTGATGAAATTTGCCGCCAAATGCAAGAAAAACATTCACGGTTTTGCGGCGGCGGCGCTCGATCTCCTGCCCCGCTACCCCTGGCCGGGGAACGTGCGCGAGCTTGAAAATACCATCGAGCGGGCCGTTGTCCTCGCCAAAGGCGCTTTGATCGGGCCGGACGACTTGCGGCTTGCGGAGTCCAACGGCCATTGGCATTTGCCCTCCGGCATGACCCTGGAGAAATTGGCGCGCCATTTGGTCGAGCAAACGTTGCAAGAGACCGGCGGCAACGTCACCCATGCCGCCGCGCGCCTGGGGGTATCGCGACGCTGGATTCAATACAAGCAGAAGCAATGGCAATATGCGCGAAATTAACGGCTATCAAATCTATGCGGAGCTGAAACGTGGTCCGGTGACCACGATCTTCAAAGCGCTGGATACCCGCCACCAAAAAATCGTCTTGATCAAGCGGCTGCACGCCGAGGCGGCTGTCGAGGCGCAACGGCGTTTGCAATTATTGCAGGAGAGCAAGGTCAGCACGCGCCTGGCCCATCCCAATCTCCGCCGCCTCTTGAATTCCGGCATGGTCGGGGATGAGCCGTTCCTGGTTTTGGAATACGTCGAAGGGCTGGCGCTCGCCGAGCTGATCGCCCAACACAAAAAGCTGCCCATCGATCTTTGCCTGTTCATTGCCAAAGAGCTGGCCAAAGCGATTGCCGCCGTGCACCGCAACAATTTCCTGCACCGCGACATCAAGCCGCACAACATCTTTTTATCGCTGCACGGCGAGGTCAAGCTCGGCGACCTGGGACTCGCGCACGAGCTTTCTGAAATTGATCCGGCGCTGGCCGGCACGCCCGCCTATATGTCACCCGAGCAGGTTTTGGGCCGGGAGATCACCGCGGCGAGCGATCTGTTCGCTTTTGGCGCCGTGCTGTATGAAATGTTGACCGGCGAAGCGGCGTTTGCCAATCGCACGTTGGCCGCCACTTTGCATCACGTGGCCAACTGGGAACCGGTTCCGATTTCCAAATTGCGGCCGGAGGCTCGTAACGAGCTGGCGGCCGTATGCCGGAAACTGCTGGCCAAAAATCCAAGCGAGCGCTACGCCGGCGCCGAAGCGGTTCTTGCTCATCTGACCCGGCTCGAGCGGGCTTATGGATTGACCACGACGAAATATCACCTCGCCGCTTTTCTCGAATCGCCGGAAACGTATCGCAAAATCACCCTGCCCCCGGCCGTCACGATTGTCGAGGGCGAGGCGGCGTCCCAACCTCGGAAAACACCATGGGTGAATTGGGAGATAACCGCGGTCGTCAGCGCCATCATGTTTTTAGCCGGCGTGCTCTTTATCTGGGGCATCAAGGAAAACGTGGAGCAAAAGGTGAAGGCCGGCAAAACCGCCGGCGTCGTGACGCCGCCTCTTCACCCAACGCCTGGTGCCGTGCAAAGCGGCTATCTCGACCTGCGTGTTTCGCCGCATGACACGCGCAGTGTGGTCAGCATCAACGGCGCTGCAGCCGGCACGCTGCCGCTTGCTGCGCCGATAGAATTGCCGGCGGGCCGCCACGAAATCAGCATCGATCATCCGCAACTGGGCGTGAGAAAAATAAGCCTCGACATCGCTCCCGGTGATACCCTGCACCACGAGCTTGATTTTGTCAAACCGTGAAAATCCGGCGAAACCTGCGGCCGCCGCCTTCGTAACTCAACATTCATGTTGAGCCCGGTTTCGTAACTCAACATTCATGTTGAGCCCGGTTTCGTAACTCAACATTCATGTTGAGCCCGGTTT
>JAKEEU010000182.1 GCA_022616415.1 Candidatus Zhuqueibacterota bacterium | reverse complement strand
TCAAAAACACACACGGAAAAAGCTTTTCAGCGTGAGTTTTTGATCCGTGTGCTGCCCGCAAGGGCTTCGGTTTTCAGCTTGTCTGAAAATCCGATGTAGTCTGTTACAAGTGATATCTTTGCAAAAAAAGCAAAGAAATCTGGCTCACGGAATAGAACTCTCACGGAAATGAATTCATGAAAATCTCTTCCGTGAGAGTTCCATTCCGTGAGCGATCTTCTTGGTTGCGGCTCGTCCGCGTTGGGGTTAGGTGCAAATTTCTTGGGTAAATCGATGGGCTTGCCTTCGAATTGCAGTAACCACTCAATCGCAGGGTTGGCGTGATGTTTTGATGCCTTTATTGATTTGGCATAGCGTACAAATTACAACGTCTTTTTTCAAAGCCAACTTTCCCCTTGACTTTCCCACCCTCATTTCACATATTGCATTCGCCTGCAGTGCCTGAGTTGATCCCACCCACACCCCAAAAACTTTGGAAAGGAGAAAGGGTATGATGCAGACGAAACGCACAAGCTGTCGTTCTGCAAGACTTGTTTGCCTGTCATTGCTGTTCGGCAGCATCTTGTTGATTACACTCTCCCCCGCTTCGGCCCAACTCATCGACATGGACAAGCTCCACGGCCTCAAAGCCCGCAGCATCGGTCCGGCAGGAATGAGTGGCCGCGTCACCGCCATCCATGCGGTTCACAGCAACCCCGACATCATTTACATCGGCACCGCCTCGGGCGGATTGTGGAAATCCACCAGCGGCGGCATCGCGTGGACACCGGTTTTTGATGAGCAGAAAGTCGCTTCGATTGGCGCGGTGGCCATCGATCAGCGCAACCCGGACGTGATTTGGGTCGGAACCGGTGAGGGCAATCCCCGTAACAGCCAGACGAGCGGCAATGGTGTTTACAAAAGCCTCGACGGCGGCAAGAGCTGGATTCATCTTGGCCTCGACAACACGCGCAATATTCATCGCCTCGTCATTCATCCGGACAATTCCGACGTCGTGTATGTTGGCGCGCAGGGGACGGCGTGGGGAGAAAATCCGGAGCGTGGCGTTTACAAAACGAGTGATGGCGGCAAAACCTGGGAGAAAATTCTGTACGTCAATGAGAAAACCGGCGTGGCGGATTTGGTGATGGATCCCTCCAACCCCAACAAACTTTTCGCGGCGATGTGGGAGTATCGCCGCTGGCCGTGGTTCTTCAAATCCGGCGGCCCGGGTTCGGGACTGCACGTGACGTTTGATGGCGGCAAAACCTGGAAGAAGCACACGGATGAAGACGGCCTTCCCAAAGGCGAGCTCGGGCGCATCGGCCTTGCGATCGCGCGCAGCAGTCCCAACGTCGTGTATGCGCTCGTCGAGTCCAAGAAAAATGCGCTCTATCGCTCGGATGACGGCGGGTTCAAATGGACGAAAGTAGCCGACAAAAATATCGGCAGCCGGCCGTTCTATTACTGCGAGATTTACGTTGACCCAAAGAATGAAAATCGGGTTTATAATATTCACTCCCTGGTGCATATCAGCGAAGACGGCGGCAAGACTTTCGAGACGCTGCTGCCTTTCTCGCGCGTGCATCCCGATCATCACGCCTGGTGGATTCATCCGGAGGATGCGGATTTCATCATTGACGGCAACGACGGCGGCGCGGCGATCTCGCGCGACCGCGGCAAAACCTGGCGCTTCATCGAGAATTTGCCGCTGGCGCAGTTCTATCATATTAATGTGGATATGGAGACGCCGTACAATGTTTATGGCGGCATGCAGGATAACGGCTCGTGGCGCGGGCCGAGCCAAGTCTGGCGCGCCGGCGGCATTCGCAATGCCTATTGGGAGGAGGTCGCGTTTGGCGACGGTTTCGACGTGGTGCCGGATCGCAGCGATTCGCGCTACGGTTACGCCATGTCGCAAGGCGGATTCCTGCGGCGTTATGATCTCCTCACCGGCGAGCAGCGGTTGGTTCGGCCGATTCATCCGAACAACGTTTATCTGCGGTTCAATTGGAACGCCGGCATCGCGCACGATCCGTTCAGCCCGACCACGATTTATTACGGCAGCCAATTCCTGCACAAGAGCACGGATCGCGGCAATACCTGGGAGATCATCTCTCCCGATCTGACCACCAACGATCCGGAGAAGCAAAAACAGTTGGACAGCGGCGGCTTGACGTACGACGTGACGGCCGCAGAAAATTTCACCACCATTATTGCGATTGCGCCCAGTCCGGTGCAGCCGGGCGTGATTTGGGCCGGCACCGACGATGGCAACGTGCAGTTGACACGCGACGGCGGCAAGGCGTGGACGAACGTTGTGAAAAATATCAAAGGCGTGCCGGCGGGGACCTGGGTGCCACAGATTCAGGCCTCGACTTACAATGCCGCGGAAGCATTCGTGGTTTTCGACAATCATCGCCGCAACGATTGGACGCCGTACGTTTTTCACACGAAAGATTTTGGCCAAACCTGGCGGCGTTTGGCCGATGAGAAAAAAGTGTGGGGCTACGCGCTGTCGATTGCACAGGATCCGATCGAGCCTAAGCTGCTCTTTCTCGGCGCCGAATTTGGTCTTTACGTGAGCATCGATGGCGGCGAGAATTGGACGAAGTGGAAGCACGGCTATCCGGCGGTTTCGACGATGGATTTGGTGATTCATCCGCGCGAACACGATCTCGTCATCGGCACGTTTGGCCGGGCCGCTTACGTTTTGGACGACATTCGGCCGCTGCGGGCGCTGGCGAAAGAAGGCGTCAAGTTGTTGGATCGCCCGCTGCACGTGTTTGAAGTTCCCGATGCCATTCTCGCCGTTCACAAGCAAGCCGCCGGCACACGCTTCGCCGCCGAGGCCGAGTTCGCCGGAGAGAATCGTCCTTACGGTGCGCTGATCACTTTTGCCGTCAAGCCGGATACGGCTTCTCGCAAAATCGGGGAGGCAACAACTCAGAAAGCGGCTTCCTCAGACACACTGGCAAAAGCCGACAGCGTCAAGATCGAGATTCTCAGCGCGGCGGGCAAGGTGATCCGCACGTTCAAAGCGCCGGCCAAAGCCGGTGTCAATCGCGCCGCGTGGGATTTAAGCCGCAAAGGCGTGCGCAATCCGAATACGCCCAAGCCCAAACCCGGCGCGCCGGAACCGGAAGGGCCGCCGGTTTTGCCCGGCACTTACACGGTGCGGATCAATTATGGCAAACACCAAGATTCGGCGAAAGTGAATGTCAAGCTCGATCCGCGTCTGCAAGTTTCAGAAAACGATTTGCAAGCGCGAAATGCGATGGTCGAGCAACTGATGGCGAAAACCGAAGTCGCGACCGAGGCGGCAGACCGGTTGCGCGAGGCGCAAAAAACCATCGAGCTGGTCGCAGAACGGATCAAAGACCGCAAGGACGAGACGGCAAAATCCGTGAAGGACAAAGGCAAGGCGATGCAGGATTCGATCAAAGCGCTGCTCGAGCTCATCAACCCGAAGGAAGTGCAGGGGATTCAGCGGGATCCTCTGATCGTGAGCTCGCGCCTGAGGCAGGCCTCGTCCTATCTGCAGTCCTCGAGCGAAGCCCCCGGCGAGACCGAACGCATCGCGGCTGAACAAGCCACGGAAAACCTGCAACAAACGCTGGCCAAGATCAACGCGTTTTTCGCGCGCGAGTGGCCGGCGTACCAACAGGCGGTGGAAGCGGCGGCGGTTACGTGGTTTGAGAAGTATGCGCCGCTGCAAATGAAATGAAATTTTCCGCTTGCAAATGTTTTCTTTGGGTATTATATTAGTTTGAGTTTCAGCCGTAAACAAACAGGTGACAATGAAATTTTCAAATGGCGAGAATGGAAAACGATGGGCACAGAGCGCCAGTCACCCAAACCGTTTGAAGCACGACTCATTCAACTTCTCAGATGGCGATTCGAGCAGTCAAATCTCGGCGTCATCGATCACTTGAAAGTTGGAGATTTGCCGCTGGAAATCGACGTCGTGGTGACCTCGCCGGAACGCGAGTGGATTCCGGATTTTGACAAATTCCCCCGGCTCTTTGACTACTTCCGGAAGTACAACATCATGGAGGTAAAGACCGAGCAGGATCGTTTGGAGATCGAAGATCTGCCCAAGTTACTTGCTTATGGGTGGCTCTATGTGGCGAGAAATAGTATTGTGGAATTTTCTGAAGTCACGGTCACGGCGCTTGTTCATCATCTAACGTCTGGGATTGAGAAAGCCTTGCCCAAGATGGGATTTAAACCGATCGTGCAAGGAATTTATCGGCGTGATTCCGACATGCCGGCTTATTTGATCTCTTTTATCGACCTGCCGGATGAATTGTTGCCCGAGGAGTTGCAAGCATTTTCCGATTCGGTGAGACGGCAGCACCTTTTTCTTTCCTGCCTTGGGAACAAAGAGAAAGCCCCGATTGTTGAAACCATATTTGATTTGTATGAAAGTGAGGTGAAAAAGATCATGCTGAATATCAGAGAAGAATCATTGCGAAACGTTTTGTCGGTTGTAGCGCCGGAGCGGATCATCGCGGCGCTCGGCGAAGAGAAAATCATTGCGGCGCTCGGTAATGAAAAGGTCATCACCGCTTTAATGCAGAATGAACAGTTATTGAAAGCGCTGCTGGCGAAATTGGATCCGGAACAACTGCGAAAAATGCTCGAAGAGAAAAGCCGGAATTGATTTTTTCATTGATCATCCCCAATCGCTTTGGCCAGCGCCGCTCGGCTCACCGTTTCATAAGCCTTTTCCAATAAAACAGAAACATTTTTGTTTTTGATGGTAAAGGGGGATTTCCCCAACCTTTTGAGCACGGCAAACTCCACTTCCGGTAATGCCGGATTGGCTGAGAAAGCGGCCAACTCCGCCCCAGCTTCCCAGAACGTTTCGAGACATTCTTCCAACGGCGCCGTTGAAAACGCCACACCAAGCTCCGTTTCTTCAGCCCCAGTTGCTTCCTCAAAAGCATCTGCTCCGGCGCGCTTTTCGCGCAGCTCGTTGATAAGCTGCTCTTTGCTTTTGCCGCGCAATTTGAAAATCAAAAAGGGATCGTCGTCGAACTGCTCCGCCAAAAGATAATACACTGCTGCAATGTGCTTGCAGGGATTCGCCCAATCCGGACAGGAACAATCCGTCTCCAGCTCGCGGGATGATTTTGGAAAGAGCGGAACCTTGGCCGCCTCGAAAGCGTCTTCGATATTTTGCGGCATCTCTCCGGCCAGCAGCTTGGCCACGAAAACCGCCTGCTCTGCCATCGCCTCCGTCACTTTATTCCAATCCTTTTGCGAAAGTGGCTTGAGCGCGATCTTGATTTGGTAAGGCTTGGGCCGCGAGCCTTGCACTTTGGCCGTGACCAAGCCTTCTTGCACATCAATCGACATCACCTGCCCGTGTCGCGCATAACTGCGCCCACGCCCGAGCCGCGCGCCCATGTGAAATGACTCCAACACCCCAATCCACCGTTTCGACCACCAGGTTTTGCCGATGCTCCCGCCCCGGCTCTTGGTTTTGATGCCATCTTTGACCGCCTTGGGAACGGAACGTGGATAGTGCCAAAAATAATCCCAGTAGGGCATGGTGTTCTCCTTAAAAATCTATTGACATTCATGCGATTTTTCACGAAATTTTAGCATAAATGTTTTGCGATGATAGGCTGATGGATAGACCGGCATTCATCAATAAGGAGCATGGCATGATTACGGTTTCGTTAAAAAAATTCAAGCAAGATGCGAAGCTTTTTTTGGATCAGTCTCGAAAAAACCGTGAACCGATTTTTCTCGAGAACAACTCGGACAGCTTCGTGGTTCTAGGACTTGATGATTACAATTCACTCATTGAAACCCTCTATCTCCTGCAAAGCAATGCCAACGTCAAGTGGTTAAAAGAATCCATTCAGCAAGCCGATAGCGGACAGTTGATTCCGTTGGAGCAGATCAATGAAAAATTTGGTTTTGACTCCCAACGCGCTTGACGACTTGGAATTTTGGGCGCAGTCAAATCCCAAAATGCTCAAGCAAATTTTCAAGCTTTTTAAAGACATGGGCAGAGATCCATACCCCGTGAGATAAAAACCAAAGTCAATGCAATAAAATGAATTTCTAATATCTCACGGGGGAAACCTGAGCCGTTAAAATATAATTTTCAAGGTTGTTGGTCGAGAAGAATCGACATTGAACATCGCATTGTTTATCGCGTTCAACACGACCAGATTCAAATTCTATCCTGTCGGTATCATTACAATTAAATCGTTGTTGTGTCTTCAAGCACTTCGACTCAAAAAAAACTCTCGCGGCTCGTCCGTCGATAATTCCGTGAGCCAGCCTTCACCCGCTCCGACCACCGGCTTTTGCCGAAATCGGCGTTCACTTGTGAGCACCAATATATCGGCATGGCAGAATCATCACTCAAAAACATTTAAAAGACAGAAAGATGGAGGACAGAAAAATGATCCGCAAGCGGATCAAATTAGTCATGATTCCGCACAGCGGAATGTTTGCGCTTTGCTCCATCCTTCATCGTCAACTTCACTGGCATGATGTCAAACGCCATCTTTCTGTCTTTCATTTTTCTGTCTTGGCTTTTGTTCAAACCAATTTAACATTGCCAAGCTATCACTGATGACTGAATATTAAACATTTTCGCTACTCAACGCAAACACTTCCCGCAATTCATCGGTTGACAACTCAGTGAGCCAACCTTCACCCGTCCCGACCACATTCTCTGCCAGTTCTTTCTTGTTCTCTATCATCCGATCAATCCGCTCCTCCAAAGTTCCCAAACAGACGAACTTGTAGACCTGGACATTTTTCTTTTGGCCGATGCGAAAAGCTCGATCCGAGGCTTGATTCTCCACCGCCGGATTCCACCAGCGGTCGAAATGGAAAACTTGATTGGCCGCGGTTAAATTCAAGCCGACGCCGCCGGCTTTGAGCGAAAGAATGAAGAGCGGCGGCCCGGACGATTGCTCTTGAAAGCGCTGCACCATCGCATCGCGTTGCTTCTTGGGCGTACCGCCGTGCAAGAACAGCACTTCGACGCCCAAGCTTTCCTGCAAATAATGCCGCAACAATGTTCCCATTTCCGTGAACTGGGTGAAGAGCAGCGCCTTGTCATTTTCAGAGAGCGCTTCCTCCAACATTTCGCGCAGGCGCGTCAATTTGCCGGAACGATCTTGCAAAACGCTGCCATCTTTCAAAAAATGCGCCGGGTGATTGCACACCTGCTTCAGTTTCAGCAACGTCGACAGCACCAACCCTTTGCGCTCGATGCCCTCGGATTTGGCAATCTTTTCCAGCATCTCTTTGACGACAGCTTCGTACAACGAGGCCTGCTCGGCGGTCAGGTTGCAAAAAACTTTCATTTCATTTTTCGCCGGCAGGTCTTGGATGATCGTCGCATCGGTTTTGAGCCGGCGCAGCACGAAAGGCTGGATCAAATTCTTCAACGCTTGCGCCCGCTCCGAATTGCGGTAGCGCTCGATGGGAACGGCAAAGCGGCCGCGAAAATCATTGGCCGAGCCGAGATAACCCGGATTGAGAAATTCCATAATCGACCACAATTCGGAGAGCCGGTTTTCTACCGGCGTGCCGGTAAGCGCCACCCGATATTCGGCGTGTAATCGCCGCAGCGCTTGCGTCTGTTTCGTCGCGGTGTTCTTGATGTTCTGCGCCTCGTCCAAAACCAAACTGTCCCACTGCATCGTCGCCAGCGTCGCTTCATCGCGGTGGGCGAGGGCATACGTGCTGATCACCACATCGTGCGCTACGGCTTCTTTTTCAAACGCTTGCGCCGAGAGCCGTTCCGCGCCGTGATGGATCATCACGCTTAGCGACGGCGCAAAACGCTGAATTTCTTTGTGCCAATTGCCCACCACCGAGGTCGGACAAATCAACAACGTCGGTCGCGGTTTTTGCTTGCTGCGACGCTCGTGCAACAGCAGCGCGATGAACTGAATCGTCTTGCCCAAGCCCATATCATCCGCCAGGCAAGCGCCGAGCCCGAATTGCTTCAGAAACGCCAGCCACGAAAATCCCCGCACTTGATACGGACGCAGTTCGCCATGAAAAGTCTCCGGCGAGGGCAGCGACTCGATTTTCACGCCGTCATGCAACGTGCTGACGATGTCACCCACCCAACCTTGCGCGCTAAAGCCGGTGACTTTCAATCCGGTTTCGGAGGTATCGCCAGTCAGCCCAAGCCGCAACGCCTCGCGCAACGACATTTCGCCCTCGCCGTGCCGCTTTTTGAAAAAGGCAATGGCCTTCTCGATTTCTTCCGGTTTCAGCTCGACCCATTGGCCGCGCACTTTGACCAAGGGCACTTTCAAGTTGGCAAGCTTCTCAAACTCTTTCGGGCTGAGCGTTTCGTCGCCGAGCGCGATTTGCCAATTGTAAGCCACGATCCCATCCATTCCCAAAAGGCCTTCGCCGCTCGATGACGATGCGCCATTCGCTTTGGGTTGCACATTCAGCTTGACGCCGAGCCGCAGCGCTGGCTTTTGCCACCACGCCGGCAGCAGCACGCCGAAGCCGCTTTGTTCCAACAGCGGCGCGGTTTCCCGCAGGAACTGATAAGCCTTCGGCGTGTCCAGCGCGAGTCCAGAGGGGCGCGCGGTTTTTAGACTGCCTTCAATCGCCGGAAATACACGCGCCGCCTTCGCGAGATCGGCCAGCAATCGCTCTTGGGGATTTTCGAATTTGCGTTTGAGAAAAGTCAGCGTGCCGCCGCGAGAAGCCCAAACTTTTTCCGAAGGAATCATCAGGCTCCGATCTTCAACCGCTTGCAGATGAAAACTGATGCCCCATTCCGCAGATTTGGGATCGCCATCTTCGGGAGGATCCAACCGGAAACAGGTGCGAAACGGCGCGGCAGAAGGACTCGGGCGTATCTGTTCCAGCCACGCGTTGATCTGTTTGAGAAACGTCTCCATTTCCGCGCGCGGCGAGGTGATAATGGGATCGCTCGACGACAACGCCTGCAGCCATGCTTCCGGCAGTGGCAGATTTTCACGACGGCGGGTGGTGCTTTTGGAGAAAACGTTGCTCGCGAATAACTGTTGGCGCACGAAATGATCGGTGGTTTGATTCAGGAAATGCAGCACCAATTTCAGCGGCGCGGGTGATTCGGGCGATTCTTCCGATGTCGCGGCTCGGCAAACCGGCGGCATTGCTTTCGCCAGAGTCTCCAGGCGCGTGAAATCGGCTTCGGACAAATAAACCGACCACGCGGCGCGATAAGATTTTGTCTCATTTTTTTCTTCCAACACCAACGGAAAAAAACTTTGCCGTGTGATTAGCTCGATGGTGAATTTTGCCACTTCAGCCCAATAACGAAGCGAAACGCCCAAAACGATAGTCGGCGCTGGTTGATTGGGCAGCGACAGCAAAAAATCCAGCGCCAAACCGGGCTCGAATACAACCGAAGGCACATACCAACTCTTCAGCGCTTCGGGAGTTGTTGGCGGCTCGTCTTGATCGCGAATGAGTTGTGGAGACGACGCGGGCCGGCCGTTTGCGGACGGCGAGCGGATGGCCAGTTTATCAAAGCTAACACTTTCACCAATCAGACTGTTGGAAATTTCCGAGGCGAGTTCTTTCAGCTTCTTGTCTTCGATGGCAAAAGGGTGGGACAGGAGTTTGGGAATTTTGGATTGACGGCCTTTGGGCATCTTTGCCGTCACCGATTTTTCGGAGATTTCTCCCCAGAGATGGAGTGCTCCTGAAGCATCGGATTTCCAGAGAGCATGTAGCGCGTACATTGGGCGGCCCGATGTGAGGTGACGATAAAGATACAGGCAACAAATTCTAAAATATACTTAAAGTGGATGGGTTAATTTTTTGCTGGAAATCGGCAGCACGATTACAGTACTGCGATGGGGAGATTTTTGTATCACCAACCCCGGGCGTCTTTTCTGAATCTCAGAGCCGATGCTCGGATCAAATTGGATCAAGTGAATTTCACCTGGGTTCATTTGATGCTACCCTGCTATAATACTCCAATTCTTCCGTGGTCGGGACGCAGTTGTTTTCCTGCTCAAATTTGAAGTAATCCTCGCCTGTCGCTTGCTCACTTTCAAATTGCACGACGTCTGTTTCGGTGATCGGTTCGACCAAAAGAAGATAAACCCGTGTATTTTCGGGCACATTCAGTTTCTCGACAGGAGTTAGGCGGCCGTTCTGGTATATTGCAGGTATTGGCTTGGCAGCTATCATTTGCCGGTCTCCAAATTTTTAAAATACTCTGAGATGACATAACAATATACAAATTTTCTTGAAAAATGCAAATGCTACAAGCCGTATTTTTTGTTTATTGACTTAACGTTATAGCCAATAAGCTCGACAAGCAAGCTGCGCCTTTTTTCCTGATAATAAGGCTCTTTCGGATCCAACTTTTGCAGTTTTTCATCAGCCTCTCTCGCCAAAAAACTGTCTGAATTCTCACGCTCGAATTTTCTGATGAGTTGATCAGCGAGGCGGCGCCCTTCTGGTGTCTTGTGACAATCCCAACATACACCGCTGCCGTCCGGAAATTGTTGACCGGGTTTGTCGGATTTACAAATGCTACAGTAGTTGCGAATTTCCACCTCAACCCCATCATCATATAATAAATCTGCTCCACATTTAGGGCAATCAACACCGTCCGGATCCTCCCGCGTGAATTCGTCGATCAGATAGGCGTCAGCTTCCAGCGGATTGTCCGTATTGTATAGGAAGACCTTCGTCAGGCCGATTTTCCCGACCTTTTTGAGGTGAGGCCCGATCTGCTCTTCCCATATCAGGATCAAGCCGCAATTTTTGCAAAAGTCCATCAAATGCTTCATAATGAAAGCCTCCCTAAAAATCTCAGCGAACAACACGACTCGCCAATTTTTACGATGCAGCATGACTATCATCACAAAGATAAAATTTTTGGCAGCAATAACAATGATTTTTTCCAGAAAAATTACGCTTGAACTGCCTATTGGCTTATGCTCTCGGCGCACTGGATTGCCTGTGGTTGGCTGGCTTTACGTGGCATCTCAGCGGCAAGCGATGACTGGACAAATTATCTTCGCGCACTCTACTGGACGATCCAAATCCTATCCACGGTGGGATACGGTGATCTTACGCCCGTGACCAACGCCCAGACGCTATACACCATGGGCGTGATGATTGTCGGCGTTGGCGTTTACGGCTACATCATCGGCAACGTCGCCAGTCTTCTGGCCAATATCGATCCGGCCAAAGCCCAGCATTTGGCCAATATGGAAAGATTGACGGCGTTCATGAATTATCGGAATATTCCGCCGCGGCTGCAAAAACGCCTGCGCGATTATTATGCCTACCTTTGGGAAAAGCGGATGAGCTTTGACGAGTCCGACATTATTAAAAAATCCTCTTGACTTTCCCGCGATATTTTGATAAATTGCGTTCGGTAGGGAATCATTTGAACCGTCCATTCTGTAACAGATGTTTCAGGGCGTTACATTATATTAACCACACTATTTACGACGAATTTAATTCGACGCAGCGCTGGAGTTGGAGTCTAAAGGATTATTTTTAAAATCTTTATACCCGCTCTGAAATTTTTGCACCTCGTGGCATTTTGTATCTCAGTACTGGCACTTCGTTTGTAACATTCCTGATACACTGCCAGTTTGTGTGAAAACGTAAAGCTTGAAAGGCATTGAAATGACTCGCAAAAAATCAGCGATTATTCCATACCGTTTCGTAAAGGATCAGCTCCAAATCCTGCTGGTGACGGCCTCGTCCGATCGAAAGCGTGGCCGTAAGTGGGTTATCCCCAAAGGAGAAATTGTAGCGCCGTTAAAGCCTCATCTCTCAGCTATTAAGGAGGCTTATGAGGAAGCCGGCGTATTGGCGGGCAAACCACATCCGATCTGCGTGGGTAAATACCGCGACAGCTCAAAGGGTGAGCCCATACCAACTTTCCTATTGGAAGTGGCGAAGCTTCATAAAGATTGGCCGGAAAAGTACAAGAGAAAAAGAAAATGGGTTAATGCGGATAAATGCGAGGGATATATAAAGAATTCCGATTTATTGAGCGTTATCAATGAGGGCGTTCGCTGCGTGCGTTCTAATGGCGCGTACTTGAAACGGGCAATCGCGACTTTCTGTGTGGGCTTGGATGAGAGATTTCCGAAATTGAGAAGATCGTGAGTTTTCGGTGGTCAGTGTTCAGTAATCAGTAATCAGAAACCTGAACTGATAACTGACCACTGATTACTGTTTTATTTCACCAACATGAGCCGCCTCGTTTGCGAAAACTCCCCCGCCTGCAAGCGATAGAAATACACCCCGCTGGAAAATGGGCTGGCATCCAAGACGACTTGGTGCCTGCCAGCGAGCAGCTTTCCTTCCACCAACGTCGCGACTTCCCTGCCGGAAGCATCGAAGATCTTCAGCGTGACTTCTGAAGGCTTAGGTAGCGCAAATGCAATCGTCGTACTGGGATTTCCCGCAGAGCGGGATGTCGCTCCGCTCCAGAAGGGGTTCGGATAATTTTGCTCGAGATCGTAGGACGTTGGCAGTTGGTTTTCATCCTGCGTTTTCTCTTCAACCGCAGTTTTGAGTCCGCTAATTGAGGGATGCACCAGAAAGCCGCTGACCACCTGCGTGCTGGCGTTCTGTGTCGCGCCGACAAACGATTGGCCGATGGCCGCGCAAACGTGAGTGTTGGTCGAGCTTGGTGCACCAAAGCCTAAATTGAATGAAGACCATTCGACTTTGCTGAATTGCGCCAGTCCTTCACTGCAATAAATCAAGCCGGCGAGGAAGAGCATTCCAAGAAATGCGTTTTTTGTGTTCATGGTTGAACTCCTCATGATTTCCTTGTATAATTTTCCAGGTTCCTTTTGCACTTGCCTTTCAGGTTCGATCAGAAATTGAACGTTTTCGGACTGCCGTTATCACCCCCAACCCACGCGCCGGCGTGCACGGCTTTCCGGCCCGTCGTCGCGCTGATCACAATAATATCATCGATATAGATGTCATCACCGCCTGCCACGCCAATCGTGATCGCTTGTAATGCGCCGATATCCGCTCCCTTAATCCAAAACGTCTCGGCGCCGGCGCGATCAAAATAGACTTTGGGGTTTTCAAGCAGGTAGTCTCCGGTCGAACCGTTGGCGCCATGCAATCTCACGTAAACCGGATCGTTCGTGCCCGCTTCATTCACATCAAACAAGCTCAAGATAATGGTGTAAGCAACTTGCTGTCCTCCAATTGTTACAGGCCCCAGTGGAGCGCGGAATTCTGCTGGCGTGGATATGGTGACTTTTTCATCGTAGTTTCCTGCATTGAGAGCGATAATTTGTGCGGTGGGATCGCCATTTCGCGTCCAACTGGCGTTGATCGCATGCCCGATGGTTTGAAATGGCTCAAAAGCAGTACCCCACTGCCATCCTGTATATGACGAATTTACGGCGGCCGGCAGCGGCGAATGCATCAATACATTTGACCAAGGCTCTTTATAGCCCCCGTCGAAAAAGAGCCTGCTGGCATTGGACTTCAGCGCACGCCCCATGTCAGAAGGGTTATTAATTATGCCAACAGCACCAAGCGGCACGTCCCCAATAAAGAAGTAAGGCGACGCGGGATCCTGAATATCTTTGCCGCTATTATTGTCATGGAGAGAAATGATGAATTTTCCTGCAAGCCCCTTGGCAGAAGGCCAAGTCGAGTGATATTCATTTTCAAATTTGGCTCTGGTGATCCAATTCTCGAGTCCTATTGTTGCCAGCAAATCATTGGTCAAGGTTTGCTGCCAATTGCCCCATCTTTCGACGGGTATCCAAGTCCGGCAGCAGATGACACAAGTCGTATCACGACACGAGTCTTGTGTTTTTGCTTCCAGCATCAATAATATCGGGCGATCCTGGAGCGCGCTGGCAGCTTTAACATTGCTTACCCAATCCCTGAGCAATCTAAAACCGAATTTCGGCTCCGGACTGTCATGGCCGACAATGAGTTGGGAAGGATCGTCAACGATGCCAAAGTCCAGCTCGATTTCCCAGACATTGTACTCGTCGATCAGCTCTTTCGGTGAACGGTCGAGCCAATAAGCATTGTGTGCCGCCTTGAATTGTATCTTGTTCAAAGGCGAGCTCAGGACCTCCGCAGGATATGCCATATTATTCTGCGCATACGATACGTTCAGCAGCAAAATATAGCTGCCGAGCAGCGACGCAAAAAGATTGCGCATGTTTTCTCCTTATCGCACAAAAGAAAATTTGCTGTAAATGGATATTGTTTTTTTAACAAATTTTGAGTACCTTATTTCTAAAGAAATATTTACGCATTTTATAGGAATTCTCCGGCCGTGGCAGAAGTACTGATCGACATCAAAATCGAGCCGCTTGCTGAAGGCGGCTATTTGGCAACCAGCGCTGAGCTGCAAGGATTAATTGCGCAAGGCCGTACGGTTGCCGAGACCATCGAGATTGCGCAAGACGTTGCCCGCAAATTGATCGAGTCGTGCTTGGAACATCGCGATCCTTTGCCGCCGAAAATTCGCGCCGCTTTGAAAAAGCGCGGTCAAAAAGCCATGCTGAAAATTCCTGTCGGCGTTGAGCTGGAGGCAACGGCGGCATGAGCCGCCTGCCTTCCATGACATATCGCAGGGACTCTAATGAACGACGCCACTATTGTAAATTGACCAACACGAGTACCAAGCCTTCCCCATTTTCAAGCACCGACATCGCTTTTCCAATCACCGCGCCGTGCGAACGCGTAACGTCCGTCGCTTTCATCGCATGCCCCGCAACATCCGACGTCGTCAACAAATCCCCCGGCTTGATGGGGCCGTTGGCGGCGGTGGCCAAAGCATACACGCGACCGCTGAGCGCAACGTTTTGCCCGCCTTCCATGACGCCTTCCTGCGTGAGCGTTAAGCCTGGATTGATGCCGCCCGCGCCGCTGATTACGCCGGCCACGCCCTTGTCGTAGGCTTGATGGCTCAACTTCAACTGACCAGGATTATCTTCATCAATGATCACCAACGCGCCTTTGGGAATGGGCTGGCTTTGGGAAATCTCAAATGGCTCAGCGAGATCAGCGCCGCCGGTGATTTCGAGGACTTGGGTTTTAGTGCGGCCGACAACTTCGAGCTTTGCTGTTGGGGCTGTCGTGCCGATGCCGATGTTGCCATTCATCCGATAAATATTTGCCCCACTATGCCTCCACGTCGTATCCGCCAGCGAAGCGACCGAAACATTCGCCGTGTCCGCGCGCAGCGAGCTGAAGCTGTACCCCACGCTCGTCAGCGGAATGCGCGGGGAGAGTTCGTTCAACTCGTCCTGAACTTGAATGCCCAGCCAATATTGTTTATCAAATTTGACGGTAGCGCCAAACGGAGTTTGCTCCCCCAATACGGTTGAAAAGAGCCCGCTCTTCACGGGCAAACTTTTTGATTCGGACCAAATCGCCGTGCCGCCGGTAAGCGAGGTGTAAAGTCGAAACGTGAAGGTATAATTTCCATCCGGCCTCGGATTGCCGGCGTTATCCGTGAGCACGCCTTGATAGGAAAGGGTGCGGGGGATTTGGGCGTGAGAAATGAAGGGGAAGGTGAGCGCGAGCAAAGCCGTGAGAAAAAAGAAACGCGTCTTCATGTTGACCTCCTGGAAGTGGATGCGCCAATGAATTAATTGCAACAAACGGCATCAGAAGTTTATAGTGCCGAATGTTATCATTTCAAACGTCATAAACGCGGGTCGCGTTCCAGCTCACAGCCGGTCCATCGACGAGTTAAAACTGAAAACAATCTTTACGATTTTTTCATTTTCTTCCATCTACCGGCGTTGGCCTTATTTTGCGGAAAGGATTTTTGCTTGCCTTCTTCGTTTTTTCTGCGTATTTTGGTTATGCGGCAAACACGCTCGAGTATACGTTTGAATCTTTAACTTCAGGAGTTTTGCCATGGCCACAGCCATCAGCATTCCCGATCGACTCATCTCCAAAATTTCAGAAGCTGCGAAGAAAAAGGGATTCGCCAAACCCGAAGACTTTGTGACTCGCCTCATTGAAGAGAAGTTGTTGGAATTGGAAGAAAAAGAGAAAATTATTGCGATTACGGACAAGGTTCGCGCCGCGCTGGAAGCCAAAGGCGTCAGCGAGGAGGAAACCTTGGCCAAGTTTGAACAATTCAGACAACGTCTCTATCATTGACCATTATCCCATCGTAGCCATCCCGCCATTTGTATATGACGAGAAACGCCAGCAGGCCGAAGTTCTCATTGCCCACCGTGACCCCAAAGATGTAGATATTTTGGCTCTGACTTTAAAATTGGATATCCCGCTCTGGACGAATGATCGAGACTTCGACAACATCCACGAAATAAAAACTTTCACAACTGCTGAGTTGCTCGAAAAATTAAACACACTTAGAGATTAATTCTTTGCTCGCATCATACGGCTGCTGAGCGCAACGTTCTGCCCGCCTTTCATAAGGCTATTTTTCTTGCCTCTTGACTTCTCTCGTTATCTTGTGTATCTTTCCAGCGTGATGGCTCCAAATTCTTAATGATGGTCATCGCGATTATTTCCATTTTCAACCTGAAGAGGAAGGAGGCTGTCGTGAACCCAACCACCCGTTTCACCCACCGTTCTGTCTTCGTGCTCCGTTGCATAATTGGGCTTTTCTTCATTCTCTCATCGAGCCTCGCGCGCGCCCAATCGCTCGACGAGAGCTACACGGCCAAAATCAAAGAGTACACCACCGAGCCGTATTTTCTGACCGAGCTGGTGGATCATCTTCCGGCTTCCTCAACCGTGCCGACGCCGGAAAAAATCTTGGGCTACGTCATTGGCACACCGGAGAAATTGACTTATACCAAAGACATTTACCGCTACCTGCGCGAGCTGGAGAAAGCCTCGCCACGCGTCAAAATTTTCTCGATGGGCCATTCCGAAGAAGGCCGCGAGATGCTGCTCGTCGTCATCGCGGATGAAAATACCATTCAGCAGCTCGATCAATATAAAGAAATAACCGCCAAGCTTGCGGATCCGCGCAAAATTTCCGACGAGCAAGCCAGGCCGCTCTTCAGCGAGGGCAAGCCGATGTATTGGGCCACCGGCAGCATTCATTCTCCCGAAACCGGCTCGCCGGAGATGCTGATGGAATTGGCGTATCGGTTGGCAGTGGATGAGACCCCCGCCATCAAAAACATTCGCGACAACATCATCGTCATGCTCACGCCGGTGGTGGAGACCGATGGCCGCGACCGGATGGTGGACATTTACAATTATCGCAAAGCCTATCCTAAAGCCAACGCGCCGAGCCTGCTGTATTGGGGCAAATACGTGGCGCACGACAACAACCGCGACGGCATGGCGCTTTCACTGGCGCTGTCGCGCCATATCATGAAAACTTTTCTCGACTGGCATCCGACGATCTTGCACGATCTGCACGAGTCGGTGCCATATCTTTACACCTCTACCGGAACGGGACCGTACAACGCGTGGATCGATCCCATTCTCGTCGATGAGTGGCAAATGCTGGCGCATTGGGAAGTCACCGAGATGACCAAGCGCGGCGTGCCCGGCGTGTGGACGCACGGTTTTTACGACGGCTGGGCGTGCAATTACATGTTCTATGCCGCGAACGGCCACAATGCCATCGGCCGCTTTTATGAAACGTTTGGTAATGGCGGCGCCGACACGCGCGAGCGCAAGTTGCAGCCGGGCCAGACCAATCGCGTGTGGTATCGCCCCAATCCGCCGCTGCCAAAAGTGAAATGGTCGCTGCGCAACAACGTCAATCTGCAGCAAAGCGGCTTGCTGCTGGCGATGACTTTTCTGGCCAACAATAAAGCGCGCTTTCTCGAAAATTTTTATTTGAAGAGCAAGCGCTCGGTGGCGAAGGCGACGACCGAAGGACCGGCGGCGTGGGTGGTTCCGGCGGACGATCCGCGTCCGGTTGAGTGCGCGGAGATGATCGATCTGCTGCGCTTGCAGGGCGCAGAAGTGCATCGCGCCGACAGCGCCATCGCCGTGAAAGCCGACACTTTCGCGGCAGGCAGTTACGTCATTCGCATGGATCAACCCTACAGCCGCATCGTCGATATGCTGCTCGACAAGCAGTATTACAATACCGACGATCCGCGGCCTTACGACGACACCGGCTGGACATTCGGCCCGCTGCGCAACGTTCGCACCGTGCGCATCACCGGCCGCGCGATACTCGACAAGTCGATGACGCTGTTGACCAGTGACGCCAAAGTGGTGGGAAAAGTCGTTGCGCTCTCGTCTGCGAAGCCCACGGCATATCTCATCAATCACAACACCGACAACACGCTGATGACGTTGCGCTTCCGCCTCAAGGATGTGCGAATGGAAGCGGCAGAGAAAAGCTTCGCCGTTGGCGATTTAAAGTTTGCGGCAGGAACGTTCATCATTCCCACCAAGAACGCGCCCAAAGATTTAGCCCAACGCCTCGGACAAGCGACTTCGGACTTCGGACTGACCGCGTATGCCGTTGACAAAATGCCGGAAGTAAAGACCCACGACCTTGCCGTGCCGCGCATTGCGATTTTGCACACCTGGCAGAACACGCAGAACGAAGGCTGGTTCCGCATCGCGTTTGATCGTTTGCAAATTCCGTATGCCTACATTTCCGATCATACCGTACGCGGCACGCCGAATCTCCGCGCGAAATACGACGTGATCATCTTCCCGCCGCTCGGCGGCACGGCGCAGCGCATCGTCAACGGGCTGCCGATGCGCGGTGAGCCAATCCCGTGGAAGAAGACGGCGTTGACCCCGAATCTCGGCGTTGATGAAACCGACGACATGCGCGGCGGCATGGGTTTGCAAGGACTCACGCACCTGCGCCAGTTTTTGGAAGACGGCGGCGTGTTTATTCCCATTACCAGCATTTGCAACATTCCGATTCAATACGGCTTGACCGAAGGCGTGGTATCGGTCGAGCCGCGGCAACTGCAAGCGCGCGGCAGCATCTATCAGGCCTATTTCAACGACGACATGAGTCCGATTCGCTACGGTTATGGCGACAGTCTCGCGGTGTATTTCAACCAGTCGCCGATTTTGCAAATCAGCCGTGGCGTTGGCGGCTTTGGTGGCGGTGATCAACCGGCCGCGCGTCCTACGGGCCGCGGCGGCAAAGATGAGCATGACATTCCGCAAGGCCGCCCGTATGTCGAGCCGCCGCCGCCGGAGAAAATCCCGCCCGGCGAGGAAGCGCCGCTCACCGACGATCAGCGCGAATTTATGCGCAATTTGGTGCTGCCGGATTCGCTCATGCCGCGCGCGATTTTACGATTTTCCAAATCCGAAAAAAATCTGCTCATCAGCGGCATGCTCAAAAACGGCAATGAAATCGTCAACCGTCCGGTGGTGATCGACGCGCCCGTTGGCAAAGGCCACGTGATTTTCTTTGCGAGCAATCCGATGTGGCGGCACGAAACGCAGGGTGAGTTTTTCCTGCTATTCAATGCGTGTTTGAATTACAATAATCTCCATGTTGGACGGCCGGAAAAGAAAGTGGATGAGGAGAAAGCGCCGGAGCCGACGAGTGAGATTCAATGATAAAAAGCGTGGCGCACCGAGCCGGGGGATGGCCCGATGCGCCACAGGTCACGCGAGAGGTTTTTTCTCAAATTCTGACCAAATACTGAAATTTCATGAAAAACTGCCGGGAAGTTTGGGTCAAATCATTGCGGTTTGGATCCAGATCGAGATATTGGTGGGTTGAGCCGATGTAGAAAATCGTAAACGCATTCAGCTTGTAGCTCAACAACGGCTCGACATTGAAGCCGCGGCTGAAGTCGTTGTACTGTGTGATCAAGCGCAAAAATAGCTCGCGCGTGAATTGATAATTGACGCGGGTGCGCAGAATATAGCCGCGGAAGATGTTGCGGCCATCGGGGTAATTCAGCTTCGAATACGAATACTCCGGCTGAATGATGAGCCTTTGCATCGGTTTGATCGTTGCCCACGCTTGAAAATCGGCGCCCCTTCCCAAAACCGGATCGGCCAAGTTTCTTGCAATGAAGCGGCCGTGCGCCCACCAAAATCCCACTGTCAGCGGATCGCTGGAATTGCTGGTGATAAGATCTCTATTGGTTCATAGAACTGGAAATATTTTTGTTGGTACTAACAGCGGCGGCATCTTTCAATCAAATAACAACGGAGACGCTTGGGTTCAAACTGGTTTGACAGATAAAACTGTTTATGCTATGGCGCTGAATTCTACTGGAAAAATCTTTGCTGGAACTAATGAAGGTGTCCATTGGTCAAACGACAATGGGATTACATGGCAACAAGCTAATTCAGGTTTAAAACATACGGAGATTAAGTCACTTGTTATAAGCTCAGATGGAATTGCTTTAGCTGGAACGCGCGGCGGCGGTGTTTATAGAAGTGTCCGATCAACTACTTCTGTAGTTGATAATGGCAAAAATATTCCATCATCCTATCTTATGCTTCAAAATTACCCCAACCCATTTAATCCTACAACGACTTTGCGCTTTTTCCTGTCAAAAAGTGCTAATGTTAATTGATCGCCCAACTATAAAAATAGAGGCATGACGCACCGAACCAGGGCGGCCCGATTCACCGCCGGTCACGCGAGCGCGTCTTTTAAAAACATCTTGCTTTTGAAACCGCCATTCATAAATTATATTTAGTCAAATTCGATATCGATTTTCACACGCCAAACTTTGAGGCAATAACGGATGAAGCTTTGGCTGAATTCAAAAGGGGTAAAACTGAGCTGCTCAATCCAGATGAGTTATAACTTCTTGCATTTTCAAACGACTTCGTGAAGCTTTTCGACGGTTTTCAAAACATATACAAATAAAAATGCGAGAAGCCCACCGCATTTTTAAGCAGAATCCCCACCACTGGTTTCAAATCTAAACTCGAAATTGAATAGTTTATGTACAAAATTACGCAGGGCAGGAAAAGCTTCGATATATGGATTAACGAAGCCCCAAAGCAATTTTCAATTTTTTATTCAGCTTTTTCATGAGCGCGGAAGAAGCGCTTCCCAACTGCCTTTTAGCCAACGCCTTTTCAAGATTATAAAGCTTCGACATACGAAACACAGAATCAAAGCGCAATCCGGTCGAACCAAAGTCATTTTCATATCGGTTTGCCGTCGTCCAAAGTGTAAACATCCTGTGATTCATCGTAGTAAAAATCCAGCGCACCGCTGGCTTCGATAGCACGAAGAACTTCGACGTCGGTTGCTTCAACTGGTCTGGTCTTGAGCTGCGAGGTTTTCACGAGAATAAATTCAACGAAGTCTAAAACTTCAATTATTCTATCTTTCGGGAGTTGCTCGATCTTGTTGATGATTTTGCTCTTCAAGGCCGTTTCCATATTTTGCCCTTCGTATCGTGTTTGTTGTTTTGACCGTTTTCACTATTTAAATATAGTCGAAAAACCTGAAATTGTCAAGCAGGCATTAGCTGAATCTTAACAAGTCATCAACAAAAAAGCGTGGCGCACCGAGCCGGGGGATGGCCCGATGCGCCACAGGTCACGCGAGAGGTTTTCTCAAATTCCGAGCAAATGCTGAAACTTTATGGTTGACAAAAATAAGATGCCCGCTGAACGAAAAGGGTTTAAAACAACGGATTGCGCGGATTAAATCAGCGTAATCCGTATAATCTGTTCTTACTTCGCTTGCAGCTTCTTCAACATCTCCACGCCGTTGGTGTTGTCGGGATTCAGCTCGAGCGAGCGTTGGTAGTTTTTGATGGCCAGTTCTTTGTCGTCGTTGACCATATAGGCTTCGCCGAGACTGTCGTAAACATTGAATGACTCCGGATAGTCTTCAACGTTCAATTTGAAAACGGCAATGGCGTCCTGCACTCGACGCGCGCCATAAAGCAGGTCATAGCCGAGCCGATTCATTTGATTTTCGTTGAGCACCGCGTTGCCATTTCGGGCTTGCCGATACTCGCGCAGCGCCTCTTCTGCGCCTTGAGCGATAATATTTTTGAGCAGCGTTTTCGCCGGTGAGTTGTATGGCTCGTAGTGCAGCCAATCGAGCGCGGGGTGATTTCCGCCAACGGCGTTATTGACAATTTCGGGAATGATGGATAGCCCATTCGCACCATTGGTGAAGATCGCAACACCCAGCTTCTGTTTCTCAAAAGCCACAACATAAGCTTTGCTGTTGCCGTTGTCGCCCCAGTGCCAGAATGAAATTCCCTCGTCCGTTTTCTGCAATCCCCAGCCCAATCCCCATGAGATATATGGCGAGAGTTTGCCAACCGGCCGATTGGTCGTATTCGTGCCGCCTTCGTCAACTTGAACCTGCGGCGTCAACATGAGCTTGGCCGTTTCTTTCTTCAATCCCGTTCCTTTCAAGATCGCCGCCACAAATTTCCCATAATCTGACGCCGTCGTATTCAAGCTTGCGGCGGCATTGGCCTCGGTCACTTTGTTGAGTCCGGCCGGCTTGCCGATAAAATTATGTTTGTATGCTTTCACTCGCTCAAATTTTTCCTGCCAAACATAACTGCTGCTGTTCATGCCGAGCGGATTGAAGACCAACCGTTTCATGAATAAATCGAATGACTCGCCGGTCAAATGCTCGACGGCTTTGGCGAGATAGACAAAGCCTTCGCCGGAGTAGCTGAATTTTTCTCCCGGCGTGAAAAAAATTTTCAACACCGGACTGCCGTTTGGCCGCCAATTCGGAAAGCCGGTTGTATGGGTCAATACACGGCGCGCGGTGATTTGGCTCAAACGGGGATCATCGCCGACGTCGTAATTGCCGGGCAGGTATTGATTCAATGGTTTGTCCAAATCGAGTTTGCCGCTATCGACCAGTTTCAAAACGGCATAAGCGAACACCGGCTTGCTGAGCGAGGCCGCTTCAAAAACGGTACCGTCAGTAACCGGCTCTTTGGTTTCGGCATTTTTCACGCCGAACCCTTGATGCCAGGCGAGCTTTTCATCGCGAATGAGCGCAATCGACAAGCCGGGCACGTCACCATCCTGCATCAATTGTGGAATGCGTTGTTGGAGATGTACGATCAGCGCTTCAGGTTTGGCTTTTGTTTGCAGCGGCACGCTTGGCGGTGACTTCTCTTGCGCGCCAATGAGCTGGAACAAGAGCAAATCAACAACGAGACTGTAAAGGATTAATCGTCGAGTCATGTTATGAAGTCGAGGTTAGTTGTTATTTGCGGCTTTGTATACAGAAAGGGACAAACGAAAAAAGCTCAATTTGTCGTTAGGTTGCGATTCTGAGTGTCAGTGTGCCAGTTTTGTATGACGCTGAGCCGAATCCACTACTTGACGTATCGCCTCAATGACCAGCTCCGGATCATCGAGCTGAATATGATGGCCGCTGGTTTTTGCTATAATCTGTTTGCTGTTGCGTGAGAGATTGAGCAAGTCCGCTTGCAGTCGCTTTCGATCTTCATCCAACTGCCTGCCTTCTTCCGTATCCGGATATTCACTCTTGCCGCGCGTTAGCACGATAAGCGGGATGTCGTCAAACGGATACTCGAGTGTCTTTCGTGCTGCGTACATCTCGGCAAACTCTTCTCCCCAATAGGGGTCACTATCTGCCGCATAATGTTGCGGCTGCGCCAGCGCCCACAAGCGCACCTGTTGCACGTCGGGCGGCAACTGATCGAATGGCGGCTCAATCTTGGGTGGCCCGACCTGTTTTAGGAAATCTTCAATTTGCTGCCGTTCTTCCGAAGGTAGTGTTTTGTCAGCGGCAGAGATCGTCGTCTGAATCGGGGGGATTGCTCTACCCTGAGAAAGCTCGCGCATCCGCTGGATTTTGCCGTTTATATTTAACTGAGTATCTTCGTGCGTACCGTCAACCAAGACGATACCGACGACTTCCTCAGGATGCTGACTTGCAAATATACGCACCAGCAGGGCGCCGACAGATTGACCGACCAGCACGTATGGCCCTTTAATACCAGCTTTCTTCAGTGCGGTATGCAACTCATAAACAACCTGCCTCATCGTGCGTGGGCGCGGGCCCAGGTCGCTCCAAGCGTGACCGGCGCGATCATACGAACACACGCGAGTAAAGCGTGCAACACCTGGTTGCACTAAACTCCAATCGAAAGAAAAGTCGCCGGAGCCGGATTCCAGAACTATCGTTGGCGTATTCCTCTTGTTTTCCCCTGTGCAGACAAGGTGTAGCCGCCAACCACCTACGTCGATCAGTCTGTCTGTGGGAGGAGGGTAGCTGTTTGTATTCGCCGGCTGTTGGGCTCTCACTGATAGCGGAAAGAGCATTACGGCCAGAGTACACCAGATGAATCGGCTCTTCAACCGAGTTTTGTCATTGTATTTTCTTTTCATTTATCCAATAATCCATGCACTTCAATAATATCGGCCAGCGAACAATCGAATTTCGCGTCACGATCGGTGTCGTAAAAATTTCGGACCAGTTCCAGGCTGCTCTTGATCTCTGCCGGCCCCAGCCAGAACAACGGCCTCTGGCGCAACGAGACCGGCATCGTGATGTCACTCAAGCCGACTCTTTTCAAGCGCGGGAACGAGGCGTTGCCGTAAAATTCAAAAAGCAGTGCGATCTGTTTGCTGACAGGCTGCTTTTTGCGTTTATCATCGAGCACTAATTTCGCCGGTTCGAGTTTTTCCGGCTCTTTCGATTCGATGAGATCGATAAGAGGAATGCCGCGAACGACGACTTGCGAGCCGGTGATCCACACCTCGCCCATGACGTGGTGATTTTCTTGCATCATCTCGCGCTCGATGGAGTAGCCGATCCAAAATCCCTGCGAAAGCTTTTGCTTTTCCGCTTCGGCCATCGCCCATTTCCACCGCGCCGTCAACACGCCGGCTTTGTCGGGATGGTGAATAACGATTTTTGAAGATTTTGTTGAGGATTGCTTGGCTTCGGCAATAAACTGAACGAAAAAGCAGATAAAGAACAACGCCACCATCCCAAGCGCGATAAAAGTGTTTCTGTGCATTTTTCTTCTCCGCGCTTTACCCTTTTGGTTTCACTTTAAACATCACCCGCCCGAGATAGCCGGCGTCACTAATCTCGGCGATATACATGCCTGGCTGAAGGTGGGCCGGCGTTTTCAGCGCGCGTTCGGAAAGCCGGCTCAACAGCGCGCTCGCTTCCCAATCCCTCTTCTCGTTATCGCTCAAAAGAATCGGCTCTTCTTTTTCAATCAGCTTTTGCAAAATCTCTTTCAAGCTCATGGTTTTCTCCTTCACGGATTTTTTAGTCTACACGTTCAGCGCGGACAAGAAAGTCCGCACTCCCTTTATAGCCCCCACCAATATGAGGCTTTGATCAGGAAAATATTGTCGGGCCTGGTATCGCCAAGCCGGCCGACAGAACGATTGAACCGAAAATTGCCGAAATTTTCGTAATCCGACCGGCTTTGCGTCCAGACGAAATAAAGCGTGGAGCCGGGCGAGTATTCCCAACGCAAGACGGCGTTGCCGCGCAAGGATTTGAAGTTGAAATCATCGGATCTGTCGCCGGCTGCATAAGCATTGAAGTCGTAGCTTCTGGCGCGCGCCAGCTCCTTGTAGCTGTTATAGTCGCCGGAAGAGATCAGCGGTTGGGCGTAAAATTGCAAGCTGAGGCGCGGCGTAAAAGTCCAGTTCAGCCGGATATTGGCCGCAAGCTCGGTTTGCTTTAGTTCCGCAAAGATATAACGGCTTCCGAACGTTGCCGTTGCCAGTGAATCGTTGATGGCCGTCACATATTGCGCAAAATTGCGATTCCACCAAAGGGTTGGGCCGGCGCTAATCGAAAGATTCGCGCCCGGTTTCCATTCAACGGAGGCGTCGAGGCCGCGATCCCAATTTTTCGGGCCGCGCGAATAGCCGAACGTTCCCAGCCCGAACACCCAGGTTTTGCGGCTGTCGGAATTGACAAAAAAATTGACTTCCCAGCCGGGGCGATTCAACGTGAGCGGGCCGCCGCGCGTGCGGTTGTTGCTGACGGTTTCGGGATTGTAAGCAAAGGAATAGTTGAAATTGTAATAATTTAAAAACTCAAAATAACCGTTTTGCCAAACGCCCATCCAAATCATGTTGCCGTCGAAATCGCGGCTGCCAAAAACGGCGCCCAAAAGTTCCGCATACCGCGTCACTTTGCCGGGTTTCGTCCATTTATAGCCGCCGCCGATGTGACCGTTGATGACGTCGGTTCGAAACAGAAAGCCCATATCGTTAATGTCGAACTTGGGATCGACAAACCCGAGGGCCGAATTGAAAATGACGTTGCCTTTTTGTTTGTTGAGCAAGACGCGGCCGGCGTATCCGGTCAACGAAGTGGCAGAGGGATCCACATGAACGTGGCCGGCATCCGGCCTTTGAAAGTAATGGCGGGAGTTGGTCTGCAGCGCGGCCAGGCGCGTTTCATTGCCGCGCACGTGCGACATGCCCGCCCAACCCGTAATCACCCAGGTTTTGTTGCCATCGAGAAACGTCCAACCGTCGATGCCGCCGGCAAAAGCGCTGCTGTTGATTTCATCCCTGAGCCGATCGTCATCAAAACGGCGCGCCGCCAGCGTCGAAATAAATCCGATTCCTTGCCGGCCTTCTTTGATTTCTTTCTGCACGCGGGTGATGCCATAATAGGTCAGCGGCTCAACTTCGCTGCGCCATCTCCGGCTGTTTTGCTTGAGCCCGAGCTCGGCATGCTCGCGGGCCGTGAGCGCGTGCAACATGCCGACGTTCCAATTGTTTCCGACTTTGCCGGTGAGCTTCGTCGCGCCGAGAATGCTCGTTCCGAGCGGCGCGTCGGCAAAATCCGCCGAGGGCACACCACCTTGCGGCGCTCGGCCGATGCGCCGGGTATAAAAGAAAGTCGGGCTGGCCCAGTTGAAGCCCCAATTGCTGCGCGAGCCGCCTTGGCCGAACGTGAAGATGGTGGAGCCTTCGATGAAGAACGGCCGCTTTTCGCTGAAATAAGTTTCAACGTCGCCCAAATTCACCACCGCGGGATCGACTTCCACTTGGCCAAAATCCGGATTGACAGTGGCATCCAAAGTCAGATTGCTGCCGATGCCAACCTTGAGATCGGCGCCGGTGCCGGGCAGATATTTCGAGCCGTCATTGAACGGATTGCCGGGCGCGTGTTGCGTGTACTCGGCTTTGGTCGTAACATAAGGCAAGATTTCGATGCGGCGAGGCGGAGAGATGTTCTCGATGCCCACCAAATCAACGAAGCGCGAAACGAAGCCGCTGCCATTCTTTGGCGTGAAAACCAAATAGGCCCGCTCATTTTTGCGCGCGATGTCGCGGCGGAAATTAATTCCCCAAACCAGCTTGTTTTTCTTCTTGAAACGAAGCTGGGAATAGGGAATCCGCATCTCGGCGCTCCAGCCTTGATCGTCGATCTTCACTTTTCCTTCCCAAACGCCGTCCCATGAATCGTCGTCCCACTCATCGTTGTAGAGAATGCCGTCGTACATGGTGCCGGCGGCGTTGAGCAAAAAATAAAATCCGCTGCGGCGGTCGTAATAGGGATCGATAAAAAAGCCGAACATGTCGGAAGTCAGATTGGCATCGCGCCGTCCCAAGCGCGCGATAATGGAATCGGGCGCGGAGTCGAACAGGCGCGCGCCGATGTAAATCGCCTCGTCATCGTAAGCAAGATGCACGATGGTTTTTTGCGTCGGTGGCGCGCCCTCGTTTGGGTCGCGCTGGGTAAACTGTGAAATGCCGGAGCCATTTTGCCAGATCGGTTCCGAAAGCACGCCGTCAATCGTAATCGGCGCCGTCGAGCGAATGGCCTCGACTTCGAGCTTCGCTGTGGAAACGGAATCGGCGGGAGCCGCCTGCAAAAATGCGGCGGATAAAAGAAGAACGGCCACGAGCGTTTTCATGGATCACTCCTCAGCTGTGGTTCGAAAAAAAGAAATTGTTATGCCCGCGCGTGACCGAATAGTATGACAGTGGGGAGAAGAAAAAGGTTGCCAAGCTACTCCAGCATATCTCCAGGCATTCTGCTGGAGATCACATTCGGATGCGTTAAGGAGAGCATGGTGACTCCGCCGGCCTGGCGCTTGCCATTTCGATCCAACACTTCGGCCGTGAGCATGTATTCGCCTGGCGCGAGGCCCGTCAAATCCAATTTCACGTCAACCAGTGCTTTCGGACTGGCTGCAGAGTGTTTTGTCGTGAACGAGCGAACTTCTCTGCCGAGACGGCTGAGACGGCACCAAACCTGAAAAGAATCCTCTGGCGCCGAGATTGACGCCACGTTGTAAGCTTCGAAATAAAGCAGACAAATCGGTTTCTCGCCGGAAAAAATATGCGCGATATTGGGCAAAATAGAAAGGCCGCGCTTTTGGGGCATCGCTACCTGTTCGGAAGTTTCGACATAGCGCGCCATTTGCAAGCTGCTGATCTGTGGCTGCGGCTGCCGAAACGAAGGCACATTGAGCTTGATGGTGGTCGAGCGCCGGCGGTCGCTGTAGGCATTGCTGATTACGATGCGCACATTGTAACGGCCTGGCGTTACTCGAAATCCAAAATAAAAAAGGCGTGTCCGATCGTTTGCCAACGCCGTCTCCAAATCATCGGTGCAAATCGTGTCGGCGGCCGTGTTGCCGCCTATCTGAAAGCCGCCGCTATCCTCGAAGATTACCGCGATTTCGGCTCTGGCTTCGTGACCAATATCGGTTTTCAAAAAAACATAGCTGGAGTAAGGAACCTCGACCCACACTTTGGTGAGCGTATTCTCTCCATCACCGTCACGGAAATAAAGCACGTCGGCATAAAAGGGCGGTCCTTCGGAGATCGTGCCGGCGCGCAAGTCGCCGCCGATAAAAACGGTATTGGCGACGGCCAGCAAGGCAATGAACAATCCGTAAAATTTGTCGAGCCTTGATTTTGTATCAGATGATTTTTTCCGAGCGGAATAAGCGGCTTTGGCAGAGTCTCCTTTGCCGTTTTGCAAATTCGCGGCCGTCTGGAGACGCGACAACATATTTCCCATGAGTAACTCCGCGTAGAAGATGAGTGAACCCGAAAATGAATTGGCGCCTCTCCGCGAACCGCTATATACGACAAGTGCGCTCAAAAAAAAGTTGCAAGAAAGTTGATTTTTGCGCTTATATTTTCCCTTCCTCCAATAGTAAAGTTTTGGCAAATAATTAACGGCGTACATTCAGCCGTATCACGTCAGTTCTTTGACCCGGCGGCCGCGTCAAAGAATCCCAAGGTCGGCGCGACGGAGGGGGCGACGTAGAACACGGCGAAAGCGCTGGCATTGCGCTTGCCATCCTGGTCGATTACTGTAACACGCAACCAATACTCGCCAGCCTCGAGCCCGCTTAAATGAAGCGGTAAATTAATCGCAGCGATCGGACCGGGTTTGGGAATCTTCCAACTGGCCGAATTAATTTCCCGGCCTTGGTGACTGAGGCGAAAGTGAACCTGGAAAGAATCGGCCGGTGAGGAATTCGCTGACAAATTATAAGCTTCAAAGTAAAAAAAGCCCGCCCTATTTTGGGCCGCAAAAAGATGCGGCACGTTGGGTATAAGGCTGCGTCCATTCTTTTGCATGATGGAATCATTGCCGGACATTTCGAGGTGGCGCGCCAACAGTAAACTGCTGATTTGCAGTTGCGTTTTTGTAAAAGACGGTATGTCAATCTTGCAGGTATAGGAAAACCGACTGTCAACCTGTTCATCGCCGACGATGATGCGCAAGTCGTAGTTGCCCGGCGCGACTCGAAACGCGAAATAGAAGATATGCGTGCGAATATTCGATCTGGTTGCGGCCAAATCGTTCGTGCGGATCAGATCGGAAAACGCATTGCCGTCAATTTGAAAACCGCTGCCGTCCTCAAAGACCACCCCCACTTCGACATTGGCCTCGTAACCATCGCCGGCTTTTTTGAATGCGCAACTGCCGTAAGGAACCTCGACCAGCACTTCGGTGAGGGTTTTTTCTTCCCCGCCATCATGGAAATAAAGAACATTTACCCAAAATGGACGATTGCCAACATCATAACCGGTGGGCAATTCGCTTTGGGCAGAAACGACTTTCGTGACGCTCAACAACACGAGGAGCGAGGCATAAAAAAATAAGCTGAATTGCAACCTTGCGATGGGCGAATTGTTTTTTTCAGCATCGGCGGCGATTTGGAAGCGGCGTTTTTTGTGGCACAAAATAGCGACGGCAAGGAGGGGGGACGCCATGAACTTCATAAGGGACTCCGCGTTGAAGTTGTGTCATCAAGAGAATTGGTCGTCCTCGCCGCGAACCGATACCATTATGACGAGTTGTACTCGGAAAAGGTTGCCGTCAAAATCAAATTTTAACGTTTTTTTTGTAATCTAATCATTAATCCGTTATCTGCACGGCCAAAGGCTTCCATCCTTGCATTCTACTTTGGCGATTTTCCAATCGCCGCGTTCATTTCTCTCACATAATCCGCATCCACTCCGTGAATGCGCAACTGCACGAGCTGATCGATGGCAAGGTTCTTGTATCCCAATTCCGCCATCTCTTTCACAAAAAGCGGCGTGACGCCGTGAATCGCCATTTGCACCAGCTTGTCGATTGCCAGCTTGTTGTATCCCAACGCTTGCATTTCCTTGATGAATGAGATGCCAACGTCGTGTATCGCCAGCGTAAAAACTTGATCGATGGCGGGTTTTGCGTATCCCAAAGCTTTCATATCGTTCACGAAAGCCGGATTGATCGTGAATTTAAAATCGCCATAGCCTTCGTCATCATCGAATCGTCCGGTAAAAATAAACGTGCCGGCCTCGCGTGGCAGCTCGAATTGTATCGCGCTCGAGCTGCTGCGCGCTTGCTCCAATCCTTTAAACTCTTTGAGCCGGACGTCCTCGCTAAAGCTCATATTCCAACGGCCCCGTTCCGAGCGCATCGAAGATTTGAGCGACAAATACATTTTGTTCCACCCGATCTCGCCCCGCCACCGGCCTTCGATGGTTTCCTGGCCAGCGGCGTTGGAGGCGAGGAAACAATATAAACACAAGACGAGCACGCCGGTTTTTCCGAGATTTTTCATGATTACTTCTCCATTGGTCAAAAAGAACGCTTGAATAAGCTGTTTATCGCCTCTATGCCCTTGCTGTTTATTTCCCGCGTTCCGATGCCGGCAAAATCAGTCTCTATTATTTTAACATGATCTTCTTCTATTTCTTCAAAATATAACTTTTCACTTATTTCCTGTGTTGTGTTGACATCGGTTTTCCGGTAATTCACCTCGATTCCCCAATGACCGGAGTTGCGCTTCCAAACCCACCAATTCGCCGAGGCTTGGTCATAAACATAGATTCTTTTGCACTCTGCTTTTGTCTTGACCGCCACGGCGATGCCGATGGCGGCGCCTTCTATTCTCGTTTTGGTAAAATCCAGAAAGGTTTTCGTATCTTTCACGACGGCGAAAATTTCCCTTGCCTTTTGCACTTGATGCCAGTTTCGCTGCCAATACTTTTCAGAGCTGCCTCCCGTTCCGTGATACTTTTTAAAAGCGTTGCCGATTGCCGCCAGCAGATCTTCGTCTGCCAGTTTGAGTTGAGCCTCGTCCAAAATAATTCTGCCGCGCGAGCGGCAATTTTTATCGCCACGAAAGGAATAATTTTGCTCCGTCACGCCGTACCACTGCGCGTTCGTGCCAAAGAGCGTGTCCGCACCAACGGCCCCGCCGCTGTACAGGATGAATTTGTCGTTTGCCTGAACGGGCACGTGAAAAGCTCCTTGGGTAGGTGTAAATTGACAAAATTATTTGAAGACAAAATAAAAAGCTTTTAATTATTTTGTCATTAAATCATTTTGTCATTAGAATTACTCTTTGAAAAAACTCGCGTCGAAGCCGTGAATTTTCATCCGGATCACTTTTTCCGGCGTCAAATTTTTCAAGCCGGCCTCCTGCAATGCTTTGACGAAATGCGCATCCACGCCTTGCATCCGCATCTGCAATAATTGTTCGGTCGTCAGGTCTTTGTAGCCGACGGCTTTCATCTCTTTCACATACTCGGCATCGACGCCTTGAATGCGAAGCTGCAAAAGCTTGTTCGTTGAGAGATCGGCAAAACCCGCGGCTTTCATCTCTTTGGCATATTCCGCGTCCACGCCTTGAATGCGGAGCTGCAGCAATTCATCAATTGAAAGCTCGCCGAAACCGGCGTCTTTCATTTCCTTTGCGTAATCTGCGTCAACGCCTTGAATCCGCAACTGCAGCAGCGCGTTGATGGAAAGATCACCGTAAGTTGCTTTCATCTCTTTGGCGTAATCCGCATCGACGCCGTGAATGCGCGTTTGCAGCAATTGCTCGATCGAGAGATCGCCGAAACCGGAAGCCTTCATCTCTTTCGCGTAATCGGCGTCAACACCTTGAATCCGCAACTGCAACAGCTCATTGATGGAGAGATCGCCGTAAGTCGCTTTCATCTCTTTGGCGTAATCCGCATCGACGCCGTGAATGCGCGTTTGCAGCAATTGGTCGATCGCAAGCTCACCGAAACCGGCGGCCCTCATCTCGCGCGCATAATCGGCATCCACACCGTGAATTCGCAACTGCAACAATTCTTCGAGCGAAAGATCGCCATAATTCGATTTCATTTCCTTGGCGTAATCGGCATCGACGCCATGAATGCGCATTTGCAACAGTTGCTCGATTGAAAGATCGGCGAAGCCGGCGGCCTTCATCTCTTTGGCGTAATCGCCATCCACGCCGTGAATGCGCAATTGAATCAATTCCTCGACTGCAAGATCGTTGAACCCCGCCGCCTTCATCGCCTTGATGTACTCGGCATCGACGCCGTGAATGCGCATTTGCAGCAGTTGCTCGATCGACAGATTGGGATAGCCGGCCTTCTTGACGTCCTGTACATAAGTTTCATCAAAACCATCGCTGACGCGCCGAGCGTATTCCTCCGCAGTTCGCTCATCATATCCCCACTCGCGCAATTTTTCCGCGAGATATTTGCCCAGCTCTTCCGAGGCCTGCCCGACTATATGCTCGCCCGGCACATTTTCGATTCCCAGTGCGTGAATGGCATCGACGACGCTCTGGCCGGCGACGTTGGTGCCGTTTTGCACGAGCTGATCGAGCTGATATTTTTCTATAAAATTCTTTTTGGTTTTTTCCTCATTGCAGTCACCCGAAGCGGTGTGCGGCTCGGGTGTTTCATCGCTGCCCCCGTTCCACGGCGCGATCACCATCGGATCGGTGCCCGCTTCCATGCGCAAATTGATTTTGGGATCGATTTGCTGGAATCGCATATTGGGCAAAACGAGCTTGACATTGGCCGCTGCGGGCTTTTTCTCAAATCGCGCCCACGGACTGATCGCGGCCAACGGCAAAACGATGCAAGCCACGGCAGCGCCCAAGAGAACTTCGCCGGCCGGCTTCATGGCACGGCGGCGCAAGTTGGGGTTGAGAATCGCACGCACGCGGCCTTCAATTTGCGAGCATTGCGCCATCGCCACGACCGCCGAGGGCGAGCATTTCGCCGGCCGCAGCGAACGCAAAATTTCCAAAATATGATTGGCGTATTCCGAAGCCTTCGCGCCGGCATTCAACACGGCATCGTCGCACGCTTGCTCGCGCTCGACGCGAAGCCGGCGCGCGGCCATCCACGCCAGCGGGTTGAACCAATAAAGCGCGCACGTGATCTGCGCCACGATTTGCGCGAAGAGATCGCCGCGTTTCACATGCGCCAGCTCGTGCATCAAGACGACGCGGCGGCGTTCTTCCGGCCACTCGTCCGCATCGTGAGGTAACAGCACGACGGGATTGAGCAGTCCCCAAGTCATCGGCACCGCCGCCTCTTCGGCGAAAAGCAATTTGACCGGCTGCTTCAAGTTGAGCTCAGCACAAATATTTTCCGACAACTCGTTCCAGCCATCATCCATGATTTCATGCGAACGCCGTGATAGCATTTTAACACTGAGCCATCCGAGCAGCCATCGCGCGGAGACAATTACAAAGCCGCTCATCCAAATCAAAAAAGCCCAAACCGGTAGCGTCCAAGATGACAGCGTCGTTAGCCAATTCGATTGGCGCCGAACCGGTGTTGATTGCGAAGAGTAGCTGGTTGAGACGGCCCACGACTTTTGGTTGCTCACTAACATTTTTTGCGATGGCGATTTCGGCAAGCGATATTCAGGGATAGGCGTGATTGAGCGTTCAAGGCGCGGCACGGAGGGCGCGACTTGTGGCACTATCGGCACGCTCCACGTCGGCAATATGAAGGAAAGAACCGGCAGCGCCAGCAAGCCGATCAACGCCAGGCTCCAGACGAGATGCCGAGTCGCCGCCGCGGCGCGACGCAAGAGCAAGCTCAATAACAAAGCTGTGAGCAAAAGCACGACTCCTTTCCAAGAAGCATCGAGGAGGATGGTCAGCCACGTGGTTGTGTGTGCTGACGCCCCAATCGCGTCGAATAGGGAAAGCATGATTATCTCCCTTCGTTTTTGGCTTGTTCGATCAACCGCGAGAGCCGATCCAATTCGTCGTCGGAAAGCTTGGCTTTGGATAAATCCAACAGCGCCGCCACCGCCTGCTCGGCCGAGCCTTCAAAAAAAGTTTCGACCAGATGTTTCAGCGCGGAGCGTTGGGCTTTGTCGTGGGCCAGCGTCGGCTTGTAAACGTAGCGCGGGCCGTCTTGTTCGTGCTGCAGATGCCCTTTTTCTTCCAACAATCTGAGCATCGCCCGCACCGCCGAATAGCTGGGGGGATCGGGCAACCGTTCCAAGACTTCCGCCGCCGTCGCTTCGCCAAGCTGGTAGAGAACATCCATAATCTGGCGCTCGCGGCGGCTTAAATGTATATGGGGTGTTTTGGCCATTGTGCCTTCCTTATTCTAAGACGCAGCTTTTGTCAAAAAGGTTGCAAGATTATGCTAAAAAATTAGCATGATGGTAAGAATATAGCACTTTGCCGCGAATTTGTCAAGAGAAAAGTGCTAAATTTTTAGCATATACGTGAGAGTAAAGAGGCATGAAATTGGCGAATTGGCCGGAGCGGGCAACGACAAACAAGTTTTAAGAAGGGCTCGAGTATTCTTCCGGAAAACAATTGGTTATAAAAAGCCGTTCGCATTTGGGAAAATGATGAATTTCTCGAAGAGCGGCGCAAGCTAATGGCTCAAAAAATCAGGCAGTATTTCTACAGCCTGTAGCCAACAATTGGGATTCATCAGCTCCCGACTATACAACCCAGGCAAGAATTTTTTTGCCGTTCACCTCGTGCTCGGCGAAAGTATACTCTTTCGCAGCTTCACGCCGGTCGAAAACGACGAGATAGCCTTGCGACAAGCTTTCGCTTTCAAGATAACCCAGCAGTTGTTCGAGGCCTTGCTCGTAGCGCTGCTCGCCATACCATAGCTTCAGCTCAACAATCTCTTTTTGCGTTTTGTAACAACAAATCACGTCAATCCGGCCGTCGCCTGATTGCACATCTTTGAAGGTCCAGCCTTTGCCGTTGACGAGCAAATCAAGATAGGACAATAATAAGAGTTGCCCCGTCGCTTCTTTGAATTCATGGCTGCGCACAATTTCCGGGCCTTTCGTTTTCATGAAGGCTTGAAACTTGTCGAGCACGCGGCGAAAATCGAGCCTGCCGTCGGCGTCGATGACACCGGCTTTCACATCACCATTAATCATCTGCGCCGCCATGACACGATGGAAGCTGGCGAGCAGAACCTGCGCATAAATTGGGTTGCCGATCGTACAGCCATTGCCTTCGCCGGCGCGAATCACCCCATAAAGCGCCAGACGATTGAGCACGGGATCAAAAGGCGTGAAAGGATAATATTTGCCTTGCAAAAGATCGAGCACGATGGGCTGCAACTCCGGTTCATGCGCATGCTTGATCAGGCTGTCGAAATTGGTGTTATGCTCTTTCAACAAAAGTTGCACGGCTTCGTCAACATGCTTTGTTTCAATCGTGATGGCACGATCCGGCACAATTTCTTCCACCAGCCGCTTCGCTAAAGCGGAGACGAGCCAAGGATGGCCGCTCGTGAGCTCGTGTACGCGCGTAATCACTTTCTCGTCAAAAACCTGTCCGGTTTCCGCGGTGTGTTGGGCATAGTAGTCGCGAATGTTTTCGCGAGTGAAGGCGGGGATCACGTAATCAATGGCGATGTTAAACGGCGAATACGAGCCAACCGATTTTGATTCGTCGCGAACGCGCATCTTGAGGTTTTTGATGTCGTGCACGCCGGCGAGAGCAACGGCATGAAAAGTAGGCTGTAAATCACGCGCCAAATACATTTCACGCAACGCATGGAGAAACTCGATAATGAAGGTTTCCGGTATGCCATCGGCTTCGTCTACCAGAAGCACGATCTTTTTGCGGCCGGCAGCTTTACAAAATCGCCCGACATTATCTTTAAATCCGAAAGTGGGATCACTGGCCGCAGCGTTATTGTTGGGTTTCCATTTCAATGTCCGCTTCACCAGCTTGAGATAAGCGATGACATTGTCCCAAAATAAAGCATAGAATTTATGGAGCGGCTCGTTGACAACGCTGCCAAATCCTTCAAAACTAATGAAGACCGGCAAATAGAATTTGGACTGCAACAACAGTTGCGCTAAGAAATCGAGTGTCGTCGTCTTGCCAAACTGCCGAGGGCGGTTGATGACAAAATACCTTCCCTTCTCGACTAATACCGTTAGCTTTTCAAGTTGTGGCGTTAGATCAACGTAGTAATGACGATCTGAAAGAATCTTACCGGTTATATTGAATTCACGCACCGGAGCTTTTTTCTTACTTTTCGACATGGTTTAAATTAACTAAAAAATCGCCGAAAGTCAAATCGAAAATCTGTTTAGAGGTATATCGCAAACTGTGTGGGACCCCCGGGCTGGCTGTCGAGAGAAAACTCGAACCGATGCTGGCTGAGAATTTCCTGAATCATGGTGAGGCCGATTCCCTGGCCGTTTTCTTTGGTGCTGAAAAAGGGCGTGAACAGATTGGCGCGAGCTTCCGGTGCGAGGCCACCGCCGGTGTCTTCGATGATAACAAAGCTTCTTCCCCCCTTTTTGCCAATACGAATGGTAATCGTGCCGTTTTCGTCAATGGCCTCCATCGCATTTTTAAAAATATTGACAAAAACCTGCTCCATCTGATTTTTATCCATTACGACGGGCTCCAGCGATTTGTCGATCACCCATTTCCACACGATGCCGTGCTTTTGGCTCTCGGCGCTCATGAGCAAGGCAATATTTTCCAGCAATTCTTGCAGATCGCACGGCTGGCGTTTGGGCAGCGGCAGTCGAACCACGTCGGCGAAACTGCGCATGAATCCGTTCAAATGTTCGGTGCGGGCGATGGCGACTTTTAACGCATTCTCGTAATCTTTGCGATCTTCGTCACGCAGTTGGTTTTGGTAATTTAAAAAGGAGTGCAGCAGCGAATTGACCGCGCCGATGGAGTTGTTGACTTCGTGCGACATCATGCGAATCAGCTTCTCGTAAGCGGCTTTTTCGGAGCGCCGCAATTCTTCCGTCAACTCTTCCATCAAAATAAAGCTGCGCGCGAAGCCGCGATCCAAATATTGCGATTTTTGGCATTTCACCCGCCGCCGGCCTTGCACGGGGATCACCTGTGATTCGCCAACGAGCAAGCGGCTCAAAGTCTCGGTAAAGGGGGTGTGAATCGCCGCGAGCTTTTTGCCGATCAGATTCTCGGGAGCCAATTGCAACATCTTCGCCGCGCTGGGATTGACCATCGCGATTTTTTCATCAAAGTCGAAAGTGATGATTCCCGAGGGGGAGGCCTTCAAAATTTTGTCCATAAAATAATGCTGCTCTTGCAGGCGCGTGCGCTCTTCACGCAGGTGGTCGATCATCCGGTTGTAAACGGCAATGAGCTTGTCCATCTCGGCCTGGCCGACTTCGTTGAACTTCGAGGTGAAGTCTTTGTCTTTGATGAATTCGACGCCGGTCATGACCAAATCGAGGGGTTGAAAGAGAGCGCGAAAAAGCTTGAGGGCGAGGAAAAAAGAGAGAACAAAAAAAGCTTCGACGGCTAACAGCCAGAAGCGGTTTTCCCATAGAAAGTAAATGCTGACGATGGCAAAGGCCAGATGAATGAACAGCAGATAAAGAATGAATTTGCGGCGCAGGCTCACAGGAAAAAGTTAGCTAAAGCTTTTTGTCATTCCGGAGGAATCCTTTAGCGAACCAGCAATTAGCTTGATTACAAAAAAGATTTTTACAGAATGACATCAAGTATTTTCTTTGTATTCAAATGCAAAATTTTGGTGATTCATTTTCTGTATTTTGCATTCACTGGGCGAGAAAATAGATTCACGGTGCGATACCGTATTTTTCAAACCGGCGATACAGCGCAGCGCGGCTCAATCCCAGCGCTTCTGCGACTTTGGTAATATTGTTTTCATGCTGGCGCATGGCTTTGACGATCATGGCCTTCTCCATCTCATCCAAAGTCATACTGCCAACCGCGGGCAGAAAATCCTTGCCGCCTTCCGGCTGCATTTGCAGTGGCAGAGAAAAGTCTTCAATCTCGAGAACGTCCTTATTGCTCATCAGCACGGTGCGCTCGATCAAGTGTTTCAACTGGCGGACGTTGCCGGGCCAGTTGAAGCTTTGCAGCCATCTCATCGCGGCCGCGCTGATCGCCAAATTGTTGCGGCGATAGACGTTGCCGATATTTTGCAGAAAATGTCGAGCGAGCAGGGGAACGTCCTCGCGCCGCTCCCGCAGCGCCGGCAAATGGATGGCGATCAAATTCAAGCGGTAAAGCAAATCTTCACGAAAATCGCCTCTTTCGATCATCTCCAAAAGGTTGCGATTGGTGGCGGAGACCACGCGCACGTCGACCGTGCGGCTAACACTGGAGCCGACAACTTCGTAAGTGCGATCCTGCAGCACGCGCAGCATTTTGACCTGACAGCTCGAGTCGAGATCACCGATCTCATCGAGAAAAATCGTACCGACGTTGGCCAGCTCGAAGCGGCCTTTGCGGTCGAATTTGGCGTCCGTAAACGCCCCTTTCACGTGGCCGAACATCTCGCTCTCAAACAGCGTCGTAGAGATGCCGCCGAGATTGACTTTGACGAATGGCGCGTCCTTCCGCGGGCTATTGCGATGAATCGCCTCGGCAATCAGTTCCTTGCCGGTGCCGCTTTCGCCGGTGATTAGCACCGAGGCATCGGTCGGACTGACGCGGCCAATAACTTCGAGAATTTTGAGAAATTGGGAATCGCGCCCGATGAGATGGCGAAAATCATAACGCCCCTCGAGCTCCTCGCGCGTCAAAGCTTTTTCGTTTGTCGAAGAAGATTTTGCCGCCGCCAACCCCAACGCCGTTTTTACCGACTGCAAAAGCTGCTCGTTGTTCCACGGCTTGGTGATAAAGTCCGCAGCGCCGGACTGAACCCCTTTCACGGCTAAGGCAATGGAGCCCCACGCCGTCATCAGGATGATTGGCGTATGCGGTTTTTTTGCTTTGATTGCTTTGAGCAATGCCAAGCCTTCCTCGCCGGTGGTCTTGCGGGAAAAATTCATGTCTTGCAAGACGAGCCCAAAATTCTCACGTTCAAGCCGCTGCAGCGCTTCTGCCGGAGTTGATGCAGCTTGCGATGAGTAACCGGCCTGCTTGAGCAAAAGCGTCAACGAAGTGGCGACAGAGAAATCGTCGTCGACGATTAAGATTGAGTTGCTCATAAAAACGCTTAGGACGGAGGATCGTCGATCCAGTTAGCAAGTTGATGGGGAGACAAAACATCCTTGAAATGCTTGGTATTCCGCGTCACCACAACATGATTTCCGGCAATGGCCATTGCCGCAATCATGAGATCGACGTAACGTTTTTTGGATTTGAATTTTTTCAGAAGCGTTTTAAGAACTCGCGTATCTGGTTCGTCAAAAAGAAGCGTGCCAAATTGCGCGATAAGCTGCTGGCTTTGTTTGAGCAGCCGATGCGCCATCACGGCTTGATCAGGAGTCGCTTTGAGAGCAAACTCAGCCCGTCCTCGCAGAAACTCCGCGCTCGCTGGCGATGGCAAGACAATCTCTTCCCATTTAACGCGCTGAATATGAAGTGCAAGTGTTGGATGCTCACTGGTGAAATGGGTGAGAATATTAGTGTCCCATAAATACACTTATCTCTTCCTCCGCTTGCTTGTAGGGATTCTCTGGCGATCGCGCCGTTTTTCGATTTCTTCCATCATCGGCCATAAAGTCGGATCGTCTTTAAAAATGCCGTAATAATCCCAAAATCCCTTGCGCAGGGGGTCTGGGTCATTCACTACTTTCGGCGCCTCGAATTTCACCAGGTTCGGCGGCTTCGGCGCGCCGGTTTTGTTCCGCAAGGATTTTCCCGGGGCTGAAATTTCCAAATGCAAAATCTCGCTGCGATCGATGATTTCTTGAAGCCGCTTTTCGATAAGCGCCAGCGCTTTATCCCGGCTTTCGGCTTCGGCCTTGCAATCGGGCAGTTCGGCTACTCGAGCGCGGAAGCGGCCATTTTGGGGTGTCAAAATGACGGTGCAGGTCATTTAATTTTCTCCTCAAAACGAAATGGCGTATAATAAACTTTGGAGTTGTATACTTAAAATTAAGGTTTAAATTACCTAAATGCAACCAACTTTTTGCTTGCCTTTAAAAACAAAAATTTCTATATGAAGAACATGCCCAATTTCGCATCGATTTCAAAACCCCTTGCTCTGCTCGCGAGCAGCATTATATTTCTGCACTGTGCCAACGACCGGCTCGTGACTTCGCCGCCACGTGCCGACATTTTCAACAAGTTCACCACCCGCCTAATCGTTCCAGCCGCAGACTTGCCGTCAGCGCCGGCCAGCATGAAATTTTTCCCCAATTCAAACGAGTTTTTGGTGCTCAACAAAACCGGCGAAGTTTATCATTTTATCCTCGAAAATCGCAGCGCGCGTTTTTTGGGATGTTTCACAGTTCCCGAGGTCGCACCGGCGCCGGAGGAAATCGGACTCACCGGTGCTGCTTTCGATCCCGAATTTACCGGCAACCGCTTCTTCTATTTTTGCTTCACCACCGGCGACAACCAATGGAGCCGCATCGTGCGCTACCAGTGGTCGCCGAATTACGCCGAAGTGGAGCAGTCGATGGTGATGGTGATCAACGTCGACCGTTTGCTGCCGGACGAGCCGCAGCACGGCATTTATTCGGTCGTCTTTGGCAGCGACGGATTTCTGTACGCCGCCATCGGCGATGCGCTGCAACCCGAATATGCGCAAGATCCGCAATCGCTGCTCGGAAAATTGATTCGCCTGCGCCCAAGTCGAGAGCCGCAAGGTGGATATTCCATTCCCGCCGACAATCCGTATCTCGATGAAGAAGGCGTGCGTCCCGAAATTGCCGCGTTTGGCGTGCGCACGCCGTTTCGCCTCGTGACTTGGCAGGATAAAATTTATATTGCCAACGTTGGCAGCAACAAGTATGATGAAATCGAGCTGTACACGTTGGGCAAAGTAAACTTTGGCTGGCCTTTTTGCGAAGGCTATTGCAAAACCGGCGGCTATCGCAATCCCGTTCTCACCGTCAGCCACGCCGATCCGTTCTATCAAACTCAGGATCCGGAATCCAGCCACAGCGATAGACTTGCAATCGGCGTTGGCGTCGCTTACGGCGGCGCCGGGCCGGATCCTTACAACGATCTGCTCGATGGCCGGCTGATTTTTTACGACGTGTTTCAAGGGTACGTGCGTGCCGCCAAAATTCTTCCGGACGGCGCTTTAATTGATGACCAGCACATTTTTCATCTTGAATACATCACCGGCATGGAGATGGGGCCGGATGGATATATCTACGGCACCACGTTGTTTGCGCCGCAAGTTTTTCGGGTTGAATTGAAATAGCAGTGGCACTCGCACCGGTAGTAGCACTTGCACATTTAGGATTCGATCATGATACGGTCATCGCTTGCCATATTCACAGCCATTTTCTTATTGGGAATTCTCCACGCTCGCGCGCAGGAAAGCTTTAAAATTTCGGGCGAGCTGCGCATGCGCGGCGAGGCGCGCAATAACGCGGATTTCAACTCCGACCGTCTGGATGGAACCGCCAAAGTGCTCAATCGGTTGCGTCTCGGATTTCTCCGCCAATTCGGCCACGGTCTTCTAATTTTCGCGCAACTGCAAGACTCGCGCATTTGGGGCGAGGAAGGCTCAAGCCTGACGCCGTTGCATGCAGTCGATTTGCATCAGGCTTATCTGGAAATCGATCACCCTGCCAAACTTCCATTTCTGATTCGTCTTGGCCGGCAGCAATTATCATTCGGCAGCGAACGGTTGCTCGGAAGCTACGATTGGGACAACGTTGGCCGCGCCTTTGATGCCTTGAATGTGCAGTTCGGTGGCGACGAACAAAAGCTTAACCTTTGGCTGGCGCAGACGCGCGATCATAACGCTCCGACTGTGGCCCGCAATCAAGAGTTTGGTGGCGCCTATTTTTCTTCGTCGCGATTGTTGCCGATGACCTTTGATGCCTACGTGCTCGTCCTCTACGATGCGCGCAACTTTGAATCGGTGGCCAATCCCGCGGCTCCCGGTGATCAAGAGGAGCCGAAAAAAACTTTGACACTTTACACCATCGGCGCACGCCTCGGCAGCCCAAGAGCGCAAAGATTTCATTACGATCTTGAAGGCGCTTATCAAACCGGCCAGCGCGGATTTCGCGACATCAGCGCTTATGGGATGGCGCTGCACGCCGGCTATACTTGGGAGCGGCGCTGGCGGCCGGCGATCCACGCGGGTTACGTTTTCGGCTCCGGCGATCATGATCCCAATGATGAAAAGAGCGAGACCTTCAGCAATTTGTTTCCCGATGCCCATCGCCACTTCGGCGCGATGGATTACGCCGGTTGGAGCAACATTTCGGCGACTCACATTGGCGCGCAAATTTCGCCTACAGAAAATTTTTCATGCGGTGCGGCCTGGCATTGGCTGTCGGTGGCCGACGAGCAAGACGCCTGGTATCGCGCCGGCGGATTCAACATCGGAACGCCGCTGGAGTTTTATCGTCGGGCCGTGCCTGGCGCTGGCAAACGATTAGGAAATGAGCTCGACATATACGCCACCTGCATTTACCGGGAGCATCTCAATCTTCAGCTTGGCCTCAGCAAATTTTTTGTCGGCGAATTTGTCAAAAACACCGGCGGCATGCGTGCCGACGATTCGATTTTTGGGTATCTCTCAGTCGCAGTGAAATTTTGAGTTCGAAGTGGGTAATGCCTGGCTTCCGCAAAGGGCATGGCGCATAGCGTACAAGCGCCATCAGCCCTCCGCCCTCTGCTCTATGCCCTCTGCGCTTCACTCATAATGCAGCGCCTCCGCGGGCTGCACTTTTGTCGCCAGCCAGCTCGGGTATAAGCCGGCGGCGAGCGTCAATGCGTAAATCAACACGAGCGAAATCACGAGACCGAACCCGAAAACTTTCGTCTGGATGCCGATCAAATCCAGCAAGGGGAATTGTACCACGACGATAACGCCGATGATCAAGCCAATCGAAGTGAGCACGAACAACTCGCCCAAGATTTGTTTGTAAACGTGCTGCAGCGTGGCGCCTTTGGCGCGGCGCAGGCCGATCTCGCGCGTGCGTTGCGTAACGCTTTGCCAAAGCACGCCGACGAGGCCGAGTCCAACCATGATCATCAAAAAGGCCGCAACGACGCCGGCGGCAATCACCGGCGCTAAACGCAATTTGAGCGCCGATTCACGCTTCTGCACGATGGGCTGGATTTCAAAAGACCAATCTTTCGCCACGGCTTGCAAGCGCTCCGCAAGTTTCTCCTCGAACGCTGCAGTGGTGCCGGGGCGAACTTTGATGAGCAGATTGCGCGGCGGCCGCTGTTGGGGGTCATCGAGCTTCTTGCGCTCGAACATGTAATAATCCAATCCCGCATATTCGCCGCCCTGGCGAAAATCGGTGACCACGCCGATGACGCGAATCTCATTGTTGTCCGACGACCACGGCTCAAAACGTTTGTCCACGGGATCCTCGTCACCGAACAGTTCTTTGCTGAATTTTTGGTTGATCACGACCGGCTGCCAATTCAACGCGTCGTCGGCTTTTTCAAACCAGCGGCCGGCGACGAGCTGCAATCCCATCACCTCTTTAAAATCTTCGGTGACTTCATTGACCCCGGTTTCTATTCTTTTGCCATGCACTTCCATGCCGGAAGACCTGCCGCCAAAATCATACGGCACGGAAAGCGCGCCGGCAATCGCTTCCACCTCGTCAAAGCTGCGCGCCGTGAGATAAAGCTGATTGACGGTGCCAACCTGCTCTGGCGACCAGTAATCGTCGCTGGTTTGGTTCATATCGATGCCGACGTTCCAAACATTTTCGTAAGTGTACCCTAACGGCTGGTTGTAGTTGTCGACGTAATACGCGCCCAACGTCACCACCGCGAACAGCACGAGAAACGAAAAGAAGATTTCGACAATCATCAAAAAACTGCTTCTTTTACGGTTCCACACGAGCTTGCAGAGATGTTTGATCATAAGCCTCTCCTTATGTGATGGGAGTGCGGACTTTTTAGTCCACGCGTATCGCGGACAAGAAAGTCCGCACTCCTTTTTTATAGAACTTGTTATAAGCTTCTTCCCCGCAGCGCCGCAACCGGATGCAATCTCGACATTTTCCAGGCCGGATAAACGCCGGAGAACACGCCGAAGAACACGGCGAGGGCGAGGCCGTAAAAGAAGATGCGATAGTTGAGATGAAACTCAGCGTATTGAATCAAGCCGCTGTTGGTGAGTATTTGCAAAACGAGATAAGCCAGCACGAATCCGATCACGCCGCCGATCAGCGTGAGCAAGACATTTTCGACGACGAATTGCCCGACCAGCGTCCACGACGAGGCGCCGAAGGCTTTGCGGATTCCGATCTCCGAAGCGCGCTCCATGATGCGGCTGATGTTGATGTTGACGAGATTGACCGTCGGCAGCAACATGAAGAGAACCATCAAAAAAATGAGCAAGGTGAGCAAATGCACGGCGTAATTGCCGGCGCTGCGATCGTTGGAGAAAAAGCCGCGGGCGATCGATTCGAAGAACGTTTCGGCCGCGGAGATGATCGTGTTGAATTGTTTCGGGTCGGAAAATTCCACCTGGGCGAGCTGGGCTTGAAACTCTTCCTTGATCTTGTCGAGGTCGCTGCGATTCTTCGCCAGCAGCATGGCGAAACAATCTCCGGTCAGTTCGTCCGAGGGCTTGCCTTTGGCCGTGCCTAACGGCACCCAAACGTCGGCGAAGGGCGTGAGGCGGAAAATCGGCACGTTTTTCACCACGCCGATCACGCGAAAATTCTGGCCGTCCGCCTCGATCGTTTTGCCGAGCGCGCTGGCGCTGCCGAAAAATTTTTGGCGGGTGGCCTCATTGATCACCGCCACAAAATTGGCGTTCTTGTCATCATCGCGCGTAAAAGCCTGGCCTTCCAAAAACTCGAACTCCAGAATTTCCCAAAACACGCCGTCCGTGCGCTTGAGAAAAAGCGGGGTCTTTTGGCCGTTCTGATAAGAATTTGCCGTGAGCGGCCGGGTAAAAAGCGCGACCTTCTCGGGCGTGGTCATTGGGCGTACGTAGCGATCCAGAAACTCATATCCCGCCATCGAAGTTCGGCTGCTGCTACGATCGGGACTTTCGATGCGCACCGTGAACACACCGAGCGTGCGGTCGATCTTTTTTTCCGGCGCCAACGGCCCGAAGATGTGATCGAGAAACGCCGCCAGGACCATCAACACCACCAGCGTGAAGCTGACGCCGAAGAGGCTGATAAAGGTGAAAAACTTGCGGCGCAGCAGAACCTTGAGCGCGATTTTGAGATAGTTTTTGAGCATAGCGACTCCTTGCAAGGTTACACTGGAGTGTTGGATTGTTGGATCAATGGATTGATGGATTTTTGGATTACTGGGGTTTTGCAGTTCCAAGTCCATTAATCCAAAGCTCCATCAATCCAACTATCCATGACTCAGGACTCCATATCAGTTGACCTGTCTCCCATCAAACAACCGCACGGTACGCTCCGTCTTTTCGCCGAGGCGCGGGTCGTGCGTCACCATCACCACCGTCGTTTTTTCGGCGCGATTCAGCTCCATCAAGATATTCATGATCTCGTCGCCCATCTGGCTGTCGAGATTGCCGGTTGGCTCGTCCGCCAACAAAATTTTCGGTTTGCCAACGATGGCGCGCGCGATGGCAACACGCTGCTGCTGGCCGCCGGAGAGCTGGGAGGGAAAATGATACGCGCGCGAGGTGAGGCCGACGCGATCCAGCGCTTGCAGCGCCATCTTGCGCCGCTCCGCGCCTCGCAAAGCGGGGCGATACAGCAACGGAATCTCGACGTTATCGACCACGCTGAGATCGTTGATGAGATGAAAGCTTTGGAAAATAAAACCGAGATGTTCGTTGCGAATCTTGGCCACTTTTTTATCGCGATACTCGGAGACCGTCGTGCCGTTGAGCTGCACGCCGCCGCGCGTCGGCTCGTCCAACAAGCCGATGATGTTGAGCAGCGTGCTCTTGCCGCATCCCGACGGCCCCATGACGGAGATGAACTCGCCTTCCTTTATATCAAGATTGATGCTGCTCAACGCCACGGTTTCGATCTTGTCGGTGCGATAAACTTTTTCGATGTTTTCGAGATGGATCATGGTCACTCCTTTGCTAAAACATGATGCGTGATGCGTAAAACGTAATGCGTAATTCGTAAATTTTTGCATTTACGTTTTACGAATCACGTTTTACGGATTACGTTTTACGGATTACGTTTTACGGATTACGTTTCACTTCACTTTCACTTCTTTCATGTGAATGAAATCGCGCGTGTCGGAGATGATGACTTCATCACCCTCTGCGAGTCCATCCATGACTTCGTATTGATCGAAACTGGCGAGGCCGATACGAACCGGAGTTCTGTACGCCGCGCCATCGCGCACCACGAACGCTTCATGCTCGCCTTCGCCATTGACGAATTGGCCCTTTTTAATGCGCAAAACATTTTCTTTTTGCGCCGTGATGACAAACACATCGACGCGCAAGTTGGAGCGCAACAGCTTGCTGGATTTGTCTGCGAGACTGGCGTGCAGGGTGATGATGCCGTTTTGAATGGTGGGCAGAACGCTCGAAATCGTTCCGGCCAAATAATCTTCATTGACTTTCACTTTCACCGGCAATCCCACTGCGAGCCGCGTCGCGTGTACGTCGGACACTGTGGCATCGACGCGAAAAGAATTCAGGTCGGCGATTTTCGCGATCACTTCGCCTTGGCGGATCGTCGCGCCTTCTTCAGAGACCGCCCAGGTGAGCACGCCGTCGCGCTCGGCTTTGGTGCTCGCCAAATCCAATTGGTGTTTCGCCTCGGCGCGCTCGTCTTGCAAAATTTTCAACTCGGTGGCCACACCCTCGAGCTGGTTTTGTAACGATTGCTGGGTGTTGCGAATCGAGATTTCAAGCTGCTGCAATTCGAGCTGCGCGATGTCTTCCTCCAGCTTGGTCTGACGCAATTGCTCTTTCGAGCTGCCGCCGATCTCGAACAGCTTTTGCTGCTGCTCGGTTTTGGACTTGAGAAATTCCAAGCGCAGCTTTTTGATCTGCAACTGCGTCTGCAAATCATTCAGCGTTTTTTCGAGATCAATTTTGAGCCGCGCCTGCTCGTTCTGTTTGAGCGCAATCTGGTCATTGAGTTTTTCCAGCGCCAACGTCGCAGCACTGACGTCCAATTCGAGTATCGGCTCGCCCTTTTTCAAAACCGCACCCGGCCTTTGGAGAATCTTGAGCACGCGCGTCTCAATCGGACTGGGAATCACTTGCTCAAATTCCGGCACCACCGTCCCTGACGCCGAGATCGTCGCCTCAATCGGCCCGCGATCCACTTTCGCCGTGCGAATGCGATTGCGGCTGACCGAAGGCGAGATCCAACCCGGCACCCAAATGAAGATAGCCACAACCACCGCCAACGCAATGGAGCCTTGCACCACGCGCTTGGTGAGTTGTTGTCTGCGAAAAGTTTCGTCGAGGGGGCGATCCATAAGTTAGTCGATTTATTTTGCTTGCCAATCAGACGCCTTTTTCTTATCTTCTAACACGATTCAAAAGTCATTCCACTCAAGAAAATTTGATTTTAAAAAAGTTACGATATAGAACCATCTGTTCAATCGTTCATTTCCGAACGGCCACTGTTCGGAAGCGGAAGCCACACATTACAGAGACAGCATGAAAAACCTTCTTAGCGCCTGTATTTTGCTTTTGCTCAGTATAACTGAGAACGGCGTTTCCCAAGGATTAACGCTTGATAACGAAAAGGCAGAAATTTATCTTGAAACGGGTTACTTTACACCTGCCAAAAAATCTTTTCGCAAAAATTACGATCAAGCGCTGTTTATATCAAAAATTAACATACCACTTTCAGCCGGTATTGGATTTCGCTATTTCATGACGGAAAATGCCTGCCTTCATCTGAGCGTCAAAAGAATAAACTCAATTCTTGAATCAAACGAGGACGTTACTCTTGCGGTCATGCCCGTCGCCGTCGGAGTGCAATACTATTTGCTTCGGAATTTTTTCGGATCAAAAAATTCCGGACTTTACTTCGGTAGCGATATAGGATTTTATTGGGCTAGATTTTCTGCTGACTTGATTCAAACTTCCGAGTTCGATCCGACCCCGATAGGCTTGATAAAAGAGGCAAGAAACTATTATGGCATCGGGGTTGCCGTTCGCGCCGGCCTTGACCACATGTTGAGCCATTCTTTGCTGTTGGGTTTAAGCTTGAGTTATGACAGCAATCATTTGGGGCGCATCGAAGAGGGGGGAGTGGGCAACCTCGGTGGCTTATTAGTGACAGGAAAATTTGCACTACGTTTTTAAGAAGGGTGAAAATATGAAAAAGTTTGGACGAAGTGCATATCTGGTTGCAATTATTTTATTGCTCATTTTAATGAGTTGTGCTCCTAACCTTTCTAACCCAGCAGATAACACCGCACCCAATCAAGACGATCAACCTTTGTTATTCGATCCGAACAATTTACCCAAAGCCTATCAGCTTTTCCCCCCTTATCCAAATCCATTCTCATCCACAACCAATATTAGGTTTGATTTACCAAAAGAGTCCGTGATAAATCTTCGTGTCCAAAATCCGGTTGGCGACGTGATCAAAGTATTGCGGTCGGAAAGGCTTCCGGCTGGCTTCTTCCTCGCTCAATGGAACGCGACGAACAGTGCTAACGAACAGGTTAAAAATGGGCTCTATTTTATTACGTTGGAAGCAGGAAATTTTGTTCAATCACAGTTGGTGAAGCTGGAAAGATAACAGTAAGACGCAATCGAGGGCGGAGAGAAAAATTTTAATTTTGCCGTATGTGCATTGAAAATTATCCGCATTTCTCACATTCGACCGATCCCTATGAAAACCTATCCCATCTCCAACTCCGGTTCGCGGGCATTGCTCATCGATCTCGACAATTGCCTGAAGCAGATCGATCTGCTTCATCAAGCCCTGGCCGGAATTACGCGGGCGGTGGCGTGTTACGGCAGTGTGGAGCCCAAAGTGCAGGTCGGCTTGGTGCCGCTGCTGGCCGCCGCCATCAACGAGGGCAAGCTGGAAATCGTCAAGATGGATAAGAAAGGGAAAAACGCAGCGAATTTCGGGCTGGCGTTTTGGGCGGGCAGGCTGGCGGCGGAAATGCCGCCGGAAACCGAGTTTATTATTCTGTCACAAGACTCCGATTTGGATCATTTGGTGAGCTTGTTTCGCAGCGTTGGGCTTTATGCAGGCTCTTCAATTATGTTTGCAAGGGCTGGGTAAACTCTTTTAAAATGAATCTGATTCAAGGTGAGTAATTTATGCGCGTTGGCTTTGTAAGCAGCATGGGCAATTAAGGCGTCATAAGTCGTGCCCCCGCGAATGTTATTTTGCGACAAGGATTCGAGGACGAATTGATAATCGTCTTTTGTTAATTGAACGATTTCAAAGCTCGAAAGTACAGAATCTTGAATCAGTCGCCACACCTCAGTTGAAGATACTTTCTTTTGAACCGGAAGAGAAGTCAAAATTGCATACAGTTCAGCAAGAGTGTGGGTTCCAATGCACCCTTCGATCTCACCGCGTTGGCTTTTAAGAGCCATGGAAAAGCTCTGGCATGATTTGCGTGCGAATCAATGAGCGCAGCAACCAAAACCGAGGTGTCGAAAAGAACTTTCATCTGTAAGAATCTTCAATCAAGGCAGCGATTCGCTTTTGGCGTTCTTTTTCTACAATATTAGATAAATCATCGGTTAATTGAGCATGCAGTACCAGAATCCCGTCCTTTTCTATGAGCATGGGTTCATCAGCAATCGGTTCCAAGGTGATTTTCCCATCTTTTTCAGATATTAACAAATTCATTTCCGGAGACAACTGTAAATTACTTAACAACTCTGGGGGAAGAGTTACCCGCCCCGACCGGTCTATTTGGGTTTGGAATTTCAAATCCATGTCCATCTCCTTAATTTAAAATGGCTACAAAAATATAAACACCGATTTTCATTAAAAAATTAGAGTAAAGAATTTAGGTCGTGTTCTGGCGGTCAAAGTGCAATTGGATACCCCCAAGCCAAGGGATATC
>JAKEEU010000181.1 GCA_022616415.1 Candidatus Zhuqueibacterota bacterium | reverse complement strand
TAATTCAAGAAAGAAAAAGAACTTACGAACGATTATAACGCTTCCGACTGGGAGCGCCAAAAATCCAAAAATGCTCGATCACAACCTGCGGAATGTAGGTTCAACGGTTTATAAGAACGATTTTTATCCCACCGTGTCAATCGTTTTGCAAACCGACTCTGGTTCGCTTGAAATTAACGCAGATTTTGATACGGGAGCGACCTCAAGTTTTGCCGATTATGATCTCCTTAAATCTCATCACGTTGTTGAGCCGTACGAAAACGAATATGTGGAAATTTCCAGACATCTTAGCGAGACCTTTGGTTGTGTCAGCAGGCTGATTAATGTTGAAGTCAAACTGTCCTCTGGTGCAGTTTTGCGTCGTACACTGCCTTTTAATTGCGTCGAGAAATGGAATAAAAGCCCTTTCGTCCGTATCAATCCCCGCCGCACCGCTCTCGCCGGACGCGATATTTTCTTGGAGTTGCAACCCAGCGTCACGTTGGACTTCGCCAACCGCCGCACCACAATCTCAGCACCAACAACGGCTTGAAATTCTTATATCAAAAAGTGGCCATGCCTCAAGTCACAAATTCTCTCCAATTTCATTTCACCGAAACCGCGCCGACGCCCCTTCTCAAAGATTTCGAGACTTTTGCGCGGTATTTGGAGCAAAACGCATTCGCTTTGGGCAAAGCGACGGAACACATTCCTTACAAGCCTCTCGCAGCCCTGAACGCAGCGATGACGCACCCGAATACGGAAGGCACCTCGCACACGCCGCAGCATTTTTATCCACAGTTGCACCTTTATTATCATCTCGCGCTCGCCGGCAAGCTGTTTCGTCGGGTTTACCGCAAGGACAAAGCTTTTTTAGAAGCCACGGAGCGGCTGGCGGCATATCGCGCGCTTTCGGCGGCGGAAAAATATTTTTTTCTTCTGGAAACTCTCTGGATCGATTGTTCCTGGGAGGAATTGGGCAATCGCCCGCACTCATTTACGCTAAGTTACCAAGCGAGCAATTTTTTGGAAGCGCTTGGCGATTGCAAGCCGGATTTGCCGATTTTTGCCAACGACGGTCCGGCTCTTTTTAGAAGCTTGGAACTTTTTCTGCCCCGTTTGATTATTGAATGCTTTGCGCTGTTTGGCTGGTACGAAGCGGAGCGCGATGAGGCGCGTTACCAGCAACTGTATTCCAAGGAGCTTTATCCGATCGCTCGCCTCACGCCTTCAGCTTTGGGCGTTACACTCGCCCAAATCCTCGCGCGCCGACGGCCGTTTTTAGAGTGGAATATTCCCAATCTCCGCAGCGAAGGGATGCTTCCGGCGCGGCGGAAGTCGAACAAAAAAGCCTCCCCGGATTTTGCCAGGCTATTTCGCCACCTTTGTGCGGATGATGAATTACGCTCGACCTTGCCTCGTGAAGTTCCTCAAACGGCGAAGGGCAATTTCATCTTCAAAGTCAGCGTCGCGCCAAAAGTTTGGCGCACCATCGCCCTTTCCAGCAAGCACACGCTGGACGATTTGCACTATGCGATCCAAGACGCCTTTGATTTTGATGCGGATCATTTATACGCCTTCTATATGGACAACCGCTGGTGCTCCGACGAGCGTTTTGAATCGCCGCATTCGAGCGAAGGCCCGTGGGCTGACGAAATTGAAATCGGCGAATTGGGCCTCGCCGCCAATCAACCCTTCATTTATCATTTCGATTTCGGCGACGACTGGCGTTTTGACGTGATCTTGCTCGAAATCAAAACTGGCGAGCCGCTGCTGAAAAAACCGAAAATTCTCGAAACCCATGGCAAAGCGCCGGAGCAGTATCCGGAGGCGGATTGGTGAAATAAAACCCTTGCATCCCACCAAAAGTTTGTTTATCTTCGCCATTGTCCGTTTGCCCGGTATGGCGCCGCTGTCATTAAGGAGGTGGGATAGAATAGGTTGCTCATTCTATCTCCGTCCCGCCCGAGCGGGATTTTTCTATTGACGAAGCACGATAAAGTTATTTTATCCCACCTCCTAAAAGCGTCCTCAACTTTGGGCTGATTTTGCGCGCGACGCTTGCCTGAGTATCTAATCAACAATCCCACTTAATCTTTGCCTCAACTTCGGCTTTCTTTTTTAATGAAGAAAATCGGGTTGAGTGCCTCAAAACCAACAGATCTGTAACGCAACATTAATGTTGAGCCACGACCAAGGAGGAAAGCATGATACCTGCAAGCTTCGATTACGTTGCTCCCAAAACCATCCGCAAAGCGATTTCCCTTTTACAAGAGCATGGTTCCAAAGCGAAAGTGCTGGCTGGCGGCCACAGCCTTTTGCCGGCCATGAAACTGCGGCTGGCGGCTCCGAAAGTTCTCATCGATATCAACCGCCTGCCGAATCTGGATTACATCAAAGAATCCGGCGGGTGGCTGCGCATCGGCGCGCTCACGCGTGAGTCGGCGCTCGACGAGTCAGACTTGATCAAATCCAAATATCCGATCATCGCCGACACCGCAAAAGTCATTGCCGATCCGCTGGTGCGCAACATGGCCACGGTCGGCGGCAATCTCGCGCACGGCGATCCGGCCAACGATCACCCGGCCACCATGCTCGCGCTCGGCGCTGAAATCATTGCCACCGGCCCCAAAGGCAAGCGCACCATTCCGATTGAATCCTTCTTCACTGATGCCTTCCAAACCGCGCTGAAATCCCAGGAAATTCTCACCGAAATTCGCGTGCCGATGCCCGAACCACGCAGCGGCGGCGCGTACATGAAACTCGAACGCAAGGTCGGCGACTTCGCGATCGCTGGCGTGGCCGCGCAGTTGACATTGGACGACGCCGGCAACATCAAAACGGTCGGCATCGGCCTCACCAACGTCGGGTTGACCGCGATCAAAGCCGAGAAAGCCGAAGCCTTTTTGCGCGGCAAAAAACCGGACGACGCGACGTTGAAGCAAGCCAGCGAGCTTGCCGCCGAAGAATCGCAACCCTTGTCAGATTTACGTGGCCCGGAGGAATACAAACGCGCCATGGTGCGAGTTCTCGCCTTCCGCGCGCTCAAGCGCGCGGCAGAAAGGGCGCAAGCGGGATAAATCCCGCTG
>JAKEEU010000180.1 GCA_022616415.1 Candidatus Zhuqueibacterota bacterium | reverse complement strand
GGAAACCTCAACAGCAAATGGGTGATATGGATCGTTCCAATTGAGGCGCGTTGGCGGTTGGAGCAGTCGAATCGGCCAGCGCTCTTTGTCCCGCATTTCGGGACTCCGTAAAGCGGAGCAATGCCGAACAGATCATTTCTTTGCTCGGCATGCCAGTATACTTACCGCCGGCAAGATACACGCGGCACTGCATGCCAAAATCGGCGCGATGCTCCGCACTCGGATCGATGTCCATCCCGTTTATGCGAATGGTCGGTGAGCCGAGAAAGCGCTTGGCGACGGCTTCGTCGCGCGAATCGATGCGCATGTTGTGCAGCGTGATTTTGATCTGGTTTTCGCGCAACACTTCAAGAAGAATTTGTCGCGCTTTTTCTTGGTTGGGGCAGCCTCGGAAATAAAGAAACTCTATTTGTAGATTCATGACCTTTCCTTCTGTGAAGATTTTCTGTGGCGGCTGTTGAGTAGGAGTAAGAGTATGAGTATGAGTATGAGTATGACTGATCACTGATTACTGAACTTCAACACCTCCATCGGGCACACGGCGATGCAAATGCCGCACTGAATGCACGAGGTGTTTTTGTTCGAGAACTCCTGTTGATTTCGCGCAAACTGCATGACGTTGATGCCGACTTCGCAATAGCGCGAGCATTCGCCGCACTGGATGCACTTATCGTTGCTGGTGATTTTGAGTTTGCCGAACCAGTGCGAAAGCAGCTCCATGTATTTCGCCAGCGGGCACCAGTAGCGGCACCACACCTTTCCGCCGAAAAACGGATAGAGCGTAATCGCAATGATGCCAACCAGCCAGGTATCGGCAAACAGACTGTACCAGCTTTTCAGCTTCCACGACTCAACAATAAAATTCTTGACGTCGAGGACGATCAAGAACGTGATGCCGGCGGAGGCGATGAGAATCGGCCAATTCATGATTTCCCAGCGCCGCGCGCGCACGCCCTTCGGCGCGAGATGGCGCCAGCGATCGCCAAACGTCTCGGCCAGCCCGCCGCAGGAGCAAATCCACGTGCAGTAACGCTTGCCGTGATAGCGCACGAAAATCGGCAGCGCCACGAACGCCAGAAAGATGCCCCATATCACAAAAAACAGCGGCGGGTTGTCAAAAAATGTATTGAAGAACAACGGCCACGCGAAGGTGAGGCCATACCATCGCCAATAATTAGGATCGTTGAAAACGAGATGGTAAATCAATTCGGGCAGTGCATAAAGCAGGACGACTTGCACGCTGATGAGTGAGAGAAAACGATAACGCTGATATTTGTTATTCTTCCCCCATTTGATCATCGCCGGAATGCCAAAGCCGAGCATGAGCAGTGTGTAAATTGTGCCGTACCAAAAGCTCGGCGACACACCCCACAGTTGATAACTTTCCTGCGGCAGCAAATTAAACGGCCAAAAATAGCCTTTGATCGCGAACACAGAATAGACGATGATAAACGACAACGCCAACATCAGCCACCGCGATACGTCCCACTGCGCTTCGAGCTTGATGCCCGCCTCTTTGAAAAATTTCGTCGGCAGCTCCTGGCCGATCATGACAAAGATGTGATCGTTGGCGACTTCCATCCGCCCCGATTTTCCTTTAAAAGACTTATCAAAGGAAGTCGGGGCGCGCTCGAAAATCACTTTGTCGTCGGTGATTTCTTTAGTGACCGCATTGAAGTGAATGGTGAGTTTGCCTTGCTGCTGCGCTTGCAACATGCGCTCGACGTACTCTTTGTTGGGAAAAACGAATTCGTTCTCCCAAACGAGCATGGTCACTTCGTTGTGCTCGAAGAGCGCCAACACCGCTTCCGCCGCCACGTTGCCGCCGCCAACGACGACGATCTTTTTGCCGCGAAACTCCTCCGGATTGCTGAGATAGTTGGAAACCTTGCGTTTGTTTTCTCCGGGCACATTGAGGCGCCGCGGATTGCCGAATTTGCCGATGGCGACGACGACATGCTTGGCTTTGTACCGGCCTTTGTCGGTTTGAACCGTAAACACGCCATTCTTTTCAATCTTCTTCAGCGATTCGCGCGTGCGCAGGCTCAAGCCGGTCTTCTGCACATGCCCGTTCCAGTTTTCGAGCAGCTCTTCTTTCGTGCTTTTCGCCGGTAGCCATAACGGCCCGGACATCGGCTGAGCGACCGGCTCGCCGTAGATGATTTTGCCGCGTGGAAAGATGCCGATGGTATTCGCCACCTCGCCTTGTTCGAGTAACGTGTACTTCAAGCCCTTTTCGTGTGCCGCGAACGCTGCCGAGAGCCCCGCCGCGCCGGCGCCAGCTATCACCACATCCAAAACTTCTTCATCCCCATTCTCCTTTTCCCCCTTTCTCCCCTTCTCCCTTTCACCCATTCGCCCATTCATTTCCGAGGCAAAATGCTCGACGACCAGAATGCCTTGTTCTGCCGCGGTTTTAATCAACGGCGCGCCGGCCAAATCGCCAATGATATAAAGTCCTTTGACGTTGGACTGAAAGTTTTTATCCAACACCGGCTTAGGCAAAACCCCGGGCTCGGGCTTGCCTTTGAGCAGCTCGGTCAAAAAGTTTTGAAGGAGCTGTGTTTTTGCTTTTGCAAACATGTTCCCACTTTGCCTTCGCTTTAGCTGATTCAGAGTTGCCAAAATGCTTTCCACAATTATAACAAAAGATCGCCCTTCAAAAAGTGTCGGATAGACGACATTTTTGCAGCGAACCTAATTTCTGATTTGTACCCGCCAACAATCATCCCCCATTACTTCTGCCGCTACCTGGATAGATCCAATCATGGCGCTGGCTCATCAAGGCGCGCAAATCCATGCGGATCTCCTCCACCGTTGGACGACCGACGTACCACCAGCCGTTGTAAATCTTATAGATGGTACGATCGCGATCGAGAATAAAAGTGTAGGGAATATAGATTTCGCCATGTGCGGGGTCGGTGGTGTCAACCATCTCCAGCTCGTGGAGCAATTTGCGGTTGGTATCCATCAGAAATGGCCAATCGGCGCCCAAGGCATCGCGCGTCTCATTGGTGCTCATCTTGTCATCAACCGAGACGGAGATGATTTTGCAATAATTGACGCGGAACTCCGGTTGCAGGTGAGTCACGTAGTTCGTCAACTGACGACGATCTTTGGGTCAGAAATACCCGCGATTGAAAATGAGAATGCCAGGGAAGCCACGTAAGAGTTGCGTCAACTTTCGTATTTCGCCGGTGTGATCTGGCAACTCGAAATCTGGGAACTTATTGCCGACTTTTAGATCGGCGCGCATTGGATAATCCATTAAAAACCTCCTTCAAAAGGGAGCGTGGACTTTCTAGTCCACACGTGCAGCGCGGACACGAAAGTCCGCGCTCCCTTTTTTCATAGAACTTTTGACACTACCCAAAAAAACATTGGGCTCGGAAGCTGTCTTATCAGTTATGATTTTTTCGGTTCTTCAAAAAATTCCGCCGCGTGGTCGACACATCGATCACGGCGTGTATCATATTGCCGCCGCGTAGAAAACTCACCGGAATCTGATTCAGTCCGGCGAGGCGCCGGCCCTCTTGTACCAGGCATTCACTGTGGCAAGCTTCCTGCGTATTGAATTCGACGATCAAATCGCCGCCAAGCAGGATTTCTTGCCCGAGAATCTGCGCCGGAACTGTCCCGCTGCGCAATCCGGCTTTGTCTGCCGGACTGCCCTTCGCGATATGCTGAACCAGCAGACCTCCCTCGACGTTGAGATTGAGGACCTGTTTGAGCATATCTGCATTCAGAAAAACTCCCTCAATGCCCATCCATGGACGATCTTCCAGAGCCAGCAGTTGTTTGGCCGTGTTGATCGCCACAACGAATCCCAATCCCTGAAAACCGCCGGACTCGGTGAGGATGCGCGAGGCGATGCCAATCACCTCGCCTCGTGAATCAAATACCGGCCCGCCGCTATTGCCCGAGTTGATGGCGGCATCGGTCTGAATAAAATCAATGAGAATCGTGCCGTCATACAGCCGGCCAAATTCATGGAAACCGCTGATGTGTCCAGCGGAAAACGAATTCTCAAAACCATAAGGCGCACCGATTACGTAAGTTGCTTGGCCAACCGCCAATTGATCGGAATCGCCAAGATTGGCGTGTTTGAGCTCCGGCGCCGGTATCAGCAGTCGCACCAAAGCAATATCAGCGCTGGACTCGCTGTAGATCAGCTCAGCCGGTCGCAGCCTGCCATCCTGAGTTTTCACGAGAATGCTATCAGCGCCTTCCACAACGTGAGCGGCAGTAAGTACGTGGCACTCCGGCGAAATCAACACGCCGGTGCCGAGGCCCCGCTCCCCTTGCAAACCTTGCGGCGTGAGCATTTGACGCGAAGTAAAGATCGTCACCACGGTTGGCAAGACTTCTCGATAGAGCTTTGCCGCACGCGCCTCTTCCCCGGAAAGATGCTTCGCCGGCAGATGCAATTTTGGTGCGGCATGTTCCTGTCCACAGGCCGGGGCAAATCCCAACCCGCAAAGCAAGGTCACAGCGATTATGGTGATGACTTTCTTCAAAGATTCACTCGAGCTGTTTCAGCGTTGCCAAAATGTTTTCCACACTTGTCCGCTCTTTGTAATTCTCATGCACCTCGCGAAAGCGGATGATACCTGCCTTGTCGATGATGATCGTCGTGGGATGCGGAATGACGTCTTTGTTGTAAACTTCATAAGCTTTCATGACGACCAAGCTTTGATCGGAAGCAAGGGGAAAAGTAATGCCTAAATTTTCGTGCCACTTTTTGGCTTCTTCCGGCGGATAGCCGTGAATGCCGATGAGTACCGCGTCGTGCTTTTCAATCTCCGAAAGATTCTTTTGCAGCTCACCGAGCTGCTTCTTGCACCAGGGTCACCACGAACCGCTGCGAAAGAACTCCAGCACGACATTCTTCTTGCCGCGAAAATCGGCCAGACGAATTTCTTTTTCATCGGCAGCGATGACGCGAAATCCCGGCGCAGTGCTGCCGACGGTCACGTCGACCGGCGCGTTGTTCGTGGGCAATTCGTCGGGCAGATTGACGGTCAAAGCCCCGGCCTTTTCATCGAATTTCCAATTTCCTCCCACGTTGGTGAAAAAGGCTTCGGCGGAAATGAAAAGCTTGCCGTCTTGCTCGCTCGCTTCTTTCGCGCCGATGGTGAAGGGAAGGCAGGCGGTCTCGGTGCAAAGAATCGCCAGGCCGCTTTGGCGCTTGAGGGCAAAGCCCAGCGCCTCGACTAAACTTTGCGCTTCGAGAAAAACTGCGCCATCTCTCTTTTGCGTGTCAATTGACACGGTTTTAGCTTTGTCGTTGAGCACGATTTTTTTCACCACAAGGTCCCCGAGGGCGAAAATCGAATTGGCCATCACGAGGATGATCGATGCAGCAGCCAAGAGAGTTTTGTTCATGACGTCTCCCGAAATTTGGCACACCTAAGGTTGATTTGTAAACTCATCCTCTATCCAAACCAATTTTTTGTAATCAAAATTCCCCGATTCAGCCACGTTGAAGTTGACGATCTGAAAATAGGGGCTCAGCTCAAAATCGCACGGTATGATCTGCGAATAATGGCGCTGTTTAACCGTATACTGCCAACGGTCAGCGACTGGGGCGCCGTTGGGCGGAATTGCGAAAAGGGGCATAATCGGATAACGCACCTTTTGAAAGGCTTTGGCAATGTGCCCGGAGCAAGTCACTTGAAACTCATTGCACTCACCGATGCACACCGCCAAATTTTTCTTCCGCAACGGTCCAACTTCGAAGGGCAACAATTGCACGGCCAAGTCAATAATGTTTCGCTCATCATAGCTTTTCCCGAGATCGCCAATCACCGTGTCGATGACCCTCTGTAAATCTTTCGAGTGAATTTTGAAAGGCCGGCAGAGGCGGAGATTGTACGCCTCGTATTTCGCCAGCGGATTGGCCACCACGCCGACGCCGGGCAGCGCTTCAATGATCAACCGTTCCGCCTCTGCACCGAATTTTTGGCGGATATTTCCGGCATCGTGCTGCGGCGATTTCAACAAAGCCTCACCGACGTAAAGCGCCGCATGGCTCCATAGGCTGCCGGTGAAAATTTTGATCAGCCGGCTGATATGCTGTTTGCCTTCCACCAACACCACGTCGCCGGGGCGAATCTGTGCGAAGAGCTGCTCCACGTTGTTGGGAATGCGCAGCTCATATTGCGCCACCTCATGGTTCAATTTTGCGGCGACGTGCGTTTTTAATTTATCTATGAATTTCACAGTTGCCGGAAATTGATATGAGTCCGGATGGGGCCGTGCCTAGTCGCGCCGAGGGGTTTTGGCCCCATCCGGAGGGCGAGAGGTACATCGCAAGTGACGCAGGGAGGCTGTTGCGTCGTGTTATCATGATGTCACTTATATTTCGCACAAACAGTTATTATAAAAGGTACATCACCCCGACGTGAAACCCAATGTCCGGTGAATTGTTGTATTGGGCGTAATTCTCGGTGAGAGAAAACGTCCAACGCAGCGATTGCCGATAATCCATTTTGACGCCCACGGTGATTTCATGCGACACCTTCCCGATGGCAGAATCGGTTGCGCCGGCAAGCACGTTGGAGCTGGCCAGGTTCTGAACAATGAGAGAGCTGTTTTTTCCGATAAAGCGTTCGTAGCTGAGCAGCACGGAATAAATTGGCGAAAAGTGTAGCTCCGGCGCGAGCTGCCATTTGCCCGGCGCCACGGCGCCAATATTCAGGTGCAGGCAGCTTTTGGCAAAAACTTTTGAAGCAATCAAACTGAGTCCATAGTCCACCGAACCGCTGCCGCGCAATTTTTGCGGATCACCGGTCGGCAGCTTGATGGCCACTCGCGTCATGAGCATTGGCCAAACCCGGCCGCCACGAAGCAGGCGAAATTTTGAAGACAGCACGAGGTCGCCAAGGCCAATGCCATCGAGATCATCCGGCCCGAAATAGAGAAACTGCCGGTCAATATGAAGAAAGGCTTCGGAAGTGTTTCTGCGGAAATCCGGCCGCGAGTCATCAGGAAATCCGAAAGTGCTATGAAAGCGTTCGATCACCGGATCCAAAAAACCGCCGTCGAAACGCAGGAGCGGAAGCTCGGCTTCGAGCATTACGGCATCGGATAAACCGTAGAGCACGTTCCATGACCAGCGCTCGGTCTCGGTGTCGAAAAGAAACAAATCTTCATCGGGCCGTTCCTGCGCTATTTGTGCGGCGGCCTCGCGAGTCAAAACGCCGCGGCCATTCCAGGACTGAAGCGTCCTGACGATGCCCCCGGACTTGACGAACGTGTTCGAATGTGAATAATAAAAATCGAATTGAAACGCTTGCCGCTTCATTAACCGGTTGTCATCGGCCGCAAAGCTAAGAAATGGCAAGCTGAGGGGAAATTGGTTGCGAATCCGGATGGGGCCGCGGCTAACAGCGTCGAAGGTGTCCTGGCCCCACCCGGGAGTCGCATGAACGACAACGAACATCACCAGTGACACGAGGAGGAGGTTGACTCGTGCTCTCACACCGGGATGGTTGTCTTGCACTCTGCATTTCATTGTTAATTTTTTTCTACTCGCGCTTTGGGCTAATGATGAATTCTATTTCTGTGTTTTGGTTCGCTGTCACCGTTGCCGGCTTTTCCATCGTGCCCAGGGCTTCGTGCCAAGCGCGCAAGGTATACGAGCCGGCAGGCACGCCAGCGACAGTGAACTGGCCTCGTTCGTCTGTCACAGCATAATAGGGCTGGTCTTTCAGGAGCACGATGTACGCGTTCATCCAGTCGTGCACATCGCATTTGACCTTGATGACGCCCGGAGCGGTGAGTTTCTGCGTGAGCTCCTTTTTGAATTTCGGTTGCGCGATGTTGAACAGCGTTGTCTGCCCGTTATAGCTGTGGATATTGTGCAAAATGCCGTCTTCGTTAACGACTTTCAAGGTGACACCCTCGGGCCCGATTTCAGCCACCTGGAAATGCGGGACGTAAGCGCAGCCCCTCTGTTCCAACGTGATCGCCGTGGCCGGTGTCGAAGCCTTGCCGGTGCTGACGCCTTCAACCGTAATCAGCACGTTTTGCAATCCTTTATTCTCCGGTGACACGAGAAAGGTTTCCGCCGGTTTGTGGGTGCCGCACACTTCATTATCCTTGCTGACGCGAATTCTTTCCGGCCGGGGAAATTGCGATTCGAAACGCACGACGCCAGATATGCTGCCGCCATTTTCAACGGCAATGACACGGTAGGAAGACAAAGGCGCGGGCGTGGTATTTTCACCGTTCCTTCCCGGTGCTTTTTCAAAGGAGCGCGCGGCCGCGAGCATCATAGCAGAAGCAATTGCACAAACCATGAGCACAAGATTCGCCGTCGCTTTGATTCGATTCATCATCAATCACCTCACGATAATGGAGCGGACGCCCCGATCAAGGTCACGCACATTGGAGGGCAAATCGGGGCATCCGCACAAAAGGGTTCACTTGAATTCCCACTTGGCGCTTTCCGGCGCGATACTTTCAAGGTAAGCCAACAGATCGGCCAATTCCGCGTCGTTGAGCGCTGCCTTCCACGGTGGGCAGGCAAAAGGCGGAGACTCGCCGTCGGGAACTAATTTTTCCGGCATCGAGCCGTTGAGAATTTTCTCTTGCAATTCCTCTTCGCTGAAGTCGAGATAGGCGGAATTGATGGCGGGGACGAAGCCGTCGGGTTTGGCATTCGGATTTTTGATTCCGCCGGCCAAATTCTCGCCGTGACAACTCCAGCACGCCAGGCGCTCTGCCACCAACCTGCCGCGTTCACGCGGTCGCGCATCGAGAATGAACGCGGTAATGGATTCCCACTTTCTGCCTGCGTCGTTGTGCTGCCCTTGCAAAGAATGCAAGAATGCGGTTAGCGCTGCAATCTCAGCCGGTGAAAGGTGAAAATTCGGCATGAACGTTCCGGGCTTGTACGCCGGCGGATCCTTCAGCCAAATCCTCTCCCATTCCGGTGGTTTCCGCAGACCAACCCAGGTCAAATTCGGGCCGATGAAACGGCCCTGGTCGCCGATGCGATGGCATGCGTAACAATCATAAGCTTTAAAGAGCGCCTCGCCGGCTTTCATCGGCTCCGGATTGGCGGCCAGAATTTTCTCACTTTCAACGGTGCGTTTCATGTCCTTCAAATAACTCAACGCATTGTCAAGCTCGGCGTCAGAGAATTGGAAATTCGGCATCTTGGTGCCGGGTTTGGTGGCGTTCGGATCCTTGAGCCATTTGCGCAACCAATCCAATGGCCTGCGGTTGGAAACTTGATTCAGAATGGGACCAACCGTGCCGCCGGATTTGCCAATGGTGTGGCAAGTGATGCAATTCTTTTGCTCGACAATTTCACTCTTGGCGAAACGTTCCGCTGCCTGCAGATAGGAGGCATTGTCGTTTTTGTCTTTATCCCCCGCCACCATGTCGGTAGACAACGACAGGGCTACAATCACTGCGAAAAAAAAATTAGACACACTCGCACCATCATCTTCGCAAACTCCACTTTTATTCGGAGTGCCCCGATTTTCCTTCAAAAAATATCAATGAGAATCGGGGCTTTAGCATTGCAGCATTGCAAAACTAAAGTTTTGCACTCCGCATGCATATTGCCACATAAATCTCACTGTTTCTGTGATGTGCCACCGCCAACCTGAACCTGATCGCCTTCGCTTAAAGACGAGACGTAGGTTGCCAGATAAAAAGATTCCGGGCTGTTCAGCGGCAACCGTTTTCCGCTCATGAACATGCGAATGCAATTGTTGTTCATTTGCGCCAGGGTGATGGGCTGATTGTTCGGAATTTTGTATTTCGGAAAGCGCGCCGCCGCACCGATCAGACTGGGAATGGGCAGTTTATACGGGCCGTGTCCCATGCGCTTTTTGATTTCGGTCTCGCCGCCGGTCGTGCCGCCGCCGGGATGGCAGGAGTTACAGGCTAAACCCTTCGTGCCAAGATTGGGATCATTAAAGAGCTCCTTGCCGAGGCGCAGCGCTTCTTGTTGTTTGGCCATCGCCGCTTGCTTGGTGGCTTCCATATCGCTCATCGCTTTGTCCATATTGGCGAGAGCAACTTCCATTTTGCCTTCCTGTTTCGGGCCGAACTGCTCGCCTTTATACCGCGAGGTGGTTCCGCAGCCGATTGCAAAGGCCACAGCCACCATGGCCAGTGTTGGCCACACTATTTTTGGTTTCTGAGATTTCATGATCATCCTCCTCTGGCTAATTTTTGGACTTCATCATTTGCCCGCCGACGGTCACGGTTTCGCCGTTGCTCAAAGAAGCGACGTACGTCTCCAGCGCCCAGGCCTCCGGCGAATTGAGCTCGAAGCCTTTGCCGGCCATGAACATGCGAATGCAGTTGTTGTTCATCTGCTGCAAGGTAATGACCGCGTCATTGGGGATTTTATACTTGGGAAAAGTGCCGGCCGCGCCAATCAAAGTGGGAATGGGCATCTTGTAATCCCGCATTGGAATTTGCGCTTCGCCGCCGGTCGTGGCGCCGTTGGGATGGCAGGAGTTGCAGGCCAATCCATTGGTACCACCGCCGGTCTTGGCGTCGGTAAACAGCGCCTTGCCGCGTTCCCACGCCGCTGCCTGTTTGGCCATCGCGTGCTGCTTCAGTTCCTCGGGCGTCATGGCCATCATGGTATGATCCATGTTTTTCATTGCGCCCATGAGATCGCTCATGCCCATCATCTTCGCCATCATGCCGCAGGACCATGCGCCGAGCGCGATGACGGCCAGGCCTGCGAAAAACCACGTTCGCCGCTTCATAGAACCTCCTCACGAGTTAAGGTTGAGATCATTTAGTTGTTATGATATCAATATTCACAACAAAACACCGATAGCCAAAAAGTGTCGGATAGGCGACAGTTTTATCCGGAAATCATATTATCATTTTGTTTTTGCGTGTTTGCCATTCGCGCCAAACCAGTGGATTCTGAGACTACGCCGCAATTGCTTGCGCGCACGATGCAGCATAACCCAAAAATTGCTCGCTGAAATGTTCAAAACCTCACAAACGTTTGCGCTGGTGAGTGCGTCTATCTCACGCAACTTAAACGCCCGGGCTTGGCGAGGTGGAAGCTCTGACAAACAATGATATCTTTGGCGAACTCCGAATCACGCAGACGGCCATCGCAAAACTGTAGAGATAGTCTCCGTGCTGATTTAGCCAACGGTCGGAATTAGTCACCTTTGATCTCGTCTCTGATAGATGATCTGAAGAACCCTGCGTATGCAAAGCAATCATTGACGACGACGCCTCCACCAGACAAGAGCAATCGCAATAACCCAAGCAGGCGACACAATCGAGACGACTGATATCACGTGCTTGTCAAGCAAGCCGCTCGGTGTTGGCAGCAAGCCGAGATGAAATTCCTGACGTGTCACCGTTTTTGTTTGCGAAGCTTCTTCGTAAAAGCCGGCCGCCGCCAGCGGATCATTCTCATCCACCGGCGTTTCGACTTGCTCGACCACCTCGAACTTGGTGTAGTAGTCGCCGCCTGTCATTTGCCAAGTGATGAGCGTTGCAAGTGTGACCAGCGCTGCTAAAACGAGAATGATTTTTGTCTGCTTATTCATGAACTATTTTTTCTGTACATCTGCGGCACACCGAAAGCCGACGTTGTTGAAAGCATGATTGGGCGGGCTGGCGCCGCGAAAACTGGTGTTGTAGGCGCCGCAATAATTCGGGCTGCAAAACCAACTGCCGCCGCGCGCAACGCGATTCTCGCCGCTCTCCGGGCCGGTGGGATTCTTCGCCGGCGAGTGCTGATAGTAATCCGGTGCATACCAGTCGGCCGTCCACTCCCAAACGTTGCCAAGCATGTCGTACAGTCCAAAATCATTGGGCGTGAAACGGCCGGCTGGTGCTGTATAATAAAAACCGTCCAACAATTGATTGTCGGCCGGCCAGGTTCCTTGCCAAAAATTCGCTTGCACAAAACTGTAGCTCGCCGTGCTCGCTGTGGCATGATGATCAGACACGAGTCGATAATTCTTTGCCGAGGGCGACAAATCGTACGTTGCGCTCGCGGTCGCGTGATCGTGATGCGTGTTGGCAGCGGATGAGTTTGTTTCATTGAACGCCGCTTTGAAATGCCGGATACTGCCGGCGCGCGCGGCATATTCCCATTCCGCTTCAGTAGGCAAACGTTTGCCCGCCCAGCGCGCGTACGCCGCTGCATCTTCCCAACTCACGCACACCACCGGATGATCCATTCGCTCTGCAATGGCCGAGCTTGGTCCTTCCGGATGCCGCCAGCTCGCGCCCGCAACCGCTTGAAAGTCACTGGCGCCTTTGAGATAGCCCCAGGCATAACCATCGCGTTCGGCCTGCGTCACGTAACCCGTAGCTTCGACAAACGCCGCAAATTGTCGATTGGTGACTTCATAACGATCCAAGAGAAATGGCGCGAGCGTGACCGCATGCACCGGCGCTTCATCGGCATTCGATCCGGCCATGCCCATTTCGAAAGCACCGCCCGGTATGATTGCCATGCCCGCGGGAACGCGGCGCGCGTTTTGTGATTTTCCGGCGAGCATCGCTGTGACCGACACAACCAATGCCAACGCTGCGACGCCGACCAATATGAATGAGATTCGTCTTTGCATATTCCAAACCATTTTTTGATCCACACACACAAAATTTCAGACTCGGTTTCTGCGCGAGTTTTGCTCGGGGAGAGTGAGGCGTAACCTCTCCCCGAGCATTTGGGTTTAAGGAGGCACTATGCTGGATGAATAAACTCATCAGACTACGATCACCTCACGACAATGTAACATAGCGTCGTCATCCTGAATGCAGACAGGCTGTCTGCGCTACAACACCTTACGGTTTTTTCTTCTTGCCACCGCATGGGTTGCACGGATTCTTGGCTTTGCCGCCGCAGGGATTTTGTGCCTTGCCGCCGCACGGATTCTCCGCCATCGTGCCAGCCGCAGAAGTGCCGACCAGGCTGGCTTCCACCGAAATGGTCTCGCCGACTTTCGTGCCGATGATACCCATGCCCTTGGGGCCGGTCACGCCGAAGTCGCTCAGATTGACGTCGAAGCTGGCGCGCGCCGCCAGCAAATTGCCGGGGAGCTTGGTTTTCGTGAGATCGCTCTCTTTCAAATAAGTGAGGCGCCCGGGAATCTCCAGCCGCTTGGTTTTGCCGCGCAGCGTGAAGTCCGCCACCAGCGTGGCATCATAAGTTGCCGATTCATTGGTAACCTTGACCGGCTTGAGATTTTTGGCTTCTTTAATTTCGAGCTTGACGTTGGGATAAGCGCTCGCGTCGAGCCAATCGGCGCTGCGCAAATGCTCGTCGCGCAGCGGAATGCCGGTGTTCAGACTGGCGACCGAAACCGTAAACTCGCCGTGGCCGCCTTTTTCCGGATGCTGTGGATCGAAAGCAATGTGCCCGCTGATTTGATTCGACGTGCCGATGATGTCTTCCAACGGCGCCTGGCTTTTGAAGGTCACGGTGTTGCGGCCCATCTGATCGTTGAACTGAAACACTGTGCCGGTTTTGCTGCACGGATTGCAGGGATTTTTCGTCTGCGCGATTGCCGACGACATCAGCAGCAGTGCTGAGAACAGAATGAAACTGCGAAACTTCATAATGACTCCTTTAAGTTAGTTTGATAAACGGTAGATTGATTTGATTTTCAACGAGAGAAGATCAATGTGAACATAGCTCGCAACTCACTGGTTTGGCCTTCATGGTTTTGGCGGCCAAGGAAAATGCCTTGACTCGCTCAAAGGGCAGATGATCGCCTTCATCTTTGCCGTAGTAAGCCGTTTGAATAACGCCGTTTTCATCCACCAAAAAATCCGCCGGCATGGTGGTCAGGCTGCCTTTGATAACCAACGGCAAATACCCTTTCACCAACATTGCGCGCAGCAAGGACGGCATGCGGGTCAACATGCCCTTGAACATTCCGGCGACTGAATGTTCGATGCCATATTCTTTGTAAAAAATGTTCTTCTCGTCGGCCAGTATCGGAAAAGGCGCTTGGTGTTTCTCCGCGTGTTTCCGCAGATTCTCCAGCGAAGAGTCGAAAATGGCGACGATGGTGAAACCCTCGCCGAACTCATTAAACCGCTTTGCTAATTCGTGCATTCGTAGGTTGCAGAAAGGGCAAGAGGCAAAGCGCAAAAAAGAGAGCATAAAGCGTCTGCCTTTTATGCTGTCCAATTTAAACATGCCGCCATCAAGGGCCGGCAGGATAATGTTGGTTACTTTTTCTCCGGGCGTTCGGCGCATGATTATCTCCATTGTCTTGATGCTTTCCACTCAAGCGATTCCAGAGACCGGTACCGAAGCTGTCACCCTGCCGCCCTTACCATAAACCCCACCGAGCACCGCACCGTAGACGAGATGCCCCATCAAACTGCCCATGACCATCATCAGCGGTGCGGGTGTATTCATTGCGAAAACTCCAGCGCCCATCATGGGGTTCACCATCACCTGCGCCAAACACCACGGAATCAAGCCGTAGAGCGCGCCGCGCGCCGCACTCGGCCCCGGCAAGCGTTCGACGAAGACCTGGGCGTAGACGAATCCCAAAACAGCGCCGATCATGAAATGGGCAATCCAGCCTAATGCCGCCGGAATGCCCATGAACGACGCGAGCATCTCACCGATCGGCATTTTGGGCATTCCCATCATCGGGCCGACCAACATTAACATCGTCATGACTGCGGTCGCAACCATACCGGCTAAAACGGCGCGGCCAAAATTTTTGTTCATCATAATTCTCCTTTGGACTGATTGACCGTCCGGACGCTTTTGGCTGATTTAGAAAAACGAAGCGTCCGGACGGTGGTTCATGGGTTTAGGGTTTGAGGTTCAATTCGCATGAACCGTTGTAAAAAGATAATGAGCGCTCGCGGCTCAAATTCACCATACGCAAACAACCGCCCGTTCACATAAGTTGCTGGAACGATCACCGCACTCAGCTCGTCGGGAATGACTGATCGCTCATCCAGATTGAAAATCTCAACGCCGAGGCCGGGCATTGTATCTCGCATCTGATGGATGATCTGAAGTACCTTGACACAGGCGCGGCACTCATTGGTGACAAGAACCTGAATATTGATTTGAGGCATCGTCTTATCATTTTCACAACCTTCGATCAAAATCGGCCGTTTCTATTGAACTCAATATCTGTAACAAAACTGAGGTGGTCAAAAAGTGTCGGGAAGGCGACATTCTATGGCGAATCTGATTTTTGATCCTTGCTTGCTGACAATCATCTCCCATCACTTTTGCCGCTACGCGGGTAGACCCAATCGTGGCGCTGGCTCATCAGGGCGCGCAAGTCCATGCGAATCTCTTCTGCCGTGGGACGCCCGACGAACCACCAGCCGTTGTAGATTTTGTAGATCGTGCGATCTCGATCCAGAATAAAAGTGTAGAGAACGCCGGGAAAGCCGCGCAAAAGCAGCGACAACTTTCGGATTTCGCCGGTGTAATCCGGCAACTCGAAATCAGGGAACTTATTGCCGATTTTTAGGTCGGCGCGCATTGGATAATCCATGGCAAATCTCCTTGCAAAGAATCTTTGTGTTGATTCTTCTGTGTTAGGTGGCATTGTCTCTCCCGGGTTACTTTCCATCAGCTAGCTTACCGCGAAGGTCAAGGCTCCACGACCCGCTCCCGATCCACAAGAGATAGAGGCAGAGGGCAATGACAATGGCCGGGATGATCGGTTTCTCAGGCTGCAAAGGGAACAGCGTGGGATCATTCACGACCAAGTGGACGTAGGTCGCGACCACCATCATCACAATCGCGGAGAGGCTAGCGAGTCGCGACAAGAACCCCGAGATGAAGAGGACGCCGATGCCAATCTCCGCCGCCGGAACAACCCACAAAACATTGGTTCACACGCTTCTCCGGCGTTAAGCAGCCATTTTCTCGCGCAGCCCAATGGTTCTTCCAACATATCCTTCACGATAGGCATAGTCCCTCAGATATCTTTGAAGCTGCCGTCGCGCGCGGGAGAGCCGCGACATCACGGTGCCGATGGGACAATTCATGATTTCGGCAATTTCCTGATATTGAAATTCTTCGATGTCCGCCAACAACACCACCATGCGAAACTCCTCCGGAAGCCGGTCTAATGCAGCTTGGATTTGATCGCCAAACATATCTTGGTAGCGCGTTTCGTCATATCTATCGACGTATCGCGACGCCGGCACCCTCGCGTCCGTATCCGACAGCATGAACGCCACCTTGTCGAACGCCAGCGTGGCCGGCTGGATTTTCTTTTTGCGGTAGTGGTTGATGAACGTGTTCCGCAGTATTGTGAAAAGCCAGGCCTTAAAATTCGTGCCGGGCTGAAAACGATCAAAAAAGCGAAACGCGCGCAGATAAGCATCTTGCACGAGGTCTTCGGCATCCTGACGGTTCCGCGTCAAGCGCAATGCCGCGCGGTAAAGAGCATCTATATGTTCAAACGCCAACGCCTCGAAGGCCTGCAGCTTTTTGCGGCGCGCGGCGCCGTCATTGAACAAAAAAGACTTCATGGCCTCTTCTTCCGGATTTTCGCGCCTCGTGAATACGCTGTGAGTGCCGGCGCGACAAATTGGATTATTCATAATGATCTTCGTTCCCTTTTAATATTTCTTCAATGAGAGGCGGACAGTTGAGGCACCGGAGTTTTTCGGAAGTGATCCGTTTCAGCATCTCCACGCCATGGTTGTCGATAAACCTCACCTCGGAGAAGTCCAATTGTACTGCGCGCTTTTCTTGGAGCCAGGCCGTACTCTCCAGCTCCAGCACCGTCACCCATTCGGTTACGATCAGGCCTTCCACTTTGAGCGTGACGGATTCGGCGCTTTCAAAAATTTTGGTGATGCGAAGCAAGAGGGATCTCCTCGGTTGTGGATTGCTTGTCGGGATAATACAACTTACCTAATGTAACGCAAGCGCTATACCAAAAACAAAAAGGCCATTTAGAGCGCACTCTAAATGGCCTTTTGTGCTGCAATTAAGCAGCCGGAGCTTTCTTGCCGATCTTATTTCCGCGGTTCTATTGATGGCGGGATTTCGACAACACGACGAAATGCCGACATTTCTTAGTCTGTCTCGATTCCAAGCTTTTTCATTCTGGATATCAGGGTGGTGCGTTTCATTCCCAACAACTTCGCCGCCCCTCTTTCTCCGGCGACCTGCCCGCCGGTGAGTTCCAGTATTTTTCTGATGTGCTCCCGTTCAAGCTCTTCGAGGGTCAGTACCCGCGAACCACTCGCGCCGACCTGCGGCGGCAGCCAGTCGCCAAGCTCGAGCTGAGAGCCTGGTGTCAGAATGACGGCGCGTTCGATGACATTCTCCAACTCTCTGATGTTTCCGGGCCAGGGATAGGCTTGCAAGTCGCGCAACGCTTTTTGCGAGACGGTCTCAATCTTCTTCCCCATTTTGGCGCCATATTTTGCCGCAAAATATTTGACCAATAGCGGAATGTCCGCTTTGCGGTCGCGCAACGGCGGAAGGCGAATCGGATAGACGTTGAGCCGGTAATAGAGATCGGAACGGAATTTTTCGTGCTGCAGCGCTTTTTCAAGATCGCGATTGGTTGCGGCAATCACCCTGGCGTCAACGGTGATCGTTTGAGCGCCGCCCACGCGTTCAAATTCTCCTTCCTGCAAAACCCGCAACAGCTTGGCTTGCAGCTCCAAAGGCAGGTCGCCAATCTCGTCCAGGAAAATGGTGCCGCCATTTGCCAGCTCAAAGCGGCCGATTTTGCGGGCAAGCGCTCCCGTGAAGGCGCCTTTCTCGTGGCCGAACAATTCGCTTTCGATCAACCCGCCGGGCAGGGCCGCGCAGTTTACTTTGATCAATGCGCTTTTTTTGCGTTTGCTCAGATTATGAATCGCGCGCGCCACCAGCTCTTTGCCGGTGCCGGTTTCTCCCAGAATCAGAACGGTTGAGTCCGTGGCGGCAACCTTTTCGACTGCATGAAAAATTTTTTTAATGGCCTGGGAGCCGCCGATAATGGTCTCGAAATTATACTCCGATTTGATTTCTTCCTGCAGGTAGATATTCTCGAGCTGCAATTTGCCGAGCTCGGCCTGCGCTTTTTTGAGGTCATCGACGTCGCGCAAAATAATGGTGTAGAGCTGCTGTTGCTGGACTTCGACTTTCGAGATCGTCGCTTCAACGGGAAATTCCTCGCCGCTGGCGCGGCGCGCGGTCAGGCCTTCCGGCGCCAACATGTAGCGTTTTGATTTCCGGTCGGTTTCAAACGCTTGCATATTTTCCAGGATCAGATTGCGAAAGCGCTCGGAGAGGAAGCGGTCAAACGGCTGGCCGATCGCGTGGCAGTCACGACAGCGAAACACCTTTTCGGCGGCTTGGTTGAAGATGACGATGCGGAATTGCCCGTCAATGGTGATGATGGCGTCCATGGCGGACTCGAGGACGCGCGAGAGCTTCTCCTCGCTTTCGCGCAACGCCTGCTCCGCGCGTTTGCGCTCGGTGATATCGCGTATCAACGCGATCATGCATTTTCTGCCGGCAAGCTCGATCACCGAAGCGGAAATTTCCGAAGGCAGGCGCTTTCCGGACTTGGTGAGGCAGGAAAGCTCATTCGTCCAGCCGTGCCCTTTGTCAACAACCGATGCGGCAAAAACGCGCAAGAGGGGCATCTCGTGAGGATGGATGTCCGACATGGGCATGGACAATAAATCCGCGCGGGAAAATCCCAGCATTTTGCAAGCTTGGGGATTCACATCGAGTATTTCGTCCTGCGCCGGATCGACGACGAAGATCGCATCGTTGGAATGATCAAAAATTTTGTGGAAGCGTTCTTCGCTTGCACGCAGGCGCGTTTCGGCATCACCCGCTGATAAATCATGGTTCTGCATTCCAGTCGGGTTGTCGAGACGAGCCGCCATGCCTGAATCGGCGCTTGTAAAATTGGAAGAACCGGACATCTATTCGCGCTCCGATAGTTCGTGGAGTACGGACAAGGTGCGTTATGCTTGCTTTACAGAAATAACACATTTTTCTTTCACAAAGCAAGCACTTTATTGACGGCATCATTGGCTACAGCTTAAAATAAAAAGGCTTGGATGATTTTCCAAGCCTTTGAACCTTGAATCTACCGCCGCTACTTATTGCAACACGCCGGATACGCCGGGCAAAGTGGAGTTCCCCACAACGGGCAATCACTGCCGGTTTTTCTTCTTTATCTCCCGCCCTTTCCACAAAAAGAAAATCGCCGGATAGATCGTCAACTCCATAATGACCGACAGCGTGATGCCGCCCACCATCGGCGCCGCGATGCGTTTCATCACGTCGGAGCCGGTGCCGGTGCTCCACATGATGGGAAACAGGCCGATCAGCGTTGTGCCCCACGTCATGAATTTGGGCCGAATTCTCTTAACTGCGCCGTAATGGATGGCTTCTTTCAAATGTTCGAGGGTTGACATTTTTCCTTCTTTCTTCCACTGCTCGTAGGCGAGGTCGAGATACAGCAGCATGATGATGCCGGTTTCCGCATCGAGGCCGGCCAGCGCAATCAATCCTACCCACACGGCGTTGCTGATGTTGTAGTCGAGCAGATAGAGCAGCCAAACTGCGCCAACCAGCGAGAATGGAACCGCCAGCAGCACAATCGCCGTTTTGGTCAGCGATTTCGTGTTGAAATAAATCAGCACAAAGACCAGAAAGAGCGTGACGGGAACGATGATTTGGAGCCGCTTTTTCAAGCGCTCGATGTGCTCGTATTGGCCCGCCCATCCGAGAAAATAGCCGGGCGGCAGCTTCACTTTTTCCTTGATCACTTCTTTGGCGTGTTCCACGTAATCGCCGTAACTTTTTCCCGTCACGTCGACAAACACATACGCCAAACGCGAGCCGCCTTCGTTGTAAATCATCGGCGCGCCGGTGGAAAAGCGGATGTCGGCGAGCTCTGCCAGCGGCACTTGCGCGCCCATCATGGTTGGAACGAGCACGCGCTCAAGCCGCGTCAGATCATCGCGCAGCTCGCGCGCATAGCGCACGTTAACGGGATAGCGCTCTTTCCCTTCGACGGTGGTGGTGATGTTCTCACCGCCGATGGCGGACTCGATGATCATGTTGACATCATCGACTGTCAAGCCATAGCGTGCTGCTCGTTCACGATTCACTTCAAAATCGAGATAATAGCCGCCGGTGACACGCTCGGCAAAAGCGGAGCGCGTGTCCGGCAGCTCTTTGAGCACCTGCTCAATTTCGACGCCGATTTTTTCAATCGTCGCCAAATCCGGGCCGAAAATTTTGATGCCCAAATTACTGCGGATGCCGGTGGTCAACATCTCCGTGCGCGTTTGGATCGGCATCCACCAGATATTGGCCATGCCGGGGAACTTGAGCTTCGCATCCATCTCGGCGATCAGCTTGTCCCACGTCATGCCAGGGCGCCATTGATCTTCCGGCTTGAGGGTGATGATGGTTTCCACCATGCTCAGCGGCGCCGGGTCGGTGGGCGTTTCGGCGCGGCCGATTTTTCCAAAAACGGTTTGCACCTCCGGAAATTCTTTGAGCATCTTGTCCTGCACTTGCAGTACTTTGCTGGCTTCGGAAATCGGCAAGCCGGGAACCGAGGTCGGCATGTAAAGAATCGTGCCTTCGTTGAGCGGCGGCATGAACTCGGAGCCGAGCATGAAATAAATCGGGATCGTGCCGATCATGATGACCGCCGCAGCGACGATGAACTTTTTGCTGTGCTTGAGCACGAAGTCGATCACCGGATGGTAGAGGCGATGCAAAATTTTGCTGACCGGATGCACGTCTTCCGAATGAATCTTGCCGCGCACGAACCAGAGCACGAGCGCCGGCGCGACGGTAATCGCAAGAATCGCGGCAAAGAACATGGAGAATGTTTTAGTATAGGCCAGCGGCTTGAACAATCGGCCTTCTTGCGATTGCAAGCTGAAAATGGGAAGGAATGACACGGTGATCACCAACAGTGAGAAGAAAATCGGCCTGCCGACTTCTTGCAACGCGGTGATAATCGTGCTCTCGCGATCCACCGGCACGAGGCTCTCCTGCCATCCCTCCAGCTTTTTGTGGGCGTTTTCAATCAGCACGATGGAGGCATCGACCATGGCGCCAATGGCGATGGCAATGCCGCCCAACGACATGATGTTGGAGGTCAGGCCCATATAATACATCGGAATGAACGAAATCAAGACCGCGACCGGCAGCAGGAAGATCGGCACGAGGGCGCTGCGCACGTGCCAGAGAAACAAAACGATCACCAGCGCCACGACGATCATTTCTTCGGCTAAGTTCTCTTTCAGCACGGCGATGGCGCGCTCGATCAAATCGGCGCGATCGTAGGTCGTGACGATCTTCACGCCTTGGGGAAGCGAGGGCTTGACTTCTTCGATCTTTTGTTTGACGCGGTTGATGACCTCCAGCGCATTCTCGCCATAGCGCATCACCACGATGCCGCCGGCGGTCTCGCCCATGCCATTGAATTCCGCCAAACCACGACGCAAATCCGGGCCGAATTGCACGCTGCCAATGTTCTTGATGAGGATCGGCGTCCCGTTGCCATCATTGCCGACCGGGACGTTTTCAATGTCTTGCAGCGACTTGATGTAGCCGCGCCCGCGTACGAAATATTCGGTCGAAGAAAATTCCACGACGCGGCCGCCGACGTCGTTGTTGCTCTTGCGCACGGCGTTGATGACATCCATCAGCGGAATGTTGTAGGCCAGCAGCGCATTCGGTTCAACATTGACTTGATATTGTTTGACAAATCCGCCGACGCTGGCCACTTCCGCAACGCCAGGGGTGCTTTCGAGATAGTATTTGAGATACCAATCCTGAAATGAGCGCAGCTCAGCTAAAGTATGTTTGCCGGATTCATCAACGAGAGCATATTCAAAGACCCAGCCCACACCGGTGGCATCCGGCCCAATGACGGGACGAACATTTGGCGGCAACTTTCCGCTTACGGAGTTGAGATATTCCAACACGCGGCTGCGCGCCCAATAAATGTCCGTGCCATCTTGAAAGATCACATAGATGAATGACATGCCAAACATCGAGATGCCGCGCACCGCCCGCACCTTCGGAGCCGCCACCAGCTTGGTGATGATGGGATAGGTGATTTGATCTTCCATGATGTCCGGACTGCGTCCCATCCACTCGGTGAAGATGATGACTTGCACGTCGGACAAGTCCGGAATTGCATCGAGCGGGGTGTTGTCCAACGCCCAGAATCCCCATCCAATCACAAAAGCGAGGATGGTGAAGACGATGAATTTATTGCGGGCGCAATATTCGATGATTTTTTCGATCATGAGAAACTCCTGTTGTTTCAGATTAAAAAGTTCGTTCTATCAGTGATGATATTTCCGGCCAAAAACTTATTGCCTTTTCGAACAAAAGCTGGTATCTTTATAGAAAGCAGAGTTGAAATCATAACAATCATTGTTGCGCGTGAAGCTTTCTCCAAAAACGACGATCATTGCGCCTGAGAAACTACGCGATTATGTTTTGAATCTCTCTCATCCTGATGGAGAGTCAAAAGCACGTTATCTCAGAGCGATGGGTTACGAGCAGAAAAAATGGCAAAAGCTGGAGAAGGATTTGCGCGCGCAACATTTGCCAGTCGAGGCAACTCCAGGGAAAAAGTCCATGTATGGAACGAAGTATGAAATCGTTGCACCGCTAGTTGGCCCGAATGGCAAAAAACGGTGGATTCGATCCATCTGGATCATTCGCACCGGCGAATCGTTTGCACGTTTTGTCACCCTGATTCCGGAGAAACAACCATGACTTTTCCATTATTTTCCAGGGTCATTCTCATCGAAGATCTTCCTGAGGAAAATCTCTTAGCCGGAGATATGGGAACCATCGTTGAATGCCATCCGGCAACCGACGACTACCCCGAAGGATATGAAGTCGAGTTTTTTTCTGCCGACGGCGAGACGCTTGCCGTTGTCTCCGTGCCAGCCACTGCGCTACGTGCCGCGACGCGGAAAGATATGCTTCACGTGCGTGAATTAGTGCTGGCGTGATGGGTCGTTGGATTCATGGATAGATGGGATACCGGAAATCCATTAATTCCAACGATCCAATAATCCATCAATCCATTTATTGTTCCAGCCTTTGCAACACACCTTGCACTTTGCTTTCCGCATCAATGAGAAAATTGGCATACGACACCACGCGCTCACCGGCTTGCAAGCCTTCGGTGATTTCGTAAAGCCCTTTGGCGCGCGCGCCGAGCTGAACGAAGCGCACCTCGAAAATGCCATCACCCTTGTCAACGAACACAATCTGCCGCACGCCGGTATTGAGCACCGCGCTTTCCGGAATCGCCAGCTTGTTGCCGAGATCGACGAAGATTTCCACCTCCGCGTACATCTCCGGTTTCAGCTTGCCGTCGCGATTGGGCAATTCGATGCGAACGCGCGCGGTGCGGGTGTTCATGTTCAAATACGGAAAGACGTAGGTGATGCGCCCTTCAAATGTTTCGCCTGGCAAATAAGAAAGCGTGATCGTCGCGCTTTGGCCGACCTTCACGTGCAGCAGCTCGTACTCGTAAACATCGGCATAAACCCAAACCGTTGAGAGATCGGCGAACTTGTACAGCCTCATACCTGGCTCAACGTGCATGCCTTTGAGCGCCATCTTTTCGATCACGTGGCCGTTGATCGGCGAGTAAATGGTGAGATAGGTTTCCGGCTGACCGCGCTGTTCCAGCTCCGCAATTTGCGCCTCGGTAAGATCCCACAGCAACAAACGCTGTTTGGCGGTATTCAAAACTTCTTGGGGATTAATGTATGTCGTTGGCGGGCTCGAGGTCTGCTGGCGATTGTCCATGCTCATCGCCGCCATTGGAAGGCTTTGCAAGGCCCGCCGCGCTTGCAGATATTCCTCCTGCGTCGAGACCAATTCCGGACTATAAATCGTGAACAGCGGCTGGCCTTTGCCCACGAATTGGCCGGTGTAATCAACCAACAAGTCTTTAATCCAACCGGAAATTTTGAGATTCACCACGGCCAATTTGCGCTCGTCGTAGTCCACGCGTCCGACCGCGCGGATGGTTTTGTGTAATGGGACAACTTCTGCTGTGCTGAATTTGACGCCAATAAGCTGTTGCTTAACCGGGCTGACGGAGAATGTGAGATCCACTTTTCCCGTATCGACCTTGGCTTTTTTCATGACCGGCACCAGATCCATGCTGCAAATCGGACATTTGCCTGGCTCTTTGGATTTGACCGAAGGATGCATGGTGCAAGTGTAGTAATCGATTTCGTTTTCTTGCCCGTGCCCTTCGTGTTCAGCGTGCGCCTCCATCGTTTCCGTCTCCGCCATTTGTGAGTCGGCGTAGACCGGAATCATTTCCATGCCCATCGGCGATTTGCCGGGCGTCGGACTTTTGAATCCTGGGATCATCGGATCAGTCCAGTAGGCAACTTCGCGCGCCTTTTTCTTCGCCGGAAAAAGTTTGGGATAAAACAGGTACGCTGAACCGGCGAGCACGACCAGGCCGGTGAGCAGAAGAATAAGCCGTTTGTTCATTTTTTACTCCTTTCACATTTGAAAAGATTGATGGATTTCTGGATTGTTGGATCGATGGGAATAACCATTCTTCCAACAATCCAATACTCCAAGAATCCATCAATCCATTTATCCATCACTCCAGTTTTCGGCCAACGGCTCGCTCCAACATTGCGAGATTCATCTCATACATCGCCGTGGCCTCGTAATATTCCAGCTTGAACATTTGCAACATGCGATAGCTGTCGAGCAATGAGAGAAAATCAGTTTGCTGAGTTTGATAAGCGGCGATGGTCGCTCGCAGCGATTGCTCCGCTTGCGGCAGCACCGTCGCGCGATACAAATCAATCAAGCGCTGCTGGGTTTGCACTTTGACCAGCGCATCTTTCACGGCGAAGAGAATCATGTTTTTGGTGTTGTTCAGCATTGCTTCTTTCATGCTGATGTCCGCCACGGTTTCTTCAACCATGCCGCGCTGCCTTTTCACCGTCCACGGCGCGAACGGCAAGCTGATACCCGCCACCGTCGTCCAACCGCGAAAGCCATCGAGCGGCGAGGTGACGTATTCCAGCGACACATTGAAATCCGGCCAATACTGTCGCCGCGCGAGGCTCTTGGCGACGCGGCTCTGCACCACGCTCAACGAATCGTGCTGAATCATCGGTCGAGTAGCGAGCGCCGTGTGTTGCAGCTCTTCGAGATTGAAGGCCCTCGCCGTTCTCTCCGGCAAAACCGTCAGACCGAGCGGTGATTGCGGGGGACGATTGAGCAGAATGTTCAACATGGCTTTGGCCGTCTCTTCCTGCTGCGCGAGCGTGATTTGTTCGTTGGCTAATCGCGCCAGCTCGACGTTGGCTTTCAGCAAGTCTTGATTCATGGCTTGCGCGACGGCATAACGAATTTTGGCAATATTCACGAATTGATTCATCAAGCCGATGTTTTCCAAATTGACTTCGAGGGCGCGCTGAATGAAGTAAAGCTCGAAATATGCGGCTTTGACTTTTTCAATGATCTCAAGAGTCTTCTCTTGGTAATCGTGATGCGCGTGCTCGGCGTCGATCTCCGCCAGGTTTTTGGCTTTGGCGAGCTTGCCGGGAAAGGGAAACATCTGCATCAGCTCGAAATTGACATACTTCCATCGTGAGGTGTTGAACACATCCGAGCGGGGCGCTTCCATGATCTTGTAGTTAAAACGCGGATTGTCGAGCGCGCTCATCTGCGGAATGCGCGCGTGCGCCACACGGCGGTTCTCATCGAACGCCTGCAGCTCGGGATTGTTTTTCAATGCTTCTCGAATCACCTCGTCCAGCGTGATGGAGACATTATTGCCAGTTTGCGCCATTGCTAAAGTATGGCTGCAGATCAAAATAAAAAGGATGAAAAATTTCATATTTGCACCTTGCTATGAATAGTTCCGGCCAATTCACGCAACTCCTTTCTCATGGCCCAATGAAGATATGGGCGAGCCAACAGAGTAAGTGGCGATATCCAATAAGGAAACCGATAATGCTCGTAATGCGTAATCAGGCAACTGTCCGGGCCTTCAGAGTTGACGATGAAGCCGCCATTTACCTCAATTCGCATTGGGCCTCTTATCATTTCGCTATGAAAACCATGATCATTTAATTCATAAGAAAATTCTCCACGCCAAGGTATCCCCGCAAAGTGACCTTTGGCAGAATAGATACCTTTTCTCTCCGTTTCTGGCCTGACCTGAGCAGAATCCACTTTTGGCTCGTAAAGTTCCAGAGATTTAATGTCCCAGAGCACGGCTAAAGCTTTTTCCGCTGGCAAGTCCAGAACGATGCAGTCGGTCGCTGAGATTCGGTGAAGCATCGGCAACTCCTATGTGAAATTCTTCGCTCTGCTGGTGAGCAGCTTTAAACGCCTTAAATTCCGAGATCAACCATACTCCACAAGCAGAACTACAACTTGATAGCTGAAGTCAATATGGTTTTGAGAATTTAGAATGAAAACGAACGACGAGACAGAAAAGGGCGTATTTCACCCTATGAAGGCGGGATTAAATCAGGAAAGTAGCCAACCGTTTGTAGCGTTTGTTATCAGCGGGATGATGGGAGAGGCAATAAAATTCTTCCTGTGGGCTTGGCATCAAGCAGGGACTGATCGTGCCAGGCTGGTCAAGTACGGCGAGATCAACATGAACTTGCGAAGTTTTCTCCGGCGTCGCATGCGTTGGCGCAGAATCATCGAGCGCATGTTGAGGCTCGCCGTAACAGCAGACCGCGCGCGATGGGAATTCCGCCTGGCAACATGACATCGTTCCCGAAGTGGTAGCCTGTTCTTCGCAGCATGGCAACGTCAGCATCACGTTGAGCACAGGAACGAAAAACTGCAACAAACTAAGGGCGAGCAAAAGAGAAATTGTTTTGTGAAGATTGCGCACGTCGAATTAGGTTACTTATGCGACCAAACCCTGGCCTGCTTAGAGCCCTGGCAGGGCAGGCTCAGAAAAAAAATCTAAAAATTTTTATGCTCCCAACGGATAGATGAACCCAACTGAATAAAACCATCATGACCACGAAGATTTTTTAACCACAAAGACCACAAAGAAAAAACCAGTCAAACTTTGTGTTCTTTCTTTGTGGCCTTTGTGATCTTTGTGGTTAAGTCTGGTTGCGGCTAATGCCGCGCTACGTTCAACGATTCAAAACTGGTAACAATCAATTTGCACACACTATTCCGACTTTCCTTGACCAAACGCAAAAGAATCACCAAGAGGAAATGTGCTTAATATACACAAAATTCTCCTCGAAGTCAAGTCAGCAGGAGCCATTGCTTTCTAGCACAATCTCAAGCCGATCATAACGATCATTAATGAATTTTAATCGAGCGCCGTAGGCGAAACTTTTGCACACGGCGCTCGTTGTAACGCTACCTTCTCTGGACTCATGGCCTTAATCTCGAAGGTTTTTCGTAGCCAGCGGGTGTTTATTCTCGATGGCGAAGCGCCACTCGGTGTAATGATTCAAAATCTCCCGCATGGCTCTGGCGCCGTCTTCTTCAAAAATTGCGACCAGCAACCGAAAATCACCCATTGTCACGGTGGCGCCAAAGCGCTGGTGCAATTGCTCCATCAGGTCACGGAAATCCATTTCAACGTTGGGATCGAAACGGAGCCCCAAACGCTGGCTCAAGCTATCCGGCGCATAGAGATACACATGGGCCACGGCTTGTTCCGCCTCCACGGAGAGATTCCGCAAATCGTCCTGGCGCTTCTTCCACGCCGGCGTTTTCGTCACCTCATTGACCAGCCAGAGCTGATTCAAGGTGAGGAAATCACCCTGCTCTTTTTTCTGTTGCGCGGCTTTGATAAATGGCCCGGCGAGCTCGGCTTCAACCAGAAAACCTGCGATTTCCTTGATGACTTCTCCCTCTTTGGAAATTTTTGAGTCAGTGCGTGGCGTGAGAGAAGATGTGAGGGGAGCCACCTTTCCGGAATCCGTTTTGACTGCCATGGTGTTGGCTTGAGCAGGCTGGACTCTTTTTTCCTGCTCAAAAGCCCCGACTGGTCGGGGTTGGGCTTTGATTTCCTGTTGCTTCATCAACATGAAGTAACCAAACTCGTTGGGTGTCATCTCAGCAACCGCTTTCTTCTTGAGTTGCTCGTATTGCAGATCTTGCTCTGCCGTTGCTTCGGTCACCTCTTTTTGTCCCGTCTTCGTGACCCCATTGCCCAAAAGTGGGGCGGGAGATTGAGGCTTCCACCGATAATCGATAAACTCCTTGACGGTGAACCGCGAGCCGTGGGATAACTGAACAAATCCCACCTCGTCGGCTCGGACAAAATCGCCGAAGGAGCGGTTTTCTTCCACCCGACTGTTCGGCTCAAAGCGAATCAAATCGCCTTGAATGTCCAGAATGCGGCCTTCCACCTTCTCGCCGGTTTTGAAAATCAGCGTGACCGTATTGGGGTCTTCCTCGATGGGAGGAACCAACCCCGCACAGCCGGCCAGCCAAACCACCGGCAGAATAGCGAGAAGAATAATACTCTTCTTCATGACAACATCTCCTTTCCTTGAAAGGATAAAGTAGTAGTGGCAGCAGCAGCAAGAACTATTTGAGTGCTACTGCTACTGCCGCCATGTTCTTTACTGGCGGCGCTATTTCATTTCATACGAAATCACCTCCTCTGAAATTCTTCCGTGTGCGTCCACGAAGTTCGTGTTTGAAATTATTCCGCGTCCGTCCATAACGTCCGTGTTCAGAACTCCACCCCGGCCGAAAGCAGATGCCGTGGTTTCCACATATTCTGCAAATCCGTGCGCCACGCCACGTCATAAGTCAAAATGAGAAATCCGAGATTCGTGCGGGCGCTGACGCCATAGGTCATCAGTAAATCGTGGAGATGGAACCCCTCCTTTCTTTCCGAGTGCCAGAGAACGAGCGGCTCATTTTTATTCCACGCGGTGCCGATGTCCGTAAACAGCGCCCCTCGCACGTTGTAAAAGGTCAGCGGCAAAGGAAAGCCCAATTGCAGATAGCGGATCAGGGGAAAGCGAAATTCGAGATTGGCCAACGCAAACCGATTGCCGATGCGCTCGTAGAAATCCAATCCGCGAAACGGCGTCTCGAAACGGGAGAAATAAATGTCCTCGATTCTATCCACCCGCAAATAGCCATCTTTGAATCGCTGGTTAAACCAGTTGTCCACGCCGCCCAGAAAAAATTGCTGCGGATTACGCCCCTCACTCAGGCCACCGGCGAGCCGCAATGCAAAGCGATATTCGGCGCCGGCCTTGTAATAGCGCCGCCATTCGCCGCGCGCCGTGAAAAAATCCAGTCCGTTTTCGCCAAGCCCTGGACTGTAGGTTATTGAGAAGTTCGAGCGTGCGCCGTTGGTGGGGCCGGTAAATCCCATTGCCGTCAGGCCTATTTCAATGAGTTCTTTAAAATTCATTTGGTTAACATCGCCAACAATTCTTCCATGGGCGTACTCTCTTGTTCTCGTTTTT
>JAKEEU010000179.1 GCA_022616415.1 Candidatus Zhuqueibacterota bacterium | reverse complement strand
TCGGCGTGAAACCCAATACGCTGGCCTATCGGATGAAGGTGCTCGGGATTCGGAAAAAACGATTTTAGAAAAACCCAATTTTGTCAAAAATTAATCGTGATGAGATAAAGTCACGAGACTTGCTTTCTTCGACGGGATGGATTAAATTATCGATAGGTTATCATTAAAGCAATCGCATTCATCAATGAGGCTCGCTTTTTCCATGTCTGACAAAGTCATAACCGGCCACCGGATGAAGAATTTGATTAAGGCCATCAAAGGCTATATTTATACGGTGACAGTAGAGAATGGTGTGGCGGTGCAAACATATCACGGCGAAGGGTGCGCGGAAATCACCGGCTACGCTTCCGAGGCTTTCCAGGCCGATCCGGATTTATGGTTTCGCATGGTTCACGAAGACGACCGCGAGGCGGTGAAAAAGCAGGCGGCGAAGGCGCTAGCCGGTGAAGAGCAACAACCGCTCGAGCATCGCATCCTGCATCGCGACGGCTCCATGCGCTGGCTCAAGAGCACCATCGCGTTGAACAAAAATGAACACGGCGGTCTGATTTCTTATGACGGCTTGATCACCAACATCAGCGTGCGCAAAAGCGCCGAGGAAGCGTTGCGCGAGAGTGAGCAGCGCTACAAAAGATTGCTCAATTCGGTTACGGGCTATATCTATCATGTGCGTGTGGCCAACGGCATCGCGGTTGCGACCACGCACGGGCCTGGATGTGTGGCGGTCACCGGTTATTCTTCCGAAGAGTTCGAGGCGGACAAGGAACTGTGGTATCGCATGGTTTATGAAGATGACCGGCAAACGGTTATCGAACGGGCGAAACGCGCTCTGCTGGGCGAAGCCGTTCCCACGCTCAAACACAGGATCATTCACAAAAATGGCTCCGTCCGTTGGGTGCGGAATACCATCGTGTTGCGGAAAGATGCCAATGGCACGGTCGTGTCTTACGACGGCTTGGTAAGCGATTATACCGAGAGAAAAAAGGCGGAAGAGCTCAACGAAATTCAGCGGCAGCAGCTCGTGCAGGCGGACAAATTGGCGAGCCTGGGCACTTTGGTCGCCGGTGTTGCCCACGAGATCAACAATCCCAACAATTATATTTTGCTGAACGCCAAGTTTTTGTCGCGCGGCTGGCGCGAAGTCAAGCCCATTCTCGACGACTATGCGGCGCGGAACGGCGATTTTATTCTCGCGGGCTTGCCCTATTCGCAAATGTACGGCAAGATCTCGCAACTGTTCGCGGGTTTGATCGATGGCTCCAAACGCATTCAAAAAATCGTGCAGAGCTTGAAGGATTTTGCCCGTGATAATCGCGGCAGCGCGAATGAATTGGTCGATATTAATCAGGTGGTTGAAAGTGCGATCACCATCGTCAACACGCTGATTAAAAAATCCACCGACGAGTTCAGTTTGGCGCTTGGCGAAAATCTCCCTCACCTCCGGGGCAACGCGCAGCAGCTCGCGCAGGTGATCATCAATCTCGTCACCAATTCCTGCCAGGCGTTGCGGCACAAAGGGGCGCGGCTTGGCATCGAAACGATGCACGACGCCGAGAAAAACAACGTCGTCGTTCGCGTCAGCGATGAAGGCATCGGCTTGTCGGAAGCGGATTTGAAGCATATTTTCGATCCGTTTTTCACCACCAAGCGTGATTCCGGTGGCACCGGACTTGGGCTTTCAATTTCTTACCGGATCATCAAGGACCATGGCGGGGATTTGAAGCTCAGATCACAATTGGGTCGGGGGACGACGGCAACGGTTGCGCTGCCGGCTGCTGTAGAATAATAGATAAAAATAAATGAATACCTCAACTCATCCCGAACACACTGTGCTTCTCATCGACGACGAGGAGCAGTTTTTGTTCAGCGCGGAAATCACGTTGAATGCCGCCGGGCTGAATCATGTCGTCAAGTGCCAGGATAGCCGGCAAGCCATGACTTTGTTGGAGAAAGGAAAGCATGCCGTCGTGGTGCTTGATTTGTACATGCCGCATTTATCGGGGAAGGAACTGCTGCCGCAGATTGTCGAAGCGCATCCGGAGATTCCCGTCATCGTGCTGACCGCTGTCAACGAAGTCGAGGTGGCGGTGGAGTGCATGAAAGCGGGGGCGTTTGAATACATCGTCAAGCCGGTTGATGACGCGCGGCTGATTAACACCATCCGGCACGCGCTTCAGATGCAGGAGATGAAAAATGAAAATGATTCGCTGAAAAAATCCCTGCTGTCGGAGCAATTGCGCCAGCCGGAAGCATTCGCAGAGATTATTACGAATCATGCCGCGATGCGTGGCATTTTCAAATATATCGAGGCGATTGCCGCCACGCCCCTGCCCGTGCTCATCACCGGAGAAACCGGCGTGGGCAAGGAGCTGGTTGCCAAGGCGATTCATAACTTGAGCCAGCGGCGCGGCGAGTTTGTCGCCGTCAATGCCGCGGGAGTCGATGACAATCTATTTGCCGATACACTCTTTGGTCATATCAAAGGCGCATTCACCAGCGCCGACAAACCGCGCCGCGGCTTGATTGAGCAGGCGGCAGGCGGAACGTTGTTTCTGGATGAAATCGGCGATTTGCGCATCGAATCGCAGGTGAAACTCTTGCGGCTGTTGCAAGAAGGCAAATACTATTCGCTCGGCTCCGATATGCCGAAAATGTCCGATGCGCGTCTCGTCGCGGCGACGCATCAAGACCTCGCTGCGCTGCAAAGCGCGGGGCAATTCCGCAAAGATCTGTACTATCGCTTGCAAGCTCATCATATTCACATTCCGCCGCTGCGCGAGCGCCTGGATGATATTCGGCTGTTGATCGAATACTATCTCGAAAAAGCGGCGTGCACGCTCAAAAAAAAGAAGCCGACGGCGCCGCGCGAGCTGGCAACTTTGCTGCGCACGTATCATTTCCCCGGCAACATCAGAGAATTGGAGGGCATGATCTTCGATGCCGTGAGCCGCCACGATGCCGGCGTGCTTTCAATGAATTCGTTCAAGGAAAAAATTTCTCAAAATTCCGCCAATCACGTTGGCGCCATTCCGCAAAACGACGCAGCGCAATCCTTAATCACATTTCCGGATCAGCTTCCGACGCTCGAAGAAGCCGAGCAAATGCTTATCGACGAAGCGCTGCGCCGCGCCGGCGACAATCAGTCCATTGCCGCGAGTCTATTGGGATTGTCACGCCGCGCGTTGAATAATCGCCTGCGCAGGGCAGAGGGTGAGTAATCGGCAAATAAATCCTAAAAGTCAATCAACAGAAGTTGAAATTTTCTTCGCCCGCGAGTTTACCGCTTTCTTTCTCAAACGGGTGCCACAAAAATTCCCTGCCTGCCACAAGTTTTCTTTCGGCTCTGTAACTTGTTTTTGTTCACCTTATCGCAAAATTCTTCGCACGAATCACGCTTTTGATGTGGCATCCATTGGCGATGATCGCTGCCCGACAAATCAACAGCCTTTCCTTCAGTTTATAATTGAGTTGCTTCGCTCGATCCCGTGTTGGCAAGCCATTTGTATGAAATGGGCGAAAGGATTCTGACACAACCGCAACAACTAACAGGAGAAAACCATGAAGTCATTCAAACTGCAGCTTGCCATCATCAGCCTGGCATTACTCATTTGCTTTGACCCGCTGCACAGCCAGACGGTGCAACCTAGCGGAATGCACGCCAATGGCGCAGTTTTTCGGCAGAAAATTTTGACGACAGCATTGCGCGGTTATGAAGCCTGCTTGCGCGCGGATATCGAAGCCGTTGTTGAGTCCGCGATTTTTCATGCCGTGATCATGAAGATTAAAATTCCTGACCAGGATTATTCCAAAATCATTGGCGAAATGAAACGCCTTGCTTTTGAGGCGGCGAACCCGAAGTTGCGATACAAAGCTTATCTTGGCGCCTGCATCATTTCGAGCCCGGAGCAATTTCTTGATTCCACTCAAAGCGAACAGTTGCTGTCCTTCACCGATGAAAGGCGCGACGAATTTTTTGCATTCATCGCGGCAGCGTTAAAAAATCAACTTTAGGGTAATTTATGACGGCAACGATATACGAAGTCGCAAAGAAGTCAGGCTTCAGCATCGGCACGGTGTCACGTGTTTTGAACGGCAGCCCGTTGCACACCAAAGCGACACGCGCCAAAGTGTTGCAGGCGATAAATGAGCTTGATTATCAGCCCTTTGCCATGGCGCGAGGTTTGGCGCGGCGCAAAACCAACACCATCGGAGTGGTGGCGCCTTCGTTCGGCGGACGCGCTCACGCCGAAATGCTGTGCGGCATTCAACGCGGCCTCGCGCAGTACAATTATGACTTGCTGCTCTATGGCATTGATGATCTCCAAGACCCGAGTTCTACCTTGCGGCGGGCATTGCAGCAACGCCGCGTCGATGGTATGCTGTTGGTATCCATGAAGCCCTCCAACGTTTTGGCGGCAAACTGCAAGCGCCGGCGCCTGCCCCTGGTTTTGGTGGATAGCCATCATCAGCAATTTGATTCGACCACCGCCGGCCATCGGGAAAGCACCTTCCTGGAAATCGGCTATCAAGCCGTGTTGAGCCTAATGGCACTTTTAGAAAATTCGGAAGCACCGCCCGATAGGGCCTTGCGACCGCAGCATGTATATTTGAAACCCGAACTGGTGGTGCGAAAAAACTAGGGCAAAACTAAATTATGATCGGTAAAATGACAATTGCAATTTTGCGAACAACGACGAAAAACCTTCTGCACTGGAGCCAGAAGCCTTTCACTGGGAAGCCGGTATCGACGAACAGGGTAATATTGCGTCACGGCGAATCAGGCCGGCTGGGCAAGCTGCCAAGTATACTTACCAGTCGCGCAGATGGCGCGGCGAATTTAAATGCCGGTGTCGTAACACCCCAAATTGATTTTCATGTCGATAACCGCAAGGCCCGGCGCGTCGACTCTATTTGTAATCAAGGAGTCTTGGCCTTTGGCGTGCGATTAATGTATTGACAGAGGACGCTCATGAACTCACAATTATGGAGAGGAGCAAGTTCTTATTCTTTTTTATCAAGATTATGGATAAAATCAAAAACGTTGCGCTCGTCGCCCACGACAACCGCAAGAAAGACCTGATCGAATGGGTCGAATGGAATTTCGAAGTGCTGCTCTCGCACAACTTGATTTGCACGGGAACGACCGGCAAGTTGGTTGAGAAAGCGATCAATAAAAAATTGGCGTCTATTCGAAAAGAGAAATCGGCGCTCAAAAGCATCATCCGGCTGAAATCCGGCCCGCTCGGTGGCGATCAACAACTGGGCGCCATGATCACGGAAGGCAAAATCGATTTTATCATTTTCTTCTGGGATCCGATGAGCCCCCATCCCCACGACGTCGATGTCAAAGCCCTGCTGCGCATCGCCGTCGTCTATAACATCCCCATCGCCTGCAATCGCTCCACCGCAGACTTTATGATCTCCTCTCCTCTGCTGAATGAGAAATACACCCCGATCTTGAAAGACTATAGCGGATACATTGAAAGAGATCTTGAAGGGTAAGCGCCACCGTATTTGGATAAAAGGGCGACAAACCGAAATCATTATCAAGATTACTGCCTCTACATCGCATTCAACGCTTTGGCCGCCACCTCGCGGCAAACCGGCGCTTGATTCAATTTCATCACCCAGCCTTTGATGAAACGCTCTGCCTGCAGAAGGGCTTGCTTTTTCGTAGAGCCAATAAAATCAAAGGATTCCTTCCAACAAACGCAGCCGCACAAAACACGCACCTTCATTCCATCTCCGCGCGTTGAAACACCACCTTCCCTCCCACCATCGTCATCAACACCTTCGTGCGAAACAGCTCGTTCTCCGGCGCGGTCATGAGGTCGCGATCCAGCACGACGAGATCGGCGAGCTTGCCGGTTGTGAGCGAGCCTTTTAAGTCTTCTTCGAATGCGGCCATCGCGCCCCAGATGGTCAACGACTTCAGCGCTTCTTCGCGGGTCATGGCTAATTCCGGATGCCAGCCGTCGGCGGAAAAGCCGCTGGTGTCGCGGCGGGCGACGGAAGCATAAAATTCGATCAGCGGGTTGCCTTCTTCCACCGGCGCATCCGAGCCGCCGGCAATGTAATTGCCTTGATCGATAAACGTGCGCCAGGCATACGCACCGGCGAGACGATCCAAACCCAGCCGGCGAACGGCGAAATGCAAATCGCCAATAGCGTGGCTTGCCTCCATCGAAGGAATCACGCCAAGTTGTTTGAAACGCGGAATGTCGGCGGGATCGACGATTTGCGCGTGCTCGATGCGGAAACGCGGCTCGGCAATTTTGCGCTGCGCTGCCGGTACTTCGTTGAAAGCGCGTTCGTAAAGATCGAGCACCTTGCGATTGGCCGCATCGCCGATGGCATGAATCGCCACTTGCAAGCCTTTCTCTGTAGCCGCTTTGATGACGGGATAAACTTGATCATCCTGCCAGAGAAACAAGCCGTGAGTATTTTCGTCCGAATAATTTTCCAACAAAGCCGCGCCGCGCGAGCCGAGCGCGCCGTCGATGGAAATTTTGATGCCGCGAATGGTGAGATGATGATCGAAGAAGCCGATCTGCGCGCCGTTCTGCAACAGCGTGTCAACATCCGCGCCGGGACCGCGAATAAATTCATAAATGCGCACTTTCATTTTGCCATCACCATACAAACGCTTCCAAAGATTGACGGTTTCCCAACTGCTGCCGGCATCGTGGATGGTGGTCAAGCCATAAGCGAGTGCCGCCTCATTCGCTTTCAGCGCGAATTTCTCCTGCATATCCGGCGAGCTGGAGGGAATGTGTTTGGTGACCAAGCCCATCGCCTTATCCACCAACAAGCCGTTCGGCTGGCCTTTCACGTCTTTCAAAATTTCACCGCCGGGCGGATTCGGCGTGTTCGCGGTGATGCCGACCATTTCCAAAGCTTTGGAGTTGACCACGGCCATGTGGCCATCGGCGCGGTTGAGATAAACCGGCAGATGCGGCACCACCCGATCCAACTCCGCGCGAGTTGGGAACTGCTTCACCGGCCAATCTTCCTCCATCCAGCCGCGCCCGCGAATCCATTCTCCCGCTGGCACGTTCGCCGCCCAATTCTTGAGCCGGGAAAGAAATTCTTCGAGCGAGGTGCAGCCGTCGAGATTCAAATTATAAGCGCGCTGCCCGACGCCTTGAAAATGATAATGGCTGTCGATGAATCCCGGCACGACGGTTTTGCCGCCGAGATCGATCATTTGCGTTTTGTCACCAACCCATGCTTTGGCCGCGTCATTTGTGCCGACAAAAGCTATGCGATCACCGGCGATGGCGAGCGCTTGCGCCGAAGGGTTCTTCTCGTCAACCGTATGAATCACGCCATTTGTCAGCACCACGTCGGCGGCTTGTTTTTTGCTCTGACAACTGGTCAAGCTCATGATCAGCGCCATGGAAATAACCGTGGTTGAAGTTTTCATTTTCCTTGCTCCTCCTCAAAAGAACGTTAAAAGAACATTCGCGCTTACTTGCGCTTTACGTTTCACGTTTTACGCTTTAAAACCTACTGCAACGGGCTATCAAAATCAAATCCAAACAAACGGGGATTTTCGCCGATGACGGCAGCGGAAATGATGTAAAAAACATAGTCGTGGGTTTGTTGGGGAATTTTGGCGGAGGCCAACAAGCGCCAGAAATTGCGCTCGCGGGGATTTTTCGGCATGCGTTTGACCAGATCGAGCACGTTGCCCTGGCCCCAATTGTAACACGCCATCACCAACAGGCCGGAGGCTTGGGCTTCGGTTTTATAGAGATCGCGCAGATATTGGGCGGCCGCCTGCGTGGACTTCTCGAAATCGTGGCGCTCGTCGCGCGGATCGTGCCGGCGCACCTCGAGCAACGGGCCGGTGCGCAAACCGTATTGAATCGCGGTCGCCGGAATGAATTGCCACATGCCTTTGGCGATGCCGTAACGCGTGCGCGGCCCGCAGCGGCGCAAATCGAAATCGCTCTCCTGCAGCGCCAGATAAAAAAATTGCGGCGGCATGTCGCTGGCTAACATCGCGCTGTTAATTCGCGGCGCGTAGCCGTTGGCCGCAGCGCGCGCCAGCGCTTCGCGCAATCGCGGAGTGGATTGCCATTTGCGAATGTATTGCTGCACCGCCTGCAAGAAGCCCGGCGGCATGATGACGTCGCATTCGCCGAAAAGGCGGGCGATTTTGTAAATGAGCCAGTCTTTTTCCGAGAGCTTGTCCGGCGAAATCCCGAGCGCGTTGCGGGCGAAGTCGTTATAATCTGCCTGCTGCTTTTTCAGCGCCGCGCCTGCCTCTTGCGCCGCCGCGGAATCCAAAGCCGCAATGCGCAGCTCCAGCGCTTTCATCTGATAAAAAATATTCTCGGCCAGGCCGTGCAAGCGCTCCAGTTCTTTCACGCGCCGGCTCTGATAAAACAAAGCTCCTGCCGTGCCGGCCAGGAGCAACAAAATAGTGCCGATCGCCATCCAATAGCGTTTGGCGTGTTTCCGGCGGATTTTGTGGAAGGCTTGGCGAATGATCATGGTGTGCTCGCCGAGCTTGCCGGAAACCTTGCGGCCAAAATAACGTTGGGCAATGAGGGTCAATGATGAGGCGGGGGACAACTTATTTATCCTGCCGGTTTGCAGCAGCGGCTCAATAGTGAGCACGAGCACCGGCCCGCCGCGAGCCAACTCGAGCGTGGCCTGTGAGGGCAAAGCGGCGCGATCGATGCGCGTGCCGTTCAGATACGTGCCGTTGGTGCTGCGCAAATCCTGCACCCACCATTCGCCGCGTTCCCACACCACCTCGGCGTGGCGCGAGCTGACTTGCGGATCGTCAAACTGAATGTCACACTGATTGCTGCGGCCGAGCGTGAACTTGCGCTCAAAACGCTCCGCGCTGCGGCGCGCCTCGCCTTTTTCGATGCGCACGCGCACGGGCGGCGCCGCGCTGAGAATGGTTCGATTGGCGTCGTTCAGGCTCATCAAAATAATGATGGACGATTATGCCGCTTGCATTTTGATATTTGAGTAGGTATGGATCCTTTTCCGATTGTCCTTACTGGTGCTAACCAACCATCCTTGTATTTTATCACCTGTCAATATTATAGGTTCTCCTTGTTTCGCCAACGTCGATCCATTCTGCTGAAACACTATCCAGTCCCTTTGCTCCTTTCAGATCAACTCTAAAAAGGCGAGCGCCCGTCAGTGCCATGCTGTCGAGTTTGGCATTGCTTAAGATCGCGCCTTCCAGATTCGCGCCGGAGAAGTTGGATTTTGTTAAATCGGCTTCAGTCAAATCGGCTTCGCCCAAATCAGCATCAACGAAGTTGGCGCGAACCATCCGGGCGCGACGCAAATTCGCCTTTGCCAAAGTTGCATGATCGAAGTTTGATTTATTCAGAAGTGCTTGCCCTAAATCAGCCTCGATTAGAGAGGCGGACGCGAAATTGGCACCAAACAAATCTGACTGACGCAGAATCGCGCCATCAAGGCTGGCGCCGGGAAGAATTGCCTCGGTCAAATCCGTATTTGACAAATCAAGATTTGAAAAATTGGCGTCTTCCAATAAGAGTTGCTTTCCAGTCTTGCCTGCTGAAGTAACCCAGGTTTTGTGAGAGGTCAGCAATTCGATTAATTGGGCTGATGGTTTGATTGTCATGATTGCCATCCTCGCGTACGCAAAAATTATGCTCTAAAAATTTAATGAGAATGTAAAACAGAGTCAAGCACAATGTTGATCAAACCCCAAAAATCTCTTGCATCTTTCGACAAAAGGCTTATCTTGATGAGAAACCAAAATGGGTTGCTCTTATGTCCATCTTTGATTGCCATCTCCATTTCTTCTCGCGCGACTTTTTTGCCGCGCTGGTGCGGCAGAAAAACCCGGCTGCCGAGGTGGAGCAGGTGCTCGGTGATCTGGCGCAGCGCGCCAGGATCGAAATACCGTCGAGCGATATTCACGCGCATCTCAAACGTTGGTTGGCTGAGTTGGATCGGCATGGCGTTGAGCGCGCCGTCACGTTTGCCAGCTTGCCGGAGGAAGCGGCCGCCGTCGCCGAAGCGACACAACACAGCGGCAATCGGCTTATCGGTTTTTGCATGGCCAATCCTGCCATGGAAGGCGCGGCGCATCGCGTCCACAAGCTGGCGCACGAGTGCGGCTATCGCGGCGTCATGCTCTTTCCGGCGCTGCATCATTTCCACGTTTCCGATGCCTCCCTCCTGCCCTTTTTCGAGGCCGTCGCCCAATGCCGCCTGCACGTGCTGGCGCATTTCGGCATCTTGCAAGTGAAATTGCGCGACGCGCTGGGATTGCCGCGCGTTTACGACAGCCGCTTTGCGAATCCGCTCGATTTGCAAAGCGTGGCCAATCGCTATCCGCAGATCAATTTCATCATCCCGCATTTCGGCTGCGGCTTTTTCCGCGAAACGCTCATGCTCGGCATGCAATGTGAAAACGTTTATGTCGACACTTCAAGCTCCAACAACTGGATGGTGACGCAGCCGTATCCGTTGTCGCTCGCCGAAGTCTTTCAAAAAACGCGCGCCGTTTTTGGAATTGAAAGAATTTTGTTCGGCACGGATTCCGGCGTGTTCCCCCGCGGCTGGCGGAAAGATATCCTGGAAGAACAAAAACGGGCGATGGCAACGGCGGGCCTTTCGCCGGCGGAAATGGAAATGGTTTTGGCCGGGAATGCGTTGCGGTTGTTTGGAGCGTAACACCCCGATTTTCTTTTTAAAAATTAATGAAGGGCCGGGCCGTTCTTTTGTCCGTTGGCCGCTTTTTATCCGTTGGGGGGAAAAAAACTTTAAAGCTTACTGGATATACTCTTGATAAATATTCTCGCGATCCGGGTCAATGCGGATCAGAATTCGAAAGACGCTATCGTCGCCGGTGTCTTTAAACAATTCGACGATCTCTTGATAGTGGGCGTCGATAAACTGTTTTGCTCCTAAATTGTCCCGGTTCTCTTTGAGCACTTCGGCGAGCTTTTCAACGGCTTGTTTCACGTAATCGCGCTTCTGGGTGATCTCATCATCGTTCAGTGACAGGCCGTAAAAATAATAGTCCTTCATTTCGCGAAACTTTTTGTAATTGTCGGAAAAAATCGCGCGCATCGTCTCGTCGCGCCAGTCCCAGCCCTCGAAAAAAGGCGGCCGGGCAAATTTTCCCTGTTGCAAAATGCCGCGCGCCTTCTCGAAATAACGCGTGCCCTCGAGCAAACCGTATTTGTCCAGCTCGTTGCCGATGACGAGATTGATATAAAAATCGATCAATCCGAGAATCGGGGAAAACTCCGCGCCGGGCTTCAACACCTCGTTTTCCTGAAAAGCGAAGCGGCTGCGCTTGTCGTAATACTGGATGTCCGGGCCGCTGACGAGAATATTGCAGCGATAGCGATCCTCGACGGTGGACGGGCTGTCTTCCAAAAAAAGCTGCACCCCGATGTCGATGGGATTGACGTAATCTTCTTCGATCCAGTCGCGGCTATTGATATAATTGGCCACCTTTTCGTGGAAATTGGCCATTTTCGCCTTTTTGTCGACCGGCAGCTTTTCGAGAATCACGGTGACTTTGGCCCGCAATCTCTTATCCGGCGCCGCGCACCGGGCCGGCTGATTTCCAACGAGCTGGATGCTCAAAAAGAGGATGATCGTGAATGGCGCAAAGCGAACCCATTCAACTCGACGCATAGAGAAATCTCCACAGTGATTCTGGTCAATTCAAAAGCAATAAAGGCAAAAAGATTATGACCAAAATTATTGGCTTCAAAAGCTTCAATCATTTTATCTGCAAAACTCTACCAATATAGCCAGGGGTAAATATGAAAGTCAAGCAAATTGTTTTTCTGGCGCTCGGCATTATTGATACTATCGCGCTGGCGCAGGAGTTTCCGCTCGGCGTGCGGGCGCAGGCGTTGGGCGGCGCAAGCGTGGCCAAGGGCCGCGAAGCTGAAGTGCTGCTCGTCAATCCCGCGCTTCTGAGCGATCTTTCCGGACTGACGTTCACCGCGTTTTATTCGCATCCTTTCGGAATTAAAGAATTGCGGCTCAGCAGTTTCAGTGTGAGTGCGAGCAAAGCAGCGCTTGCCATCGGCGCGGCGGTGGTGGATTTTGGCAACGCGCTTTATAGCGACCGCCGGTATCATCTCGCCGTCAGCCGCAACGTTTTACCGAAGCAACGACTGGCATTGGGGCTTGGCGCTGCGCTGCGCCATTTGCGCATCACCGGCTATGGTGATGACAGCGCGCTGCTGCTCAATTTGGGCACACGGTTGCGATTGAGCGAATCGCTCACGCTGGGTTCGGCAATCAACAATTTTCTCAACGCTGCCATCGGCCAACGGCAAGAAAAACTGCCGCGCAGCGCCGGCCTCGGTTTTGCCTATGCACCGACGACTACGGTGACGTTGCAAACGGAGGTGTACAAACAAAATAATTTCCCGGAAGAATGGCGCCTCGGCATCGAAGCGAATCCCCTCCCGCCTCTTCTATTGCGCACCGGCATCGGCACGAACCCCGATCGCCTGACGTTCGGCCTGGCGTTGCGGCTGTTGAAGATCAACTTGCAATTTGCCGCCTTCTCGCACACCGATCTTGGCTGGACCCAACAGTTTGCCGTAACGTTCATGTCGCGGTAATAGTTCTTGACGAGTGGCGTTTATTTTTGACAAGAAGAATCAATATAGCATTGTGCGTCGCCTTTCGCATTGCTATTTTCAATCAGGTCAACTGACCGATCACTTTTGCAACGATTTATCGCATCGTGAATGTGCTGAAGTGACCGGTCAGTCCTTATTTGACCAAAGCCAGCTTTTTTGTTGCTGAAAAACTTCCCGCCCGCATCCGATACATATAAACCCCGCTCACCACTACACGCCCATTTTTATCCCGCCCATCCCAAATTGCCGCGTGATAGCCCGCGGGTTTCGGCTTGTTATCCACTAGCGTGACGACTTCTGCGCCGAGCAAATTATAAATCTTTAACGTCACGCGTTCCGGGCTCGGCAAACCGTAGCGAATGGTGGTGGCGGGGTTGAAGGGATTGGGGAAGTTTTAGGGCAATTCGTACTTTATCTGAACCGCGGCAAGCTTTTTGTAATGAAATCGCTCTTGCCAACTACAAGCTTGAACTGCTTTGGAAGGTCTACACCAACTCTAGCTAGGACATAGTGGTTTGTTTCACGAAGATTCTGGGTGACGTTCATCGCTTCGTCTAATAACCAAATCTCAAACTCCTCTGGCACGCTTTTAAGTCTGTTGAAGATTAAATTCACTTTATCGCGAATATTGGTTTTAACTTCAAACTCCCAGACTTCGCCATCACTTCTCTCAGAGAGAGCGTCCAGAGTATCGTTGGAAGCAAATTTTTCCCATTCTGTGTGAGAAACGTAAACTGAAACATATTCACCATTGATAGGTAGACATGGGTGATCATTTTTATTCCACTCTTTTGAGGTTGTTGAAAAGACTACTACTATATTTTCAGAATCCCTTAACGCTTCGACTTGAGCCAAAATCTGAATTGACCATGCCTTTAAAGCGCGCTCGTGTTCTTGGGCTCGTAGTCTCTCACGTTCGACCAGCTTTTGCTGCACTTTTACAAACATTAAAAAGCACCACGCGCTCTTTGATCTCCGCGAGCAAGACGTTTTGGAAAAATTCAGTGAGCCGCTGCTTGCCGCCAAACTGCGTCCGGCTGCGCCACCACTCGACGGCATCCGTGCTCAAATTCAGCTGGTCGCTGATCGCGGTGAGCAAGCCGAGATGCCAAGCCTCGGCGGTGATCTGCACGCCAAAGACGGTGAGATCGACAATGACCGCGCGGATGCCTTCTTCGGCCAATTGATCGGCCGCACGCACCATGAGGCTCGACTTGCCAACCTGGCGCGAAGTGAGCACATACGCAAACGCGCCATCACGGCAGAGATGCAACAAGTCATGATCAGCTTGGCGGGTAATATACAACCCACCGCCGGCCTGTACGGCGCCGCCAACGGTGTAGATAGTGGCTTTAGCCATTGAGGTGTTCTCTAAAATAAACACTGTAGAGCTGACACCGCGGTACGACGGCGCGGCCTTCGCGTTTTACCAGGCCGGCGCCGCGCAGGCGGAAGAAGACGAGGTCGTCGGTGCAGGTGTTGTGGCGAATCACTTGCTGCATGCCCTCGATCAAATCCTTTTTGCCGTGAAAACGAAACAGGTGGTATCGTAAATGATCGCCAAACGGGCCGCGCTCGTCGGTGGCCTGGCTGAACAGCTCGGTGGCGGAGAGGCGTTTGCTCGCCACGAGATAGAGCGCGCGGCGCACAAGATAGGGATGGCCGCTGAGGATCGTCATCAAGTGCTGCTCGTCCCCGGGCGTCAGCGGCGCGCCATGGCGTTGGTTGAGATCGGCCACTTGTTCGAGCGTGAAATCCGCGAGATCGATCACCTCGCCGACGTTGAACGGCGATTGATTCAAATTCTGAATGAGCTGATATGGCTCGGTGGAGGTGACCAGCGCGAGATCGAGCTGCTTCCAAATCGGATCGATGGCGCGGCTGTTGTGCCAGTTGCGCAACATGCCGAAGAAATCCGAGCGGAACTCGGTGTCGAAGATACTCTCCACTTCGTCCATCGCCAATACCAGCGGGCTTTTCAATTCGCTCAGCAAATAACGGCTGACGTAGCGCGAGCAACTCTGGTTGTTGCCCAATTCCGCTTTCCAAAAATCGGCAAGGCGATCCGGCATTTCCAGTCTGTCGGTGAGCACGGCGCAGAACTGGCGATAAAAATGATCGGCATTGTTGAGCGTGGCTTTGTCGAACAGTTGAAAATCAAGAAACGCGACGCGCTTGCCCCGTTGCCGGGCCTCGGCCATCGTCCGAATCAGCAGCGAGCTTTTCCCCATTTGCCGCGGTGCTTTGATGGTAATGGTTACACCTTGCCGCGTAATCGCCGCCAGCGCAATGTCATCGGTGTTGCGTTTGACATAGAAAGGCGACTGCAATTCCATGGTGCCTTCGGGCATATCCAACGATGGCGGCGCTTGAATATGCGGGGGCGTGAAACGTGATGGTTGCGGCGGCGCCCCTTGGACTTTGGGTGGCGGGCCGCTTTTCGGCAGCGGTTCGCCGGTGATGGCGCGCTTAAGCTCGTCAATGAGACGCGGCGTATCCTCCGGCGTTTGCCACAAGGCCCAGTTGAGCGGATCCAAATAAGTGTTGAGCGGATATTGGAAAGGCTCGTGAAAAGCCAATCGCACCGGCAGAATCTTCGGTCGTCCATTCTGCCGCTTGGCCAGATCGTGTGCCGTCGCGATCTCGTGCTGCAGCATCTCGCTCTGCACCGCTTGCGCCGAGAGCAGGGTGACGAGAAAATCCGACTCGTGCAGCTCTTTCATAATGCGCTCCACCCACGGCGTGCCCACCAACATATTCTGGTCGATGAAAACCTCATGCGTTTGGCTCAACGCCTGGTAAACTTGTTGAGCCACGGCCTGATCCGGCTCGACGTTACGCTTGTAACTAATAAAGACGCGGGCGCGTTTCGGAGGCGACGGCTCGGACTTTGGTGTGTCTTCGATATCGAAAATGCGGCCATCCGGCGAGCGCATGTAGAGCACCGGCGTACCCCATTCGATATTTCGCAATTTCGTGAAGATGGTTTTGCGTGCTTCGGTCAACGCTGCGTCTACGGGATAGCCATCAGCGAGGGCGTCGTAAAACTGATGCGCCAAGGTGATTGCCGCTTCGTCAGTGACTTCGAACTGCATGGCAATCACCGCGGGAATCCCCTGCTGCACGAGGCTCTGCGCCACGCCGGCAAACGGATCGCTGCGCGCGTTGCGGGCGCCTTCACAAGCGTTGAGCAGGGCGAGACGAAGCGTGCGCTCGTCGTGCAGCAACATGCCAAGCTCCTGGCCGCTCACCGGCGTGCTGAGGCCATTGTCATCTTCAAGGATGAGCACGCCTTCCTGCGTTTGCTTGTCAATGCCGCCGTGGCCGACGAAATGAAAAATGTGGTATTCATCCTGCCGCAACTGCTTTTGCAAGGCCACGAGAGAAGCGCGACCCAAGCGATGCAGCTCCACAAGTCCGCGACGCTTCAAGTCAGCCAAAGCCTCGTTGAGTCGCGCCCACTCTTGCTCGACATTAAGTTCCGGATAATTGGAAGGGCTGGAGATCATGACCAAAATCCGAAGTGGCGGCTTTACTCCCAAGGAGCGGATGCGCTCCGGCAGATCGAGGTAGCGCACGAGAGGGGTTTCGACCGAGAGGGAGAGAAAACGGTTCAGGGTGGAGTTATAATACAAATATTCCCATGGCACATCGGCCAGTTCCGGTGCGTCGGCCAAACGTAGGCGTACACGCAAGCCCACGGCGTCATGGCAGGCACATTCGTCCAAGCTGCCGCGAAAACAGGTGTGCACATCGTCTTGAAAAATGGCTTCAAATAGTTTGTCGCCAAAGTTCTTGACGACATCCATCTCCGGCGAATCCGCACGGCGAGAAGTGCGCCGCGGCCGGCCGATTTTCAGAACAAAATTCTCCAACCCCTCCTCGGAGAAAGGCAGGCTGAATTCGGTGCCGCCTGGCCCGCCGGAGAGTTGAGCACCCGCGCTTTGTATTTGTCGCCCGTGCGCTCGATGAGTAAGTCAAAGCCTAAATAGTTCATTTTGGCCGTGATTACCTCTGTGTGAAGGTTTGTCTGCGAGCAATCTCAAAACGATCTTGTAGATATGATCATCTCAATTACAGATTGAACTCACCCCTTCATCGAAATCGCTGGGAGGTCAAGATGGCACGGAGAGGGAATTTATAGCGTCAAAGTCGGTCGAGAAATGATGACAGAAAACACACAATTCTTTCAGAAAAGTCAAGTTGCACGTGAATTTTTTTATTCCAACTCGTTTCATTCTACAACGTCTGACAGAATGAGGGATAAAGGGGATGGGATAAATAAGTTATTACTCGGAGCATGAAATACTTTAATTTGGCCTGCGAAAAAGCCTTGAAAATAGGCCTTTTTATTGATTCTCGGATTAAACTTCATCATGCTCCGA
>JAKEEU010000178.1 GCA_022616415.1 Candidatus Zhuqueibacterota bacterium | reverse complement strand
GCCGTAGACGGTTGATGCCTTCTTCGCGGATTCGGAAAAGCGCTCGATATTTTCCGCGGCGGTTTGGCTTGCCGTTTCCGCTGCTTTTACCGTGCTATTCACGGATTTGAGCCATGCGTCCTGATAGCTCTTGGTGATTTCGGCCGGGAACGCCGTCATGAGCTGGCTGAGCTTTTGCGCATGCTGCGCGGCATGTTCGAACGCTTCTTTCACGAAGTTCGTCTGGATCGCCACGGCTTCTTCCATGCCATGCGCATTGCGGAGTTTTTCCAGGGTTTGCGTCGCATGTTCAAAGGATTGTTTGGATATTTCGAAGATTTCACTGCTTATGGCTTGGATGCTTTTAGATGTGGCATTGAGTGCGTTCATCGCGCTTTCCATTGCGTTTGCCGCGCCCTCGCTGCCTGGGGCTGCTGCTTTCGGATCCTGTTGAGCCATTTTTTCCTCCTTCGTCCTGGACACTCACCAAGCTCCCTTTAGAGCGCGTCCCGATCAAATGGAATCATTTGATCGATAAGGACTCGCTCAAAATCAAAGACTTGGAGCATGTCCTCATCGAAAAAGTCGAGCAACTTTTTCGGGACATGCTCTAGGGGACATCCGTTAACGGCCGGGGCAGGCAAGGGTTGCGGCGAATTTCAAAAATACCGGCGGCGCTTGCCGCCAGCTGACCCCGGCTTCATGCGCGGATGACCAATACCGAGCATTTCGCGTGGCGGACGATCGTCTTGGCGTTCGAGCCGATGAGATAGGTTGCCATGGAAGGCCGGTGCGATCCGATAACGATCAGATCGGCGCCCCACTCTTCGGCTTCGGCCAGGATCTCGACGTAAATACCGCCGAACCGCACGCAATGGGATATGCTCTCTTTCGGAAGAGCAAGGCCGGCGCTGATTTGTTCAAGCGCGCGCATGGCTCGCTCATCTTGCGTTTTATCGAATTCCGGCGGAACATATTCCATGAAACTCGCTGGCAGCAGTGTTTCGACCGTGACAAGCCGCATGGCGCCCTTCGACTGGAGAGCGAGTTCCAGAGAGGCGTCCAAGGCCGGCTTCGAAATTGCCAATTCCGTCAGGTCGATCGGGATTAATATTTTTTTGAACATCGAAATGGCCTATGCGCCTGAGTGATGAACCGCTCCGCGCCGCGGGACGGAATGATG
>JAKEEU010000177.1 GCA_022616415.1 Candidatus Zhuqueibacterota bacterium | reverse complement strand
GTGATGCAGCCGACGACGCCCATTGGCTCTTTGACGACCGCCGCGTTGCCGATCTGCTCTTCAAACTTGAACTCGCCGAGCATTTTCGCGTACGAACCCATCACCGCGGCTGGCATTCCGGCCTGCACCGCAGTCGCGAGCGGCAACGGCATGCCGACTTCGCTGGCGACCAGCGCGGCGATCTCGTCTTTGCGCATGTTCATGCGGTCGGAGATCAGTTGCAGGTATCGCGCGCGCTCTTCGGTGGAAGTCGTTGACCATTTTTCAAACGCAGCCCTTGCGGCGGCGACGGCTGCGTTGACGTCTTCGGGCGCGCCTTCGGGCACGCGGCCCATCACTTCTTCAGTTGTGGAGTTGATGACATCAATCGCGCCTGCGCTAGCGGGTTTTACCCATTGGCCGTTGATGTAGAGTTTGTTGTGAACTTTGATTTCAGGTTTTGCGGTAGCTTCCATTTTATTTCCTCCTACGGGTAAATCAGATTTCCCAATCTTCCAAGAGTAAGTTTGGCACACGTCCAAATTCCCGTGTGTTGTGGGTGACAAGTATCAAGCTGTGCGTAAGGGCGATGGCCGCAATTTGCAAATCGTATGGCCCAATAGGAGTTCCTTGCAGATGATTTTGTCTTGCGTGGGAACCAAAAGATAGCGCGCGGTCAATTTCGGAATGGCCTGATGAATAGCATTAACGCAAACGTTTGTATCCAGCAAATACTTCATAGCAGGTCAAGCTCTGGTTGAACCTCGTATTCGCCTTGTGGCGCGCGCGGCGGAAAGTCCGGCAAACAACCTATGAACTTGAGTGCATGGAGATCGGCCACCTCTTCGAGCTTTAGCCCAAATCGGGCCGCCAACGCTTCCAAATCCGGCTCAGTCTCCGGCAGTGGATCTAGCGGCTGGAAAACAACTTTCACATGCCGGTCGCGCATTTCAGCCGGAACGGTAATCACTTCGGGCAGTTTCTCGTAAATCTGACGAATTGCTTCCATCGCTTGTACCCTCCAATTAACTTCATTGATGGCAGTATCGGCAAGC
>JAKEEU010000176.1 GCA_022616415.1 Candidatus Zhuqueibacterota bacterium | reverse complement strand
GATGCCTGCCGCCCGGGCCCGGCGAAGAAGCCGAATGCCTTGACTTTCCCAAAAAAATTGTTATATTTCAAATCGGTCGGGTTTGGGATTTATAACTCAGGTTTTGTGGTTTCATGATTTTCCCGCGAAAGGAGTCGCCATGTTTACTCCCACCAAGATGTTCTTTACCAAAGGCGTTGGCCGGCACAAGGATTATTTGCAGTCATTCGAATTGGCGCTGCGCAACGCCGGCATCGAGAAATGCAATATCGTAATGGTATCGAGCATTTACCCGCCAGGATGCAAGCGCATTACCAAAGAGGAAGGCTTGAAATTGCTGCATCCCGGCGCCATCACCTTTGCCGTCATGGCGCGCAACTCGACCAATGAGCCTAACCGCCTGATCGCGGCTTCCCTCGGCGTCGCGCAACCGGCCGACGAGAATATGTACGGCTATCTCTCCGAGCATCATCCTTTTGGCGAGACGGACGAGAGGGCCGGGGAATACGCCGAAGATTTGGCCGCGACCATGCTGGCAACGACGCTCGGCCTGGAGTTCGATCCGAACACCGCGTGGGACGAGCGCGAAAAGCAATACAAAATGTCCGGCAAAATCGTTCGCACCTTCAACGTCACCCAATCAGCCGAAGGCGACAAACACGGCTTGTGGACGACGGTGGTTGCGGCGGCGGTGCTTTTGCCTTAAACTCGCAAGATGGACCTTTATGATTCAACTTCTGCGTCTTGCGCTCGCTCAAATCAATGTGACCGTCGGGGACATTCCCGGCAATGCCGCACGCCTGATTCACTATCTCGAACGAGCGCGGGCTGAAAAAGCCAATCTCGTGCTCATGCCCGAGCTGGCGATCACCGGCTATCCGCCCGAAGATCTCGTGCTGCGCCAAGATTTTGTTGACGCCAATCTGCGGGCGCTGGAAAAAGTCGCACAGGCTACTCACGGTTTGATCGCCATAATTGGTTTCGTCGAGCGCGAAGGCGCAGACATTTTCAATGCCGCGGCGGTTTGTGTCGATGGCCGCCTGCTCACAACGTATCGCAAAATCTGCCTGCCGAATTACAGCGTCTTCGACGAGAAACGCTATTTTCGCGCCGGCGGCCAGCCGCTGATTTTGAAGCTCGGCGAGCTGCGCCTCGGCCTCAGCATCTGCGAAGACATTTGGGTCGATGGGGTCGTCGAATCTGAAGCGCAAAAAGGTGCTGCCGATTTCATCGTCAACATCTCCGCTTCGCCGTATGATTGGCAAAAGGGCGATGAGCGCGAATTGCTGCTGACCAGCCGCGCCCGCAACAATCGTGTCTATCTCGCGTACGTCAACACCGTTGGCGGCCAGGATGAGCTGTTGTTCGACGGGCGCAGCTTCATTTTCGATCCCCACGGCCAGCCGCTGCTGCGCGGAGAAAAATTCCAAGAGCAATTTCTCCTCCACGACCTCGAGATCGATACCTCGCTCACCAAAGCTGCGGCGCGCTCCCCTCGCGAAGCCGGCGGCGCGATGAACAAGGCCGGTTTGACAACGACAGAATCTCTGACTCTGCGAGAAGTGTCAATCGAGATGAAAATGCCGGCCGTTCCAACGCGGAGTACCGCGCCGAATTTGGCGCCGCACCTCGCCGACGAAGAGGAGGTTTTTCGCGCTTTGACGGTTGGCACGCGCGATTACGTGCGCAAGAACGGCTTCAAAAAAGTCGTGATCGGCCTCAGCGGCGGCATCGACTCGGCGCTCACCGCGGTGATTGCCGCCGAAGCCTTGGGAAACGAGAACGTCGTCGGTGTATTGATGCCGAGCCGCTTCAATATTTCCGCCAGCACGGAGGACGCACTGGCGTTGGCCCAAAATCTCGGCATTCGGGCTTTTACCATTCCGATCAACGAGCCGATGACGAGCATGGAAAATTCGCTGGCGCCGACTTTCTCCGGCCGCGAGCCTGACATTACCGAAGAGAATTTGCAGGCTCGCATCAGAGGCATGATTTTGATGGCGCTCTCCAACAAATTCGGCTGGCTGGTGCTCACCACGAGCAACAAGAGCGAATCCGCGGTGGGCTACGCCACGCTTTATGGCGACATGGCCGGCGGCTTTGGCGTGCTCAAGGACGTGCCGAAAACGTTCGTATACCGCCTGGCGAATTGGATCAACCGCGTTCGTTTTAAGGACAATCCCGTCATCCCCCAACGCACCATCGACCGGCCGCCGAGCGCGGAGCTGCGGCCAAATCAGACCGACCAGGATTCGCTGCCGCCTTACGAGCTGCTGGATCGGATCATCGAGGCGTATGTGGAAGAAGATCGCAGCGTAACGGAGATGGTGGAAGCGGGGTTGCCAAGAGAGATCGTTCGCCAAGTCGTCAACATGATCGACCGCGCCGAGTACAAACGCCGGCAAGCCGCGCCGGGAATCAAGATCACCACGCGCAATTTCGGCAAAGACCGCCGCATGCCGATTACCAACCGCTTTCAACCGTAACGGATGGAGTATTAGATTGTTGGATCGATGGATTATTGGATTAATGCAGCATAGCAGCCCAACGATCCAATAATCCAACAATCCATCACTCCAACCCTCTTATTTTTTGTATGTGCCATGCCAACCCTACAGATCACCAAAGACGGATTTTTGCTCCAAGAGCTTGAAATTCAGGCCGAGTCGATGACAATAGGCCGCGATCCGGAAAACGAAGTCCGGTTGGGCGATTTGACCGTGTCGCGCCGGCATGCGCTGTTGACGCGACATGCGGATAATCGTTACTTCATCGAAGACCTGCAAAGCCGAAACGGCGTCAGCCTCAATGGCAGCGCGGTTACCCAACCGATGGCATTGACCGGCGGCGACCAAATACGCGTGGGAATCTACCAACTGATCTTTCTCGATTCCGCCGAAGTGACGCAGTTTCGCCAGAGCCATGTTGAGAAAGCCGCGCCGGAGACGCTCCCGGCAGCATCGCATCCGACCAAGTTGCAATCCGTAGAAGAAAGCAACGCCGCAAAGCACCGCGGCCACGCTTTGGAAATCGGCGTTTTGGTGAATGAAGACAGCAATGCGATTTTCGCACTCAAGGACGATCAAATCGTGTTGGGGAACGACGGGCAGGTTGATATTCGCGTGCCGGGCCCGGAGCGCACTCGCGCCACCATTGCGCGCCGCGGCAAATATTTTTATATTTGCAGCGAAACGCCAACGCCGTGCGTTTCCGTCAACGGCCGGCCGGTCATGAATTCCCAGCTCGCTTACAACGACCGGATTGAGATCGGGGGGAGAAGATTTATCTTTCGCGAGATTTAAACGCGTGGTTTGTGTCGATTATCAAGCATTCAAAATTGGAAACACTCAATCACAATTTTGCAAATCAAGGAGGCTCGCATGACTCACCAGAAAGTAAAAGCCAGCCAAGTGCATTCGTTTGTAACGCGATTTCTGAAAGAAAGAAAACGCACAGATGGCAAGACTGTGGAAGTTCTGATAACGAAAAATGAATTGACCATTCGCCTGGACCCCAAAAAGTCGCAGCAAAAGAAAAACACGGAAACTGCATCGGGCTGGGGTTTGATTCCTTTAGATCGCGAAACAGCGAAATTCATTGCGGAGGATATCGAACTTGAATATGACACTTGAGCAAGTGCCCTCGGAGCGTATGCTATTCATCGATGCTAACATTTTAATATACCACTTTACCCAACAATCGTTATCTTGTTCAAAACTGCTTAGACGCTGTCAAGATTCAGAGGTTAGTGGTTTTACCTCGGTAGTGTGTGTTGCGGAAATGTTGCACCGACTGATGCTCGCAGAAGCCATGCAGAAGGGTTATGTAACGCCCCCCAACGCGCTCAGAAAGTTGAAAGAGAATCCGAAAATCGTTAAAAAGTTGGATCGATATCAGGAAGCGCCAAAACGTCTACTCGAAATGAAAATTACTCTTCTATCAGCGACCCCGGAAATTGTTCTGCGAAGCAAAGCCATTCGCAAGCGCTATGGCTTGTTGACGAATGATTCACTCATTATCACTACGATGAAAATGAACCGAATAAAATTACTCGCTAGCAACGACGGAGATTTTGAGAACATTTCGGGAATTCAGCTCTTTAAACCATCTGATCTCTAAACAGCTTAATGTTCGGATAGATCTCATCGGGTCCAGATTGTTAAAGCAACAGCTTATCCTTCAGCTTCCGCTTTAAAATTTCGCGGGCGCGGAAGATGCGGGCTTTCACCGTGCCGAGAGGAACTTTCGTGATTTCGGCGATTTCTTCGTACGAAAGCTCGTCGCTGTGGCGCAAGAGAATGACCTTGCGGTATTTCTCCGGCAGCTCTTCAATCGCCCGGGCGATCAAACGGCTCTTCTCGGTCGACAGCAGATCGTGATCGGTCGACGAATGCACGTCGGGATATTCGCGCTTCAGCTCGCCCTCTTTGGATTGAATGGGCTTGTCCAAAGAATAGGTACGCAGCTTTTTCTTGCGCAGATGGTCGATGGTGTTGTTGATGGCGATTTTGTACAGCCAGGTCGAGAAAGCAAATTCTTCATTGAAAGAAGCCAGCGAAGCGAAAGCCTTCATAAATGCTTCCTGCACGAGGTCTTCCGTTTCTTCCTTGCTCCGCACCATTTTGTATAATAAATTAAAAAGCGGGCCATGGTAGCGTTCCATAAGCTCGGCGTAAGCCTTCTGGTCGCCTTGCAGGGCCCGGTCAATCACAGGAGTTTCAGACCTTCTCGCTGGCATATAGGGTCGGCGCAATGATATGTTCAGTTTGGAAAAAGATAGGTTAAAATTCGATAACAATCAAGCCTAAAATCCTGTCGCGGATTTTCAGACAAGATAATACAAGATAATAACTGAAACCCCTGGGGCATTCTGAGCAGTTAAAAATTTTTTCCCAACGGATGGTTTTATCCGTTGGTCTTAATCTATCCGCTGGGCATAAGCTTTTAAAATTTTCTGCGTTTGATCAGTTCATTCATCTAACGGACGCTATCCCGTGATTTGTGGAATCGGCATCGACCTCATCGAAATCGCCCGCGTTGAATCCATGCTGGCGCGCTGGCAGCAGCATTTTGTGCAGCGCGTTTTCACGCCGGAAGAGATTGCGCTCTGCGAGAGCCGCGCCAACCGCGCTTCAGCTTTTGCGGCGCGCTTTGCGGCGAAGGAAGCGTTTGCCAAAGCGCTCGGTACCGGCATAGACAAGGATTTCTCGTGGAAAGATTTTGCCGTGGACCATCACCATAATGGCAGCCCGAGGCCGGTGCTCAGCTCGCGATTGGCGGCCCGGCTTGAAAACGTCAAGATTCACCTCAGCCTTTCGCATTCCGATCATTATGCCACCGCGGTGGTGATTTTGGAAACAATCGACTAAACATGGACCAGTTCAACGATTTCACCAAGCTCCCTCGCGTCGTGACCGCGGAGGAGATGCAAGCCGTCGACAAGTACACGATTGACACGCTCAATATCATTGGCCGCGTTTTGATGGAGAATGCCGGTCGCGCGGTGTTTTCCGCCATTCGCGAGCACTGGTCGCCTTTGGCCGGAAAACGCGCTGCCGTGCTCTGCGGCAAGGGCAACAACGGCGGCGACGGTTTCGTGGTCGCGCGCTACCTGCACGAGGCTGGCGTTGCGTGTGAAATCTGTTTGGTGGGAACGACCGGTGATGTGCGCGGCGACGCGGCGGCGAACTACCTCGTTCTGATGCGCCTCGGTCTTGCGGTGCGAGAAATTTCTGATTTGGAGACACTGCCGGATTTGCGCCAAGTGGATTTCATCGTCGATGCGCTGCTCGGCACCGGCGTGCGCGGGCCGTTGCAGGGACTCATGGCGCAAATCGTGACTCGCATCAACGAGAGCGACCGCCCGGTGATCGCCATCGATCTGCCCACCGGCATGAATGCCGATACGGGCGAAGTGGCCGGGCCTTGTGTGAAAGCGCAGCTCACCATCACCATCGGCTGCCGCAAACAAGGCTTGCTCTTCTCTCCCAGCCGCGAACAAGCCGGCGAATTGGTAATTGCAGATGCCGGTTTTCCGGAGGCGGCGTTTCGCCAAGCCAGCGAACAAAATGTCAAACTGGCGACCTTTCTGCTTGCCGGCGAAGTGTTGTCGCGCTGGCTGCCGGTGCGGCCGCCCAATGCGTTCAAAAATCGCGTCGGGCAAATTTTGGTAATTGCCGGCTCGGCGGGCTTCGGCGGCGCGGCGCGCATGACCGCAGTTTCCACCTTGCGAGCCGGCGCCGGCCTCGTGGTCTTGGCCGCGCCATCATCGCTCTTGCCGAGCTTGGAAGCCGCCACCGCGGAAGTCATCAAATTGCCGCTATTGGAAGAAGATGGCGCTGTCAGCGCCACGGCAGTCGAGCAACTGCAAAGCCGGTTGCAGTGGGCGGAAGTGATTGCAATCGGCCCGGGGCTTGGCACGGCGGAAGGCGCGAAGCGGGTGGTTAGGCAGGTTTTGGCAGAATATTCCGGCACCATTGTGCTTGATGCCGATGCGTTGAATGTTCTCGCCGGGCAACAGGAGATCATTCGCCGCGCCGCCGGAAAAATCATTCTCACGCCGCATCCGGGCGAGCTGTCGCGGTTGACCGGCGCGAACAAGGCCGCGATTGCCGTTAATCCGGTCGCGATCGCCCGGCAAACGGCAGAAGAACTGGGGCAGGTGCTCGTTTTGAAAGGCGCGCCAACGGTTGTCGCTTCACCGACCGGGGAAGTTTTTATCAATTCCACCGGCAACGCCGGCATGGCCACTGGCGGCAGCGGCGACGTGCTGACGGGAATCATTGCGGGCTTGGCGGGACAAAATTTGGATCCGCTCCGCGCCGCTTTGCTGGGCGTACATCTGCACGGCTTGGCCGGTGATTTGGCGCGCGACCGGCTCGGCGAGTGGAGCATGTTGGCCGGGGATATTATGGAACATTTGCATGCGGCGCTGCAACAGTTGGCGAAAGAGCATTCTGATTTGGCATCGTAAAATTCGCGGGATAATCAAGTTGGGTAATGCTTCAAGACATGAGTGGAGAAGGATGTCATCCCGCCGGGGCGGGATCTTTTTTGATTCGAGCACTTGACTTGGATTCAAAAAAGATGCCTCCAGCATGACAGATTAGTTGCCCCCAACGGCTGAGGAATTACCAAGCCGGTTGATTTTTTCTTGTAAAATGAAGATTAGATGCTTATATTGGTATGGCCTCAAAAAAATAAAATCGTTTATACCCATCGGAGCTTAAAATGCAATACACCGTTTTAATTCAACCGCGCCGCAACGGAGGCTTCACCGCTTCAGTGCCAACGCTGCCGGGCTGCCGAAGCCAAGGAGCAACCGAGGATGAAGCTCTTGACAAGATTCGAGCGGCTATCGCCAATCACTTAAAGGACACGAAAATTGTTCAAGTTGAAGTCACGGAGAATGGGGTCGTCGTACCCAAGGCCAAGAATCCCTGGGATTCGATCATCGGAATGTTTGAGAATGATCCCATTTTTGAGGAAGTGGATCGAAGAATCAAGCAGGATCGCGAACGGGAACTCAGGCGTCTTAAAAATAAAGCCCGCAGACGATGATAAATTCAAGGTTACGGATTTTTGATACGGATACGTTAAGTTTGGCGCAACGACGCAATCCGTTGATTACAAGCAGATTGCAACAATTGCCTTCAACTCAAACGGCAGTTACTATCGTTACGATCGAAGAACAAATGCGAGGTTGGGTTGCGCAAATTAAGCAAGAAAAAAAGCTGGAGCGATTGATTTTAACTTATGCAAAATTTCAAGATGCTGTTCTATCCTATAGTCGAATGCATGTTTTGCCCTTTGACGAAGAGGCTGCAAATCATTTTCAAAAACTCCAATATCTTCAAACCCGCCTTGGCATGCGTGATCTTCGCATTGCTGCGATTGCTTTGGCTTTCAACGGCGTTCTCGTTACGGCCAACATTCGCCACTTCCGCCAAATTCCCGGATTGACCATCGAGGACTGGACGGCAACTTGATCCAACTTGCCCGCTTTGGCAACTTTTGACTCTCCCGCGAACTTCCTCCCCCGGCGCGAATGGTTTGAACAGCAAATATACCATTCAAAAAAAACTACTTGACTTTTTGTTTTAATAATGTTACAATGTGGAAATAAGTGAAAGCCGTCTTTTGTTATAGTTTTTGATTCCCGACAATTTCATTCTTACCCATGCCTTCGACGAGCAAGAGAAAAAGGTCTGCCATAAAAGTGTGGTGGAAATTTTTTATCCTGCCTTTCCCGACCTGTCGAGTGCATCGCACACCCTGCTGATCCGATTTTTAAATCATAACATTATTAAGGTTAGGAGGAATTATGAAAAGCTTTACCCGTGTTTTTTCCCTCATCTTGGTGGCGTTCGCGTTACATGGCGTGAATGTCACCGCGCAAGAGTTGGCAATATCGGGCACGGTGGTCTCCCAAGCCAGCGGTGAATACCTGCCCGGCGCCAACATCGTGGTGAAGGGAACGCAGTTAGGCACGACGACCGACTTCAATGGTAGCTTCCGGTTGCTTCTAACCGGCATGAACCAGGCGACGCTGGTCGTGAGCTTCATCGGTTACAAAACCGAAGAAATTCAAGTGACTTCCAGCAGTCAGAGTTTGACTGTCGAGCTGGAAGAAGATGTTCTGCGATTGTCAGAAATCGTTGTGACCGGTTTGGCAACATCGGTGGCGCGTCGCAACCTGGCCAACGCCGTGGCAACGGTTAATGCTGCAGAACTAGTGCCCGCGCCGGCGCAGACGCTGGATCGCGCTTTATCCGGGAAATTTGCCGGCGTGACGGTGAGCCAGAACACCGGCGCGCCGGGCGGCGGCATTTATGTCGATCTGCGCGGCGTTTCGACCATTGAGGGCTCAACCCAGCCATTGTACGTCGTCGACGGCGTCATCGTCAACAACGCCGCCACGCAATCCGGCATCGACCTCGTCACCAAAGCGACCGCTGCCGGCAGCGCGACGCCGCAAGGTCAGCCCCCCAACCGAATCGCCGATATCAATCCCAATGACATCGACAACATTGAAGTTTTAAAAGGCGCAAGTGCAGCCGCGATTTACGGCGCCAAAGCTTCCAATGGCGTGGTCATCATCAACACGAAGCGCGGCTATGCCGGCAGACCGCGCATTGATGTCACGCAGCAGATCGGCTTTAGCAGCATTCTCAATAAACTCGGCACCCGAAAATTTACCGCCCAAACCGCGGAAGAAACCAACGGCGCCAGCGGCCGGCAACAGTTTGAACAAAATGGCGGCCGGTTTATCGATCAGGAGGAGGTGTTGTATGGCGAAACCGGCCGGTTGGCTGAGACCACGGTTAGCCTGCGGGGTGGCTCGGAAAATACCCAGTTCTTCGTGTCCGGACTTTTGCAGGATGAAAACGGCATCGTTAAAAAAACCGGCTACCAAAAATATTCCGGCAAAGTCAACGTGAGCCACAGATTCAGCCCGCGCTTGTCCGTCGATGTTTTCAGCAATTTTCTGCGCAGCGAATCCAACCGCGGCATCACCGGCAATGACAACAGCTTCACGACTTTTGGATTTGTGCTGGGCTTTACGCCGAGCTATGTCGATCTTCGGCCGCAAAACGGCGTGTATCCGGACGGCTTCTTTTCCAATCCGCTTCATAGCCGCGACGCGTTGATCAACGAAGAGACAGTTTATCGGACGATTAATTCGGCACGGCTCAACTACAATTTCTTCCGCACCGCCAGGCAGGGTTTGGATTTCATTGCGCAGGCCGGATTCGATTTTTATTCGCAATTCAATCAGGTCTTTTCACCGCCGGAACTGCAATTCGAGCGCGACAGCGACCAGCCGGGCACTTCGCTCGACGGCGAGACACGCAGCACCAACTCCAATCTGTATCTCAATCTCGCTTACAGTTATAACACGTCATCCAGCATCGATTTCCGGACCTCGGCCGGCGTCCAGTTTGAGAATCAAGACTTGAACAACGTGCTGACGCAGGCCAGGGGTCTGAATTTGGGCCAGACCAATATAGATCAAGGCGCGAATTTAACCGCTTTTCAAACCATCACCAAGCAATTTGACCGGGGCTTTTACCTGCAGCAAGAGGTGGATTTAAAGCAAAAAATCTATTTGACGGCCAGCGTGCGTGGCGACGCCAGCAGCAGCCACGGCGATACCGACAAGTATTTCTTCTATCCGAAAGCTTCCGCCTCCGTTCGTTTATCTCAACTCAACTTTTGGAAAGGCTTGTCCTCCTTCTCGGATGAATTCAAGCTCAGGCTCGCCTACGGTGAAACCGGCAACTCGCCGCCGCCGAATGCGAAATTCACCACCTATGTTCCGGTCAATATCGACGGCAGATCCGGTTTGATCGTGATCGCGCGGCGCGGCAACGCCGGAATCAAACCGGAACGCACGAAAGAAATCGAAACCGGCTTCGATGCCTCGCTGTTTGGCGGCAAAGCCGGACTTGAATTTACCTACTATCGGCAAAACATCAGCGATTTGATTTTGATTTCGCAATTGCCCCAGTCCTCTGGATTTGAGGAAGAATTCAGCAACGCCGGAAAAATGCGGACGCAGGGTATCGAGATCGGCTTGGCATTTAACCCGCTCCGCAAACGAAATCTGCGCTGGAGCTCGCGAATCAATTTTTATAAAACCTCGTCCAAGATTACGCAATTGGACGTCGATCCGTTTAATAAAGGCGGGTTTGCCACCTCGTTGGGAACGTACCGCATTGAGGAGGGTAAGTCGCCAACGACGATTATCGGTCTTGGTGTTGCCGATTCTGCCGGCAATGCTCCCGTCGTGGAATTTGGCGACGAAACCCCGGATTTCGAATTGTCCTTCAACAATGGCATCGCCTTGGGCAACGTGGAATTGAATTTTCTGTGGCACTGGAAACAAGGCGGGGAAGTCATCAATCTGGGGCGTTTTATCACGGATCTCGGCGGCACGACAGAAGATTATGACCGGGTGAAGGTTCAGCTTTCCACCGGCGGATTTACCACCAAGCGATTGCGCGGCGATTTCGGCACGGGCGCGTGGATAGAAGATGGAACCTATCTCAAGCTCAGGGAAGTCAGCTTGTCGTATACTTTCCCCAGAACGGCCGTCGCGAGCTGGTTTGGATCGTCGATATCGAATTTGAAAGTCGGCGTCGCCGGACGCAACCTGCTCATGTTTACCGATTACACCGGCTACGATCCGGAAGTCAGCCAATTCGGCAGCATCGCCATTGGCCGTTCGGTTGACACCATCCCTTATCCGTCGTCGCGGAGCTTTTATTTTAACCTCGCCTTTGGTTTCTAATTGAGAAAGGAACGCCAATTATGAATACGAATTTATTTTCTCGTAGCCGGATAACCCAGAAATGGATTCATCGCTTGCTGTGGCTTCCGCTTCTCGCGTTGATCGGCTGCCAAGATTTGGATTTTACCGATCCCAATGATCCGACGCTTGACAATCCTCCCTCCGCACAAAAAATCGTGACCGGCATTGAAGCGGGCCTGCGAATTGACTATGCCATTTATTTGCGTGTCGTCGAGATTTTGGGCCGCCAAGTGTATTATCTCGAACCCGCTGATCCGCGCTATACCGGCGAGTTGCTGCGCGGGCCCATTGATGCCGGCGGCTTTCTGCTGACCCGGTCGTGGGGCTCCCGTTATCGCGTCGTCAAGAACTGCACCCAGCTTTTGGCCTTGCCGGCCGAACGCAATGTCAGCGAACCCGGCAAACGCGGCTTTGCCAACACGATCACCGCCTATCAATTGCTCTTGAACTTGAATATGACCCATGACAACGGCGTCAAGATCGTGTTTTCGGATGATGTCAACACGCCGTTTGTGACGAGAGACCAGAGTTTTGCTGAAATCGTTCGCCTGCTCGACGCCGCCAACGCTGATTTGGCGACGGCAGCAACGCAGGGAGACAATTTTGGTTTTGCGCTCTCGAGTGGGTTCGCCGGTTTTGATAAACCTTCCACGTTTGCCAGGTTCAACCGCGCGTTGCGAGCTCGCGTGGCCGTTTATCAACAAGATTGGAATACAGCTTTGACCGCTTTAAACAATTCCTTTCTTAATGTGGCGGCGCCGCTGCGGCTTGGCGTTTATCATGTGTACAGCACCGGCGCCAACGATCAAACCAACGAAACCTGGGAAAGCCCGACTGCTGCCTCCGTCAAGCTCGTTGCACACCCCAGCTTTCAAAGAGATGCAGCGCCCGGCGATACACGCTTCTCCACCAAAACATTCGTCCGCCCCGACACCATTCTTTTTGATAACTTGAGCAGCAACTTGGCGGTGAATATATTGACCAGCTCGACGGATCCACTTCCTATTATCAGGAATGAGGAATTGATTCTGTTGCGAGCTGAGGCCAATATTGGACTGGGTGTCTTAGGCGCTGCCCAAGATGATATCAACATTGTCAGACAAGCGGCGGGATTGGGCCCGGTCACACTCACAGCAGCCAATGCGTTGAATCAGTTGCTCTATGAAAAGCGCTATTCGCTTTTTATGGAAGGCCATCGCTGGATCGACATGCGGCGCTACGATAGATTGAATGTCCTGCCGCTTGATCGCGGCGGTGATATCGTCGTTCGTTCCATGCCGAGGCCGGAGTCGGAAGTTACTGGAGGGTAACCAATCTTCTGCTTTAGAGTGAAAAGCCTGCGAAGCCGGACTCGCGTAAGCGCAAATCCGGCCTCGCAGGCTTTGTCCACCCGTGTACGAAAAGAGCGTCTTTTACCAGATTGGCTCACCGTACACGGGTGATTTTTTCGGAAAATATCCTTTTGGGAAAAATAATCTATTTGCATTTTTGCAATACATTTTATAGCTTAAAATTTTATGGAAAAGAATTCCCAAATTACTCAGATACCGATTCAGGGCGGGTCAGATCGTATTGAAACTGGCGCTATACAATTTAACGATGATTGGCCTGGATTATTCATTCGCGGCGACGACGCCTTTGCACTCATGCTCGAGCTTAAACAACTCCTGAAGGCGCTTGAAGAGCAAGAGAATCGGGAATGTCTCACCTATGCCGTAAGGAGAATAGTGAGTATCATAGAGCAAGACGTTATAATTCGCAATGATTCATGAGTATGGTTTTGACTGTCGAGAATAAAAATGCCATTCGGCTGTCAATCCGAAGTGGGGAAAATCCAACGCCTCCTGCTCAAGCATCCCAGAGAAGCCTTCATTAATCCAGAAAACGTCCGCTGCCAGTGGGAACCTCTCAATTATTTCGGCGCACCGGATTTTGAGAAAGCGTTGCAAGAGTACGATCAGTTCGTGAATTTGCTGAGGCCGCACGTTCCGGAAATTTCCTTTTTGCCTCCAAGCGATCACACCGGACTCGATTCCATTTACGTCCACGATCCCGTGCTCGTCACCAATAAAGGCGCCATCTTGTGCAACATGGGCAAAACCCAGCGCCGCGGTGAGCCAATGGCCATCGGCGATTTCCTGCACGAGTTGGGCGTTCCAATTCTCGGCGCCATCACCGGCGAGGGAAGATTGGAAGGCGGCGACGTGGTTTGGATCGACGAGCGCACGCTGGCTGTCGGGCGCGGCTATCGCACCAACGACGAAGGCATCCAGCAATTACACCAGTTCACCGCAGATTTGGTGGATGAATTTGTTGTCGTGCCTCTGCCGCATTGGCAGGGCCCCAACGACGTTCTGCACTTGATGTCGCTCATCAGCCCCATCGATTACGACTTGGCTTTGGTTTATTCAAAATTATTGCCGGTGCCGTTCCGCGAGTGGCTGCTGGCACGAGGCATCAAATTGCTCGAAGTTCCGGATTCCGAATATGACAGCATGGGATGCAACGTGCTGGCGATCGCGCCGCGAAAGTGCCTCATGCTCGCCGGCAATCCGTGCACGAAAGCGCTGCTCATCAATGCCGGCGTTGAAATTTGGGAATATGTTGGCGAAGAAATTTCCCGCAAAGGTGCCGGCGGGCCGACGTGTTTAACGCGGCCGATTTGGCGGGAGTAAACTCCTCGTTGTTATCAAAAACCTTTGTCAGGTTTTAAAAAATTGCTATATTATCCCAACCCAAAGCAATTACAATCTGACAAAAATTTCCTCTATGAAATCCTTGGACGTCATCTTCAAGCCTCAATCCGTCGCCGTCGTTGGCGCGTCGACGCGAGCCGGCTCGCTCGGCCGCAATTTGTTTGACAAAATGCTGGCGGCGGATTTCAACGGGCCGATTTATCCCGTGCATCCCACCGCGAAATACGTTCACTCCGTCAAAGCTTATCCGACGATACTCGAAGTTCCCGGTCCGGTCGATCTCGCGGTGATCGTCGTGCCGCGCGAGCAGGTTTTGCAGACGGTGCAGCAATGCGCGCAAAAAGACGTGAAAGGCCTGATCGTTATCACCGCCGGTTTTAAAGAAACGGGAAGTGAGGGCACGACACGAGAGAAAGCGCTGTTGGAAATCGTCAAAGCTCACAACCTGCGTATGGTCGGTCCGAACTGCATGGGCGTGATTTGCACCGATCCCAACGTTCGGCTCGATGCGACGTTTGCCGGCGCCTATCCGCCGACCGGAAAAATTGCCTTTGCCTCGCAAAGCGGCGCGCTGGGCGTGACCATTCTCGATTATGCCGGCAGCCTCAATCTCGGCGTCTCGATGTTCGTCTCGTTGGGCAACAAGGCCGACATCTCCGGCAACGATTTGTTGGAATATTGGCGGGATGATCCTTCGGTCGATGTCGTTCTCATGTATTTGGAGAGCTTTGGCAATCCGCGCAAATTCGTGCAGCTCGCGCGCGAAGTATCCCGGCGCAAGCCGATTGTGATGGTCAAATCCGGCCGCAGCGAAGCCGGCGCGCGGGCCGTTAGCTCGCACACCGGCGCCATTGCCGGCGCCGATCTGGCTTTCGACGCGCTGTTTGCGCAATGCGGCGTGTTGCGCGCGAATACGATTGAGGAGATGTTTGATTTCGCCATGGGTTTCGCCAACCAGCCTTTGCCCCAAGGCGATCGCGTTGCCATCGTCACCAACGCCGGCGGCCCGGCCATCATGGCGACCGATGCGTGCGAAAGTTTGGGATTGCGCCTGGCGTCGCTGGCGCCAAAGACGCAGCAGCGGTTGCGCGAGCGCTTGCTGCCGGAAGCGAGCGTGGCGAATCCGGTCGATCTTTTGCCGGCGGCGAACGAAGATGATTACCAATTCACGCTCGAACAGATTTTGCAAGACGACGGCGTGGATGCGATCATCGTCATCTCCGTGCCGCCGATCAGCGCCGATGCCATCAAAGTCGCGCGCCGGATTTCGGCGGTGGCGGAAAAATCAAACAAAACCGTGCTCGGCTGTTTTATGGGCATCAAAGGGCTGGCGGCTGCCGCCGCCGAGCTGCAAAAACAAGCAATGCCAGCTTTCTCGTTTCCGGAATCTGCAGCGCGCTCACTGGCGGCGATGGTGCGATATGCGCAATGGCGCGAGCGCAAAATGGGCGAATTTCCCGCCTATTCCGTGCATCGCGATATGGCAACGGAAATTATCAGCGCGGCGAAAAAAGCCGGGCGCGAGCGGCTCACCGATTGGGAAGCTTTTCAAGTTTTGCTTGCCTACGGCATTCCAATTGTCGGCAGCAGAATTTGCCGCAATTTGGACGAAACGCTCGCCGCGGCTCATGCACTCGGCTATCCGGTGGTGCTGAAGGCTTCTGCTGCCGAGGTGATCCACAAATCAGATATCGGCGGGGTGCAATTGAATTTGCGCCACGAGGCGGATTTGAAAACGGCCTTTCACAAACTAAGCATGCGCCTGAAAGGCCTCGGCATTCCCCTCGAACAGGCGCAATTTCTCGTGCAGAAAATGGTTGAAGGCGGCCGCGAAGTTTTGCTCGGCATCAATCAGGCGCCGGCCTTTGGCTCGATCGTCGCGTTCGGCCTCGGCGGCATTTATGTCGAGGCGTTGAAAGATATTGCGCTGCGTGTGACGCCCTTGACGACCGAAGATGCGCCAGACATGGTGCAATCCATTCGCGGCCTGGCGATTTTGCAAGGCATGCGCGGCGAAAAGCCGGTGGCGTTCGACAAGCTGTACGAGACGATTCTGCGGATTTCACAGCTCGCGCAGGATTTTCCGGAGATCATCGAAATGGACATCAACCCGTTCCTGCTCTTTCACGAGGCGGAGAAGTGCGTGGCGGCGGATGTGAGGATGCGGGTGAGCATTGAGAAATAATTCACCGTCCGGACGCTCGGAGCGTCCGGACGGTTTCAGGATTTCAAATAAAAATAGAAAGGGGAACATGAGCTTCTTCATCCGCTTCCCACTTTCCACGAGAGCACGTTGGCGGCTTTTTCCGACGAACAGGTGGATGAATTCATTCAGCATTGGTACGGCGCGCTGCACGAGGCCGGACATTTCACCCAAAAGCAGGCAACGGATCGCATTGCCTCGATGCGCCTGGCCATCGGCGAGCGGGAGCGTGATTTGGTGCAAAATCCGCTGTTGCTGACGACGATGGCGGTGGTGCACTACAACGACACCGACCTGCCGCGCGAGCGTGTGAAGCTTTACAAGCGCGCCACGGAAGTTTTGCTCAAACGCTGGCAAGTTCATCGCGCCGGCCGCGCCAACGTGCTGGAAGCGTTGGGCATCGGCGACCGCGAGCTTTACGAAGCTTTGCGCGAGCTGGCTTACAACGCCCATCGTACCGGCAAAGGCAAAGAGGCGGCAGACATCACCCGCAGCCAAGCTTTCACGATTCTCGAGCGGCATTTTGCGGCGCTGGAAAAACCGTGGGAAAAAGCCGGCGCGTTTCTCGAGTACGTGGATCAGACTGCCGGGCTGTTGGTGGGCCGCGGCGGCGCCGAGACCGCGGTGTATGCGTTTCCGCATCGCACGTTTCAGGAATATTTTGCCGGCGCTTTTCTCGCCAAAAGCCGGCAGGGTTTTGAAAACGAGCTTTTGGAAAAACTGGCCGAAGGCGATTATTGGCAATTAGCCGCCCAGCTCGGATTGGAAGATCTCTTGCACAATGCGGAAATGCCCCGCCTGGCAGAGAATGCCGCGTACGGGCTCTGCCCCATTGAGCCGATTGCCCCTGACGACGCGACGAAATGGCGCGGTGTTCTGTGGTCGGCGAACTTTGCCCTCGAAATCGGCCATGAAAGGATCAAGACCGACAAGGTGGCGGGTGGCGGCCAGCCCTATCTGGATCGCTTGATCCGCAACTTGGTCGCGTTGATTGAGCGCGGATTGCTTTCCGCGACCGAGCGCGTGGAAGCTGGACGCGCCCTGAGTGAATTGGGTGATCCGCGACCAGGCGTTTGTGATTTCGATCCGGTGATGTGGGTGCCGTTGAACGGCGGCAGGTTTATCATGGGTGATGATAAGAATGGCCCGCCGCACGAAGTTGAGCTGGCACCTTTTAAAATCAGCCAGTATCCGATCAACAACGCCCAGTTTGAAAAATTCGTGCAAGCCGGCGGCTATGAGGATGACCGCTGGTGGAGCAAGGACGGAAAAAAGTGGCGTAATGAAGAAAAATGGCATGCGCCGCGATATTGGGAGGACAAGCGTTGGAATTTCGCCAATCATCCGGTGGTGGGGGTTTCGTGGTTTGAAGCCGAAGCGTTTTGTGCCTGGTTATCCGCGTAATTGGTTGGGAGCAAAAAAGAAATCGTGCGGCTGCCGACCGAGGCGGAGTGGGAATTTGCGGCGTGAGGTAACGCTGGCCGCCAATATTCGTGGGGGAACGCCGAGCCAACTATTGAGTATGCCAATTATGGCGAAGTCATTAATCGCACCACGGCAGTTGGCAGTTTTCCGCTGGGCGCTACGCCGGATGGGATTTTTGATTTGGCTGGCAATGTGTGGGAATGGTGTCTGGATTGCTATGGTGACAAATATTACGCCGAATGCAAAAAAAGTGGTGCCGTAAAAGATCCGCATGGCCTTGACACTGGCAATATTCGCGTCCTGCGTGGTGGCTCATGGGCAAGTGCAGTCGACAGGATGCGCGGCGCGTATCGCAACAGGGGCTACCCCATTAGCTGGGACTTCAACGGGGGTTTTCGTGTGGTGTTGGCCGCCGAGTCTTGATAATCTGTTCATCTGATTTCTGATAATCTGAAAAGCTGTTGCTTTTGCCTCGAAAATTTTTTGAAAATTCAAGGAGGTGCATCGTGGCGGAAGAATTCAAAGTCATTCAAAAGAGTTATGATTTTTGCAAATGGCTCATGGATCACACCGGCAAGTTCCCCAAGAGCCACCGGTTTTCCATCGCCGTGCGGTTGGAGAATCACTTCCTCGAATTTCTCGAGCATCTGGTGATCGCCAACCATCGCAAGGTCAAACTGCCGCTTTTGCAAGCCGCGGACGAAGAGCTGATCAAAGTGCGGCTGCTGATCGGCCTCAGTCACGATCAGAAATTTATCAACACGAATTCGTATGAATTTGCCGCCAATAGTTTGGATGAAATCGGCAGGATGCTCGGCGAGCAAAAGTAGTCCCGACCCCTTGTGGGTCGCTATGACAAGTACAAAGCGGACAAAAGTAGCCCCGGCCCCCAGCTGGCGTAGCCTTGTGGGCCGCTATGTCGGTACATTGAGTGCCGCTATGTCGAGTACAATCGCAACTCTGAATTGTTGAAATTGAAATGACGAACCCCCAAAATAGTAGTAGCTCAAATTTAGGGGCGGGGACTACGTATTATCTTGTGGTGAGATATTCACACACTTTCGGAGGGAAATATGCGTGAACGCCCCAAATGGTTTCCGATGAAACCTCGCAATAAACGGCTGCCACGGGAAACGTATGAGCAACCCGGCATCATTTGGTTTTTCACCATTCGTGCTTATCTTTTCCAAACGCCGTTTGTACACGCCGATATCAACCGCATGGTAATCGATACGTTGCGCGAAACTCGTGAAACCCATCGCTGCAATGTTTTTGTTTATTGCCTTATGCCGGATCACCTGCACCTGCTTATAAGTCCACGCGAACTCGGTGCTTCGGTTTTGACATTTACGGAACGATTCAAAGGCAAAACCACCAATCAAAGTTGGCCGCTCGGTTGGAAAGGAGCTCTGTGGCAACCCGGCTCATACGATCACGGCCTTCGCAAAGAAGACGATTTTCTTGAGATTGCGGAATATACTTTGGAAAATCCAGTCCGCAAAGGTTTGTGCAATGTGCCAGATGAATGGCCATGGAGCGATATGATGGAGGCATGGCCGGTGGGTTTGTAATCGCGTGTCAGTGGTTATTGTAATCTCGGCCCCTTGCGGGCCGCTGTCGTTAACAGAACGCTTGGGATTCCACAGTACCCCACAAGGGGGTAGGGCTCATTGCCGTCAGGCCTATTTCAATGAGTTCTTTAAAATTCATTTGGTTAACATCGCCAACAATTCTTCCATGGGCGTACTCTCTTGTTCTCGTTTTTCCAG
>JAKEEU010000175.1 GCA_022616415.1 Candidatus Zhuqueibacterota bacterium | reverse complement strand
GAAAGTATGTTTCAAGACGAAGGTTTGCGCCAGCACACTCCCAGCCAACGCCATAAAAGCAACGAGAACGGTAGAAAATAACTTTTGCATCACAGCCTCCTATGCGGTATTGATGAAAAGCAGATGCAAGTTGATTGATGACGGAAAACCGTCTTTATCTCCGTCTCTCTCACACAGAGAAGCCTGGAAAGGTTCGTCAGGTGCATTGACCCGAGGTAATAAGCCCGGCCTGATTGTTCAATATTTCTTATTACCAAACTTTTTGTTAGGCGCGTAAAAATATAAAACGGAGTGCAAAACCAACCAGCGCCGGGATTTTGCACCCCGTTCCGATTTTGAAAAAAGCACCACTATTTTGCCAAAATCATCCGCTTGGTCTCAGAAAAGCGTGGCGTGACCAGTTGATAAAAATATATCCCGCTGGGCACTTTTGCTCCCCGCTCATTCCGCGCATTCCAACGCAAGGCATGCGTACCGGGGGCAAAATCGCCGTCTGCCAGCGTGCGAATATTTTCACCAAGCGTGTTGAAGATTTTCACCGTGACGTGGCTGGCTTCCGGCAGCGCGAAGCGAATCTTGGTTTCGGGATTGAAGGGATTCGGATAGTTTTGCGCAAGCGCATAGCTTTCCGGCGCCGCAATATCTGTCATCTCGTTCGCCTCGCCGTCCTCGCTGCCGTTCGACGTTTTCGTGATCGCCGCGCCTTCACAATTGCTGATCTCGGTGTAGACCGGACCGTCATCCACTGCGGCCTGGTTATTGCTTGCTGGTACCGCAACTGTGTAGGAGGCGGTTGCAACGTTTCCACTCAGGTCCGTCACCGTCAGCTCAATGGTATACACACGCCCGTTGCCCTGTTTATCCCGGTCCGCTCGCAGGTCGACGGATTGACAATCGCCTGCTATGACGATATCATGATCAAGCGCATCAACCGGCTCGTCGCTGCTGACTGCAGCAATTTTCACCTGACTGGCCGGAATGCTTCCCCCGCACGCATCGCTTACAGACGCAACGCATTGCGTGACGCTGATCGTGTTATATTTACGATTCGCCGGCCACAGCGTGAGCGGCGCCAACAATGTGATCGTTGGCGGCGTCGTATCCACCACGTTGATGATCACCTCATCAGTGCCCGTGCCGCCTTTGCCGTCATCCACAGTCAGCTTGATGGTGTGGCTGCCCAGGGCCAGTGTCATTTGCGAAGTGGCGTTGTTCGTTGGCCCGGCAATCATGCTGCCGTTTTCCCACCAGGTGTAAGTGAGCTGATCATTGTCCGGATCGGTCGAAGCCGAGCCGTCCAGAGTGACGAGCGTTTCTACCGGCGAAGTGCATTCGACATTTTGGTCTGCACCCGCATCCGCAACCGGAGGCTGATTGCCTGGGGAATAGAGGTAAGCAGACCCGGCATCAGATGCCCCGGCGTCGTCGTCCGCGGGTGCGCCAATGATAAGGTTATTTCCCGCGGCGGCAACGGCGAAACCGAACTGATCTCCGATGCCCGGAGTCGGGTTGAAAATAGTTTGAAGCAGACTGCCGGTGCTGCCGTCAAACAAGTAAGCCGCCCCAGCAGCGGTTGCTCCCTGGTTGTCAAATGGCGCCCCGACAACGATGAGGATATTGCTGCCAAAAGCCGCCACGGAAAAGCCGAACTGCTCGCTCGCAGAAGGGGGTGGACCAGGGTTCAGAAAAATTTGCGGCAAACCACCGGCAGTGCCATCGTATAGATAAGCCGCGCCAATGTTATCCTCTGTGCCAGGGGTATCACCGAATAGCGCACCCACGAGCACATTGTTGCCTAAACCTGCAACCGCGCTGCCGAACTGGTCGGAATTGCTCGGGAAGGGGTCTGTGAATTTCTGGAGCAGAGCGCCGGTGGAGCCATCGAAGAGATAAGCGGCGCCGGTTCCGCTACTGTGCCCTGGCGCGCCGATGAGCACATGGCTGCCAACACCGGCTACGGCGTAGCCGAACTGATCCATGATGGTCGGGCTTGGAATGGTGAAGGTGCGAAGCAAATCCCCGGTAGCGCCATCGAACAGGTACGCTGCGCCGGCGCCCCCGTTGGCAGAAGGCGCGCCGATGAGCACATGGCTGCCGACACCGGCGACGGAGAAGCCGAACTTATCCAAGGTCGAGCTTGGATTGGTAAAGGTGAGAAGCCGCGCTCCGGTCGAGCCATCGAACAGGTACGCCGCGCCGGCGCCCCCGTTGGTCAATGGTGCGGCGATGAGCACATTATTGCCAACAGCGGCGACGGCTCTGCCAAACTCCTCGAAACTGACCTGGGTTGGGTTAGGAAAAGTCAAAAGTCGAGCGCTGGTAATGCCATCGAACAGATAAGCGGTCCCGCCATTGGCACTTTTGGGTTCCCCGACGAGAACGTTGTTGCCAACGGCGGCGACGGCGGCGCCAAAGTTGTATGATTCGCCCGGCTCTGGGCTCTTGAGAGGATGTTTCAAGCCGAATGTCTGCGCCGGCACGCCCCCGGCCAACGCCATAAAAGCAACGAGTACGGTAGAAAATAACTTTTGCATCACAGCCTCCTGTGTGGTATTGATGAAAAGCCGATGTTGTTGATTGATGACGGAAAACCGTCTTTTTCCCCGTCTCTCTCACACAGAGAAGCCTGGAAAGGTGCGTCAGGTGCATTGACCCGAGGTAATAAGCCCGGCCTGATTTTGCTACATTTCTATAGTACCAAACTTTTTGTAAAGTGCGTAAAAATATAAAACGGAGTGCAAAACCAACCAGCGCCGGGATTTTGCACTCCGTTCCGATTTTGAAAAAAGCACCATCTACTTTGCCAAAATCATCCGCTTGGTCTCGGTAAAGCGCGGCGTGACCAGTTGATAAAAATATACCCCGCTGGGCGCCTTTTCTCCACGCTCATTCCGCGCATTCCAACGCACGGCATGCGTGCCGGCGGCAAAATCGCTATCTACCAGCGTGCGAATATTTTCGCCCAGCGTGTTGAAGATTTTCACCGTGACGTGGCTGGCTTCCGGAAGCTGGAAGCGAATCTCGGTTTCGGGATTGAAGGGGTTGGGATAGTTTTGAAGCAAAGCGTAGCTTTCTGGCAAAGCAACTGGCATGGCATCATCTGCTGAGGTCTCGCTACTCTTGGCTGAAGACGTGCTGTGAATAACGATGCTGCCGCCCGCAATGGGATCACCCGCGTCCGCATCTTCAGAAGCGCCAAACTGGTTGTCGTAGACAACGGTTTCGGTTGCCTTGCTCCAGATTTTGATGCGAAACTTATCAACGCCTCCGCCACCGTTCATCTGGCCATCGGTAGCAGTTACCAGGAAGCCATAATCGCCACTGTTGTCGATCGTGCCGGAGCCTTTGTATTTCGTATGCGCCCCGCCGACCATCAACCAATCATAACTGGTGCTGTGGAATTTCAGGTCCGCAACTTTGAAGTTGAACTGGGTGTTCCCTTTCGGCGTGGTCTTGCTTTCTGGGTATTTGGAAACAAATCCGAAGTTGGCTTTGCCCGTGAGGCCGGGATTGTCAACATAAGCGCCGGGCGGCGAGTCAATCCAGCCACCGCCAGTCACGTAGCCAGCGATGGGATCGTAAACAACCACGTATCGGAAAAAGGCTTCACCAGACTTGCCGGCGTTATCGGTTACGGTTAGCTTGAGAGTGTAAACTCCGGCAGTGGTATAAGTATGATTGCCGGTTACAGTGCCATTCGTTTCATCGACCGTGCCTGGAGAGGTGCTGCCGTCAGCCCAGTCCCAAAGCGCCGTGTGGGTACCAACCACGCATGCATCTGTAAACGTAGCGCTTGTATTTATTGCAGTGTTTACTTGGATCGGGTCAACCGGCGCGTTGATTTGCGCAATGACCGCGGGCTGAGGGTCTTTCACGGTGACGATCACTTGATCCGTTGCGGTGCCGCCATTGCCGTCATCCACGGTCAGCTCGATGGTATGCGTACCGGGACCAAGCGTAACTTCGGCGATTTCGCCGGTGGCAATGTCATCGCCATTCTCCCGCCACGTGAAAGTCAGTTGATCTTCGTCGGGATCAGTTGAGTTGGAGCCGTCCAGGGTGACGGGCGTACCTGAAGGCGAAGTGCATTCGACCGATTGATCGGCGCCGGCGTCCGCAACCGGAGGCTGATTGCCGGAGGAATAGAGGTAAGCAGACCCGGCATCAGTTGCCCCGGGGTCGTCGTCCGTGGGCGCGCCAATGATAAGATTATTTCCAGCGGCGGCAACGGCGAAACCGAACTGATCTCCAGCGTCTGGCGTCGTGTCCGGATTGAGAATGGTTTGCAGCAGGCTGCCGGTGCTGCCATCAAACAAGTACGCCGTGCCAGAGTTGGTTTCGGCGGGAGCATCCTGCGGCGTCCCCACGACAATGAGAACATTGCTGCCAAAAGCCGACACGGAAAAGCTGAAGAGGTCATTCGTGGCGGGACCGGGAGCAGGATTCAGAAAAGTTTGCAGCAAACCCCCGGTGGTACCATCGAAGAGATAAGCCGCACCGGCGTTGGTGACCCCGCTATCATCAAAAGGCGCCCCAACGAGAACATTGTTGCCGGCACCGGCAACGGCGAAGCCGAATTGGTCGGAAAGAACCGGGGTGGGGTTCGTGAAGGTCTGGAGCAAAACGCCGGTGGCGCCATCGAAGAGATAGGCGGCGCCGGCGTTGGTCTCGCCGGTGTCATGAGTTGGCGCGCCGATGAGCACATGGTTGCCAACCCCGGCCACCGGAGTAGCCGAACTGATCCATGATTGTCGGGCTTGGAATGGTGAAGGTGTGAAGCAAATCCCCGGTCGAGCCATCGAACAGGTAAGCTTCTCCGATGTCCCCGTTGGCGCCTGGTGCGCCGATGAGCACATTATTGCCAACGCCGGCCACTGCCCAACCGAATTGATCTCCGGGGATTGGGCTTGGAATCGTGAAGGTATGAAGCAGAGCACCCGTCGTGCCATCGAACAAGTAAGCTTCTCCGACGCCCGCGTTGGCGCCAGGTGCGCCGATGAGCACGTTGTTGCCAACACCGGCGACGGCTCTGCCAAACAGCTCGTCGCCGGCCGGGGTTGATTTCGAAAAAGTCAAAAGCAGAGCGCCGGTATTGCCATCGAAGAGATAAGCTGCCCCTGGACCGGCGCCATCGGGTTGGGGTTCTCCAACGAGAACGTTGTTGCCAACCGCGGCGACCGCGGCGCCAAACTGGTAGGAATCGCCTGGTGTCTGGTTCTGGAAAGTATGTTTCAAGGCGAAGGTTTGTGCCAGCACACTCCCAGCCAACGCCATAAAAGCAGCGAGAACGGTAGAAAATAATTTTTGCATCACAGCCTCCTATGCGGTATTGATGAAAAGCAGACGCAAGTTGATTGATGACGGAAAACCGTCTTTTTCTCCATCTCCCTCACACAGAGAAGCCTGGAAAGGTGCGCCGAGGCGCATTGTATTGAGGTAATAAACACCGCTCGTTCCCCATCTCTCTCACACAGAGAAGCCTGGAAAGATGCGTCAGGTGCATTGACGTGAGGTGATAATCCCGGCCTGATTGTTCAACGTTTCTATATTACCAAACTTTTTGTAAAATGCGTAAAAAAAATAAAACGGAATACAACGTAACGCAACATTCATGTTGCGGTGCTCTGATTTCGATTCTCATTACTTATGCAAAACTCAATAAATGGCCCATTTATTAAATCTCACCCCCTTAGAACATAGGTGTCAAGCTAAGAGTTCTGGAACCATCTGAACTCATCCCCCCGGCCTCCTTCTCTTAGAAAGAGAAGGGGGAGAACAGGTTCAAGGCTCTAAAAGTCCCCTTCTCTTTTTAAGAGAAGGGGATTTAGGGGATGAGTTCCTGTGAAACTGTGAACGAAATTCGCAATGTAAAGTTATTTTTGCGCAGCCCCTTACTGACTCATTGTGCCCGCTCATGCAGTCTTTCCAATCTCCAGAGCACAAGGCCGGGAAGCTCGTGCTTGGATTTTATGGCAGCCCCTTCGTTGCAGGCTAATTTTAATCCATACCTGGCAATGATCTCACGATCTTCTATTTCATAGATCGTGCTGGACAATAGATAGAACTGGCCCACATGTTTTTCCAGGAGATCTTCCATCTCCGCCTGAAACTTGTTTTTATCGCCCGGCGTGGTTAGATTGGTATTGACTCGCACAAACCGGATGGCGGCGGGAAAGTGTGGAAATAAATAGGACCACGGGTTTGTCTGGGTAATGATTATAATGATATTTTCCGGATTTTTAATCTCTGGCACTTCAATTTCAAAAAAAGAAGATTTCCATGCCAGCCTTTCCGAATAGGGCCTTTGCACCGCGACGATAATGCCCAGAAAAATCGATGCCGTTAAGACGATTCTGAAGGTGTTTTGGCGATTAATCAGCGTGATCAAGATCATGATTATGATCGGCGCTAATAACTCCAGCGCCACAATGTATCGGTATACGGAAAAACGCAGTTGCCAAATACAATACGAGCTGGTAAAAAATACGATCATAAAAATTGCAATTCGCGTGAAGCTAGTGTCCCGGTCTGCTGTAGTTTGAGATCGTTTAGCACGATCATTGATTTTATGCCTGCTTAAAATCATAACGAACGGCAGCAAAAACAGCAAAACGTATATAATGGCCCACCGTATATCCCGAAAGGGATACTCCAACACGCGCGTATCGGTGAAGGCAAAATAAAAAGGATACAGGAATCCCTGCAAGCAATCCTCCGGGAAATATCGCCGGTCGGAAAAATTGACGGCGGCCATATACGGCGACTTAAATATGCCATTAAAGAATGGGAATATCGGATTTCCGAACATGCTCCACATTTTCATCATCCAAGCCCCGGCGGACAGGAGAAATCCGCACACCATGCCCGTGCTCCAGTAACAAGAAGTGAGCAGCCTCTCTTTCCAGCGTCCATACAAAAAAGGCAGCGCGACCATCATGCCCAGGCCATGGATCGCCGCCGTCAACTTAAAGCCTATTCCCATCCCCATGATGCAGCCGGAGACCAACACGCAGAATTTTTGTTTGCGGCCGCAAGTTGCGCCGCCCGTGATCGCGCTTTTGATGATCAGTAACAAGGATAACAGCACAAAAATACTGACCAGATTGTCATTGGTCGTGGTACCCAAGCGCGGCAGAAAGCCGGAGCCGTAAACACCGACTCCGGCGCTGCTCAAGGCGAAAAGTAACTTTACGATCGTCGGCGCGCGCGCCAGGGTGTAATTGGAAAGCAGCAGAGATAGAACGAATATGATCCAGTAATTGATTCCATGAATTCCACCCAGGATAAATCCCGCCAAAATGGGATGAGTGTTTTGGATCAGGTAATAGGACGGCAGATCGAGAATCGGATTGAGAAAGGTTTGCAGTTGAGAAGGCAGATAATCAAAGCCAGGACGGTTGTGCAGGAACGCAAAAGCATTGTAATAATGATAATTTCTCAGATCCCAATTGTTATCCTTGCCAAAATAGACCGATAATAATCCAAAAAACAGAAAGCTCTGAATGAATACAATGATAATGATCGATTTTTGAGTTTTTACCATGGCGCGGCCATTGCCACAGCCAAAACTTTGTGGTTCCATTGTTTTTTCACCGATCATCTCGTCCGGCTGCGAATGAGAAAACCCCACTTTAACAGGGCGAAGAGGGCGCGTACGCCGTCTCGCCAGGTAATTTTTTTGCCTTCATCATAATCGCGCCCGGTATACATGATGGGAATTTCATATACACGATATCCGAATCGGAAGAGTTTGACGGTAACTTCCACCTCGAAGTCAAATGTATAAGATCGTATGTCCAGCGCCTTGAGGACATCGGTGCGGATGACTTTAAAACCCGTTTCCATATCGGTGAGAATGCCGGAGGTGATCAAGTTGGCAAGGAAGGTGAGAAGCTTATTCCCGGCGTAATGCCAAAATAAAAATACGCGGTGCGGCCCCAGGAAACGCGAGCCAAAAACGGCGTCTGCCCAGCCCCTCTCGATCAGCTCGAGCGCTTTGGGGTAATCCTCAGGATGATATTCCAGATCGGCGTCTTGAATGACAATGACCTCGCCATTCACAGCCGATAAAGCCGTTCGTATGGCCTTGCCCTTGCCTTGATTATGCTCGTGAAACATGCGGACAAGCTCTTCTCCCCTTTCAAGCTGCTTCAGGATCTCACCGGTTCCATCGGTTGATCCGTCATCTACAACGATGACTTGTTTCGAGCATGGCAATCTCATCACCCGTTCGATGATCTCTTTTATCGTGTGCCGCTCGTTGTAAACGGGAATGATAATGGACAGTTTCATCCGGTGTTTTTCTTCATGAATTTACAAATCCTGTCGCCGCGCCACGATCAAAAGTGATTGGCCAAATGGCCGCCATAACCGCGGTTCGATCACTCGTATCAGCGGCACCACAAAACGATCGTAGGTCAGGGTAAAAGATCGTGACAACGCTTTGATATGCCGTCTGCGGCCATACAGCCACCACCCCACAAACCCGGGCATATTCCAATACTGGCAGGAAACGATTTCAAAACCGGCTTGCCCGAAAAGCGCTTGCGCCATTTTCCGGTTGTACCGGCGCTGGTGGCCAAACGAAGCATCGAGGCTGCCAAAAATACATTGGCATGCCGGCACCCAATGAACCGCAAAGCCTCCAGGCCTCAGTAAACCGGACATGGCCATCACCGCCTCGCGGTCGGTTCCATCCGGAATATGCTCCAAAACATTCGAAGATACCACGGCGTCAAACGCCTCCCGGTATTCATTTTTTGCGGCGAGCTCCTGGATGGAGACACATGAAACGGTCAGCCGGGGACTTGCAGCGACTCGTTGTCGATGGCGGTGAACAAGCTGTTCGTCGATGTCAATGGCCGTCACCTCGCGTCCTTCCAGCAGAAAAAAAGGGGTCATGACGCCAATACCTGCTCCGAGCTCGAGAACACGAGCCCCGAGGTAAGGGTGCATGAGGTCATATATCCACTGATTGTAATGGACCGCCTCGGAGGTTATCTCCAAGGAATAATCCTTGCCGTACTGCATTTTCACGCTTCATTTTGATGGAATAGGAGCATCCAACCCGCGTCTGCATATCGTGCCATTTATCAGATTCAATACTTCAATTTTTTCAGGTTGCGTAAATCGACAAACCCTAATGCCTCGATGCGGTGTAACTATTCAGCCATCCCCACGCATGTCATTCTGGAAGAATCTTTTTTCGCACTAGCACTGTACTCGAAATGAAAAAAGATTCCGCCGCCGGCGGGATGACAGCCGCTTTTTGTACCTTCCAAGTAACATGTCATGCTGGAAGCATCTTGTTCATGTCAAGCACTGTGCTAAATATTAAGCAAGATCCCTACGGGATGACATTGTGGTGTTACTTGCCGTACCAACCCCGATAATCGGGGTCAATCGCTGAATAGTTACGATGCGGTTTCAGGAGGCTTTTGTGCGGACAATTTTCCGCAACATCAGGCATTTACAGGTAATCCCCCAAGTGCCATTTTTAAAAGTCCTGGGTGTGATGAAGTTGGGGGCAATTATGCAGCAAAAACCTCTTTTGGTGAACAATGTCCAACAAAACTTTGCAGCTTACTGTCGCATTGCTGTTTATCCTTTCAGGAATAACCGGCCTTATTTATCAAATCGTCTGGTTTAAGTACCTCTCGCTGTTTTTGGGCAACACCACACACGCGCAAACCGTCGTGCTGGCCACGTTTATGGGCGGCCTGGCCATCGGCGCCTGGCTTTGGGGCCGGCGCGCCGATGTGGCAAAACAGCCGCTCCTTGTTTACGCCTGCCTGGAATTGGGCATTGGTGTCTATTGCTTGTTCTACCCCGCCTTCATTGGATTTTTGCGCGAAGCCTTCATCTCCTTGGTCCACGCCACCAATCTCCCCAGCGATAGTGTGACGGTTTTGGCAATGAAATTTGTGCTCAGCCTGCTGACGCTTTTGCTGCCAACCGTGCTCATGGGCGGCACCCTGCCCGTCCTCGTCAAAGCGCTTTCTCGGAGTCTGGAGGATGCGGGGAAGAATGTTGCCGTGCTTTATTTTCTCAATAGTTTTGGCGCCGTGCTCGGATCGGCCATCGGCGGTTTTGCCTTTGTCCCCATCCTCGGTCTGCGCGCCTCCATGTTCATGACGGCCACGGTCAATCTGGCGATTGGCCTGGGTGCATTGTTTCTCAACCAGCGTGTATCTCGGACCACCGCCTCCGGGAGCGAGACGGCGCCGGAAGCCGAACAGGTATTTGCCGGCAGGGAAATGTCGGTTGCCCTCGTCGTTGCGGGCGTCTCCGGCATGGCAGCCATGCTGTATGAAATCGGCTGGGTGCGTTTGCTGATTCCAATACTGGGGTCGTCCACGTATTCCTTTTCCCTGATGCTGATCGCTTTTATCACCGGCATCGCCCTGGGAAGCTGGATCGTTTCACACTTCATCATTCGGGTAAAAAACCTCTTCGCCTTTCTGGCCGTCTGCCAGGCGGGCGTCGCGCTGGCATTATGCGCCACCCTGCCGATCTACGGCCGTTTGCCCTACTACTTCGTGCATCTCGGCAAAATTCTCCAGCGCTCGGAAGCGACCTATCCTCTCTTTCTCACATTGGAATTTGTCTTCTGCTTTGCCGTCATGGTTGTTCCCACGATTTTTATGGGAATGACCCTGCCCGTTGCCAGTCGCATCGCCACGCGCAGCCTCAGTGTATTGGGCAAGGCGATCGGCAGCGTCTTCTCCATCAACACCTGGGGCACGGTCCTCGGCTCGATTCTCGCCGGCCTGGTCCTCATTCCTGCCGTCGGCATCAAGCATACCATCGAAGTGGGGATTGGCCTGAATGTTCTGATGGTGCTTCTCGTTTTGTTCTTCGGCACGAGCATGCCCCCAAAAGTTCGGCTGGCTGGAACCTTTGCATTATTCGCCGTCACCGCGCTTTCGCTTCTGATTACGCCTAACTGGAGCCGGTCGGTGAGCCTCTCCGGCGTCTTCAGGTTGATAAACAGAAACGCGCCGGCGCCGAAAAGTTATTCGTCCTTCTCCGGCATGTTCACCAGGCAGAAGCTGTTATACTATCGAGAAGGACGATCGGCAACCGTTGCCGTCGTGGAAGATCGCGACCCGGCGGGCAGGCCGCAGCAAGTGCTCGTCGTCAATGGCAAAGCCGACGCCTCGTCCAGCGGCGATCTGCCGACACAAACCTTGGTGGGGCAATTGCCCATGCTTTTTCACCCCAAGCCCGACAGTGTCTTTGTTATCGGTCTCGGCAGCGGTATCACGCTGGGCAGTGTGTTGGCGCATGACGTAAAATGGGTGGAATGCGCCGAAATATCGCCTGAAGTTGTTGAGGCTTCCAAATTTTTTCATGCGGTGAGCCACCGGCCGCTTGCCGACCCGCGGACGCGGCTCCACGTGGATGATGCGCTCGCCTTTCTCAAGCTGACACCGCGCCGATACCACGTGATCGTGAGTGAGCCGACCAACCCGTGGATTGCCGGAATCGGCAATCTCTACACCACCGAATTTCTGCAGCAATGCAAGCAACGACTCACCGCCGACGGCTTGATGGTGCAATGGTTTCATTTATATGAAATGGACGATGAGACGGCCAGGCTGGCGTTCAGAACGTTTCGCTCCGTATTCCCGTATATGACGGTCTGGCAATCGTTGACCACGGATTTTATTGTCATGGGCGCAAAGCAACCCATTGCCTTCGACCCCGCGGCAATCAAAGCGAAACTCGAAGCTGAAAGGGTGCAAGCAAGCCTCTCCCGCATCCAAATCACCGACGTTCCGACCTTGTTGTCATTACAGATCATGACTGAAGAGGCATTGGACCAATATGTCGGGCCGGGAGCGCTCAACACCGAAGACCGCCCGCTGCTGGAATACCGCGCGCCGCGCGCCTTTTTCGTCAATCGCGGCAACTTGGCATTTTTTACGTACGACGAACGCATGAGCTTTCGCAATAATGAGCTGTTCCTGACCCAATATCTCGCGCAAACGCCGGTCACCGCTGAGGAGTGGTCAAGAATAGGAGTGCTCCACGCCACATTCCCGCGCGGCAATATAACTTACGGCTACTCTCTGTTGGCGGCGCATCATGCGGCGCATGCCGACAGCGTCGCAGCGCTCGAAAAATTGGCGGCAGCCGCCGAGTTTCTGGGAAGGCAGGAAGAATGTTTGAGGTATCGCCAGCGTCTGGCTAAGCTCAAGCCCAACGATGCCGCGACCCTGGAGCGTTATGCCTGGCAGAGATTCACTTATGATATGCCAAGGGCCTCCTCGACGGTGGGGTATGATGGCAGCGAGATTGAAGCCCTCCTGAAGCGCTCGATTGCATGTGCCGCCGACACGGTGGATCGGCTGCGGGTGCGGCTGGGAGATTTTTACTACAAGACCCTCCGCTTTGCCGAGGCCGAAGAAAATTATCGCAAGGCCTTATCGATCCGCGAAATCCACACGCCGGATCCAGGCGCGTCACAAGATGACCTGCTGCTGCGCCTTTCTCGCGCCTTGTATCATGCCGGGCAGGCCGACCAGGCGCTCACTTATGCCGCCCAAGCCTGGCTGGAGAATCCGGAGAACGAGCAAGTGCGAACCTTCTTTCTGTACCTGCGATCCATCAACAACGGCACCAACCATTGATCCTTTAATTTCGTAGTCCTGCCCCCTTGTGGGGCACTGTTGCACCGCTGCGGTCCATCGACAACAGCACCAACCATTGATCCTTTCATTTCGTAGTCCTGCCCCCTTGTGGGGCACTGTTGCAACCGCTGCGATCCATCAACAACGGCACCAACCATTGATCCTTTCATTTCGTAGTCCTGCCCCCTTGTGGGGCACTGTTGCAACCGCTGCGGTCCATCGACAACGGCACCAACCATTGATCCTTTAATTTCGTAGTCCTGCCCCCTTGTGGGGCACTGTTACAACCGCGAATTTATTGACTTCGACAGCGGCCCACCCCGTCCCGCTTCCGTACAAACCTATGGAGACGGGGCGGGACAAAGGGCCGGGGCTACAAAAATCATGGTAAAAAAACAGTGCACTAGTGCAATGGGCCTTGAACCTGTTCTCCCCCTTCTCTTTCAAGAGAAGGGGGCCGGGGGCATTGCCGTCAGGCCTATTTCAATGAGTTCTTTAAAATTCATTTGGTTAACATCGCCAACAATTCTTCCATGGGCGTACTCTCTTGTTCTCGTTTTTCCAG
>JAKEEU010000174.1 GCA_022616415.1 Candidatus Zhuqueibacterota bacterium | reverse complement strand
CCAAAAAGATACAGCCAGCGAAAGGCTGGCACGGAACTAAGTGACAAAAAAGTGTAAACCATGTGCCCGGTTTAATTTGTAAACGATGATCGGCTTGCACAGAGTTTTAGCCGCCTTGGGCGGCTCACGGTTTTATCGGCGCCTTTGAGGCGCTCACCCAATAAGCCCCCGGCTTTGCCGGGGGTCATTTAACTTATGAGATGATTTTCCTTACTACCTTTGAAGTTCACGCTTGTCGGATTGAACATGTCTGCCGCGCCCAACGCTTCTGGTTTGCCTTCGGGAATTTCAACGACTTCGGTACCGCTGCAAAATGACTTGATCCATTCAATGATGGGAGGGCTTTTCTCAGTTTCTGCAAGCGAATTCCAAATGCTTTCGGCTAAGTCCTGCGGCCCCAGACGACGGCCTTTTTTTCCAGAGCGATTCACCATCGCTTGAATCTCTTGCGTGCGCACGTAGCGGTAGTATTCGGTCGTTCCACGATAGAGCTCATCGAGCAATTCTTGGCGCTGCTTTTTGTCGCTCACGCCGATGAGGTCGATGACGCAATCGTCCAATTCGCGTCGGTCTTCATGACATAATTCACTTGGGAGTTCGGGAGGTCGACGCAGAATTTCTCGCATTGCCTCCTCAGAATGGCATTGAAGCATTGCCTCATCAACCAAATGTGTTACCTCCCGCTGGATCATGCGTTGCAAAGCTTTCGAAAGGCGCTCAGCCAATTGCGGGGATACGCCGCGAGGGTCGGGAATTTCCAAAAGAACCGTATCAACGACCTCAGTTTTTAGGTTTCCTTCCGTGCCGGCGTATCGGCCATAAAAACATTTAAAAAGCCCAACAATGGTGCTGTTGAGAATCGCCGCTAGTGCAACACTTTCGTGCTGATTGGCTAAATCCGGAACCAAAGTGTAGAGATTGCAGTTGCAAACCAAGGCTTCCGGGTTGGCTGGAATGATGTGGCGGTACTGCTGGGATTTCGGCCAAAAGGCGGCTCCGATTTTATCCGTGGTCAAGTCGTACCAGAGCGGCCGCGAAGCACAAGTTGACCGCTGCGGTACAGGAACGGCTTTCGATTTCTTCGAAGGGAACGTCTGCTTCGAGCCCCAGCGAATGTACCTGGCAACATGCGTATCAGCCAATTCACTGAGCGGCTTATTCACCCACAAGACCACGCGGTCCAAATCGGTTGCGCGGATCACGGGCCGCTCGACTTGCATCAAGCTGTGGACTTCGGGACGAAGATACTCTGTTTCGATTGGATGCAGCGTATTGTCCCCAGCACGCACGATGCGAACTTTACCGCTCTGGATTTCGCTTCGTGTGCACGAAGTCATCAGACCGACATCGTTCCATGGCAAGCCCTGCTTTATGTCGGTCAACATCTCGTTGGTCACATCGCGCGGCATGAAGAAAGCATCGCAGCCGCTCTTGATGCCGAATCTGACCTCTGCAATTTCGCCGAGCCGTACAAAGCGGTTGCGATAGTCTCGAAGCAATTTGAAATAAAGGTCGGGCGCTCGCAGAAAACGGCCCCATTTTCCGGCCGCGTAATCGGCGCCGATTCTATATGTGGCAGTCGCGTCTTCGATCTCTGAACCGTCGTCCTCCTCGTCTTCTTCGGACTCGGATGCGACGAGAAACGCTTGCTTGAGCAGCTTGCCCGCGCGCACGCCTTCATTCCAAAGTTCGGATTGCGGCACCGGTATGATGCGCAACTGGTCGTTCGAAAACGGCGTCTTGGTTTGAAGGATCAGCCGTCGCAACGATTCAGCAGCAGCTTGCCGCGCGGCTTCATCGTCGTATGGCCGTTCGCCCAAAATTTCCTTTACCGGTTTCAGAAACCGAACGAATTTGACCATGTTCTCCATCCGTCTTTTTTGATCATTGCAGCGCTGCAGGACGGTGGCAGCCGTTTTGACACGCGCATCGGAAAACCAAGGCTCGTCAAGACTCTCGATGACTGCGATCAGCTTAAAATTCTTCAGAATCCAACCTTGCAGCGCAAAGCCGTATTCCACGTCGAGCCAGCCTGAAGAGGTGAGAAAACCGAAGTATCCCGATTCAGTGAGGAGGTCTGCTGCCACCGGCCAAAAATAGCAATGCAGGTCACTTCTTCCCGAGAGCTTTAATCCGGGCCAGAGATTGATACAAAGTTCCTGCAAGAATTCTTTGCTGGTCTTGCGGCGCGCCTTGTATGCTTCTTCGGTCTCTCCTTTCTGCCGCTTCAGCTCTTTTCGCTTTGGAACGTGCTCCTGCCGCACGTAAGGCGGGTTTCCAATCACCGCATCGACTTCCGGCAACGGCACGTCTCT
>JAKEEU010000173.1 GCA_022616415.1 Candidatus Zhuqueibacterota bacterium | reverse complement strand
GTGCTAATCATCAGCCGCGTTCCTTCAGAATGGCAGGGAATCGTGCTTGGCGCTGTGCTTGTACTGGCAGTCGCCGTCGACGGGATGATGTCGGGGAAAAGAGAATAGGATGCACGCTTAGGGTTTTGACGTGAGCGGACGCCGTGACCGAGACACCAAAAGTAGTCGAATCGCCATCGCGCTTCGCGATGTTCGGCTGCGGATTTTGGGCTCGATTTCAACTTGCGGCGTGGAACGAGTTGCCGGAAGTGGAATGTGTTGCGCTGTACAATCGAACTCGATCAAAAGCCGTGGAGCTCGCAAAGGAATTTAGCGTTCCGAACGTATACTCCGATGCGGGTGAACTCTTCCGTAACGAAAAGCTGGATTTCGTTGACATCGTTACGGATGCATCGACGCATGAAGAGTTTCTTCAGTTCGCAGCGTCGCATCATGTGCCCGCGATCTGTCAAAAGCCGTTTTGCCTTTCCCTGGCAGAGGCCGAAAAACATTGCGAGAAATTTGCAAGCGCCGGCCTTCCGCTGTTCATTCATGAAAACTGGCGTTGGCAGCGACCTATACGCGTTTTTGCGCGGATCCTTCGGGAAAACTGGCTCGGCACGCCGTTTCGCTGCCGGATCGACATGATTACCGGGTTTCCAGTGTTTGAGAATCAGCCTTCGTTGCGCAACGCGGACAAACTAATCCTTCTCGACCTTGGAACTCATATTTTGGATGTGGCACGCTTCCTGTTTGGAGAGACGGAATCGCTCTATTGCGTGACGCATCGTGTTCAGGCCGAAATTGCGGGCGAAGATGCGGCGACAGTTGTGATGAACATGAACCAAGGTCGCACGACCGTAGTCTGCAATTTGGCCTATGCGGGCAATGCACTGGAGCGCGACCCGTTTCCCGAAACGCAGATATTTGTGGAGGCCGATCGCGGTTCCTTGGAACTCGCACCGGGACACTCGATCCGTGTGACAACACCTGAAGGCACATTCAGTCGGTGCTTTCCGCCGAAAATGTACTCTTGGGTGGATCCGGCCTATGCTGTCGTTCAATCGAGCATTGTCGACTGCCACGCCGATCTACTGCGTGGCTTCCGTGAAAAAGATTACGTGCCGGAAACGTGCGCGAGCGACAACTTAAAGTCGTTACGTCTAGTTTTTGATGCATACAAATCCGCACACGAGCACTCGACGATCCGTTATTAGTAATACACAAATGCCGAGATGTCCAGCATGGGGCAAAGTCTGACTGCAATTTCGAAAGTCGCCATTTGCGGCATTGGTCAAATGGGAACTGCCGCCGCCCTATGCTTCGAGCGGTCCGGCTTCGACGTCCTCCTGTGGGCACGAAATCCTGACAAATTGGCCGGCGTGGAAACGAAGCTGAATTCTTTGCGCATTTGGACGGACGAAAACCTTGGACCGCCGCGCAAAACTACAGGTAGGGTTTGCATATGCGATGATCTCGGCCGCCTCGACGGTGAGGCGGATTTAATCATGGAGTGCATTTGCGAGGACATTCAAGAAAAAACCGAACTGCTCCGCCGCTTTACCCGTGCCGCAACACGCGGTGCAATCTTTGTTTCGGCGACAAGCGGTCTCAGCATCACACACATGGGTCGGTTGGCCGGGATAGAACATCTTCTGGTTGGCGCGCACTTTTGGAATCCGCCTCACTTGATGCCGCTTGTCGAAGTGATCCGCGGTGAGAACTCTTCTCCAGAGGTGTTTGATCTCGTTTGCCAGCTAATCGAGTCGATCGGAAAATTTGCCGTGCGGGTTGAGCGCGACGTGCCGGGCTTCATCGGCAACCGCATCATGCATGCCATGTGGCGCGAAGCGATTCGACTTGTCCAGGATGGGGTTGCCTC
>JAKEEU010000172.1 GCA_022616415.1 Candidatus Zhuqueibacterota bacterium | reverse complement strand
GCCCGCGATCGAATCGTTGCCCGAGCCGACGTTCGAAGAGCCGCCGATCGTTACGCATCAACCTCCGCCACCCGTGCGCCGCTCGCGTTTGTGGCTCTTGCCGCTGGTTTCCGCGCTGATTTTAGCGGCGGTTTTGATCGCGGCATTTTTGAGCCGCTGATTTCTTGCACGGCGCGAAGATCTTCGGATCGGCTCATCACGAATAAGTACTCTTTCACGCGGCCGTCGTCCGGTGAGGCCCATTCATGAGTCCAACGCATGGACGTCATGACGTGACTTTTGTGGTCGATTTGAAGGACGAGATAGTTATGGCCGAGGCCGCGCACCACTTCAGTGAGCTCGTCTCGCGTCGCGCGACCTTGGTTGCTGTACGAGAGCACGATGTATTTTGCGCGGGTGTTTTTGATCAGCCGCTCGATCGCCTCCACGACGATATATTTGCCGCTTTCGCTTTTTCTGAACTCTTCGAAAATCGACGCAGTCATCGTATCGGAAGTATCTGCGCGCCGTTTGGCCGCGCCGACCAATTCCGGGCGATCGTTTCGGCAAATTGTGGTCCAGAGATGATAATACGACGCATATCTCACCCGCGACGGCGGCATTTTTTCGTTCGACGAGCCGTAGGGTGGATCGAAATAAGCGAGGTCGAATTTTTTCTTTTTGGTGACGAGATCGAAAATATCGCCTTGAACCACCGTATGCGGCTTTCTATTTTCGATGAGGAAAGGAACTCTCAGCTCCATCGTTTTGTACGAACGGGGCGCCCATTGTTTGAGATAAGATACTTGGTGCCCGAGCGTACTATCCACGCGATCCATCGCCAAAATGAGGCTGGTAAGGAGGACGGCGCGCTCGGCCGGCGGCAAATTCAGCCGATCAATTTCCTCTCGAACGGCGTCGAGCTTGCGCGTATTGTGGGTTTGCCAAATTTTTTTGTACCCATCCCGGGCATCGGAGAGCGCCGAATTCGCCCGGCCTCCGTAATTTTCCGTGAACCAGCCATTTTTTCCCCGAAGCGCATTCAAACTATCCAAGATCGGCTGATAATACGCGGCAGGTTTCGTATTTTTGAGATAACAAAGCCCGAAAGTATACGACCAATCCGCGAGATCGTTCGCCGTGACCGAAT
>JAKEEU010000171.1 GCA_022616415.1 Candidatus Zhuqueibacterota bacterium | reverse complement strand
GGCCCAAAACCCCGCCGCGAAACTCGTCAGCGACCGTGGCGGTGGCAAGCGATTGGGTAGTCGGAATCATGATGCCAGTGCCAATTGAAAAGGACATATTGCCGAAAACGGCCAGAAACGGCGTGGTCACGATGGCAAAAATGAAGGACGCAATTCCGCGAAAGATCGCACCTACCGCGACCAAACGTGCATCGCCAAAACGCCTGACAAGGGGTTGAAGCACCCACAATTGGGTCGCGACCTGAAACAGCCCAAAGACAGCTAGCAATAAACCAATGCCACGACTGGCGACGGCCTCGCCTTGGCCGGCGAATAAGACGGCTTCACCGTATAAAGCAAAGGTTGAAATGACCAGCCCAAAGCCAAATTGGCCGACGAAAACGACAAAAAGAAGCGTCAAGAGCGGATAATTGGCCATGACCTCGCGGGGTTGCAGACCGCGGCCCTTGGCGGCACGATTGGCGGCGCGTTGTTCGGGGGAAAGGGTTTCATCAAGGGTGAGCCAAGTTAGGATGACAACGGCGGTGGCCCCAATAGCAGCGAGGATAAATGGAATACGAATGCCAAATTCCGCCGACAATAATCCACCGAGCGCGGGGCCAATGACGAAACCGAAACCAAAGCCTAGAAAGATATAACCGAGGGCTTGAGTGCGCTTTTCGCGGGGCATGATGTCGGTGACGTAGGCTTGTGCGACGATGATATTGCCGCCGGTGATGCCGTCGAAAATGCGGGCCAAGAATAGGACTTCCACACTCTGGGCAAAACCGATCATGGCGAAACTGACGGCAGTACCGATTTGGCTGATAATCAGGATGGGAACACGCCCGTAGCGGTCGGAAAGGCGACCAAGATAGGGGCCGGCGATAAATTGGGCGGCAAAAAAGGCTGTTACCAAGAGGGTGATAACTTCGGGGGTCATGTTGAAGTCGCGTTTGGCATAAAGGGGCAAAATTGGCACGACCATTGACGCCCCTAACAATTGTACGAACACAACGAGAATGATCGTGAAGAGGCGCCGATCCATTGACCTGATGGTATTCATGGGAAGCCGTTTCTAAGGAGAAGTCCAGTG
>JAKEEU010000170.1 GCA_022616415.1 Candidatus Zhuqueibacterota bacterium | reverse complement strand
CGTTTACGACAGCTAAAAAAGTTACTCCCGGCATCCATGCTGCCATTTATTTCACCTCAAACTTTTTTAAAAAACCGGTATTTCCGGACAGACACTAGTTATGCAAATTTCAAGGAATTCGATCTACAATTCTTCGCTTCGGCAAAATTTCAATTATTTTATTTTTAAGGAGACCTTCCCATGGCAGAAAGTTTTCAAAAAGAGAAACCCCCGGCTCGCATCAACCTCTTTTTAGAGGTGCTCAAAGGCGGCGCCAAGAAGAAAATGGAGCTGCCGCTGCGGTTGATGGTGCTCGGCGATTTCACGCAAACCGAAACCGGCGTGCCGCTGGCGGAGCGCGAGAAGATCAACGTCAACAAGGACAATTTTCAGGGGGTGCTGAAATCGAGCAACCTCGGCCTCGAGATGACGGTGAAGGATCGCCTCAAAGGCGGCGACGCCGAGATGAAGGTCAACGTGAAATTCAACGATCTGAATTCATTTCATCCGGAAGAAGTCGCCAAGCAAGTGCCGCAGCTCGGCAAGCTGATGGCGATGCGCACGCTGTTGGGCGATTTGCGCAACCGTGTCATCAGCATGAACGATTTGCGCAAAGAGCTCGAGCGCATCATCAAAGACAAAAATGCGCTCGCGCAGCTTTCCGGAGAGTTGGATAAGCTGGTGCCGCCGGCGCAAAGCGCCTAGTGCAGAGGGCAGAGGGCCTAGGGCAGAGGGCAATCCCTCGGCCCTCTGCTCCAGGCCCTCCGCCCGCAGTTACTCATCAATCGCAAACCAACGGAGTGAAAAAATATGCCAGAAGCAAAACCTGAGGCCGCGGCGCAACCGCAAGCTGAAGCCGCCGAGAGCAAAGAGAGTCTGTTGAGCAACATCTTCAATCGAGTGGAAGTGACCATGCCGCAAACCGGGGTGAACGTCGAGGAATTCAAAGATCCGCTCTCCATTGCGGAAAAGCCGAAAGGCGCGATGGTGGCAGCGGCGCTGCGCGTGTTTATCGACGAAATTGGCAAGCTCGAAAAGCCGGTCGAGCGCATCGACAAAAACCTGCTCGACAGCCTGGTCGCCAGCATCGACGCCAAGCTGAGCGAGCAGCTCGACGAGATTTTGCACCATCCCAAATTCCAACGGATCGAGTCCTCGTGGCGCGGCTTGAAATTTCTCGTGGATCGCACCGACTTCCGCAAAAACGTGCGCATCGAGATGATTGATATTTCCAAAGACGAGCTGCGCCAGTCGTTTGAAGACGCGCCGGAGCTGATTCAATCCGGTTTGTACAAGCACGTTTATACCGGCGCTTACGACCAGCCCGGCGCCGACCCGTATGCCGCAATGATTTCCAGCTACGAGTTCGACAACTCGCCGCAGGACATCGCGCTGATGCAGGAAGTCTCGAAAGTTTCGGCGGCGGCGCACTGCCCGTTCATCGGCGCGGTCGGTTCGAAATTTTTCGGCAAAAAATCCATGGAAGAATGGAAAAGAATTCCGGACATGAACGCCTGGCTGGAAACGGCAGAGTACATCAAATGGCGCTCCTTCCGCGAGTCGGAAGATTCCCGCTACGTCGGCTTGACCTTTCCGCGCTTCCTGCTGCGCCTGCCGTACGGGCAGGATACCGTGCCGGTCAAGAGCTTCAATTATCAGGAAAACGTCAAAGGACCGGATCACGAAAAATATTTGTGGGGCAACTCGTCGTTTGCATTTGCCACGAATTTGGTGCACGCCTACATCAGCGACGGTTGGTGCGTGCAAATTCGCGGGCCGCAAGCCGGCGGCACCGTGGAAAACCTGCCGGTACACGTTTACGACATTGGCAAAGGCAAGGAGACCAAGATTCCGACCGAGGCGCCGATCGACGAGACACTGGAATTTACCTGCTCCAATCTCGGCTTCATCCCGTTCAGCCATTATCAAGGCCGGGATTTCGCCTGCTTCTTCTCCGCCAACTCGTCGCAGAAGCCGGCGATTTACGACCAGGCGGAGGCGACCGCGAACAGCCGGATCAACGCGCGCCTGCCGTACATCTTTCTCGCTTCGCGCATTTCGCATTACCTGAAAGTGCTGCAGCGCGAAAACATCGGCACCACCAAGGACAAGGTGAAAATCGAGAAAGAACTCAACGACTGGATTCGCAGTTTGGTGACGGAGATGAAAAATCCGACCGAAGAGCAAATCGCCAGGCATCCGCTCCGCGCCGCGCAGGTGAAGGTCTACGACATCGAAGAGAATCCGGGCTTCTACCGCGTCGAGATGATGATCATGCCGCACTTCCAAATCGAAGGCATGGACATCAGCCTGTCACTGGTGGGCAAGATGCCGAAGGGTAAGTAGTTGCTGGTAGTCCCGAGAAGTCGGGATCTTCGCTATGCTTCGACTTGTTGCTCGTTGCTGGTTGCTTGTTGCTTGTTGCTGGTCGCTCGTATTCATACTCTTACTCGCTTTGCCAACTTCTCAACAGCGAGAAAGAGTATGAGTAAGAGTGTGAGTAAATCACGGGGTAGGTAGGATAATGGAAGAATTTTTCCTGGGAAGCGTGAATTTTGGGGGTGTATTGTTGTCTATAATTTAGGAATCAGTCTGTCAAATCAATATCCATCCGCCGGAGCGGAATGGATGAAAGAAACTTTTTTTCTTTAAGGAGATGAACTTATGCCTACCCCAGCTTATTGTTGGTTTAAAGACGACCAAGGCTCCGAGATCAAGGGCTCGGTCCAAATCGCCGGCCGCGAGGGCAGTTGCGAAATCATGGAGTTTCACCACGACCTGCACATTCCAACCGATCCGCACGACGGCAGCCTGCGCGGCGTGCGCATGCACAGCCCGGTCATGATCATCAAAGCCTACGATGCCGCCTCGCCCTATCTTTACAAGGCGTGCTGCGAAGGCCAAACGCTGCAGGAAGTCGAGGTCAAATGGTATGCGATCGACGACACCGGCGCGGAGAAGGAATATTTCATCCACAAGCTGGAGAAAGTCAAAGTCGCCTCGATGAAGGCGCAGATGCCCAACACCAAAGATCCGGACAAAGAGCGCTACACCCATCTCGAAGAAGTCGCGCTGGTGTACGGCAAAATCACGTGGACGTACTGCGACGGCCAGCTTTCGCACACCGACGCGTGGACGGCAGCAAAATGAGGCTGGTAGCTGGTTGCTGGTAGCTCGTGGCTGGTAACTGGCTATTTGGTATTAGACTCATTGCGGTCTGATTTGCGAGTTAATGCTTCATAAACCATTTGTCATCACAAAGAACTCCTAATTTTCGGGAGGCATGTTATGGCAGGCAAGAAAATACAGAGCTATCGTGATCTGGAAATTTGGAAAATGGCGCGGGAGCTGGTGGTGCCAGTTCATAAAATGACTTTGGAAAAGCTGCCAAAGTTTGAGATGTATGAGGAAGGCAGCCAGATTCGACGATCCTCGAAATCCATCTCCAGCAACATTGTCGAAGGATATGGCAGAAGCAGGTACCAAAACGAGTACATCAAGTTCCTGACTTATGCGCTTGCCTCCTGTGACGAGACTCGCGATCACCTCGAAATGCTTTATGACACCGGTTCGCTTACCGACAAAATTTTATATGAGGATCTCCATAATCGCTACGACATTCTCGGGAGAAAGGTCAACAACTTTCGCCAAAGTGTCATTGTCGGTCATTCATTACGCGACGACTCTGAGCAACACGAAGATGCAGAAACTTGAACCGATTCCAAAGCCGGCAGCTAATTCCCAAACCGGAAAGCAACCAGCAACGAGCAACCAGTAACCAGCTAAAAGCAACCAGCAACCAGCTACAAGCTACCAGCAACCAGATGGAAGCCGGATTGATAGACGTGCTCAACGGGCGTTTTTTGAACGGCATGGAGCTCGAAGAAGTCGATGCCGACGAGCAGCGCAAGTTGAGCATTATGGATAATCTCACGCGCATGTTCAATTCCCGGCGCGGCTCGATTGCCCACTTGCCGGACTATGGCCTGCCCGACATCACGCAGGTTTATCGCGAGCTGCCGTATTCCGTCGAGGGTTTGCGCAAAGCCATCAAAGAGGGGGTGGAAAAATACGAGCCGCGCCTGCGCCGGGTGCGAGTAGATCATTACAAGGACGACAATCCCTATTCGATGCGCATCACCTTCATCCTTTCCGCCGAGTTGCTCAAAGGCCAGAAGGTGCAATTTCAAACCACTTTTACGTCGAACGAATTGACGGAAGTGCGCGCGTGGCGAAGGCCCGGTTGAAGCGAAAGGCAAAAAGAAAAAGGCAAAAAGCAAAAAGCAAGTAAATAGTAATCAGTGACCAGTAACAAGCAACCAGCGACAAGCAACCAGAACATGATTCCACGCTATTACGCAAAAGAACTCAGCTATCTTTACCAAGCCGGCAAGGAGTTTGCCGAAGTTCACAAGCAGCAAGCCAAGTACCTGCACATCGACAGCGAGAGCAAAGAAGACCGCGACCCGTATGTCGAGCGGTTGTTCGAGGGATTTGCTTTTCTCGCCGGCCGCATTCACGAGCGCCTCGACGACGAGCTGCCGGAGTACACCGAGGCGTTGTTCAATTTAATGTGGCCGCATTTTTTGCGGCCGATGCCGGCGCTGGCGATTTTGGAATTCAAGCCGAAGCCGGGAATGGTGCAGCAAACCACTCCGATCAAAGTTGGCGCCGAAGCGATCTCTTCCACGCCGGCGGGCGAGGAAAAAGTGATTTGCCAATTTCGCACCACGCAGGAGGTGCGGTTGCAGCCAATCCAACTCAAGACCGCCGCGATGCAATGGTTTTCGGGTGGAAAAAGCCAGCTCAACTTGTCTTTCGTTTTGGAAAGGGGCATCGAGTATCAAAAATTGCAGGTTAGTCCGTTGCGCTTGTATTTGCACGCCAACGAAACCGTCGCGCCGATGATGCACTTGTTTTTCACGCGCGAAGTGGAAAAAGTGGCCTTTGTTGCCGGCGAGGCCAAGCTCGTGCTGCAAGGCCAAGAGTGGGTGCAGCCGGCCGGTTTTGCGGAGAACGCAGGTTTGGTGGAATATCCGCCCCACTCTTTTTCCGGCTATCGATTGTTGCAAGAGTATCTCAGCTTTCGGCGGAAGTTTTGGTTCGTCGATCTGCTCGGCTTCGAGCAGTTCAGCCCGCCGCCCAAAACCGCTGAGTTTCAGGTGCAGATTTTTTTTAAGCGCAGATATCCCGACGAGGAACAGTACCGATTTGCTGCGGAAAATATCCGTTTGTTCTGCACGCCGATCATCAATCTTTTTCGCAAGGACGCCGTGCCCATCCGCGTCGATCATCTCGCCACGGAGTATCGCGTCAATCCCGATGCCCAACATCCGCGCGGTGTCGAGGTATATGCGGTGGATTCCGTCAAGGGCACCGAGGAAGGCACCGGCGAGCGCCACGATTATCATCCGTTTTTCTCGTTCACGCACGGCGACGGCAGAGCCGAGAGATATTTTACCACGCAAACCCGCTTGGGCCCAGCCGGTCGCTACGAGACGTACATTGCGCCCAGCGGCTTTCAAGCCGAGGACGGCCAGCTTCCGGTTGAAACGCTTTCCATCACCGCCACTTGCACCAACGGCAGATGGCCGAGTGAGCTGGGGTTGAAAAGCATCACGCAGCCGGGGCCGGATTTTCAAAATATCGCGACGTTTGAAAATTTGACCTCGCCGACGCTGATTTGGTATCCCCCGCATCTCGAGGCGATGCGCGCCGATATTCAAAACAAAGAAAAGGAAACTTTTTTGTGGAAGCTGATCTCGCATTTGGCGTTCAACTTCCGGTCGGTGGCGACGATTGAGACATTGCGCGGCCTTTTGGAGCTTTACGATTGGACCAGCGACCAAACCAATCGCCGGCGCCTGGCGGGATTGCGGAAAGTAACTTCTGCACCGAAAGAGCTGGCCTATCGCGGCGCCATCATCCGCGGCGTCGAAGTGACCATCGAAATTGAAGACGGCCATTTCGCCGGCGAAGGCGATCTCTGCCTCTTCGGCTTGGTGATGAGCGAGTTTCTCGCAATGTACGCGACCATCAACTCGTTCGTGCATCTGGCCATCGTCACCAAACCTTCCGAAAAACGCTATCAATGGCCGTGGCCGGAGGGCGTGGTGAAGCGGGGGAATTTGCCGGTGGTGTAGCGGAGGGCATGGAGTAGAGGGTATAGAGAACAATAAACAAACGCAAAGTTGTTTATTCTTCAGCTTCTGACTCCGGCTTGTGGAGTTAATGCGGAAAGTAACATCATCATGTCATCGTGGAACGATCTTGTTTATTATCAAGCACAGTGCTTGTTGTGAACAAGGATGCTTCCAGCATGACATTTATAAAAGTTGAGTTGCGCCCGAGGGTTCATCAATCCGTTCGGGAAGCTTTCTTTAGGTGGCGACGCAATATGCTAGAAAATTCTTTAATCATATTGTCGATGCTTGCGTTTGTTTTTCTATGGTGGCTCATAGGAAAATACCCGTACCTTCCCGCTAAAATTTTGAATCGGCTGAGGCATCATGTGGATACGATAAATTATGATCTAATCAATGTGTTGCCGGTGTATTCAGCAGAAACACTAGCAGGGAAGGAAGCCGAGTTCGTTGATCATAAGCCATACGACAAACGCAAGATGGTCCACTTCATTCGTGTGATTTTGGTTATTTGCTTTTTGATTATAGTCTATGTGTTTTGGAAAAACTAAAAGTTCTCTAAAGTTGACGCGCATTAACGGCCGGATGCAAGTATGAATTATCAACCAGCAAAGAATAATCAGCAACCAGCAACCAGCGACCAGCGGCCAGCGACCAGCATCCAGCAACAAGCAACCAGTAACACCGTTTTCGACCGCCTGTTCCGCGAAGGCTATCAGTTTGATTTTTTCAAGGCGATTCAGTTGTTGGAGATTTTCTTTGCCAATTCGCCAAAAGAAGGGGATCGCGATGAAGCGGTGGAGACGCGCATCCGCATTCGGCCCCACAGTGGGTTGGCTTTTCCGGCTACCGATGTGCGTAGTGTCGAGCTGCTTAATGAAAAGCGGCAACGTGCCCGCGTCACTGCCACGTTTATGGGGCTTTACGGCATCGACTCGCCACTGCCGGTTTACTTTTATAATGAGATCGCGACGGAGACCGATCCGACCAAGCCGCTGCGCGATTTTCTCGATATGTTCAACCATCGCGTCTACGAGCTGTTTTATCGCGCCTGGAAGAAATATCGGCCGGCGTTGCACTACACCGGCGATGACGCGCATTCGCAGCGGGCGCTTTGTCTCGCCGGATTGGCAACGCCGAAGGCGCTCCATAAACCGCCGCTGCGTCTGGCTGCTTTTGCCGGGCGACTCTCCTGCCGGGTGCGCAATGCCGAAGGGTTAAAAAATTTGATCGCAGATTTTTTTCCGAACCTGCAAGTGACGATCCGCGAGAATGAGCCGCGTTGGTGGCCCATCCCCGAGCGGCCACGGATGGGCAAAGGCGGCGCGCCGATGAAGCTCGGCGCCAACGCCACCATCGGCGAAAAGATTTTCGACGTGTCCGGCAAATTTCGCCTCGTGCTCGCGCCGCTGACGCTGGTGGAATATATGGACTTTCTGCCCGGCGGCGGCTATGCTGCGATCATCCAATATCTCGTCCGACTTTACGCGCCGGATTATCTCGATTTTGACGTGGAGCTGCGCTTGAAATCCGCCGAGATTCCGCGTTTGAGAATGGGTATGAAAGGCACCCAGCTCGGCTTGACCACATGGTCAGGACGGCCCAGCGGCGAGTTGACGTCGAGGGTTGTGGTGTATGATGAGGTGAAACGATGAACGGAAGCTAGGACACTTGGAATAATGAAACTATTAGATTTGCTATTGAAATAGACCATAATTCATGTATTGAGGTGATAAGATGCGTAAGCTAACTTACGAAGACTTTGAGATTAGAATTAGAAGGGCTGAAGAAAAAGCGACAATAACAGGAAGAGACTATCCAGTTGAAGCAAAATCAACACAAGGTGAAGCTGAGGGCAGATTAAAACTCCCTTTTAGTCATCAGGAGATGAACTCTTTGCGTAATGAATGCCATCTGCTTGATGAAGATTCCCTTTCGGATTATGGGAAAAAGCTTTATGATGCACTCTTTGACTCGAATATCAAATCTCTTTTTGAAACGAGTTTTCGTTTGGCCAATTCAAAGAAGAAAGGATTAAGAGTAAAGCTCAGAATTCAATCTCCCGAAATCGCTGTCTTGCCCTGGGAGATACTTAAACGTTCAGATGTAGAATATTTTTTGGCTCAATCTGAACAATTTCCGGTAGTGCGATATATCGACTTGCCCTATCCAAATGAACCACTAACGATCGAAGATAAACTTCAAATATTAATAGTCAGCTCTAATCCATTAGATCAACAAAGATTAGACTTGACTAGGGAGAAGCAGCAAATTCATAATGCCTTACTTCCATTGCAGGAGAAAGTGGAATTCCATTTTTTCGAAGGAATGAGCAAACTTGCATTCACTTCTCAGTTACGACATCATGAATATCATATCATACATTTCATGGGGCACGGAGGGTTCGACGCTGCCATAGGGCAAGGTTTTTTATTATTAGAAGACGATGAGGGCATGAGTACCAAGCTGAGTGAATCAGATCTACGGCTGTTATTAGTTGATTGCCCATCAACCAGAGTAGTTGTTTTTACTGCGTGTGACACTGCAAAAAGTTCATCCGACAAAATTTTTTCTGGAGTGGCAACTTCAGTAACACAAGCTGGGGTTCCTGCCGTTGTATCAATGCAATTTCCTATAACGGATGAAGCAGCAAATCATTTTTCAAAAGAATTATATCTGTGTTTGTCGGAAGGATACGGAATTGATCAAGCTGTAGCACAAGCAAGAAAGGCCATAAAGCTGAATGCAACTGAGGGTAATGAGTGGATAACTCCTGCTTTGTACATGAGATCAACAAGTGGATATCTCTTCGAAAGCAAAAAAAGAAAACTCGAAGCAGATATAAGTCAAGTAGCTTTTCCAACTTCAAATAGTATACCCACTGAATTTGTTTTGCATGTGAGGCCACTGCAAGGAGATGAATATCTTGTAGAAGTAACTGAATCTCCCGCTGGAACTGCACGAAGTTCATTCATATTACCACAAATTGACCCCTTCCTAAATAATATGAGAAGGCGTGCCGTAAATGCTGATCGCCTGAAGTCATTTGGTCGTACATTATTCGACACATTATTTACGAATAATATTGTTCAATTGTATAACGACAGTATTGCTCAAGTTGGCAACGGTGGTCTACGAATACGTTTAATCTCAGAAACGTCCGATCTAGATATCGTTCCCTGGGAATGCCTTTGCGACTCGCAGCGAGATAGTTATCTAACAGCAAGCGGCGCTACACGGCCATTTCGACGCCAAGTTCCAGCACGAATTGAGCCTTTATCTTATTCAATGAAATTACCTTTGCGAATATTGCTTATCTCTTGTGGACCATTGGATTTGCCACTTCTCGATCTCGATAGAGAATGGCATTGGCTTCAATCATCACTACGGAACTTCGATACCAGAAAAGTACAAATAGATCGACTTATTGATCCGACTCCATCTCAAGTTTTGGAGAAATTGCAAGAAAAAGAGTACCATATTTTTCATTTTTCTGGACATGATACTTATGCAATTAGTGAGGAGAAAGGCGAAGGCATAGTCTTGATGGGTAATGATGGCGAAAAGCGGTCTGTGGTAAAGGACGAGTTGATACAATTATTGCAAGGTTTTAGCTCGATTAGATTAGTCGTGACGAACACGTGCTATACAGCTAATCAGCTCGCCCCCTCCCTTGTAAGGAGTGGTATACCATCAGCAATTGGTATAAGGTACTGGATCGAAGATGAACCTGCAATTTTTTTTACAAAGTTGTTCTATAGTTTTCTACTTCAAAGTGGCTTGAGGATTGATACAGCACTTGCCGAAACAAGACGAGAATTGTATATCCAAACACAACAAGAGTATCCGATAGACTGGTGTTATCCAACTCTTTATACATGTGTACCTGGAGATGAATTCTTTAGTAGTGCTTTTCAAAGCAAACAACCACAAACTCCACTCAAGATGATTTAAAGAAACTATCCAAATTCATGTCACGGGTTAGGAAAAAATTTGTTTACGATATAGTTTTGAAGTTGCAAGGCCTGCGGAGTATTTAAACACTCGCTACAAAATTAACAGTTGGTAGGCGGAATTGCTTAAAGACTGTGACTGTAGATAGAAAAACATAACTGAGAGGTTCAACCATGTCCAATTCTTACCCCATGTCCGAGCGCATGCCGGTGGCGAGCATGCGGGCCGAGGCGCGGGCAGCTTTTATCACGCGCACGTATATGCATTTGCTTGGCGCCATTCTCAGCTTCGCGCTGATCGAGATTTACCTTTTCCAAAGCGGCTTGGCCGTGACGATTGCGCGCGGCATGTTGAGCGTGTCGTGGCTGCTCGTCCTGGGCGGTTTCATGATCGTCGGCTGGCTCGGCTCGCGCGTTGCGCACACCGCCGCCTCGCCGGCGGCGCAATACGGCGCGCTGGCGCTTTATGTTGTGGCCGAGGCCATCATTTTTGTGCCGCTGCTCGTTTTTGCCCAGATTAAAGCCGGAGGCGGCGTGATCGAAAGCGCTGCGTTCGTCACGCTGCTCGGCTTTGGCGCGCTCACCGCGGTGGTTTGGTATACGCGCAAGGATTTCTCCTTTCTCGGCAGCCTGCTGAAATGGGGCGGCATTATCGCGCTGGTGCTGATTGCGGCCGGCGTGATCTTTGGCTTCCAGCTTGGCACTTTTTTCTCGGTGGCGATGATCGCACTCGCCGGCGGCGCTATCTTGTATGACACCTCCAACGTGATGCATCACTATCCCGAAGATCGCCACGTCGCGGCGGCGTTGGAGTTGTTCGCTTCGGTGGCGCTGATGTTCTGGTACGTGCTGCGACTCTTCCTGGCATCTCGGGACTAAGCCATGGCGCAACAAAGGTTGGAAAAAGGATCCGAAGGCTTTGTGTCCCCCCAACGGATAGATGAACCAAACGGAAAAAGTTTTTTACAGTTGGGTTCATCTATCCGTTGGGAACGCGCAGTTAAAATCTATGCTTATATGACTCGCAACGCTGCAAATTGGGATGATAGTCGTTATGGCAAAAGGATATCGCTTTGATAACATGAATCCATCAATTGGATCGAATCATTATGCCTTTCGAACGTTGGCTGATTGTGAAAGATTTGCGAAACTACAAGGCGGACTTAAACTTGGAATGCGAATTTACGAGATTGAAGGGCCTCTTGTCAAAGACGAAGGAGGACCGGATGGGCTGCTTATTAGGGTACACCGCTATCGTATCATAAAGTAATGCCGCCAGGAATCTTGATATGATTACCAAAGACCTCAAAAAACTCCTGCAAAAGCTCAACGACCACACTACACGCGCGCTCGAGGCTGCGGCCGGATTTTGCATCTCGCGCGGCCATTACGAAGTGGCGCTCGAGCATCTCTTTCTCAAATTGCTCGAAGACGGCGCCGGCGATCTGCCGCGCATTTTGAATCACTTTGGCGTTGACTCCGGCAAGCTGTGGGAAGCGATGCTGAAACGGCTCGAGAGCTTTCGCGCCGGCAACACCGGCCGGCCGAGCTTCTCTCCCATCCTGCTGCAGCTCGTCGAGTCCGCGTGGATTGCGGGATCGGTGCACCACGGCTTTCCGGAAATTCGCTCCGGCCATCTGCTCGAAGCGTTATTGGATAGCGAAAGCTTGCGCATGGATGCATACATGGATGTGCTCTCCCCCATTCGCAGCGACGAGCTGCGGCAGAATTTCATGAGCATCGTCGCCGGCTCGGTTGAAGATGCGCCTTCGAAAGTGGCCGCAGCCCGCCGGGAGCTTGAAGGCCCGAAACGCGAAGGCGAAACCGCGCTCGATCTCTACACGACGGACATCACTGGCAACGCGGCCGCCGGCAAGATCGATCCGGTATTTGGCCGCGACAAGGAGATTCGCCAGATCATCGACATTCTCAGCCGCCGCCGCAAAAACAACCCCATTCTCGTCGGCGAAGCCGGCGTGGGAAAAACCGCAGTTGTCGAAGGCTTGGCCTTGCGTATCGTGCATAACGATGTGCCGGCGAGTCTCGCCGAAGTCGAAATTCGCGGCCTCGATCTCGGCTTGCTGCAAGCCGGCGCCGGCGTGAAAGGCGAATTTGAGAACCGTTTGAAATCAGTCATCCAGCAAGTGAAGGAAGCGCCGAAGCCGATCATTTTGTTCATCGACGAAGCGCACACGCTCATTGGCGCGGGCGGCGCCGCCGGCACCAGCGACGCTGCCAACTTGCTGAAGCCGGCGTTGGCGCGCGGGGAGCTGCGCACGCTTGCAGCAACGACTTGGTCGGAGTACAAAAAATATTTTGAGAAAGACGCCGCGCTCGAACGCCGGTTTCAAATGGTGAAAATTGACGAGCCTTCGGTCGAGGTGGCGACGAGCATGCTGCGCGGCATTAAATCGAAATACGAAGGGCATCACGGCATCCAGATTTCCGATGAGGCCATCGCCACTGCGGCGAAGCTGGCGGAGCGCTTCATCTCCGGCCGGCAATTGCCGGACAAGGCTGTGGATCTGCTGGATACCTCGGCGGCGCGCGTGAGAATGGGCCAGACCGCCAAACCTGCGCCGCTGGACGATGTTGAACGCCGCCTGCAAAATCTTGACGTCCAAATTGCCGCGATCCGCCGTGATCTCGACACCGGCGTTCTCAAAGATGGCGCGTTGCTCACCGCATTGCAGGAAGAACGGCAACAAGTCGATGACGCGCGTGCCAAGCTCGAAGCGCGTTGGAAAAAAGAGAGCGAGCTGGTTGGCAAAATCAGCGGCCTGCGCGCGCAACTATTGGAGGCGGGTACGACGGACGGCAAAACCGCGAAAAAGCCGGAGGCGGGCGCGGAAAAAATCAAGAAAGAGATTGACCGGCTTAAAAACGAGCTGGCCGAGATGCAAGGCGAAGAGCCACTTATCCACGTCGAAGTCGATGGCAGCATTGCGGCGCAGGTGGTGGCGGATTGGACCGGCATTCCGGTTGGCAATATGCTTAAAGATGAAGCCGAGGTTTTGCTGAATTTCGAAGACCGGCTGCGCGAGCGCATTCTCGGCCAGGACGAAGCGATCACCGAGGTTGCCGACACCGTTCGCACCGCCAAAGCCGGCATGCGCAATCCCGAAGCGCCGATCGGCGTCTTTCTCTTTGTCGGGCCGAGCGGCGTCGGCAAAACCGAATGTGCTCGTGTCGTCGCCGATCTACTCTTTGGCGGCGAGCGTTTTGTGATCATCATCAACATGTCCGAGTATCAGGAGTCGCACACCGTCTCACAACTGAAAGGCTCACCGCCGGGATACGTCGGCTACGGCGAGGGCGGCGTGCTCACCGAGGCCGTGCGCCAGCGGCCTTATTCGGTGGTATTATTAGATGAAACCGAGAAGGCGCATCGCGACGTGATGAATCTGTTTTACCAGGTGTTCGACAAGGGCTTCATGCGCGACGGCGAGGGCCGCGAGATCGATTTCAAGAACACCGTGATCATGATGACTTCCAACCTCGGCTCGGACATTTTCATGCAGGTTTGCACCGAGGAGGAGCGGCCAACACCGGATCAGCTTCGCGAGGTGATTCACCACGAGCTGGTCAATCACTTTCAAGCCGCATTGCTGGCGCGCATGAAAGTCGTGCCGTTCTTTCCGCTGCGCAAAGAGACGATGAAAGGTATCGTCAAACTCAAGCTCGGCCAGATCGGCAAGCGTTTGCGCGAGTCACATAACATGGCGTTCGAATATGATCCTATCGTCGTCGAGCGCATCGCCGAGCGCTGCACGCAAATCGACACCGGCGCGCGTAACATCGATTTCATCATCGACCGCACCGTGCTGCCCGAGGTTTCAAAGGCAATGCTGGCAAAGATGGCCGAAGAGCAAATTCCGGCGAAGCTGACACTGGGGATGGATGAGCAAGGGAATTTTACTTATGTGTTCGCATAGGCTGATTTACCACGAAGACACTAAGGCACTAAGAAAAGCTTGTTGTGTGATATGGTGCAACAAGTTGACTTTCTTCGTGTTCTGTTATCTCGGTGGTTGAAATTCACTAACCACGAAGGCACGAAGACACAAAGAAACGCTGGGGCGATGACATGATGCGGCATTTCGTTTTTCTTCGTGTCTTGGTGTCTTGGTGGTTTCAAAAAACCTTCGGCTCAGGGAGTGAGAAAATGTCATACGAACCTGTTTCACCAAGAGAAGAAGAAATCGCCACTGCCATCGTCGACGCCGCTTTTCAAGTTCACTCTAGGCTCGGCCCCGGACTCATCGAGCCGGTTTACGAACCTTGCTTTTGCTACGAATTGAAGAAACACGGCTTTACAGTCGAGCGACAAGTGACTGTGCCAATAATTTACGATGGAGTGAAATTGGAGGAGGCATTAAGGCTGGATGTTATAGTCGAAAAGCTGGTGATTTGTGAATTGAAAGCCGTTCAGGAAGTGATTCCACTTTTTGAAGCGCAATTGCTGTCGTACATGAAGTTGCTCAACAAGCGGCTTGGTTTTTTGATCAACTTTCATGTTCCAATCATCAAACAAGGAATTAAGAGAATGATTCTATGAAGTATTTCATATTTTGGTGGTTCAACGATCATTGACCACAAAGGCACGAAGGCACGAAGTAAAGGCTGTAAATGGGCGCGTTGTGTTTTTTTGCTTTTCTTTGTGTCTTTGTGTCTTGGTGGTTTATAAATCGTTTTGTAATTCACAATCGACGCCGGCGCGCAACATTGATTTCATCAGTTATTGATTTCGACAAAAACAACAAGGGAAATGTCATTTTGTCAATAACAAGGGCGAATAAAGATTTTGCATGGGTGGTTTTATTGTTTGGACTGTGGGCAAGTCCGATTTCGTCGGTGCATGCCGCCAGCCTGCAGGATTCGATAGCGGCGCAAGTGTTCTATCCCGATTCGCTGCGCGTCACCATCGATGCGGACGAATTTCGTTGGCGGAAATTTCGGTACGAAGCGGAAATGCGGGTGGCGCCCATTTATCTTAATGGCGATGACTCCAAAGCGCTGAAGAATCCATTGTATAAAATACTAAGGATATGCTATGTCACCTTTAGAAGCTTATAAAGCCCGCTATTTTTTTGAGACTCCTGCTCTGTCGGGTGAAACATTGCAAGTGGTCGATTTTGTCGGTCAAGATGATATCTCGCAGGTCTTCCGTTTCGATCTAAATTTGGTCTCGAAAGAAACGGACATTGATTTTGCCGAGGTCATCAACAAGCCTGCGACGCTCACGATGGTGCGCGGTGACGAGCCAACTAAAATTCACGGCTTGATTGTCGATTTCCAGCAAGGCGGCCGCACCGCGGATTGGGTGGCTTATCGCGCCGCGTTGGTGCCGCGCCTTTGGCTGCTCGCGCTCAATTATCAGAGCCGCGTTTTTCAAAACATGACGGTTGAAGAGATCATCACCCAGATTTTGAAAGACGCCGGTTTTGCGTCCGATGATTTTCGCTTTAGCTTGAAAGCGAGCTACAAGCCACGCGAGTATTGCGTGCAATACCGCGAAACCGATCTCAATTTCATCAGCCGGCTGATGGAGTTCGAAGGCATGTACTTTTTCTTCGAGCACGGCGACGACCGCGAGACCATGGTGATCGTAGACGATCGCAGCGAAAACCCGATGATCGACGGCGAGAGCGCGATTAGCTACAGCACCGGCGGCGGCCTGGTCGCGAAAGGCGAGCAGGAAACCGTGTCTGATTTTGTCTGCCGCGAGAAAATCGTCACCGGCAAGGTGGTGCTCAAAGATTACAACTACCGCACGCCGGAAACGGCTTTGAAATCCGAGTCGCAGCTCAACGGTGACATGCCCGGCATGTACTATGAATACGGCCAGCATTTCAAAGATTCTTCCGAGGGCGACCGATTGGCGAAGGTGCGCAACGAAGAAATCGAATGCACCCGCCGGGTGATGACCGGCGCCAGCAACTGCGTGGGCCTGCGCAGCGGCTTCAAGTTTTCTTTAAAGGAGCACTATCGCAGCGACTTGGACGGCGATTATCTGCTCACGCACGTCAACCATTTCGGCTCGCAAGGCGCCGGCATGGGTATGGGCGGCGAAGCCACCTATCGCAACGATTTCACCTGCATTCCCGCGGACGTGCAATATCGCGAGCCGCGCCTCACGCCCGAGCCGCGCATTCCCGGCATTATGACCGCGAAAGTTGAAACCGCCGGCGGCGATTACGCTTATATCGATGAAGAGGGAAAATATCGGGTGAAGATGCCGTTCGATCTAAGCGACAAAAGCAACGGCAGCGCTTCGCGAGCCATCCGCATGGCGCAGCCGTATTCCGGTTCCAATTACGGCATTCACTTCCCGAACCGCGCCAACACTGAAATGGTGTGGGCCTGCATCGATGGCAACGTCGATCGCCCGCTGGGGCTTTCCACCGTGCCGAATCCTTCGAACAAAGCGCCTTCGGTCGCCGGCAACAAAGCCCAATGCGTCATCCGCACCGCCGGCCAAAACGAGCTGAGGTTCGATGACACCATTGGCAGCGAGGACATTTATTTACACGGCACCAAAGATTGGACGATTGATATCACGAACGACAAGAACCAAACCATCGGCCACGACGAAACGCTGTCGGTGGGCAACAATCGCAGCAAAAACGTCGGCGTGGATCAATCGGAGAAGATCGGCAGCAACAAGACGATCGAGGTTGGAGCTAGTCACACCGAAACCATCGGCGCCAATAAAGACTTGAAAGTCGGCGCCAACCACAACGAGACTGTCGGCGCCAATATGACCATCACCATCGCTCAGGCGCTCACCGAGACGGTCGGCATCAACTACGCCGAAACCGTCGGCGCGGCGATGGAGCTGACAGTTGGCGGGATGTTTATACAGACCGTGGGGGCGAATAAGACAACGACCGTGGGAGTGAACAGCGACGAGAATGTAGGCTCAAACAAATCCGTTGGTGTCGGGAAGAATTTAGCGGAAACCGTCGGCAAAAATCAAACCGTGAAGATTGGGCAGGATCTTTCCGAGACAGTGAGCGGCAAGCATACCGAGCAGGTTACGAAAGAATATGCGCTCAAAGCCAAAAAGATCACGCTCGTCGCCGACGACGAGATCGAAATCAAAACCGGCCAGGCTTCGATCACGCTCAAGAAGAACGGCGACATCAAGATCAACGGCAAAAAGATTGAGAACGCCGGCATGCAAGACGTGAAGATCAGCGCCATGAATATCTCCGCTGAGGCCAAAGTCAAAAATGAGATGAAAGGCACGATGGTGACTGTCGAAGCTTCGGGCATCAACACCATCAAAGGCAGCCTGGTAAAAATAAATTGACATTGATGAATGTCCTGTTTAAATTCCTGCTTGCCTTGTTGGCCACTTGGCGCGTAACGCACTTATTGGCCAAAGAAGACGGCCCGGGCGACCTTATCGTCCGTATTCGCCGCCGGCTCGGCCAGAGCTTTTGGGGCAAGCTGATGGACTGTTTCAAATGTTTGAGTTTGTGGATAGCCATACCATTTGCATTTTTCGTCGGCGGCACCTGGGTGGAAAAAGGCATGATCTGGTTGGCGCTTTCCGGGAGTGCAATACTTTTAGAGAATTTGATTCGCGAGCCATTTATTATTGAGGAGAGAAAAAACGATGAGTTGCTGCGGCGGCCAACGCCGGTCGATGATCAACCTGACCGAGGAAGCGTTTTGGAGGGGAAAGGCGATTCGCGTTAGGTACACCGGTGCGAGGCCGATTACCGTACTCGGTCCGGCCTCGGCGCAAAAATACGTCTTCTCCGGTATCCAGCGTCTCCAGGACGTCGATCCGAAAGACGCCATGGAAATTTTGCGCAGTTCATCTTTTCGCGTCGAAGGAGTCGTTCAGAAAGTTGGGCCATGAAATATTGTTGGCGACGCGGTTCTGACAACCATTAACCAGCAACAAGCAACCAGTTACGAGCAACAAGGATTAAGTCATGTCATTACCTGCAGCGCGTTTAGGCGACACGATGATGCACGGGCCACCACTCATGGGTGCGCCGTGCCCGACTGTTTTGATTGGCGGCAAACCAGCATGGCGGGTGGGAGATCAACATACGTGCCCTATTCCCAACGCTCCACCGCCGGCAGGGCCTGGTACGCCGCACGGCCCCGGAATTACTGCGCCGCCGGGAGCTCTTAATGTATTAATAGGTGGAAAACCAGCCGCACGTATGAGTGATCGGGTGATGGAACCCGGCGCGGTAGTGCCACCTTTAGTGGTAAATACGATTATGATGGGGTGTCCAACGGTGTTGATCGGTACGGCGAGTGGCACATCTTGTGGGCCGGGTGGTTGACCGACTGGCTAATCGCAAGCTCCCGTGTGGAGATCATTTCACAAAGCCGATAATCCTTCATACTTGCTGCCACTTGTTTTGAATTTCTTAAGATACAAGTATTCGTTCAGATAGCATGAGGTGAACTTGTGTGTGAAGTAGAACCTACATCCGGTCTGGTTTGTCTACAAGAAGAAGACTTCAGTTTAAACGGTGAGACTCCATTCTTTTTTACCCGTCGTTACAATAATCATTCCGATTTTTCCGGACCGTTGGGATTGGGATGGATGCATGCATTTGACCTGCATTTGGCAATTGATGGAGGTCGGTTGGCATTCGTTGATGAAGAAGCTCGGAGCGTCCCAATTAAACGCTTGAAACCGGGAGAGAGTTTACAGGACCCGGCTGAAGGCTTTGTCCTGGAACATACCAAGGATGCCTACGTTATTCACGCCAAAGGCGGCAAGAAATTAACCTTTGCACAAGTCCCTGACTGTGTGGACAGGCTACCCTTGGTACGTTTGGATAAAACAGATGAGAACACGCTTTGGTTCTTTTATGTTCATGGTTTACTGGCGGAAATACATAGTTCGAGTGGGCATATTCTCGTCATTTCATATAATAGGGATCAACGTATTAAACAAATTCGCATTAGCTTCAAAAGCGGTCAAGAACGGTCCTTGGTCTCCTATGCCTATGATGAGAATGGTCAATTGACTCATGCCTACGACATGGAGGGTAGACCGATAATCTACGAATACACCGAAGGCTTGCTAACGCGTCGTGCAAATCGTCTGGGTGGATCATGCTACCTTTTGTATGACAAGAAGCGGCGATGTATTGCCATCTGGCAGGATGGGTTGACTCATTTGCGGGAATTTCAATACGACGACAAGAGGCATACAACTTTGGTTAGAAATTCACTGGGCCAGTCCACACTTCTACGCTACAACGAATTATCCCTGCTTGTCGAGACCGTACGTTTTGACGGCTCGATTATACAACGCGTTTACTCCGATGGCAATCAACCTCTCGCAGTTTTAGGACAGACCCCGCCTCCATCAGTGTACAAATATGACGAGTTGCAAAACGTTATAGAGGAGATCGAACCCAATGGGGCGACATCAAAATGGAAGTACGATGGCCGGAGTAGAATGATTGAAGAAATGGATGCTAACGGGGGTATTTCTAAATGGGAATACGACGACAATAACCATATAATCCGGCACGTGAGTCCTAATGGGGGAGTGTCATCCTTTGAGTTCGATCCCCAAGGCGTTCTTATCTCGAAGACGACACCGTTTGACAACGTAGTTCGCGCAATACGAACAACCGAGGGGGAGATGAGGTTGGAAGATAATCTAGGCCCTCTTTACTCCTCTCGGCATGATGCCTTGGGAAACACAATACAAATCATCACCGCTTCCGGCTCGCGTAGTCGCTTTGGATATGATCACTTTGGCAGGATCATTGCCATTACATCAAGTGAAGGTTATACTGCGAAACGCCAATATGATGCTGAGGGATATCTGATTCGCAAAATCGACTTTGCCGGCAATGAGACACGTTATGAGCGCGATCCGTTCGGGCTGCTTCTAAGATGGATCAACGCCCTGGGCCTAACGGCAAGTTATGATTACGATAACGAACGACGTCTGATTGCTTCCCACACTTCCACCGGTGCTGAATGTAAGTTCAACTATGATGGCCGCGGACGCCTGCTTCAACAGACTCTCCCCGATGGTCGTGTTGAGACTTTCACTTATGATGAGCAAGGGAATCGCTCCTCCGTCGTCGAATCAGGCGGCCTTGAAACCCATTATAAGTATACTCCCTCCGGCTTCATTTCCGAAATCCGTTGCGGAGCTAACCAGGCCTCCTATGAGTATGATGCGCTGGGGAACTGCTGTGTAGCAGAAACAGATAATCATCGAGTTGAGCGTGTATTTGGATCCGAAGATCTTCTGCTGCGAGAGACGCAGGACGATTTCATTATAGAATATGAATACAACACTGTCGGGTTGGTAACCTCGAGAAAGGACTCGACCGGCCGGATTACAAAATACCGGTACAATGTACGTGGCAAGTTGATAGAAATTGAAGATACTATGGGGGGAACGCACCGCTTCGAATACAACGAGGCGGGACAGAAATCTTGCCATATCCTTCCGAACGGGATTCGTCGGCAGTATTTTTATAATAAAGCCGACAGTGTTTCAAGAGTTGTTACGACAGGGCCTAACGGCAATCTTTTAAAAGAGCGCCAATACCGATATACTCCCACTGGAGAGATTGCACAGGCTGAGACAAAGGGGGACGAATTAAGAATCTTCGAATATGACGCGGTGTATCAGCTTCTTCGCACGTCGGCCGAAGGAGACGATGAGACGTTTCAATATGATTTGAATGGCAATATCATCCGTAGTAGCGAGCACGGTTCTTTTAAATATGAGGGATTGCGCCTTCGCGCTGCCGGCCCCTTTCGTTATGATTATGACCGTGCGGGGCGTGTAGTGGTTCATGCCAAAGAAAAGGGAACAGCACAATATACGCATGGCTTGGGTGGGTTGATTCATAAAGTCACCCTTTCTGACGGAAGTGTCTACTACTATGAGTATGATGGCTTCGGGCGACGCCTCGTGAAACGGGGGCTCGACCTTTTCATTCGCTACTATTGGGACAAAAATGTCCTGTTGATGGAGACTCGTACAACCTCTTCGGAGTCTATTACTCTTTTATATTCTTTTTTCCCGGAATCTTTCCGTCCCCTCGGGCATGCTCTGAACGGGCAGGCCTTTTACTACGATCTAGATCAGCGTTCCTTAGTGCGAGAGGTTTACGGCCAAAACGGAGTGGAGGTTGCTCGATATCAATATCGTGCTTTTGGCAAGAGATCAGTTCTTGCTCTTTTGCACAAGGAAGCCGATTCGCCTTTCAGACTATTGGGGCAGATTGAGGATTCAGAAACTGGGCTGCATTACAATCGTTTCCGCTATTACGATCCGGAGGTGGGGCGATTCATTTCACCGGACCTTTATGCACACGAAGTTCATCATAACCCATACGCTTATGGCCCGAATCCCATTAGTTGGGCTGATCCTTTCGGCTTGATGCCGGCATTCAGTCGCGCAGACAAGGATGCTTGGAAGGAAGAAAATAAGGAACTGAATGGCGGCTTATATACTTGCGAGAATTGCGGTTTCCAACACACCGAAAAAGTATTTGCCAGAACGGCAGAAACCGGGAAGGAAGTTGGTGATGGGAGCTTTCACCAGGACCACGTCACACCTAATGCCGATGGCGGTGCTGCAACCAAGGATAATGCCCAAACTCTTGGTGGAACTTGTAACTGCTCCAAAGGAAAGGGGAGGCCTGTAGGCATGACCTGAATGGACAAGTATCCGGAATTGCAAGGAACGTCCACGGTCGTGGTCGAGGATAAAGCGAAGCGTAAAGCAAGGAAGAAGGCCGCCAAACAGAGGCAGAAGATGCGGAGTGTGAAAACGACGTGACCAGTAAAAAGAGAAATTCCAACAAACCTCAGAGCGCCATACTGGCGCTTGAGCGAAATGATGTTGAGAATATCTGGGTAAAGCAGATCACGGGAAATCTTTACGAAGTGCTCACAATCCCCTTCTGGGCTTATAACTTGTCGCTCGGAGACGTCGTCGAATGTCATCCGGATGAAGATGGACTCGGATTATTCATTGGGAAGGTTCTCCAGAAGTCTGGCAATAGAACCGTCCGCATTGCCTTCAAGGCAAAAGAGGGCATCAACCACCCTGAAGCCCAAAAGCTCGTTGACTACTTCAAGGAACACGATCTCCGTTTCGAGAAATTTAGTATTCGTCTCTTTTCATTAAATTTGCCCTCCGAAGGCGAGTATCAGAAACTCATAAAACGACTCGACGCTGTACCCAAGGAGGCTGAAATGATTTGGGAAGATGGAGACCCTCAACCTGAAAAAAATCTTGATGGCAGTGACGTTGTGAAACCAAATAGTTCTCTTTAGGGAAAACGTAAGATGAGCAACGAATCTAAAGAAGCTGGAACGGGGTTCGAGGCTTCTATTCTTGCCCCCAACGTAAATCTTAGGGGCGCCAACCTCAGCGGAAAATCGCTCGCAGGTGTGGAACGTGATGAAGCAGACTTTGCCGAGGTCAATTTGCAGGACGGCAATCTATTCGATGCCACCCTTCGCAAAGCCAATCTTATAAATGCCAACCTGCGAAGAGCTAAACTCTCAAATACAGATCTCGCCAAGTCAGATTTAACCGGAGCAAATCTTGCCGAAGCCGTATTAACCGGAGTTATTTTGAGAGAATGCGTTCTCCAGTCTGTAATTTTCGATAAAGCCGCCATCACCGAAAGCGACCTAAGCAAATCCGATCTTCGTAACTCAACCCTCAAAAGCGCGAATCTCAGTATCTCCGATCTTGCCGAAGCCCTCCTCGCCGGTTGCGACCTCACCGGCGCCAATCTCGAAGGATGCAATCTCACCAAAGCAAATCTTGCGCGGGCGAAGTTGATCGGGGCCAACCTGGTCGGAGCGAATCTGAGCGAAGCCAATCTCGCAGAAGCGGATTTCACCAATGCCATTCTCTCGAATACCGATCTCTCCAAAGCCACGGCGCCGGGAGCGAATTTCAAGGGCGCGATCATCGAAAGCGCCAATGCGAGAATGGCTGATTTTTCGGATGGCGATTTCACCGAAGCAAAAGTTTCCATGACCAGCTTTGAGCGCGCGGCGCTGACGCTGACCAAAATGGACAAGCTCGTGGCGGAAAACGCCGTGTTTGAATTTGCCGATCTGCGCGGCGCGAAAATGCGCCAGGCCAATTTCAGCCACGCCAATTTAGTCGGCGCCTCACTCCAAGAGGCTCAAGCCGTGGACTGCAATTTCCACGAGGCGGATTTCTATTGGGCGGAGATGGAAACTTTTAACATGATGCACTGCAACACCGAAGGCTCGCGTTTTCCGGAGAAAGTCGAGGTGGCCTACGGTCCGAAAGGTGTGAAGCCGCCGGAAGTCAAGCCGGCGCCGCTGTATCGCAAGGCCACGACGGGAGAAGAGCGGAAGAATTTGCTGGAAGCGGTAAGGGAGCAGAGAGCATAGCGAAGGACAACAAGGATTGTTGCGAATGGATATTGTCAACGAAACTTCCTTTCTTGAAGGCTTTGTGGTTGGAATTGGGCCGAAGCGACAACCCACGCTGACGATCATCATCAAAGGCACGTTTGCCGTTCCGCAACGCTCGAAAATGCAAGCGGTGCAGGCGGAGACCCAACTTCCACTCGCCGCCACCGATGAGTATTACAACGGCAATGTCACCGGCAGCACCAAAATTGAGTCGGATTTAGTGCCTTTCAAGCCGCGCGCGGATATTGTTCTCGTTGGCAAGGCGCATGCGCCTGGCAAGCGGCCGGTCACCGCGATGGATGTGGTCTTGCGTGTCGGCAACGTCAGCAAAACGATTCGTGTTTTCGGCGACCGGATGTGGTCTTTTGCGAGCAAGCTGTTCTTCATTCCGGTCATCAGCGATCCGCCTCAGCCTTTCATCGAGATGCCGCTGGTTTATGAAAGAGCTTACGGCGGAATCGACCATAAAGCCGGAAAGTGGTGCAAGGAAAATTTGATCGGCCGGGGCTTCATCGGCAAAAAATCCAAAGACTCCATTCACGAAAAACTGCTGCCGAATTTGGAAGATCCGAATCAGCTCATTGAATCCTGGGACAGCCAGCCGAGGCCGGTTGGTTTTGGTTTTTGTGGCCGCGGTTGGCAGCCGCGTGCGGGATATATCGGCCCTATCGACGACAAGCATCCACCCGATGCCGCGACCGATCTGCCGACGGATTTCCGCTTTGATTTCTACAACGGCGCGCATCCGGATTTGCAGGCGCCCGGCTACTTGCGCGGCGACGAGGACGTTGAGATGCGCCATCTCTCTCGCCAAGGCCATCTGCTGTTTAGGCTTCCCGGCTTGCGTCCGGTGATCACGGTCAGCCGATTGAAGAATTCTCCCTCGGCCAATAAGCAACCAGCAACGGAGGAATTGCCGCTGCGCGAAGAAAAAATCGAAGCACCGCTTGACACACTGGTCTTTCTTCCCGATGAGGGCATTTTTTATCAAGTCTGGCGTGGGCTGTGTCCGCTGAGCGAACTGAGCGTCGAGGAGATCAGTGCGATCAAAATTCAGTTGACGAAAGTTTAAAATATGCCAGCCGCTTTCGCGAAGGCAAGTGGTATTTTGCCGGACAGGTGATGGCGTCGTGAAACAGCAAGTAGAAAAGCCCGATAACCTTTCGGTGAGTTGGTGGCCGGAGAAGACTTGGCGCTGGAAACTTGCAAGCAACAGGCAAACGAAAGCGGCTTCGGCGAACTGCTTGCTGCGATGCAGGTGTTCTGCCGGCAAACCCGGTTGGATTTGGCGCTGAAAATTTTAGCTTGACTTATGCTGCGGAAATGTGGTAAATTATTAAAATATGCTGAAATGGCGTGGAGAGGGCATGACAGATATGGATTCGGTCGGCGGGCTGTCAGTAGATAAACATGGCGAGGAAGTAAAATGCCCAAAGTGCGGCCAGAAACATCCACCTGATAAATCGGTTCCAGACTCTCCCGAGCCGTATGAGATAAAGAAGGATAAATTTGAAGCCATTGCAAGAGATCCGTCATCAGGCAAGATCGACTTTAAGAACATTGCAGAAGTGGAGACTGGAGTAGCGGCCCAGGAGGCGGGCTTGATTGGAAAATTAGTACCACCGCCATCAACGCATGGAGGATTGGAATTGGGCTATGATTTGACAACTGACCTTGGCGAAGAGATAGATGTAAAAGCATTTCGCCCTCATGACTTGAGACCGGGTGGATTGGACAAAACCATACGGAACGCCCAAGTGCCGCCTGCGAAGAAGAAAATTTTGCTCGATCCTCGTCAGCTTTGCGATCAGCAAGTGAAAGAGATTCAGAAAAAGCTTGAAGATGAAATCGGCAAGGATCGTGTCATAATCGCGCCACGGAACAAATTCCGCCCCATAAAGGTCGTTTGATTTAAGGAGGTCATTGACATGAATATTGAAAAGCTAAAAGAATTGGCGGAGCAGCATGCGCTCTGGAAAAAGTGGCGAACGAGTGGCCAAGCCATAGAGCAGCAGGGGGTTCAGCTCATCGTCACGAACGATAGTATTATTGGCGGCGATCTCTCCAAACAAGATCTGGCCGGCGCAGAATTTCATGAGGTGGATTTAACGAACGTTTCATTTTCAGGCACAAACTTGAATGGCGCATTTTTCAAACAATGTAACTTGAGCAATTGCAATTTTGAAAATGCGGACTTGTCAAAGGCCAGTTTTTATCGTTGTACTATTGCAAATTCCAATTTTGAGCAGTCGCGTTGCTATAAATGTGAATTTGATGAAAGCCCAATGAAGAATATAGTTTTTAGAAACGCCAATTTGCAATATGCGGAGTTTTCCAATCTCGTGCTTGAAGACGTTGATTTTTCCGGCGCGGATTGCCATCATCTGTTTTTGTTTTCCTCGCGATTGGTGAGATGCATTGGCAAGAACCTCAAAAAGTCACATTCAATAATTTTGGAGAACACCACCATTGAGCCGATAGACGAAGCCGGGGGATTTCTTAAACGCTTGGAATACGCCACCCCCAATGGGATGGAAGCCATCGCCGCTTGAGGCGCGGGATTCAAGCCGGGGAGTGGTCAATATCGCATAAACCAGCAGATTTTGCTATCGGAATCTACAACGAACGCTTCGCCGATGCCTCCTTCCTGTCGCTTGATTTATCTGGCAGAATTTCGCTAAATCAATCGTTATGGCAAACTCTTCATTAATTCGGCTCGATGCAGATATAATTCCAAACCAAGCCCTCGGTGGTATAACCTTAAGATCGAATATTTCAGCTCTGGAGGATCAATTGGCGGGCTTGGGAGCTTGGAAGCCGGGATCGTTCGAATTAGTCGCGCCTTTTGAAGCCAAGTATAAACTCGGAAACGGAGAGGTCGAGCTATATGTCGACATCAGGAATGGCAAGATCTTCAAACTCGCCGCGGGCAAAGGATATAAGGGAAAATTTTGCGGCAATATTTCCGTTGGAATGGTTGTCCGGCAGGCCATGGCTATCGAACCGAGGCTCTATTACGATGAATCTAATGAAATGATCCTTTGTAAGGGCATCACCGGGCTGGCGATGGAAGTCCCTACAATCGATCCGCTTCCCGAAACTGTGCCCGATATGAGCATTGAATCGATTATTGTATATGCCACTGAAATTGATACCCCAATGGGGCAGAAAGGAGAATGGTAATTCTGGTTTCGGCAAAAGGAGGAAATCCAAATCCATGGCAAAGCCATCCTCAGAAAAAGTCGGCATTCGCATCCAATCCGAGCCGATTGTGAAGGGCAAAACGAAAATCACCATGCTGCCCTTTCACCTTCTGCTGGTCAGCGACCTCACCCCACAAGCTCCGGCGCCTCCCGATTGGTCATCTCCCTCTCGCCTTCTCAGCGTGGACAAAAGTAATTTTTCTCAACTCATGCAGCAGCTTGCGCCGAAGCTCGTTATCGAAGTGCCGAACCTCATCAGCGATGCTCCAAAAAATTTAGAAATCGAGCTGCTATTTCCGGACATGAAAGCATTTCGTCCCGAAGGGATTGTGGCGCAAATTCCGGCGCTGGCGCGGCTGCTGCAAGTTCGGACTTTGGTGCAGCAAGTGAAAGATGGCAAACTCGATTTACCAGAATTTCAACAGCAAGCCGAAGCCGCCGGCGTGGATCGGGATCTCATTGGACGGTTCCAGCAAATTTTAGAACGGCCCCATCCACCGGCTCCGGTCAAGGTTGCGCCGCCACGAGAACCGAGCAAGAGCCTCCCAAAACCGGATAAACTCGACGCACTTTTGGAAATGGTTAATTTGGGAACCGGTGAGCCTGAACCACCTGCCAAAAGGTCAAGCCCGTTCGATGCATTGTTGCAAGCCATCACCGCCGAAGAGGCGGGCGCCGAATCCATCTCATCCCAGCCGGGCGGAACCAATGTTGAAAAGTCCGCTGCGGAGATGCTCATCGCCGAATTGGATGAAATTTTCAGCGCGCCGGTTAACGCGATTTTGCATCACCCCGAATTTCAAAATCTCGAGGCGGCGTGGCGGGGATTGAGATTTTTGTTGGATCGAATCGACTTTCGCAAAAATATTCGGCTGAGCGTGCTGCCGGTGCGCAAGGATAATTTAAACGAAGCGCTTTACCATCAACTTTTGATGCCGGCTTATCATGGCTCCATTCAGGAGTTGATCGAAGCACCGATCTCAGCGGTCATCGCTGATTTTGAATTTGCCAGCACCACGGACGAGCTGCAACGTCTCGACGACCTGGCCGAAACGATGGCAAGCTTGCAAGTGCCGTTGCTGGCCGGAGTCGGGCCGGCGTTTTTCGGCAAGCCGCGCGCCTCCGAGTTGGCGACCTTGCCGGTGTTGTGGCAACATTTGCAGCGGCCGGAGTATGTCGGCTGGAATGCGTTGCGCGACAAAGTTGTTTCAAATTATCTAACACTGGCGTTGCCGCGTTTCCTGCTGCGTTTTCCTTATGGCGGCAACAACCCGGTGAAAGATTTTAAATTTATAGAGTCCGCCGATCATCATCTTTGGGGCAACGCGGCGTTGGCGTTGGCCGCGACGATGGCGTGGAGCTTTGCAGCGACCGGCTGGCCGACCCATCTTTCCGGCCTTCACGATGGCGGCAAAATTGAAAATCTGCCGTTATGGAATTATTCTGCTACCGGCGTGAGTGCGCGTATCCCATTGGAAGTGAAACTGCCGGAAAGCAAGGAGGTCGAATTATCCGAGGCCGGCTTTGCCGTATTGAGCTGTCGCCCCAACCATGACAGCGTTTACGTCGCGTTTGCGCCGGTCGCACACCGCCCGGAAAAATTTGAAGAGGCCGAGGCGAATGAAGAAGCGCGCATGCACGCGACACTTGCCTGCCACCTGATGGCGTCGCGAATCGCGCAACATCTCTTGCGCTTCGAGCGCGAATTGACGCCGGGTCTGGCGCCGGAAAAATTGCAAGCCGGGTTGGCGGCGCATTTGCAAGCTTTGTTCAAATCGACCGGAGCCCCGCTGGCGCCTGAGGCGATGGCCATCGAAATTTCCGAAAGCCCGGAGCACGCCGATCGTTGGCATGCGGCGTTGCGCCTCCATGCGCCGGAAGAGATTCTTGGAAAGGAAACCAGCGTGCTGTTGGGGTTGGAACTGCCGCGTGTTTAAATGTTTCATGGATTTTTAGCGCCGTTTGAAACGCATCAAAAATAAAAAGAAAGAGACGACCCCAGGGGAGGCTGCCAAAATCGAGGGCCGTCACACGCCTTCCAGCAGCGCGGCAGCAAAAGCCGCATCGCCGCCCAATCTTTGGATCGAATTTCTTCACGGCTCCCGCAATGGTGAAACCCTCGAATTGCGCGGCAACCGGTGGCGGATCGGCACGGCGCCGGATTGCGCCATCCTTTTCGATATCATCATGGATGGCGAAGTGAACGATCATCACGCCGAGATCGTTTATCACGAGGACCAACATTGGATTCTTCCCAATGCTTCCAGCCGCACCTGGTTGAACGGCGCCCTGTTGGCCCGCCACCAAAAGCTTAAAACCGGCGACAAGCTGACGCTCGGCGCGGAACATGGTCCGGAAATTTGCATTCATTTGCCCGGGGAAAAAAAATCATCATCCAACACGATACCACCTGTTCATGTGCGCGTCGAGAAGGGCGACGCGCTCAAGCGCTGGGGGCGTTTCGAGCGTAATTTCACCCTCGGCCGCAGCAAGGCCTGCGATATTCAGCTCAACGATTCGCCGGTGAGCATGCATCACGCACGGATAATGTGGGATGGAACTCGCTGGGTCGTGGAGGATTTGCAGAGCACGAATGGCACTTATCTGGACGGGACACGCATTAGTCGGGCAGCACTGCCGCCGCACGCCACGCTCGAGCTGACTCGCGGCGGCCCGGCCATCGCTTGTGAGATCGAGCAGCCCATACCGCTTCCGACGGCGGAGAGATCAATAACCGAAATCGCCAGGCGCTATTTTGACAAATCTGCTCCCGACAGCGCCGGCGAGCACACCTTGCTCATCCATCAGGCGTTTCATCACGTTCGCCGCAAGCACGCCAAACGCTATTGGACAATCATTGGTATCATTCTGGTTCTTTTGATCGGCACGGCTGGCGCGCTATATTATCAGAGCCAACGCGTGAAAAGGCAGGAAGAGCTGCACGCCCTGGCGGAAAACGTCTTTTATGCGATGAAATCACTCGAGCTGCAATTGGCAGCGCTGCAAGCGGCCGCGACGCAGCATCCCGATCCGGAATTGCAAAAACAGTTCGAGGAAAAACTGGCGCAACAGCGCCGGCTGCAGGATAACTACAGCAGTTTTGCCCGCGACGAGCTCGGCATTTCGCAAGACGAGCTTACGGAAGAAGAATGGCTGATTTACAAAGTCGCGCGCCTCTTTGGCGAGTGTGACGTCAGCATGCCGGCCGGTTTCGTGCAGACGGTGAAGCAATATATCAGCATGTGGCGATCAACCGAGCGCTTTCGCAAAGCGCTTCAACGGGCCACCGCCAATGGCTACGCGCCAAAAATTGCGCAGGCGATGCTCGCCCATGATTTGCCGCCGCAATTTTTTTATCTCGCCTTGCAAGAAACCGATTTCGACGTCAGACGCTGCGGGCCGCGCACCCGCAGCGGCATCGCCAAAGGCGTGTGGCAATTCATTCCGGGGACTGCGATCAAATACGGCTTGCGCACCGGGCCGTTGTTGGAGTGGCGGCGATACGATCCCCGCGACGAGCGCCACGATTTTGAAAAGTCCACGCTCGCGGCGGCGCGATATCTGCGCGATATTTATGAAACCGAGGCGCAAGCCTCCGGCTTGTTGGTGATGGCGTGCTACAATTGGGGTGAAAACAACGTCGAGCCGCTCATTCAACAACTGCCGGCCAACCCGCGCGAACGGAATTTCTGGAAGATGCTTGCCCACGGCCAAATTCCCAAACAAACTTACGACTATGTTTTCTACATCTTTGCCGCCGCCGTCATCGGCGAGAATCCCCGCTTGTTCGGCTATGATTTCGATAACCCGCTGAAGTTCGAGTAATCTCTTGAGTCGCGAAAGTTGGATTGCAAAATTTCCTTGCTTTTCATCGGCTGATTGATTATGTTTGGTTATTCTTGGAAAATCCAATGCCACTGAAAATTAATAATACTCATAGCAGAGAATCCATGACAACTTCCGAGTACGCCGAAAAAATTGTCGAATTGATTCACGAACGGCCACGGGGAGTAAATGCTGGCAAACTACTGTACGAAGTCTATGTAAAATTCAAGGTTGCCGAGGGCTTGCGTGCTGTAAAGGTTTATTGCGTTATGTAAAAAATGTCAGCGGGTAAAGTATTGATCCGTATAGAAAATCTCGCCAAATATTACGGCGCCGGCAGCAACGCGATTGCCGCACTTCGCGACGTCAATCTGACCATCCAAACCGGCGAGTTCATTACGCTCTATGGCCGCAGCGGCTCCGGCAAGAGCACGCTGCTGAATCTCCTCAGCGGCATCGACCTTCCGACCTCCGGAAAAATTTTTGTGGATCAAGCCGAAGTCACGGCGATGGACGAGAATCGGTTGACGCTCTTTCGCCGCGACCGCATCGGTTTTGTGTTTCAATTTTTCAATCTGCTTCCCACCTTAACCGTCCAGGAGAATGTTCTGCTGCCCGGCCAGCTTAATAGTCATTCGGCAACGGCATTGCGCCAACGTGGGATGGATTTGCTCACTCAGCTCGGTATCGCCGAGCGTTGGAAGGCTTTGCCGGACGAGCTTTCCGGCGGCCAGCAGCAGCGCGTGGCAATCGCCCGCGCGCTGATCAACGATCCCCAAATCATCCTCGCCGACGAGCCTACCGGCAATCTCGATTCAGAGACGGGGTTGCACATTCTGGAAATTTTGAAAGCTCTTTCGCAAGAGCAAGGCAAGACGATTTTGCTGGCCACCCATAGCCTCGAAGCGGCGCGTTTTGCGGATCGAATTTTTCAAATCAAGGATGGTGTGCTTGTTGCTCAACCAACTCAACTAGAGGGATAGAGTTATTTTGAGGGTTTCTCTCGATCTAATATCTCAAGGAAAGCTTTCGGGGTGACGATTTGAATATCTCGATAATGTTTCAAGTTTAAAAGGTGAGGATCGCCGGAAATGATGTAGCCGGCCCCGGCTTCCAAGGCACAAGCGATGAATTTATCATCATCTGGATCAGAAACAACCCCTTGGACTTCATAAGTACCCGAAACAACAATATGTGATCGTCGAAGTTTCTGCAAGTGTTGGTCGACGATCGCTTCGTCAAGGTTATATTTTTTGTAAATGCGATCGTAATGAACAACCCGTTCCACTTCTTTCAGTATCGCATCTGAAGTACAGGAAGCAAATTCATTAACACGCGCACAAATCTTCGCTGAATTGCCCTCGGGACTAATCAAGGCACTTACTAATATGTTGGCGTCCGGAACCGCCCTCAGCATCATGCTCTCCTTTGCTTTCGGACTTCGTGAATGGCTTCCAGAACATCTTTCTCGACCTCTTCTTCCGAGTAACCATGGTTCATTTTGGAGTGTACTTGATCTAAAAACTGCCGTAGATCGTTGGCTCCTTTCAACCTGTCTTGTTCACGATAGCGCTCATATTCTGCTTTCGAAATAAGCACCGCCATCGGCTTGCCATTTTCTTGCAGAAAATATTGATCGTCCTTGCGCCGTTTGAGCTTGCGGATAAGCTCAATAAGCTCGCTCTTTGTCGTCTTTTTTAAGTTGATCGTCTTCACCATGCTCGAATCTCCCGGTTAGTGTTATGCTGAAAAGATAAGCAATTCACCACTTTAGTGCAAGATAAAAAGAAACTTCTTGTCTGCAAACTGAAAGTGATTATCTTTTCGATTGAACAATTTTTGGTCATAACGCCTCAATGTTCCGTCTCCTTCACCTCTTCAATCTCCGCCATCTCCGCCGCAAGCCGCTGGAGACCTTTCTTTGTCTGCTCGGCATCGCGCTCGGCGTGGCCGTGATGGCCGGCATCGATCTCGCCAATCAGAACGCTTTGCAATCTTTTCGCCGGACGGTCGAAGCGGTGACCGGCAAGGCGACGCATCAAATTTTCGGCGGCCCAGCAGGCATTCCGGATTCACTCGCCGCCAAGATTCTTTCGCTCTCCGAGGTTCAAGCCACGCCCATTCTTGAATACGTCGCCGGTTTTCGTCTCCCCGGCCAGCCGGATAGCGCCGCACCGAAGGAAGCCTTGCATATTCTCGCCGTCGATCCTTTCACCGATACGAGTTTTCGTGACTACTCCGAAGCAACGTGGGAAGCAAACGAAAATTCTGCTAATCCGGATTCGACGGCCGCTGCGGCAACTGCCGGCCGAAGTTTCTTGCTGCATCCCGGCGCGGCGCTCGTGGATGAGGCTTTCGCCAGAACCCATCATCTTAAAATCGGCGATGCGCTCGAGGTTTTAGTTGGCAACGAGAGGAAAGCACTTCGTCTCGTGGGCTTGATTCCGGAGCAGGTGCTCTCGCAGTTGGGCCTTGAAAACTTGGCGTTGCTCGATGTCGCCACCGGCCAGGAAATTCTCGGGCGCGTCGGCTACGTTGACCGCGTCGACATTATTGCCAGTGAAAGCACGGCAAAAGTCCTCGCAGCAAAATTGCCCTCGTCCCTGCGCCTGGAGCTGCCGGCGCGCCGCAGCCGCCGCGTCGATGACATGCTGCGCTCGTTTCGGCTCAATCTCACGGCGTTGTCGTTTTTGGCCGTGTTCGTCGGCATGTTTTTGATCTACAACACCATGATGTTTTCGGTGATTCATCGCCGCAAGCAGATCGGCATCTTACGCTGCCTCGGGGTGACGCCGCGACAAATTATTTTCAACACCTGGTTGGAAGCCTTCGGACTCGGCGTCATCGGATCGTTGCTGGGTTTGTGGCTCGGCACCATCCTCGCCGAATATGCGACGCGCACGGTGACTGCGACCATCTCCGACTTATATGTTTTTCTCAAACCATCACAGGTTGCGACGGATTTAAGCGCGCTCATGAAAACTTTCCTGATTGGCTTATTGACGACGCTCCTGGCCAGCGCCGTGCCGATCATCGAGGCGGCAAAAGTGCGCGCCGCTGTGGCCGTGCGCCGCTCGGCGTTGGAATTTCGCGCGCAGAAATTCGCGCCCCGTTTCGCCGTCGCCGGATTTGCCTTTCTCGTCGTCGCCATCGCGCTGTCGCTGCGCTCGACACAACAAAGCCAAACAGCCGGCGGCTTCTTTCTCGGACTTGGCGCCGCGCTGGCCGTGGCCTCGAGCGCCATTTTTCTAACGCCGTTGTTGACGCTTGGACTCGTTCGCATGGCCAACACCTTCATGAACAAGCTCGCCGGAATAATCGGCGTTCTCTCGATCCGCAATATTCAAACGGCGCTCAGCCGGACGGCGGTGGCGATTGCGGCGCTGATGATCTCGTTGTCCATGGTGCTTAGCATGAGTCTGATGATCACGAGTTTTCGCCATTCAGTTAATGATTGGGTTAAAAGTGTCTTACTGGCGGATGTCTATTTGCAAACGCGCGGCTTCGAAAAGGCGAAATGGGAGGCGTTGTTCTCGCCGGAGTTCATTCAATTTCTCGAGCGGCAGCCGGAAGTCGAAGCGATTGATTTATACGGTGTGACAGAATCGGCCTACCGGCAACAACCGATTTTTCTGATCGCCATCAGCGCGGAAGTGATGATCACGCGCACGGATTTTATTTTCGCCAACGGGGATGATCGCGAAAATTGGCGGCGCCTTATTGCGGGCGAGGTGTTTCTCTCGGACGGTTTTGCGCGGCGTTTTCACAAGGCGGCCGGCGATACGGTGATCTTGCGGACGATGCATGGGCCGCAATCATTTCGGGTTGCAGCAGTTTTTGTCGATTATTCTTTCGAGCAAGGGCAGGTGATGATGGATCATCGCACCTACAACGAAAACTGGGGACGCTCGCGCATCACCAATATCGGCGTTTTTCTGAAACCGCAGGTTGACTTCCGGCGCTACGTGGCCGAGTTGCGTCGCGCCGTCGCCGGCCGTTACGCCGTGAATATTTTATCGAATCGCGAATTGCGTGACGAAGTGTTCAAAGTCTTCGATCAGAGTTTTGCGATCACCCACGTCATGCAGATTCTCGCCGGCATCGTCGCGTTCATCGGCATCATCAGCGCGGTCATGTCGCTGCTCGTCGAGCGCACCCGCGAGCTGGGCATTTTGCGCGCCGTCGGCATGCGTTTCGGCCAGTTGCGGCGGCTGGTGTTTCTCGAATCCGGACTCATGGGCGGGTTTGCCGCGCTCATTGCCGTGCCCGCCGGAACCGCGCTGGCGCTGGTGATGATCTACGTTATCAATTTGCGAACCTTCAATTGGACGATCAATTTTCAAATCGACCTCGGCGCCTATGCACAAATAGGGTGGATGGCGCTCGCGGCGGCGTTGTTGGCGGCGATTTATCCGATGTGGCGCTTGAAAAAGATTTCCATCGTCGCCGCAATACGGGAAGAATAAAATCGGAGTGTTGGATTACTGGAGCGCTGGAGTATTGGAGTGATGGAGTTTTGGATTTTTGGATTACTGGAAAATCCAATACTCCATTAATCCAGAACTCCATTGATCCATCACTCCAATACTCCCAAAATCCTTTGATCATCGAGACGCTATGCGCTATTTTGCCTTTTGCTTTTTGCTGTTTGCTTTTTCCACGCCGCCGGCTTTGGCGCAAAGTGATTTCGCCAAAGTGGACAAGCCGTGGATTTGGCAATTCCCCCGCGATCATGGTCAACATCCAGAATTTCAAACCGAGTGGTGGTATTTTACAGGCAATTTGCGGGCGGAAAATGGGCGGCGCTTCGGCTACGAGCTGACTTTTTTCCGCCAAGCGCTTGCCCCCTCCCTCCTGCCGCGGCAATCGTCGTGGGCATTTCGCGATGCGTATGTAGCGCACTTTGCCATTACTGATGTTGAGCAAGAGCGCTTTTATTACGATCAGAAAACGGCGCGCGGCGCGTTGAATCTCGCCGGCGCCAGCGCGACCTCGCTTGCAGTACATCTCGGTGAATGGTCGGCGCGACAAGAGGATCAGGAAGCCGATGAAAATAACACGGCTGGCAGCAAAATTCATCTTCACGCCGCTTCGGCTTTCGGCAAAATAGATTTGACGTTGGCGCCAACGAAACCGCCAATTTTTCACGGCGATCGCGGTTTACTGCCAAGCAGCGCTTTGCCTGGAGATGCGGTTTACTACTATTCTTTAACTTCGCTGCAAACCGAAGGGACGCTAGTGGTTGGCGGTGAATCCTGGCGAGTACAGGGAGCGAGCTGGATGGATCATGAATTTTTCACCAGCCACCCCCATGCCGATGTGACCGGTTGGGATTGGTTCAGCTTACACTTGTCGGATTCCACCGAGGCCATGTTTTTTCGTTTTCGCCGTGCGGACGGTTCCCATTCTCCATATTCAGTCTGCACGTTCATTCATCATGACAACGCCGGTCGTCACCTTGCCGCGACTGATTTCGAGTTGATACCGCAAGATTGGTGGACGAGTCCCGCCAGCGGCGGAAAGTATCCGCTCGCCTGGAAAATAAAATTTCTCAATTATGATTTGCAACTGAGCACACCAGTGAAAAATCAAGAACTGGACACGCGGCGAACCACCGGTGTGATTTATTGGGAGGGTTATGTCGAGGTCGTTGGGAAAAAGGGAAAGCGGCCGATAAGCGGCGAAGGATATTTGGAAATGACGGGGTATGCGAAGTAACGCCGGCGGCCTTGTGGCTATTGCCCCGCCCTCTGCCGGTGTGAGAGTTAATTTGCTGCCAATAAATTCGCCGGTAATTTGGGGCAAGCTATTCATGCGCCATTGCTGATCGCATTGACCAGAAGATCAAGATCAAATGCAAAGCCGACCGCCGGCACGTCTACGCCGAAGCGCGAGATCAGTTCGTCGTAGCGGCCGCCGCTGCCTACCACCTCATCGACGCCGGCAACGAGTACGCGAAGCGTGAGACCGGTGTAATATCCCATGCCTTCGGCTTCGCCCAAATTCAAAAAAACGTTATCCGCCTGCGCATGTTTTTGAATCATGGCCAGCAACGCTTCAAGACGGTCGACCGCCTGACGAGAAATTTCAGTTTGCGCCAATTGCCGAACCTCCGGCAGAATTTCCCGGCCGCCGTGCAGATTCTGAATCTGCGTCAACACCTCACGGACGGGCGACGGCAATGAAAAATCTTCCATCGTTTGTGCCAAACCGCCGGCGTCTTTGCGTTCCACCAAATATTTCAGCGTTTGCAGCCTCTCGCCTTCAATACCGGCATGTGCCATGATGCCATTGAAATAGTCGACGTTGCCGATGAAGACACGGGCATCGTCGATCTTCAACGCCGCCAAGGTATCCAAAATATTCGTCACCGCTTCGGCGTCGGTTTCGATGTCATTGGCGCCGAGAATTTCGAATCCCACTTGCCATTTCTCCCGGCTGCGCCCGGCGTGCTGCGGCTCGGCGCGAAAAACCTTGCCGGAATAATAAAGGCGTATCGGCGCAATCATGCCGACGAATCGGCTCGCCGCGATGCGGGCGATCTGGGCGGTAAAATCCGCGCGCAGAGCCAGCAAATTGCCGTCGCGGTCGAGGAAACGATGAACTTTTTCGTCGAGAGTATTGCGGCCATGCCGCGTCTTGCCCGCCAGCAGAAAAACCTCGCCGTATTCGACGGTTGGCGTGATGATTTCGCGATAGCCTGATCCCGCCAACAAGTCCGTCAGCCGGCGCTCGACGGTCCGATGCTGCGCGGCTTCGTCGAAGAGAAAATCCTTGACGCCGGGAGGCAGGCGGAGCGCTTGATTTTCTTTGTCATTTAAAACTTCCATGATTTGAAAATACGTCACATTCGCGAAAAAATCAAGTGCGCTCTTCCTCAATCCAACAAATCAAACAGCCGGCTGAACTTCACGATAAAGCTGCGCTCGCGAAGATCCAATGTATTCTCGCCGGTGCCGTGCAATTCGTTGTAAACGATGAAAAGGCCGGTATTCGCCGATTGCAGCCAGCCCAAGCGCAGATTCGTCGACCACACGTTGTCGCGATCATTATACTGCAGCAAGCTCTGCACGAAGATCCTCGGCGTGAAGGAATACGAGACTCTCGTCCGCGCCACGTTGGTCACAAAACTGCCGGCCGGCAGCTCCACGTCGTTGCGATTCAGCGTCAGTTCGGTGTTGAAGCGCTCGCCGGCGCGAAATTTCGCCGTGACGCTGGAAGTGATTCGGTTGCCGCCGAAAAAGCCGCCGAAATTAAAAGTGCCGTTAAAATTCAGCGGCGCGCCCTGGTTGGTGATGATGACGATTTGCACTTCGCGATGATTGTAAGTGCCGACCGGCACCATCACGCCGGGGAAAATTGTAAACGCTTGCTTCAATCCTTCCCGCGTAAAATTGACACCGGTATGCACCTCGTAGCCGTTCTTCCATTCCCAGTGGGTATCGAGGTGAAGAAAACCGGTTTCTTGAAACCCGGAAAAATCCCAGTAACCGCGATACGAGACGTGCGGCCGCAGCTCGTGCAAGCCGAGAAAATTTTTTGGCCGATACCGATGAAAGATCAGGGTTTCCGATTTGCGATAACTGCGGCGGCGCAGGAAGCCGACTTCCGGATTGAAACTAGGTGCGACCTCCGTGTAGTTCTGCTGCAGCAGCCAGGACTGGGAATCACGCGTGAAAGCAAGCTTGTAGGCGTAGCGATCTTTGGTGACAGCGGGCGCTGCCGCGTGCGCCGCAAAACCGGAGAGCAATGTGTATTGGCCGATTCTCCAACGGCCATCCATCGCAAAAGTGCGATTGTATTTGTTTTCGTCATCCACTTCGCGCTTGCCCGTTCCTTGCCGGTTGATGAGCATGGCGCCGATGCCGGAGCGATTGGGAAGCTCCCGACTCACGCGCGCGACGGTGAAATTGTTGGCTTGGGTGACCGTATCGACCGCTTCGGTCTGCATGTTGAGCAGACCGACGTTGGTCGCGCCGATTTTTCCGGAGAGACGGCCGCCGCCCACAATGGGGACTTCGCGGCCATCCGGGCCGATACCGATGCGCCGGCTGAAAAACAACTCGATCTCGCCGGGCGTGCCGATGGAGAACAGTCCGGCGTTCTCCAAAAAGAACGGGCGCTTTTCCGGGAAAAAAAGATTGAATCGTTCGAGATTCACTTGCTGCTCGTCCACCTCGACTTGCGCAAAATCGGTGTTGTAAGTTCCATCCAGCGTCAAGCTGGGGGTGAGGCTGTATTTCAGGTCGCCGCCGATTGCGCCGTTCCATTGCGTGTTTTTTTCCGCCAAAAATTTTCGGCTGGCATTGCTGAGCGTGTAAGGCATGATCTTGAAATTGCGCTGGCTGGTGATCTCGAGACCCTGGAGCTCGCCGGCTTGCGAAAGGCGAAAGAGATTGAATTGGCGCGGCAGCGGTGCCCAGAAAGCGGTCTCGTTGCGCCGGCGAAGGTTGCGCTGAAAGTTGATGCCCCACTTTTGCGTGCTGCCTCGCGCGTAGCGCAAGGTGCGCAAAGGAATGGCAAACTCCGCGCTCCAGCCGGAGTCGGAAATCGCGGTGCGCACTTCCCACGAGGCGTCCCAGTTGAGGTTGAAGCCGCCGCCGGAGCCAATTTGTTGGCGGCCCGAAGGCGAGCTATCGCCCTGACCTTCGTTTGCAACCTGGCCGTCGTATTCGATGCCGGCCGGATTGGTGCCAAAAACAAAACCGTTTTGCCGGTCGTGATAAGTGTCCAAAATGATTTGGAAGCAGTCCGTCTCGTCGAGCGGCGAGTCACGACGGCTGTCGGAAATGATCATATTGCTCGGTTGGCGGTCGTGGCAGACGACGCCGAAGTAAATCGTCTCAGCGGTGTAAATGATGCGAACCTCGGTGCGTTCCGTCGCCGGCTGGCCCTCGTCCGGTGTGGTTTGCCAGAAATCAGTGGCCGGCGTGGCATTGGCCCAGGCCGGATCGTCGAAAATCCGACCGTCAAGATTCGGCGGGGCGTCGACGCGCATCGCCGCCACTACGGGTGGTTCGGTGTTTGTGGGCTTGGTCTTGGGGTCGTCGGCAGGATGATCGTGACGCGCGGCAAGCGATTCCGCCTGGTTTAATGCAAACAAAACCAACAGTGCGCCGGCAAGGGCGTGGATGGCTTTGCTCATGGCTTCCTCCTCTCGCGTGGTTTTTTATTAAGTTTTAAAACATTTTCACCTATTAGAAATAGTCTCAGGAGCGATTATGACAGGTAGACGGATACGCTGACGAATTTCTTCGTAGATAGCAATATCCACATCCTCGGCGACCTCTAACGTAACAACAATAGCGTAGGGTATCTCATCTGGCAAATCACCTGCATCTGCCCGACATTTAACTTTTATGTCGAGCCCATCTCTATCCGTGTAAGCAGCAGCCTTCTCTCCTTCCAGAATTTCATGCTGAACAGTGCCACGCTGCACGGCTTTCCCGTCTGCTTCCTGACGTTTTACAAGAAGTGAATCGGCAGGCGGTTCAAACCACAGCGCGGCGCGACGATAAGCCCGATGAGAGCAATTGATCGGTGTAATCCAAGCTAAGGTGATGGCCAAACGTCGCCAGAGTTTTTTGCCACTTAAGCTTTGGGGAAGCGGTACGGAATAGGTATGAGCATTACCTTCGGTAAGCTTGCTATATCCTAGCAGGGTAGCACGCTGATCGGTGCAAGCGAATACACGGTCTGGCTCAACTCTACCATACCCTAAAAAGCGTGCGATATGTTCTTTTAGCTTATGACTATTGGAAGGAGTTCTTAATATCTGTTGCAAAGTTAGTTGGGCACCACCCCAACTCGAACTGTGAACCAACATGGCTTTAAGCAAGACTGCCGTACAATGATCATCCAACAAATCGTCACTGGCTTCTTGGCGGAGATTCGCTATGACTTCATGTAGAAGTCCGGCAGTACGGGTAACGAGTGCAGTGGCATTACTTGTCCCGCGAAGATAGCGAATCGCTGAAAGATCACCTGGCAGTGTGCTCGGTGCCGCCACTTTTTGTCCCGGAGGCAAGCTTGCTGTGTTTATGCAAAGCGTTGCGTTGCTATGCAAATTACCAAATTTTTCTTCATAAAGTTGTCTTCCACCCTTAAACAAAATTTCTGGTTTGATAGAACGTCGGAAGCCAAGTCCCAACGCATTAACGGGGTTGGGAAGAGAGTCTGAGCAAAAAGGATCTATACGTTGGCCAAGATGAGCAGATGTTGAACTATCCGCATGGAGTGCGCCAACAGTCAAAACATTTACTGCCTCTGCGGGCGCTAGCAGGCGCCGGTGACGGACATCATCAGCGATTGCCTTAATGGTTTCCGCTTGCAGTTGCTCAGGCTGAAGATTGGCAAGCGCTGTTCGCGGCAAGTTAAGAACAATTTCTTGTTGGTGATTTCCTGCACTCACCACGAACAATACCTGATAACGCCAAGCTAACCAATCCAATAGCCGTGCCATCGGGCTAAGAAACCGATCAAATTGGCGTGAGGGGTCGCCGATTGAAAAGTTGATGATGCGAACCTCAGGTGCAACCGGTGGTTCTTCCCCTTCTCCCTCAAAAAGACGACGCACAGCGCGATGGGCTAAATCGATGGGTAAAATGTTTTCGGGAATGTTTTCAATCTTGGGAGTGCGCCAATCCCGAAGATCGGGTTTAAGGATGGGGCGTACATATAAAGGTCTTTCGAGTGGTGGTTCATTGGCGTCAAGTTCACCGTGCAAAATAAGTGATGCCATGGCTGTGCCATGATGGCGTGTTTGAGCAGGATAATCTGCGCTCCAGCCATCTGGGTCATCCACGATTAAACGCCCACTTAACCAATCGTGATTTTCCAATGGGAGTCCATCTAGCAGGGCAACTATAGGCAAACCCTGTGGCAGCGATAGAGGTTCTGGGGGTTGAGGGCCTGCGAGTGGCTTATCTTCCGGAAATTTTACAGCCGATTGGCCCGAGGGACGGAAAAACATCACGTGGTCGCAACGTACCAAGCGCGTATCAGGATGTTCAAGAATCACTTGGATTGCTTGAATAGATAGCTCTGCGAGAATGCCATGATACGCAATTTCAGGGATCACAGATTGACCAAGTAGCTTGCCGCCTTCTTGCCTTAATAAAGATTCAAAAAACTGCAGGCTCGCTCTCTGCTGATCTGGGTTATTACGAAACCACAATTCGGCCTCGAAACGGATACTTTCTTCGCCTGCCTTAACTCGTTCCCTCCAGTCTTCCAGCAGACCTGTTTCTAAAAGGCGATCTTGCACGCCCCAAGGTCGAATGTTTCGCAATTGCTGAAATAGATTCCGCCACTTGGCGCGGCCATGACCCAAATCGGCGCTGGGATAGCGCTGCCATAATGATAAAAGTTCTGTCATCGCCTGCTGGTCCGTCATAATCAGAAAGAGCCGGCCACCCAAAGGCTTGTCTTTATGCTTTTCGTCTTGAAAAAAATCTTCATCAGGTGGGATTTCTTCTTCATCCCATTCCCCCAGCCACTCCATACCAGGAATATTGCGGACAGCTACGATGAAATCCTGAATAGTTCCTATTGTTTCTAAAACTAAAACCTGTTCTGGTGCTGCGCCCGCCGGATCATTCTTAAGTTCAAAACATCGCGCTTCAAAAGCCCGTTCGAGTCTTTCAAACTGTGGTGATAAACGCTCGTGCTGGCGTTCGATGGTTGGAAAATGCGGTTTTCCTATTGGTATTCCTTTTCTCTTGAAGCTCGATAATTTTGGGTTGGGCAAAATAAGTAATGGTTTCTCCGCCATTTGATTTTTCTCCTAAAAGTCTTGCGCTTCCTCTTCCTTTGCCGTATCTGTTACTCTGAAACGGGCTTGCCATTGTTTAAGACATTCACTAACAATTTGTTTCAAATTGCTGTTGGGCTTGGCAAGAACATGCCGCCGTAGGATGTCAGCACCAAACTCTTCCACTTCGGCAAAGCTCAAGCCCTTGAGTTTTTCTGCCAACGTTCTTGGCGCGTAGCCTAATGATTCACTATGTCGTGTTTCAAAACGACGGAACCATTCTTCCAACTGTACGATTTCCGGAGGCGGCAACAATAAGCGCAATTGAAATCGCCGCCAAACCGCCCGATCAAGAAGTTCCGGATGATTACTTGCTGTCACCACGACGATATGACTAGGTAAGGCATCCATTTGCAACAACAACGAGCTGACTACGCGCTTGATTTCGCCAGTCTCATGAACATCGCCTCGCTCCTTGCCCAGTACGTCGAATTCGTCAAGAAACAAGACACAACGCCGCGTGCGCACATACTCAAACAAACGTTTGAGACGCAAGGCAGTTTCTCCTAAATAGCTTCCAATTACACCTTCATAACGTACCACCAACATAGGCACCATCAATGCCTCTGCCAAGGCCTCAGCGAGAGAGGTTTTTCCATTGCCAGGTGGGCCAGCTAACAATATACGATGACGAGGCTCCAGATTGTAGGAACGCAGCAGTTCACGGCGATGATGTTCCTCGATTAGCTCTTGGCAAACAGTTTGAACGACCTCTGGCAAGATTAGATCCTGCAATTTGCGATTCGGCGTGATCTCGAATAATAAATCTTGGACCCGACCATCCACAGCCCCAAGGGCATTAAAGGCTATGGAACCATTCCCTTTCAAATATTCAGCCAGCCGTTCAGCAAGCACATGATGCTGTTTGGCACGCTCCTCAACGACTAAGGCCTCGACCGTTTTCTTTAACAGCATTTGATCTCCCCGAGTCGCTGCTTGCACTAAGTTTATAAGAAGATCTGAACGCGCCATGTTTCACTCTCCCGATAGCACAAATGCGTGATCGAGCCACTTTTAGATGCTTTAGTTTTTTCTAAAAGCTTCGAACCTACATCTTCAAGCTAAAAGAAAAGTTTTACAAATGCAACATCAAAATACTTCTCCATCCACGCCTGCCTTTTCAACAACGTCGCCAACCTATAAACCGCCGTTCCCGAAAATCACGCATAATTCATGATTATTTCATCTCGCAAACCAAAAAGTACTTTTCAAAAACCGAGCCGACGAGCAATTTTTGCCCGAACACCGCGCCGACACTCGAACCGGAGATTTCGTCGCCCTCATTCAGATAAATTTGTTCGATTTGATGATCGCCGTTCGCAGTGAAACTTATTTTAAGAATTTCCGAGGGTGATAATTTTGACGCATTTTTCGCATGACCTGTAAACGTGAGAAGCTGCGGATGCGCCGCCGCCCATAAGTTGCCGGCGGCGTCCAGCTCGATGTTATCGACTCCGGTGCCGAGCGGAATTTGTTTGGCCAATTGCAGCGCGCCGGAGCCTGCGTCCCGATCATAAACGTGGATTTTAAGTCCGGTGCAAGCCGCGACGTAGACCGTCTTGCCGTCGTGGCTGACGTTGATGCCGTTCGCATACAAAATGTCTGCCGCCACTTTTTTGAAACTTTGGCCGTCGTAATAAAGCACGTAAGATCTGGCCAACTGCAAATATTCTTCCGCGGTGCGCCCGAACGTGGAAACATTGCCATGATCGTTGGTGACGTAAAAGCTTCTTGGCCCGACGGCGACGACGTCATTCGGACTCGTCATCAACTCGCCGCGGATGGATTCGCGATGCACGAGGGTGCTGTCTTGATAGTCGAATATCTCGATGAATTCGCCATCGGGACGATGATTTACCACGAAGAGTGAGGCCGCGCCGTTGTCACTGCTATAGAGGCTAATGCCGTGCGGGTGCAATTCCTGACTGAATGTCGCGGTCAGATTTTTCAGTTCCGGAGATTCCGCCTGCAAGTCATAAACATAAATCGCTCCTTGCGTCTGCTCCCCGGCCAGTAGTGCGCGGCGGTCATTGGCGGAAATAAAAGCCACGCCGGTTTGTGGGTGGATGGTAATGTCCTCGGCGCCGGCCACGCCGCCAATTTTTTGGCATTGTCCATCAAAATGAGGCTTTAAATTTTTAAATTCACCGGCGTGGCGGATGGTATCGATGATGCGCCAGATGATGGTGAGAAAGATGATGATCGCAGCGATTTTGATGAATTTCATGGAACTGATCTTTTGAGATTGAAGAGATTTTTTATGTCTTCAATCATCATCTACTGAAGTGTCACCAGCCGTCTTTGGAGGAATTTCAGATGGTTGTTTGCCCCACTCGACCGGGAAACTTCCGGGGCGCAGAGTTTCTGTGAAAGGGTTGATAAGTGAAAGTTCAGCGATGGGAAGGAAATCCTTGTCGTTCATGGTATAGAGAACATGAACACCATTGTTTAGCAAAGTTGCCGCGAGAACAGCATCATACCATTGTTTACGTTTCAGATTATATTTGCGGCAAAGATCAATAGCGGTGGAAAGTGAAGAAGCGGTAGGCAAGATCAACCGCAAATTGGGGGTCTTAAGAACATCAGCGACCATATTGAGAGCGGAGGGGAAGTCTATGTGATTTTCAGTTAAACGATAACTGCGAGGATTCGAGACAACAGCGATGATTTCAGTAGCGGTTTGTAAAGTTATACACCCTTTGACTTCGCTGCCGGCTATCAAGTTGCGTACTTTACGGCTACAGGAATAGTATTGGCTTTTGCGGTTGTAGCCATAAATCCAAATCATCGCATCAGCCGCAACGGACTCATATCGCGAAGGCCGAGGAATCATAAAATTTTCCTAAAGTCTTCATAACAGGATTCGCGATCAAATTCATCAATTAGGTCCAACTCCCAAACTGGCCCGCCGTCATCCGGGTCGATAAAGCGGCGTGGCCGCTGAGAAACCTCGTTGGGCGTGGCTTGGCTATCTTCATGGCCATTATGTTTGAGTCTCTTTGCGTAATACAGCAGCCGTTGCAGTTTGGCAATTTCTTCAGTTGAGAGGTCCAAGAGTATTTGCAAAAGCTCATGGCTTTGCGCGGCTTTTTTGTCGGTCGTTATTTGTGTGGACATGGCGATCCTCTATAACTGGTAGATGCAAAACTGATCATAATGTGCTATAATATACGAAATCAAAATATCAATGTCAAATCCCATATTAGTTAAACAAGAGACTTGACTCTTTCGAGGCCATTAGCTATAATTGAGAGAATAACTGACGACAAAATGCCCATAGCAGAACCAGAAATCGACAAGAGTGCCGAGACACCGCTCACCATTTCAGCCTTGAAAAACGAGGTTGAAATCACCGCCTTCAAATCGAGCGGCCCCGGCGGGCAGCACAAGAATAAAACCGAATCGGCCATTCGCATCAAGCATTTGCCGACGGGAATTATCGTGGTGGCCGGCGAGAGCCGGTCGCAAATCAAAAATCGGGAGCTGGCGTGGCAGCGGTTGATTGAAAAGCTTAGAAAGCGCCGCCAAAAAAGAAAGCCGCGCTTGCCGACGCAGCCTTCGCGCGCCGCCAAAGAAAAACGACACGCGCAAAAAACGCAGTTGTCGCTCAAGAAACAAGCGCGGCAGAAAAGCTGGCAGGATGAGGAAGGGTGATAATTTTAAGTCAAAATGATTACGGCAAAATGATTTTTTAACCATTTTGCCATAAAATTAGTCTGCCCTTAGATTTTCGGTAACAGTTCACGTCACCGTCCGGACGCTTCGTGAATTGGAGTAGCTCGCCGTAAATAATACCGGTATCCTTGCACAAAAGCGTCCGGACGGTGAACTATTACGATTTTCTGTTGTCGATAAACCACGTAAGATTTTGATGGCCAATAACCTTTACAAACAGAGCAAGTTTCTCCCAACGGATTGAAATCCCGCCACGGCGGGACAACGGATATAATTTTTTATCCGTT
>JAKEEU010000169.1 GCA_022616415.1 Candidatus Zhuqueibacterota bacterium | reverse complement strand
GGTTAAACTCATGATGCCGTCTCCTGATTGCTCAAAGCTTACGGAAGCTCTGAAGAGTAACGAGCAAGCCGACGTGCGCAAGCAATTCAGCGTCGCGAGACATACTCATGCAGATAGCGACCAGCGGGCACGCATGCCTGGCAAATGGACCGCAAGTCACGCTCGCAAAGCTTTCCTGAGTATAGACGGCCGGGCGGTTTGCAGCACCGTCGATGAGATTACTGCCGAAACCGGCGAGTAGTGGCGATAACGATTGGAAAAATACAAAAGTACTTCTTACAATTCATCTGTCACTTTGTTTTTTTTGAAACGATGGGAAAACAAGACACCCGCCGCATCATCATCATGCGGCATGCGAAGTCCGATTGGGATAGCGACGCCGCCTCGGACTTCGATAGACCGCTATCGCGGCGCGGCGAACGCGACGCACCGCGCATAGGAAAATGGCTGGTTGAGCAGAATCTTGCCCCCAATCTGGTGATCAGTTCACCGGCTCGCCGCGCCAAAGAAACCCTATTCCTGGCCGGGCGCGCCTGGAAGCTCGCCAAGAACGATGTTATTTGGGAACCTGCCGTCTACGACGCATCGCTCGCGGATCTGCTGCGGGTGTTGAACGAAGCGGAGATCCGCGGCATCTTACTCCTGGTCGGCCACAATCCGGGCATGGAAGACCTGCTGAAATACCTGGCCGGCGACGATCTGCCCGCGGCGTCCGAGGACAAACTGATGCCGACCTGCGGCCTCGCCTGCCTGAAAGTTCCACCGGCACCCGCCCCGCTCGACGCCGGGTGCGCCGAAGTGCAGTGCTTGATGCAGCCGAAACTACTCGATTGAATTGTAAAAACGGCCGGAAACGTTGCGGGTGCTGCTCAGTGAGGAATATGTCGGGAGCCGGCTGATGCTACGATACTTCTACAACAAAAATACCGCCGGAAAAACAGCAACCGCCAGTACGAACACGATCCATTCCAAATTATGACGCGCCAACCATCCTGTGTAGTGCAAGATAATCACGACGATCGCCAAGACGTAGAATAAAGTAAACCACATTTTTCGTTGCCCCTTAAACCTTTCCTAAGATTAACACGGCTGTCGTTGACGCAATAATAGTATCGTCCGATGTTTTCAAAGTTTTAGCTTTGTCAAGAACATATATTCCCCCTCGAATTTCCTCCGTCCGGGGCGACCGCTAATGTTTCCTATGCTCCGCGAATACCAGCTTGTCGAGATGTCCCAACAGCAAGGCGGATAAGACAAAGGTCATATGAATGATGACGTACCACATGAGCTTGTCGTTATCGATATGTTGGGCCTCCATGAATTTGCGCAGCAGATGAATCGAAGAAATCGCGACGATGGAGGAAGCCACCTTGATTTTCAACGTGCCGGCATCGAGCTTCCCCAACCAATCCAACTTCCGCTGATCGTCGTCCAAATCGATTTCAGAAACGAAATTTTCGTAGCCGCTGAACATCACCATAACCAGCAAACTGCCGACCAACGCCAGATCCACCAAGGCCAACACCGTCAGCACCAGGTGACTTTCGCTGGTCGCCAGCACATTGGGCAACAAATGCAAAACCTCCTGAAAAAATTTGATGCTGAGCGCAAGCAGCGCGAGACTCAGCCCGAGAT
>JAKEEU010000168.1 GCA_022616415.1 Candidatus Zhuqueibacterota bacterium | reverse complement strand
CGCGGGCGGCCCGGCTGGCACATCGAATGCTCGGCGATGAGCTGGAAACATCTTGGCGAAGTATTCGATATTCATGGCGGCGGCATCGACCTTTTGTTCCCGCATCATGAAAACGAAATGGCGCAAAGCTGCTCGGCCTTTGGGCATGATGTGATGGCCAATTTTTGGATGCACAACGGCCATCTCCAGGTCGAGGGCGAGAAGATGGCAAAAAGTCTGGGAAATTTCGTGACGATTCATGATTTGCTGCACACGGATAGGTTTGGCGGCCGCGCGTGGCCGGGCGAAGTGCTGCGGCTCGCGATTTTGAAGACACATTACCGTAAGCCAATGGATTTCACTGTGAAGGCCCTTGAGGAAGCGGAGCAAATTCTGAAACGCTGGCAAACTCACGCGATGTTTTCAAACCAATTTGGCGAACCCCACCTTGAATTCATCGACGCAATGGAAGACGACTTGAATACGCCACAAGCTATTACCTGTATTCACGCCATCACACGCGGATTTTCACGGTTGGGCGGGAAGTCTTTTGCTGAATTACGTGGTTGCTTGCGATTGCTTGGTTTGGAGGCAAATAGGTGAGCCGCTCGTTTCTCGACGGCCGTGTGGTTTTGCACGCGGGCGATTGCTTGGAGGTGTTGCGCACTTTGGCGGCCGATTGTGTGGATTCAGTTGTCACAGACCCGCCATATCATTTAAGCGAGGGTTGGGCAACGTGGGACGGGGGAGACATTGCGTTTCAGACGGCCCTATGGGTTGAGGTCATTCGCGTCCTAAAGCCTGGCGGCTACATCCTTTCATTCAGTTCATGCCGCACATACCACCGCATGGCATGCGCCATGGAGGATGCCGGGTTCCGAGTTCACCCGATGTTAGCATGGGTATTTGGGAGTGGCTTCCCAAAAGCTACATCGATAAGCAAGCAAATAGATAAGAAGGCTGGCGCGGAAAGGGAAGCAGTATCCAAAGTAACAAAAGGGCGGCGACCAGATCCATATTTTGTGGGGCTTCGCAAGGAATATCAAATAACCTCTTCGTCCACGGAGTTGGCAAAAAAATTCGATGGTTGGTATTACGGCGGCCAGAGCCTTAAGCCTGCCTTTGAACCTATTTTTTTTGGGCAGAAGCCGTTCAGTGAGAAAACAGGGGCGGAAAATGCTGTGAAACATGGTGTTGGCGGGATCAACATTGACGCCTGCAGAATTCCTTATGAACCCGATTACAGAAATTCCTGGGGCAGTTTTGTCCATAGTTTCGGCCGTTGGCCGACTAACCTCATTCTTTCTTTGCCTGTGATCCCTGGGGCAACTAGTGAATTCTTGAATAGAATCTTTTACGTGCCAAGGGCGGATAGCGATTGCCGTGTCGGCTCCAGGCATCCAACCGTCAAGCCGCTTGACCTCATTCGATATCTTGTGCGGTTGATAACCCCGGCTAAAGGCATTTGCCTTGATTTATTCGCGGGAACCGGCACGCTCGGCGAAGCTGCCTTTCGAGAGGGGTTCTCGGCCATTCTTATCGAGCGCGAAGCTGAATACCTATCCGATATCGAGCGACGCATGGCGCTTGTCCTGGAAGGACCAATG
>JAKEEU010000167.1 GCA_022616415.1 Candidatus Zhuqueibacterota bacterium | reverse complement strand
TCCAACAACGACGGGGTTTGGAACGAAGACGGCGTCGCGGTGAAAATCACCATTACCCCGCCGCCTTGGAAAACCTGGTGGGCGTTTACGCTTTATGTTTTACTCATTACGAGTTTGTTGTACGGCGTCCGCCGCTACGAGCTGAATCGCCTGCGTTTAAAAAACCAGTTGCAGATCGAGCACCTGGAGGCGGAAAAGCTGAAAGAGCTGGATCATTTGAAATCCCGCTTCTTTGCCAATATCTCCCACGAATTTCGCACGCCGCTCACTTTGATTCTCGGGCCGCTTGAGAATGCCGTCGCTAAAATTTCCGATCTCGCGATCAAGAAACAGCTTGTCATGGCCTTCGAGCATGGCCGGCGTTTGCTCCGGCTGATCAACCAACTTCTCGATCTTTCCAAGCTCGAGGCCGGCAGGATGGAATTAAAGGCGAGCCGCGGCAATCTGATTCCGTTTCTAAAGGGAATCGTATTTGTTTTCGAATCGCTGGCTGAAGAGAGGCAGATCACTCTGGATTTTCGCACGAGCTATACGAATCTGGAAGTTTATTATGATATCGAAAAAATGGAGCAAGTCTTTTACAACCTGATATCCAATGCCATCAAGTTCATTCCCCCCGACTCCGGCGGAAAAGTCACCGTGACGGTGGCGAAGTCGCAGGTATCGCTGCTCAAAAAGCTTCCGCCCAATGTGGAATGTGTTCGTATCAACATCATGGACACCGGCATCGGCATACCGGCGGATCGACAGTCGCACATTTTTGACCGTTTTTACCGCGCCGATAATTTGCCCAGAGATTCACAACCGGGTACCGGCATCGGGCTGGCGCTGGCCAAGGAAATTGTGGAGCTGCATTTTGGGCAAATCGATATGAACAGCAAGGAGGGAAAGGGCACGGAGTTCATTGTGACGCTGCCGTTGGGCAAAGACCATTTGGCGGCGAATCAAATCGTTGAGGAAGATGAACCCGTCGGCCGGAAATTGCCGCGGCGCGCACCAGAGAAGATTTTTTCGGGTGTCTTGCCGGAAGATGACAAAGTCACCAATGCCGATATTGATCGCGAAAATGAAGAGCACGACATTGTCTTGATTGTAGAAGACAACCAGGAGGTTCGGACTTTTATCCGGCAATACTTGGAGCCGGCTCACAACGTGCTCGAAGCCGTTAACGGGCGCGACGGTTTCGAAAAAGCCGCTGCCGCTATTCCCGATCTGATTATCTGCGATGTCATGATGCCCGAACTGGACGGCTATGAATTGTGCCACGCGTTGAAGGACGACGAAAGAACCAGCCACATTCCGGTCATACTTTTGACGGCCATGGGCGGCGAGGAGAACAAGCTGGAAGGTTTGCAGACCGGCGCCGATGACTACTTGACCAAACCGTTCAGCTCCAAAGAGCTGCTGGCGCGGGTAAAAAACCTTATCGCGCAACGCCGCAAATTGCGGGAAAGATTCAGCCGCGAAGTGGTGCTCAAGCCGAGTGAGATCGCCATTACCTCCACGGACGAACGCTTTCTGAATCGGGTAAAAGAAGCCGTGGAAAAAAATCTCGGCGACGAGGAATTTTCCGTCGAAGACCTCGGCCGCGAAGTGGGGATGAGCCGCGTCCAGCTTCACCGCAAGCTCAAAGCGTTGACCAACCAATCAGCCGGCGAATTCATTCTGTCCATGCGCCTGCAGCGCGCGGTTGATTTGTTGAAACAGAACGCCGGCACCGTCGCCGAAATCGCCTACATGGTCGGCTTCAACACCCCCAATTATTTCGCCAAATGCTTTCGCCAGCAGTTCGGCTGCTCGCCGTCGGAGTATAAGATGAATCTTTCCAAAACGGACGAAGCTGCAATTGGCATTCAAGACAGTTGAGAAATCATGCGCGCATTTGTTATTAGCAAATAACCGGGAATGAGGCTGATGATTTCAAAGAGGTTATTGTCGTCGATTCAGACGGGTCGGGTTTGAAACGGATTACGCAAAAGCAAGGTTTTAAAGTTCAATTTGAGATTGGCGATAGTTTCGGAAAAAATATTTGCAAAATCTTGTCCGTCCTCCGGCGCCAACTGGCGTAATCGCTGCCTTCATTGACTTCGCCGCCTTCAACTTGATACTTTTTATCCTGCAACAATTCGACGAATCGTTGACTAAAGCCGCGCGGGTCGTCCCCATAAAGGATATACCTGTAGTCATATCTGCCCCAATCCAAATATAGCTTCAACGGCGAGTTGGGTGATTTTTGCACCAACGCGACCAGTTCCGGGCCGCCTTCGGCAATGGGACAAGCAGATTGCCCGGCGACTTTCCCGAAAACGTTGGGATACCGAAAGCCGATGTATAAAGCCGAGTAGCCGCCCTCATCGCCGCCGAGGATGGCTCTGGCCTCCGGCTTTGCAATCGTTCGATATTTTTCGTCGATGAAGGGCGCCAGCTTTTCGGCAACCATCCGAGCATAAAGCTCTCGCTCCAAACGCGCGAATTCATAGGCGCTGATTGACTGTATGAAAACTGCAATCACCGGTTGCATCGTTTTGCCAATGTGATTGTCCAGCGTGTTTTTCATCTTGCCAATCTCGACGGCATTCTCACCGTTGTTCACGTAGATCACCGGATATCTTTTCGTGGTTGCGTCATAATCCGGCGGCAGATAAACTTGTATCCGGCGCTCGCCGCCCCAGGTTCTGCGGCCAACTGGTATTTTCTCAGACGTAAAAGTCAGCGTATCCAATCTCCCTCGTGCTCCAGTAGCCGGTTCATCAAAATGTTGAGGACGCTTGCAGCGGGGCATATAGATTTCGGAGACTTCTCCAACTTGCATCGTCGCCCTGACCTTGTGAGCATTGCGGGGGTCAGCAATTCGTTGATCCAAATCCTTGACGAATTGATAGGACAAGAAAGCATCCGGCGCAAATTTGAATGAGGCATAAAAGAAATCCGTGCCGCTCATACGGTGCATCGGGATTTCGTCTCCGTATTCAAACATATCTCCGCGCAGCGCCACGTCGCGGGCCTCGCCATAATAAATGATATGCACCAAGCTGTCCCCTTCGATGACGGGAAATTGTTTTTGGGAATTGATGAACTGATCAATCAGCGCGCGCTTTTCGGAAGCGCTTTCGACCTGTTTGACAAACTTGCCGAACGCAGAATTTGGAAAGAACAGACGCGGCGGCGATGACGATTTCTCAACCGCAGCGAGGCTTCGATTGACGACGCCGACGCAGGCGATTTCATCGAAGGAGTTGCGCACGTAGAACTTGCCGTTGGCGAAACTCGGCGGCGACCAGACCAGCTTATCAAAAAGAGGCTGATCGGCAATTTCAATATATCCCTCGGGCGAGGCTTTGGCGACGTGCAGCGCGCCTCTTTTGGTCATAATGACCAGATGCCCATCGACCAAGATCGTGAAGCCGTTGCCCGGCGGCCGCGATTTCCACGCCAGCTCGCCGGAATGGGCATTCACGCAAGTCAAAAAGTCGCCGCTGAAGCCGTAGATGTAGCCCTCGTAGAATACCGGAATGTTATAGTTGCGCTTCAAATCCACACTCTTCCAGATTTCCGTAACAGCAAAACCGGTGTCGCTGGGAGCGACTTGAATCAGCTTCGCCTGAGCACTTCCATTGGTCAACAACATTTTATTCTCGCCAACGATGACGGGATTGACGATGCGTTGATAAAAACCGTCGCCGCCGTGAACATACCGCCAAAGTTCCTTGCCGGTGTTCGGCTCGAAACCGAAGAGAGACTTTTCCCCAGCCCAGAGGAGTTGCGTGCGGCCGGCAATGTTGGCGATCAATGGCGATTGATATTCAATATTGTCTGATCCGGCGCTCCAGATGACTTTGCCCGTCGCTTTATGAAAAGCAGTAATCGCATTGTTCTGAGTTCCGCCGGTTTCGACGATCAACAGATCGCCATAAACCAAAGGAGAAGTGGTGAAGCCCCAATGCGGCCGCACCGCATGATGCTTCTCAATCAGAGGCGTTGACCAGAGCGCCTTGCCGGTTTTCAAATTGAGCGCAAAAAGCTGCCCCTTCGGCCCGATTCCGAAGACGCGATTGTCATCGATGGTCGGCGTCGACACCGGGCCAGGGTTTGCACCGTCACGTCCGGGATAAGTGGTATCGATGCGATAACGCCACTGCTCGTTGCCGGAATCGGGGTCGAGCGAGACCACGTAGTCGTGTTCGCCATCTGAGCACATGGTTATGGCATGGCCGTTGGCAATCGAGATAGCAGAGTAACCGGAGCCGAGCTTTTTCTTCCAAACGATTTTGAGCGCGGAATTTTCTCCAAAAATATTTTGCTGTGTGGAGGCGCCGTTATAATTTACACCGCGCCAGCGCGGCCAATCGTTATTTGCGGTGATCAGAGCAGTAGCCTGGCTTTGCGGCGTCACGATGAGAAGAAGTATGAAGATGAACGTTCTTGACATTTTGTTCTCCTGGTATTGAGGGGGAATGTGGACTTTCTAGTCCACACGTGCATCGCGGACAAGAAAGTCCGCGCTCCCTTTTGACTTAGTCTATGATCGCCTGATAAGCGAGTACTGTGAATTGTCTGGCGATGGGATATTGGGTAAACGGGATGAACTGCGCCATCAAGATACCGAACATCGTTTCTTTTATGCGAACGCCATCCAATTCGCCCTGGTTGAGCAGCATCTGGCAGAATCGCGCATAATCCGAGGGCGTCGAAACCAATCCGCCATTGCCGGAAAGAAAGCGTTTCTGCCCTTTGCCGGCAAAGAGCCTGCTGTCGGCTGGTTTCTCGACAAGCTGAAGGCGATTATTTTTGTCCAACCTGTAAATGGCGGCGAGCCGTTCCTGCTTGCCCGTTGGCACGTGAAAGCCCGTATCGTGCATACCGAGCGGCTGAAAGAGTCGCTCGTGAAGAAACCGATCGAGCGGCATCCCGGAAACCGTTTCGACAAAATAGCCCAGCACGTCGGTAGAGTTGCCATAAGACCACGAAGCGCCCGGCTGGTGCAACAGCGGTATGGCGATCAGTTTTTTGATCATATCGTCAAACGTGTCGTCCGGATGCCCCCATTCTGCTTTGAGATACGCTTGGCCGATGGGTGTATTCTCTGCGGCGGAACCAATGCCGGAGGTGTGCGTCAGGAGGTCGAGAACCGTGATTTCCCGCTCTTGCTCCGCCAATTGGGAGATGCCGTTCTCGAAACTGGTTGCGACTTTGAGCTGTTTGAACGCGGGAATGAATTGCGATACCGGATCGCCCAGTTGAAAGTGGCCTTCTTCGTAAAGCATCATCGCAGCGGCCGTTATAATCGGCTTGGTCATCGAAGCGATCTGAAAGATCGTGTCGAACTGCATGCGCTTGGCCTTTTCGATTTCCGTCGAGCCAAACTTCTCGAAATGCGCGATTTTGCCGCGCCGCGCCACCAATGTCACCAGCCAGGCAAGCTTGCGCTCATCGATATAACTTTGCATCACCGCGTTGATTCGCCGCAAACGCTCTGATGAAAGCCCAACCTCTTCCGGTGGGGAATTTGGCAGCCCCTGACCCGAGGCGAGCGCAATGGTGAAAAGGCAAAAGGCCATCGCGAGCAGGCGGTATATGGCTCTAAACATATAGCGATCTCCCGATTTTCATTTGTTCATTGACTTCTTATCAAAAAGATCGCAATATTTTCCCTCACTTTCGCTCTATTTGCAGCATTTGGGACACGTTGATGAAAAAAAGCTCATACTACAAAGTTAAGTTGTAGACCCACCTCTTTCATGTCAGCCTGGAGGGGCATAGGTGTCAAGCTAACAGCGAAATTGCGTCCCCAACGGTAACAATGGGAACCGTATGAACCTGCGCGCGAAGATAAAAGTGGGTAAGTTATTAATCGTCGTTCATAAAGAGCGGTGCAATCGGCATGATCATTGATGGACGTTGCCGGCTTTGTGCTTGCGGACGAATTCGGTGGGGGTCATTCCGGTGTGATCTTTGAAGATGCGATTGAAAGAGGTTTTGCTATTGAAACCCGCCTCAAGAGCAATCGCGAGCAAAGTGTGTTCCCCGTTTTCTTGGTTTAAAAGTTGCGCCTGCACTTCTTTGATGCGATAGGCATTGACAAAATCGTTGAAGCTCTGCCCAAGCTCTTCATTTAAAATGCGCGAGAGATGGCGCACCGATATGCCGAGCTTTGCTGCCAAGTCCGAGTATTTCAGATTGCAATCGAGGTAGGGCTTTTCCGTTTCCATGATTTTGCGAAGCTGCTTGACGGCTTCGCCGGTTTCGAGAGGCAACACTTCGCGCGACCAGGATTTTCTGATCCGCAACGGCGGCGGAAAAAGTTTTTCGGGTTGTTGCATGGCCAGATAGGCAATGGCATAAACCATAATCGTAAAAAATGCCATCGGCAAGTAATCCATTTCGACCAGATCGCGATTTTGCACAAATTCCACGCTGGCCACGGCCACGTGAAATACCGCAAACAGCATCATCAAAGTGAACAAAAACTTCAGCCAACTGCGGTGCGCCGGTTTTGCGGCAGTCGCCGCGCCATTATTGGCCATCGCCTGTGCTTGCAGATTTTTGATGCAAAGTCCCAAGTAGACGATATTTTGCAAACCATTAAAAATAATAAAGCGGCGCGAGGATAAACCACAGCGGCCCACCGGTTGATAAGAGATGGGGCCAGAGGCGATAAAGTTCCGAGAGGTTGACAAAGGATAGAAAACGCGTATAGGAAAAGGCGAGAATCAATATGGCCAGCAGCTTATTCGCAAGCAAATTCCCTTTCGAAGTGTGGAAGAGAATGCCGGCAACAAATAATCCTTGGAGCGCGGTTGCCGCATAGAGAATCGCCCAAGGACCAAATTGGATGGATGCCATGGAATCTATTCAAGAAAGTCAAGTGTCTGCTTGTACTAATGACTTTCCCGGATTGGCAAGTGTTTAATGAATTGCGCTGTGCAAAACCACAACCCGGTCAAGCCTGCCCTGCCAATGCTCTAAGCAGGCCAGGGCCGGAACCAAACCGGTTTAAAAAAATTACCCCAACGGATGGGAAAACGACCAACGGATAAAAGCAATTGATCGCAAAAAGATTTATTTTTGCTTGCTCATCTCAGCGTTTGAGCGCATTCATCTCGGCGATCAGATTCGGAATAGCGCGATCGAGGTTCCGGTTGTAAATCATCCCGAAGAGCCTTCCGAACAGCGCTACCCCAACTCCTTCGGCGCGAACGATCCACGTCAATTTCGCACGTTGCCGGTCAATCGCCTCGAAGCAATGGTCGTATTCGATGCGCAGCCACAAGAAGGGGCCGGCCCATTTCCAGTTGTGAGGAGGATTAAGCTCAGTCATTCGAAACTCGGACTTGATGCCGTTGGCCAAATGGAATTTGCCGCGAGTGCTTGCCGTAAGCTCACCCGCCGGCACCAGCTCGACGTTTTTGATATGCTTCGCCCAACTGGGCCACCTTTCGATTTGCGCCAAATGATGCCAGGCGGCATCAAGAGGGAGATCGACTGTGAACTCACGATGGATGAGTGTGAGCATTTTTCAGCTTATCCATATACATTTTACGAAGCTTGGCGACCTTGGGCGCGATCACCGCCTGGCAGTACCGTTGATCGGGGTTGCGGCTGAAGTACTCTTGATGATAATCTTCCGCACGATAGAACGTGCCGAGAGGCCCGACCTCGGTCACGATTGGATTCTTCCATACCTTGCGCTCTTCCAGCTCGCGAATAATCGACTGCGCTTCCCGGCGTTGCGCTTCATTATGGTAAAAAATCACCGAGCGGTATTGCGTGCCCACGTCAGCGCCTTGACGATTCAGCGTCGTCGGATCGTGGATGGTAAAGAAAATATTCAACAGATCACCGAATGCGATCACCGCAGGATCAAAGGTGATTTGAACGACCTCCGCATGCCCGGTCGCCCCGCTGCAAACCTGTCGATAAGTCGGATTCGGCGCCTCGCCGCCGGCGTAGCCCGATTCGACTTTCACCACGCCGTTCAGTTCTGCGTAAGCCGCTTCCAAACACCAAAAACATCCTCCGCCCAAGGTCGCCGTCTCAGACTGCCCGGAAGATTTCACCTCGTTCATCTTTTTCACCTTTTCAATTTGTTGTTTGCCATATACAAACAGTTCAAGGCCGAATTACCGAAAGTGCAACAATCAATCTGAATGCTTTAATCCTTGAACTTCGAAATAAATGTTTTGCCCCTGGCGACACTTTGGCGCTTGAAGCTTTTTGATCGAATGGCTGATGAGGATGGCGTCTATTCATACCGCAAACCCTCCGCCGGATTCGCCAGCGCCGCTTTGATCGCCGGTGCGCTTATCGTTGCCAATGCCATAATCACCGCGAGGCCGCCGGCGAGCGCAAACACGCATAAAGTTTTTGCATTATTCAGATTTTGTGCTATATTACAAGATTGAGAACAACCGGCTCAACTGCAGGCCAACGCGAGCCGCGACCAAGCAGGTCTTACAGAAACAAATATTACGGATAGATGAGCCCAACTGAGTGAAAGCTTTAGCTGTTGGGTTCATCCTACGGACGCATTCTAGCCGTTGGCGATTTATACCTTTGCAAGCGCTAAAATGACCACCCCTTTTGACTACTCGCAGAAGTTTGAATCGTTCAAAAATCAAACGCTGTACGAAAAATTGGATCGCTCGCAGCAGGACTATATCCGCAGCCTGGCGTTTGCGCATCATTTCACCTTTCAGGAGTTCCGCCAAGTCGTCGAGATCAGCCGCGATCTCAGCTTATGGAGCGAAGGAAATTTGCAGGATTGGTGGAGCGCCGCAACCTCGCGCTCGAGGCTGCACGGCCCGGCCTTAAAAAAACATCTCATCAACAACCTGCGCGCGCATATCCAAAAACTCAAAAGCGCGCCGGTGATTTATCCCAAGGAAGCGCTGACCAGGCCGAAGCAGCGGGAAAAGAATCTCATCGCCACGGCAATTTCGGAGAAAAAAATCCATGGGATGTGTCCCGTGGCTTCGGAAAAAACGGTGTGCTGCAATCTGCGCACAATTGACGCGGTGGAGAATTGCATTTTCGGGTGCAGCTATTGCACGATCCAAACTTTCTACAGCGATAATATCGTGTTTCACGAAAATTTTGCGGAGAAATTAAAAGCCATTGCCATCGAGCCCGATCGCTTTTATCACTTCGGCACCGGACAATCTTCCGACGCGCTGGCCTGGGGCAACCGCAACGGTATCCTCGAGGCGATTTGCCAATTTGCAGCGGATCATCCCAACATTTTAATGGAACTCAAAACCAAATCCGACAATGTCCGCTATTTTCTCGAAAGCGAACCGCCGGCGAATATCGTTTGCAGTTGGTCGATGAACGCGCCGACGATTATCACCAACGAGGAACACTTTACCGCCAGCTTGGAAAAACGCCTGGGTGCGGCGCGGCAGGTGGCAGACAAAGGCGTCAAAGTGTCGTTTCATTTTCACCCGATGGTTTACTACGACGGTTGGCAGCGCGACTATCCGGAAGTCGCCTCGGCGCTCATGCAGCATTTCAAGCCTGAAGAAGTTTTGTTTATCTCGTTCGGTTCAATCACTTTCATCAAACCCGTCATCCAAAAAATTCGCGTGCTCGGTTATCAGACCAAGATTTTGCAAACCGAGTTCGTCCCCGATCCGCACGGCAAGCTCACCTACGCTGATGACATCAAAATCAAGATGTTCAAAACGATGTACGAAGCGTTTGCGCCGTGGCATGACCGGGTGTTTATGTATCTTTGCATGGAAAAGGCGGCGATTTGGGAAAATGCTTTTGGTTATGTCTATTCCAATAACGATGAATTTGAGAGAGATTTTGGACATAAAACGATGAACAAGATAAAACAACGAAGCACAAGATTGAAAAACCGCTTTGCCCCCGGCCCAGTCCATTAAGAGTGAAATTTTTGCTCTTTCGACAAAAAAAATTTCAACCGTTAGTGAACGCAAGCAGAAATAAATCGGCTCTGATTAAAGAGAATAACGCAGACGAATCATTCATTCAACTTTCGCTGCAACCACGCTTCAAAATCCAGGAAGTCCAACACGTTGGCTTTGTCTTTTTCAGCGGTTTCGGCAAAAAGCTCGGCTTGCATCTTTTCGAGCAACGCGCGATGCTTTTCCGGCAAAGTCGTGCTCAAACGGGAAAAATAGCGCAGCAGCACGCGCTCAAAAGATTGCAAGCTGCGCTTCTTCTTGAGAAAACGGCGGCAGGAATCGACAGCATATTTCAACACCGCGGTGTTTCCCAAATCGAAATGAATGATCAAATGCAACAATTGGGCGTAGCTTTGCAAATCCTCCCTCACCGCGCCAAAATTGCGCCGAAATATCTCATTCAGCCAGAAAAGCGCTTGGCGAAAATCCTGCTGCATAAAATACAAATAGGCAAACTGATAGTAAATTGAAAGCTGATATTCCGCCGGCGCAAAACGATGGTGGGTCTCCAGAAAATCTTTGATCTTTTCCGCCAATGCCACGCCCTGCGCGTATCGACCGGTGTCACGGTACAACTCCAACTCCATGTTATACGTCCGCAGCAGCAGCTTGACGGTGACGGGACTGAGATACTTCAAGCCATATTTTTGCGGAATCGCCGTGATCTTGGACAAAAGCGCCGCAATCGTATCCTGTCGTTTTAAGAAGAAGCAAAGGCCGATCTTGTTGTTCAACGCGGTAATATACGAAGCCGGATCTTCTTGAATAAGCTCCGGATGCGCTTCGATAATCTTTTCAGCGGCGGAAATGTGCTTCTCAGCTTGCGGAATATCGCGCTGGGATATGTAATAGGCGTACAAAACATGATGGTATAAAATAACGCCCTGTACGCCTGCCGCGTCAGTAGAATGATCGAGTGTGGGATTTGTTTTCATCGACTCCAGCTTGCCGGATTCATCTTGAGCCCCGTTGAGAATGTCAAAGATGTTGATGCCCAAGTAACGGTAGTCGTTTAGCGTTGCCAACTTGCGAACCACCGTTTTTTCCTGCTGCAAAATCTCGTTGACTTTTGCCTTCCCCTCGGCGGCGCCAAAAATTTCCAACAACAGCCGTCGCTTCCAACCGTAAAGCTCCAGCAGATCGGGGTATTTTTCATATTGCCCGGCAATCGCAATCGCCTTGTCAATGGTATAATGGCATTGATCGAACAAGCCCTTGCGAAAGAGAATCTCAATCTCCAGCAGCAGATTTTTTAGCTCGAGGCTTTTCGCCGGTTTGGCATGAAAACTTCGCAGCGCTTTGAGAATCAAGTTGCTGAGATAAATTTTGGTCACGTGCAACTGCTTCACAAATCGGCGATCGGCAAAATGCGCTTTAATCGCCGGCTCGTCGTAGCGCTCCTGTTTATCAATAAAATCAAACAGCAACAGATAGTTCTTGCCGGTTTTATTTGAAGCCGCATAGACCTTGAAGAACCGTTTTTCCGCCATGCTCAATGACTTGATCAGCGAAAATAAATTGCCTTTTTTGTGCATATCGTTTTTACGTTTTTTGAAAATTTGATCTTGTTTGCCCGCCTAAAATATAGAATTATCCACAGCGCTTTCCAATCAGAATTTTACGTTTTTTGTTTTAATGAAATTGATATGCCTGTTTCAATTTTGTATCTTTCTTCTGTATCAAATATCAACTTTACGGAAAGGAATGCATTATGGCGAACTCAATCAACTGGTATGACATCCCGGCGGCGAATTTTGAGCGGGCCGTCAAATTCTACAACGAGGTTTTGGACGCAGAATTGACGCCATACGAGAACCCCAAGCGCGGGTTGAAAATGGGCATCCTGCCGGCAACACAAGGCGGGGTAACAGGATGTGTCGCTTATGGTGAAGGATATAAACCTTCCCCGGATGGCGTCATGATTTATCTCAACGGCGGCGATGACTTGAACGTTCCGTTATCCAGAGTCGAACAAGCCGGCGGGAAGGTGATCACGCCCAAAACCCATCTAAGCGATGAAGTGGGCTATATGGCGATCTTTAGAGATACTGAGGGGAATCGCGTCGCGTTTCACTCGCCAAAGTGACGAGAGTTGCAGCGGTTCTCAGAGGAATCTGAATTTCGAAGGGAAAAAATTCCATTCAACGGCATAAATGCTGCTTCTTGAGCGAAGCCACAACCTGGTTCATGAATCCGATTTTGTCCCTTTTGATTCCGGCAATATCGGATTTCGGGGCGGCGGTTTTTGGATCATACTTGGCGCTCCAGAGTATCATCTCCAGCAAAATCGGCATGAGATCGATGGCTTTTTGCGTCGGCTCGTAGATATACTTTGATCCGTGCTGCGCATCGCCGGTCTTGCGAACAAAACCTTCGCGTTCCAGAATATTCAGCCGGTCAGCCAATATGTTGGTGGATATTTTCTCATCCGAGCTTAAGAAGTCGCCATAATATCTTTTTCGGAAAAAAAGGATATCGCGGATAATCAACAGCGTCCACTTGTCGCCAAAGATTTCCAGCGCAAAGTTGATCGGGCAGTGCGATTTTGGCATTTTTGCTTGCATGTAAAAAAATAAGAATTTTACTTGCAAAATGCAAGCAGATTGTTTATCTTTAAACGTGCTTGCATTTTGCAAGTAGTTTGCCGCCGCGGTTCATCCGCCCAACCGGGACGGATAACCGACAATTATCAAGGCACATCAATCAAAACGCCGAGGTGAACCATGACTACCCTGCACCACGAAGTCAAAATCAATGCTGCACCCGAGAAAGTGTGGAACGTATTAGCCAATCTCGAAGCGGTGCAATATTATAATCCACTGGTCGCGAAAACCCGTTACACTTCGGAAAACCGCGAAGGCGTGGGCGCTTCCCGGCATTGCGATTTCAAACCCAAAGGATTCAGCAAAGAAAGGATTACGGACTGGATTCCTGCTCGACTTCTGGGAATGGAAGTCGTTGAGAGCTCGTTTCCCATGACTTTCACGAGATGGAAGACTCATTTGGTTGCGGAGGGCGGCGGCACACGGGTTACTCAGGATCTTGAGTACGGCATGAAATTGGGGCTGTTGGGAGAATTGCTGAATAAATTGATGATGAAAAAGAAATACGACGGCATTCTTGCGGAGATTTTCACGGGTTTGAAAAATCACGTTGAAAGCAACTGAGAGGAGTTTCTTATGGCATACAATGAAATCCTCGCGCAGCGAATAAGAGAGGCGCTTGCCGCCCAGCCCAAAGTCGAAGAGAAGAAGATGATGGGCGGCTTGACGTTCATGGTAAACGGCAAGATGTGCGCCGGCATCGTGCGGGACGACTTGATGGCGCGCATCGATCCGCAAGTTTATGAAACCGCATTAACGAAGAAAGGGTGCCGGGAAATGGATTTCACCGGCAAGCCGATGAAAGGCTTTGTGTTCATCAGTCCGGAAGGGACAAAGCAAAAGGCGGATTTGGATTATTGGATCGGGCTGGCACTGGACTTCAACAAGAGGGCGAAGGCTTCAAAAAAGCGATTTCCCCAAAATGCTGCCCGCCGACGGCAAGCCGAAAGCGAGCCATGATTTCGCGCTGGAACTGCAGGCGGGCCTCAGCAGGATCAACTTTCCGACGTTGTGGATCACGGCTGATCCCGGCGTGGTCGTTTCGATGGTGAACCCCATCGGAATGAAACGGCTGGAGGATTTGCAGCGGAGATTGCCGCGCTTGGAAGTGCGCGAATTTGGAGAAGGATATCACTTCCTCACGGAAGAAAATCCCGCAAAAGTTGCGCAGATGGCGTCGGAGTGGATCAACGAATTGCGGTAAGGAGAGCCATGATTACCCACGCAACATTCAAGTTCCTCAAAGAACTCAAAGCCAACAACAACCGCGAGTGGTTCAACGCGAACAAGCCGAGGTTTGAGGAGGTCAAGGATGAGTTCGAATCGTTCATCGCCACGCTTATACCTCGAATCGCGGCGTTTGACCCAGCCATTGCGCAGCTTGAGCCGAAAAAGTGCATCTTCCGCATCTATCGCGACACGCGCTTTTCCAAAGAGAAGACGCCTTACAAAACCAATCTCGGCGCGCATTTGGTGGCTTTTGCGCAAAAGCCGCACGACCGGGCGGGATACTACGTTCACCTGGAGCCTGGCAATGTGTTTCTCGCCGGAGGCGCTTATATGCCGCCGGCGCCGTGGCTGAGAGCGATCCGGCAGTCAATCGACCGCGAGGGCAAAGCGCTCACGAAAATTTTGCACAGCGCCGGCTTCAAAAAATATTTTGGCGAGATGGAAGGCGAGAAATTAAAAACCCGTCCCAATGATTACCCTGAGGAGCATCCCTATATCGAGCTGTTGCGATACAAAAGTTTTTTGGCCGTTCATCCCGTGAGTGACAAAGACGCAACGTCAGAAAATTTCGCGGAACATTGCGCTCGTGTATTCAAGGCGTTAAAACCCTTCGACGATTTTCTGAATAAGTCTCTGGAGTAATGTATTAACAAACCATTTTTCACTTTTAGCAAAAGGAGGCGACAAATGTCAAACGCAATCAACTGGTTCGAAATCCCGGCAAGCAACTACGAGCGCGCTGTGAAGTTCTACAGCACGGTGCTGGGCGCCGAGCTGCAACCCTTCGAGAGCAACGGCACGCAGATGGCGTTCTTTCCGTTCGAGCCGCAGAAATCCGTCGGCGGCGCGATCACTTACGGCAACGGGAATGCGCCGTCGGACAAAGGTTCTTTCGTCTATCTGAATGGAGGCGAAGATTTGGCCGTGCCGCTGGCGCGAGTTGAAAAAGCGGGCGGCAAAGTGGTGATGCCAAAAACGGCGATCGGAGAAAATGGCTTCATGGCCATCTTCAAGGATACCGAAGGCAATCGGGTGGCGTTGCATTCGATGAAGTAACGAAGATTTGTGGAAGACAAATCTCATCCAGCCGGAATCGGAATGAGGCATCACGGGATGGCGGGAGCCGCCATCCCGTGCCGGGGCAGGCATTCACTGCATGATAACTCTTACAAGAGACATTCAAAAGAATCTCATACCGGGCTTTCGTCCATCAAACGCAAGCCCATGTTGGCCAATTCCTGAGCATATTTTTGTCATCCTGGCAACTTTCCTCACTAAACCGTGTGTGTTTTTTTTGAAGCAGGCGGTTCGAGCCTCCCGATTTGGCGCAGCTCTGCTTTGCGTCTTTCCCAATAATCACGCTTGTGCGGCCGCAGGGGATTGAAAACCTGTTCCTGCCCTTTGACGTTGACTCGAAATTCTTTGGTAATATAGTGATCGCGATAGGCATTGTGCAGGCACATTGACATCGGGCCGTCGGGCGTCATGACCATGAACGAGCAATTGTCGAGGCGCTCGGGATCGAGGCAATCTGCATGCATGAAATTGTGAATCATGAAACTCAGCTTGTGCACTCTGAATCTGCTGCGCAGCAAATCCCATTTCATGCGCCACAAATGCTTTGCCAAAAACGGAACCCCTACAAGCAAAATACTGGGATGCTTGAAAACGTGAAAAGCTACCGCTTGCACGGCCTTTTTCGGATTGCCGCGATCCAGGGCGATTCCCGCGAATTTATCGTACAGCTTGTTGATGATTTCGGGATCCCACCACAAATCATAAGCGTTGTTGTTGCAAACAAACGAGTAACCGATGCGATTGCAGGAAGGATGGCCGATATCCACGACGTCGAAATTGATTTTGCGCCCAATCGTTTCATTGATGATGCGAATAACGTTGCGCGGCTCAATACCGTCGGGCCGGCCGTGCAAAACGCCGCGACCGGTGTCGGCCTGCAGTTGAAAGCTGCACATGCCCACCACGTCCGCATGTTTGATGAAGAATTTCACCAGCATGGGCAGCTCGTGAAAATTCGTTTCACAGAGCGTCGTGTTGAAAATCACCGCGATGCCGAGACCGCGCACGCGCTCGATGTACTCTTCGCGAATGGCGTTCAGTTCTTCTTCGGAGGCATAGAGCCGCTTGTTTTTGTCCCGCAACTTTTGCGTCATGTCAACGTGAAACGCCACGTCGCGCAAGCCCGCGTCCGCCAATTTCTGCAATATTGCGCGCGTGGCTTTGATGCCATTGGTGAGCAGCGCCGGCTGCAGGGTGAGGGAGGAACAATAGCGCACAATTTCGAGCAGTTCATCTTCTTTGCGTAAAGTGGGATCGCCGCCGGTGATTTGCACCGGAGAGCTGGGGCCGTAATGGTACAAAATTTCATCGGCTCGCCGTTTCAATTCCTCCATTGGCACGTCGAGCGTGCTTTCGCTCATTTCGCTCAGATAGCAGAGCGTGCAATCCAAATTGCAGCGTTGCGTGATCTCAAGCGCGACGCAGCCGATGGCCTTGCGCTGGCCCAGCGATTGATTCGGCGTGCGGAATTGCGGGTATAATCTCCGCCAGGTGCGCGCCTGGGCCTCTTTGGGGGTTGGCACGCGGCGGCCGTTTCCGTCCGGGTGCAGCTCCGGTACAATCCGAGATGATGAAAGCGGCATGTGTTCTCCTGAAAAAAGGTCAATGTATTAAGATCAAGCTCGTGTCGTGGTCTTCTTCCAATACCTTTCCGCCAGCTTTTGCGGGGGTACGCCCAAGGCATAGAGAAACTGCAAATACAAATTCCCGCACGTGCGCCGGAAGTAGCCGTCTGCTTCGAACCGGCGCGCTGACGTATAAACCGGAAATTTTAAAATCGCAAAACCGTTGCGCTTGTTCAAGCGCCGCACCAGCTCCACGTCTTCCATCAGCGAAAAATCATCGCGATAACCGCCGATTTCTTCGAACACATTTCGCTTCACAAAAATAGCTTGATCGCCGTAAGGCAGTTTCAGCCAGCGGCTGCGCACGCCGACGTAGAATTCCAGGTAACGATAAACCCAGCGCGCATGATCGACGCGAAACGTGAAAGCGCCCGCCGCCAGTTGCGGGTGTGTGCGCACGAAGCAGAGAAAATTTTGCAGCGAGAACGGGGGCAAAAAGGTGTCGGCGTGCAGAAAAATGAGCCATGCCCCCCTCGCCGCTTTTGCGCCTTCGTTCATTTGGCGCGCGCGGCTGCAGGGAGCATGCACCAAACGAATTTTGCCGTCGCCGGTGCAATGACCTTCGATGGCACGTTTCGTGCCGTCGCAACTGCCGCCGTCGGCAAAGATGATTTCAGCTTCGGGGTATTTGCGCAGCGACTGCACCAGGCCGCAAACATTCGCTGCCTCATTGAGGGTGGGGACGACGATGGATACGAAAGCGGGTTGATTGTTGTTGATGAGAATCCTGTCTTCGCGTGCTGCAGTATGGGCGGCAGTCGCCTGCATGTGGTTTCCTCCTGGCATGCCAAACGAATGAAGGCCGGCAGCATGATGCCGGCTTTTACTCTTCACCGATCACTCTTGAGCTATTCGTTCAAATCCCAATTATATTCGGTGTACTTGACTTTGATGATGGCCGCATGTGCCAGCAATTTTTGCGCTTGCTCTGTCGGCAAATAGGCGCTGATGAATTCCAGCTCGGACTTGCCGTTCTTGCGGAAATCGTCCTTGAACCAATCAAAGATTTTTGAAATAGCGATTTCATTTTTCTCAAAATCAAAGCGATTCTTGTCGGATTGGCTCATGAAGAGGCGGCCCTGTTCGTCCATTTGCTCGCTCAGGCTGCCGGCCAGATAAGCTTCCGGGCGCAGCGGCGGGCAGCTTTTGGCGCCGCACACCAGCGCGAAGTGAATGCGCGGATCGCCCATCGGACGAATGACGTTGTTTTCAATATCGTTCAACGAATATTTCCGGCCGTTGATCTCGATGAATTTGGTTTTGAACGTGCCACCGCCGGTGACGTATGACAGCTTGTTCATCAAGCTTTTGATCGGATATTTGTCGAGCACGTACTGGATCGTAAAGGCGTTATAAGCGTTGATCCAAAACGCGAGTTTTTCTTCGCCGGTCAAGGTTTCTGGATTGGATTTTTGCAGCACGGCGATATATTGCGAAAAGCGCGGATCGGTTTTGATCGCTTTGTAATCGACCGCGCCGTCTTTGACGTAAGCGGCCAGCACTTGCGTGAACAGCGTATGATCGATGCCGTTGGGACGCGCCGGCGGCATTGCGGCGCGACTCGGGATCGCTGCTGTAAATGCAATCGACCCGGCGACAAGCAACGCCGTAATCACGCGTTTGAAATTTTCCGGGCGTCGAAAGAAATGGATTTGCATAACTTCATCTCTCTGGAGTAAACACAAGTTTTTTGTGGCGGCGCGATCACCGATGGCAACGAGGATGAGCCGTCGGACAAGGGCTCCTTCATTGAATACAAATGTCATCCCCTTGGAATTGGAATGAGGCATCACGGGATGGCGGGAGCCGCCATCCCGTGCCGGGGCCAGGCATTCACCGCATGACAACTCTTACATCATCGTCTTCGGCAGCTTTTTCTCCACCCACTTGCCGTCTTCTTTCACTTCGAGTTTTTCCGGAATGAAGAGGTCGGCGTTTTTGCCATGCATGCCGGTGAAGCGAACTTCTTGTCCCACCAGGCTGGCATAGGCCGGAGCCGGTACGCCGAGGAAATGCACCTTCTTTTGCGCGTCAACGACGCCAACCGGCAGGCCGCCGGTGGCGCACATGGCGCCGCAAGCTTTCGTGTCGCCGTGGTCATTGGTGAGAAAGCCGCCGGCGGCATAGCATTTCAGATCGACCAGGGTGCCGGCGATCGTTTCAGGCTTGGCAGCGGCTTTCTCTTGCGCGGACAACATGACCGCAACTGCGAATGCCATCAGCAATACGGCAAATAGAACAACGATTTGATTTTTGTGCATAAAAGCCTCCTTATGAGGTTAAAGGTAAAAGTGAAAAAGACTGCTAGTGAAAGGAAAAACTATACGACAGACCACCTGTGAACTGGGGTCCATCCGGGAAATCCTGGCCGCTAATCGAAAACCGAACCGCGGCTTCAAGATTGAATTCATCATTTGGCTTATAAATCAAACCTGGCGTGATCGTCACGAGTTCTCGGCGTTCCAACAACGTTGCCTTGGTCGCTTTGATTTGCGGGTGACGGCCACGCAGCCAATCCAAAGCGCCTTTGATCATCACACGAGAGACGGGTTCGTAGCCCGCTTCGACTAGCAACATTAACTCGTCACCCATCGTGTGCTCGAACGCGTCATTGTCCGTTCGCATTCGATAACCGACACCAAGACTGACGTAACCTCGCAACGGCCAAAGCGACTTGCTCACTTCGCCAATAACGTCAAAATCCCATTGGCCTTCGCTGACGTTGACGGCTTCAGCATCCACGGTGAATTTTCCCGTCGGACTTTTGGCGCCGGCGGTCAGGCTCGCCACGAATGGTTGTTGCAGCAAACGAAGCTTGGTGAAGAAACGAACGTCACCAATACTGTTACTGCGCGGCCGGCGCGGGTTGGCAAGATTGGTGAATTGCAAACTATAAAAAGGAATTTGCACGCCCACATCGAGCCAACCGGTGGCGCCGTAAGCCGCTTCCGTGAAAATTGCCAGCGCTCTGCTCTCGCCGCCGATAAACGGATCGAAAGGCGCGCGATGTCCGGCCGCAGTGCAACCGGCATCACGAAAAGCCAGCGAGAGCGCATCCTGTTCCGTGCAGAAGCGGCGATCGGAGGCTTGATAAAAGATCGCGGATTTGAGCCACAGCCGGCGCTTGGGCAAAGTCCATGCGCCGGCAAAAGACTCGACCGGCAACGCAAGGATCACCAACACTGCGAGCAGTAATTTTCTCATGTCTTCATCTTATTCGAAGATCTGCGTTGACGGCCAAAACACCGACCAGGCAAACCAGAAGGCGTTGTAAGCCGGAACCTGTTTCAACTTCGCGCCCGCCAGCGAACCCGATACCGCCTCGCCTTTCATGTTCCACGCGCTACCCGTCTCGTTGTCAGTCATTTGAAAAGGATTCGCAGCGTTGAGCGTGAAGGTCAAAACCTGGCCGTTCACGTTACGGTCATAGGGAATAGCCAATTTAGCGGAGAGATCTGAAACAACCAAAACCGGGCGGCCATTGACTTGATCGTTGACGGCGGGCTTGCCCGACAATTTCGAGAACGGATAAGCTTTTTGCACGCCGCCTTCGATAAGCCCCAACACGATGTGCTTAGGTTGAAAGCGGGTATCGTAGCTGCGCGCGCGCAGCGGAAAGAGCGGCTGCGTTTGCTCGGAGCGATAACTGCCGTAAGGATAGGCGGTGTAGTCGCGGCTGAAACCGGTGTTCTTCGAAATGACGGTGGTCGCAGGATGCAACTCTTTCCATTTTTCCCACGTGGTTTCGACCACGGGCAGCAGCTCGAGGCGGTCAACATTCGCAGCACGATCGGGCGCGCGAAAGAACAGGCCGGTGCCGGTGAGCGGGCAAAACGTCATCATCACTTTCTGGCCGCCGATCTCGTCGTTGACGATCTCGTGCCACCAGAGAATATTTTCCGGATAGGCTTTGGCTTCACCGTTGATCACCGCGCCCAAAACGATATCGGTGTTGCGCACGTAACTCGCTTCCGAAGAGGCCGGCTCGACGAATTTGGGATTGGTCAGCGCGGGAATGCCATCACGCGGTACACCGCCGGAAACCATCTGGCCGGACGGAAACGAGCCCCACGTGGGAAAATTGGCGGCGTCGGCGCGGGTGAAGTACATTTGTGGAAAGAACTCGCTGCGCGGGCCTTGATGCTCGCGATCCCACATCACGAGATTGTTCTCGAACAACAAGCCGGACACGCCGAAGCCGGCTTTGCCGGAGCTTCCATTGGAGTTGTCGTCGCCCAACGGATTGGCGCTGTTGTCGTTGTTACAGGCGGCGTACAACGAGAGCGATACAAGCAGGAAATAGAGCAAATGTTTTTTCATCGGAAACCTCAACAGCAAATGGGTGATATGGATCGTTCCAATTGAGGCGCGTTGGCGGTTGGAGCAGTCGAATCGGCCAGCGCTCTTTGTCCCGCATTTCGG
>JAKEEU010000166.1 GCA_022616415.1 Candidatus Zhuqueibacterota bacterium | reverse complement strand
TTTAAATAGCCACAAAATTCAATTTTAACTTTCACACATCCAAATTCCTCACATACTTCGCATTCTCCTCGAGGAACTTGCGGCGCGGCTCGACTTTGTTGTCCATAAGCGCCAAGAAAACTAATTGCCTGATCAAGCAGCTAAAGCTCTTTTATGCCGTTTAATAGCTGCTTTCTTTAATGGATGCCGCAAACGAAATTCTTCAATAACACCCATTGCTTGAGAATCTAGAACTTCTTCCTGGCACGCCTGGCATTGTAGACGATCCAATTTTGGGATAACCGCGCCATCAACAAGCCGATACGGTTTTTTAACACGAACTAAAGCTCTTTTGCCACAAGTTGGGCATTTCCAGGCAATTGGTGATGGAATGAGTTTTGTATCTTGCCTAATCATTAAACTGCATTCCTAACTCGCCATTGCGTCATTCGATATTTTTTCCAATTACGTATTCTTTGTCGTGGTATATCATCCCAACTACTTGGTAGATGGTGCTGTTTACGGCGCCCTCTTACCTTACACAATAATTCCAACATCATTGTAAACAGTTTGCTCATGTTGTCTTTTCTCGTTGGCGGTTCGTGGCGACCGAAAATAAAACATACCGACCTCCATTAGTTTTGTTAACTAATGAAAGCCGCTCCTTTTAATTGTCGGAAATTTTATGAATCGCATCACTACTACCTCGGATTAAATTAACATTGGCGGGCACTCAGTCGAATTGCATTTTGCCGAGACCCTCAAGCCAATGTCAAGCCGCCACTGCCTTCCTAAGCTGTTTTATTGTCGATTTCTTTAATGGATGTCGTTTCCGAAATTCTGCAATTTGATCCATCGCGTACAAATCGAAAAAGTCTTCTTTGCAAGCCTGGCATTGCAATCGATCTAATTTTGGTATCACAAGGCCATCTTCAAGACGGCACGATTTATTGACTCGTATCAATGCTTTTTGCCCACACATTGGACATTTCCATCCCGTCGCGGGCGGAGTGAGTCTTTTCTTTTTAATCTGTTGACCGTTTCGAGGAGATGAGGACATATAACACCTCTCTGTTTTCAAGTTTGCCGATTTTCCCTTTTGTATAAATAAACATGCCGTCATCGGTGAAGCTTTTTATGACGTACAGTTTTTCAGGATTTCCGGTAAACGGATCTTTTGATCGGACACTTTTATCAATGGCCCGAGCATTGACAATGGCATTACAAACAAGTTCAGGCGTAAGCTCATCAATGAGCATTTCAAATTCAGCCTTCCTTGTGAACGTAACGCTTCCAGCCTTTACCAAATGCTTTATCCGCTCCAGTATATCCACACGCTCCCCTTTCAATCACACATCCAAATTCCTCACATACTTCGCATTATCCTCGATGAACTTCCGTCGCGGCTCGACTTTGTCGCCCATCAGCGTCGAGAAGATCAAATCGGCTTGATACGCTTCTTCGATGGTCACCAGGCGCATGGTGCGTTGCTCCGGATCCATCGTCGTCTTCCAAAGCTGTTCGGGGTTCATTTCGCCGAGACCTTTGTAGCGCTGGATGTTGATGCCGTCTTTCTTTTCGAAGCGCTCGAGAATGGATTCCCTTTCATCCTCGTCGTAAGCGTAATACTCTTCTTTGCCTTTGGCAATGCGATACAGCGGCGGCTGCGCGATGTAAATGCGGCCCAATTCGACCAACGGCTTCATGTAGCGGAAGAAGAAGGTCAGTAGCAGCGTGCGAATGTGCGAGCCGTCCACGTCGGCATCGGACATGATGATCACCTTGCCGTAACGAATCTTACTCGCGTCGAACTCTTCGCCGCCAATGCCGGTGCCGAGCGCGGTGACGATCGTGCGGATTTCCTCGTTGGAGAGAATTTTATCCAACCGCGCTTTTTCCACATTCAAAATTTTGCCTTTGATCGGCAGAATCGCTTGAAACCGGCGATCGCGTCCCTGTTTCGCCGAGCCGCCAGCGGAATCGCCCTCGACGATATAAATCTCGCAATGCTCGGGATCGGTGATGCTGCAATCCGCCAGCTTGCCAGGAAGGCCGGCGCCGTCGATGCCGGATTTGCGTCGCGTCAGCTCGCGCGCTTTCCGCGCCGCTTCACGCGAGCGCGCGGCCAACAAACATTTCTCAACGATCTTGCGCCCGACCGGAGGATTCTCTTCAAAATGTGTGCTCAGACCTTCGCCGATAATGGATTCGACAATGCCGCGCACTTCGCTGTTGCCGAGCTTGGTTTTAGTTTGGCCTTCGAACTGCGGCTCGGCGACTTTGATGCTCAGCACTGCGGTCAAGCCTTCGCGCACATCGTCGCCGGAGAGTTGAATCTCGTCTTTCTCTTTGATGAGATTATTTTTCGTCGCGTAGGTGTTAATCGTTTTCGTCAACGCGGCTTTGAAGCCGACGAGATGCGAGCCGCCTTCGATGGTGTGAATGTCGTTGACATACGTGAAAATGTTCTCGTTGTAACCGTCATTGTATTGCAGCGCCAGCTCGACCGGCACTTTCTCCCGCTCGCCGGAAATATAGATAGGCTTCTTCATAATCGCTTCGCGCGCTTCATCGATATACTGCACAAACTCGATGATGCCGCCTTTGTATTGAAACTTTTCGGATTTGCCGGTGCGCTCGTCGGTAATATTAATCTTCAAATCCTTGTTCAGAAACGCCAGCTCACGCAAGCGCTCGCAAAGAATTTCGAAATTGTATTTTTGCTTGCCAAAAATCTGATGATCCGGAAAGAACGTGACTTTGGTGCCGGTGCCTTTGCGCTTGCCGATGATTTTGACATCGTGGAGGGGCGCGCCGCGCTCGTATTTTTGCATGTACACATTGCCGTCGCGGCCAACTTCCACGACGAGCCATTCCGATAGCGCATTCACCACCGAGACGCCGACGCCGTGCAAGCCGCCGGAAACCTTATAAGATTTCTTGTCAAACTTGCCGCCGGCGTGCAGCTTGGTCATCACCACTTCCAGCGCCGGGCGTTTGACGACCGGATGCAGATCGACTGGAATGCCGCGGCCGTTGTCTTCAACCGTAACGCTGCCATCTTTGTTGATGCTCACATCGATCTTATCGCAAAAGCCGACCAGCGCCTCGTCGATGGCATTATCCACCACCTCGTTGACGAGATGATGAAAACCGCGCGTCGAGATGTCGCCGATATACATGGCCGGACGCTTACGCACCGGATCGAGGCCTTCGAGAACGGTGATCGTGCCGGCGTCGTATTGCTTGGCGGCTTCTTCTTTGGTCAGCTTATTGTTCTCCTCTGCGGCGGCAACCTTGGCTTGGTCCTTGCCATTTTCAGATGCCTTTGCCTTGCTGCGAATTTCCTCTTTGACGTCTACCACGGGTGTTTTCTCCTTTAAATCCACGGTGCGAGATGAAACCGTACTTTGCTTCTTGGGTGGGGCGGCTTTTGCAATCGCGGCCGGTTTTTTGCCGGTTTTAACTTTGCGCAATTTGCCGTTGGTCTTTGCGGCCGCGCCTTTCGGTTTTTCTTTTTTGTCTTTTTTAACTGCTTTGGTTTTTGTCGCCATCTTTGCCTCTAAACAAAAAGAATGTCGTGAATGATCTTTTTTCCCAAGCGTGCATTGATTTTTTCAACAATCTCCGTTTTTAAGTAAAACAATTCGTTGCGCCAGCCGCTGCTCGAGACTTCGACAATGAGCCGGCCGTCGCGCACCTCTTTGGCTGTGCTGTGGCCGGCAATGCGCTCGCCGACGACTTCCGCCCAGCAGTTGACAGCGTCAAATTCTTTGACGCGATCGACGAGGCCGTGCTGCTGCAAAAGCTCGGCGAGCACTTCGCCGAGGGATCGAGGGCGGTTGCGCATGAATTTAATTAAAGCGTTGGTACTTCCAATTCGTCAAATATCTTTTCTACATCAGTCAAACTTGATTTTATGACAAAATCAATGCTGTTGCAACAACCATTGAGGCACATCACCTATTGAGCGAAGCCTGTATACCATTTCAGTTAAGCGCCAACGTCAACTCCGCTTCATTAAATACTTTTTCCGCTTCGGACAAGCTCTTGACATGCTTTAAATCATCTATCAGTTTTTGCATCGTTTCTAAATTTTTTATCTGATAGACGCGTTCGCTGAGCCGTTGTCCAGCTTCGCCAAATTTAATTTCAAGGATTGCGGCGACGGCTTTATAGCCCATTGGCATGCTCATTTCAATCCCTTCTTCCCTGCCAATCTGTTGCGCTGTGGTTATATAAGGCATCTTTTTAGCCTCCTCAATAGCTTTGATTTCCGCAAAAAATTTTTTATTCATCATTTTATCAATGCTTCATTACTACATTCCCAGCTTCAATTTGAAACTTCGCGGTATCCGGCGAAGGCGGTTCATCCTTCAACGACACCGCGGAAACAAAAAGCTGGCCGCGACCGGTAAAATGCTCCAGACATTGGCGGCTGCGCGTTTCGTCAAGCTCCGAGATCAAATCATCCAATAAAATGATCGGCGCGGTGTCGAGTTTTTTTTTCAAATATTCGGCTTCCAGCATCTTCAGCGCCATCAGCACGGATTTGTGTTCTCCTCGTGAGCCAAATCGCCGCAGATCAACGTCGTCGATCGTCAGCTCCAAGTCGTCACGATGCGGGCCAACCAGAGTTTGTCCTCGCTGCTTCTCACGAGCCCGATACTCGCCCAGCCGTTCCATGAAACTTTGAGGGGTGATGGTTTCAGGCTCCCTGGCCAGGGCGTCAAATGGGCTGCGATAAGCGAACTGCAGAAAGTGGGAAGAAGCGGAGATATATTCGTAGGCTTGCTGCAAAAATTCAACACTGTCTTGCACGAACCGATAACGTGCTTGAAGAATTTTACATCCATACAAAGCCAGCGATTCATCCCACGCGGCCAACGTTCCAGCCGGCCGGTCGGGAAAATTGGAGCCATTGCCATAAAACTGTGCAAGCAGCGCGTTCCGCTGACGCAAAATCCGGTTATACTCCTGCAAGTCCGCGAGATAGGCGGATGATCCTTGGCTCAAAAGAACGTCCAAAAATTTACGCCGCTCCGCCGGCGGCCCGGCTGTGATGCGATGACTTTCCGGCGAAAAAAGCACGACGGGAATTTTCCCCACCAGCGCCGCGTGGCTTTGCAGGCGTTTGCGGTCGAGACTGATTTGTTTTCCAAGCTCGTGCTGAAAATAAATCGTCACCGTGTGTCCGGCGCCGCGCTCGTCCACATACTCACCGGAAACCTCAAAACTGTCGGCGCCAAATTTCAGCAAATCTTGATCGGCAGTCGTGCGAAAACCTCGAGTGAGCGAAAGACAATAAATTGCTTCCAATAAATTGCTCTTGCCTCGCGCGTTCGAACCGCAAATAAAATTTTGCGCCGGGGCAACCATCAACTCAAGCTGCGCATAATTGCGAAAATTGAGCAGTTTGAGCTTCCGAATGATCATGCCGTTGCTTCGTTGAGACGAATCGGCATGAGCAGCATCATATGCGTTTCGCCTTCTTTTTGTTGCACCGGCTCGACGATGGCCGCACTGCCGGGGTCTTTCAGTTTGATGAGAACTTCTTCGCTGTCCACGTGCCGCAGCAATTCCAATACGTATTGCGCGTTATAGCCGATGTCCATCGCCTTGCCTTCGTACTGCGTCGCCAGCGTTTCCCGCGCTTCGCCGCCGACTTGCACGTCTTCGGCGGAAATGGTGATTTTGCCCGGCTCCAGGCTCCAACGAATTTGGTGTGATATCTGATTGGCAAAAATTGCGGCGCGCCGAACCGAAGCTGCCAGCAAATCACGGTCGATAACCATCGTCAGCTCGTTATCCACCGGAATGACGCGCTCGTAATTGGGAAACTGGCCGTTGATCAGCTTGCTGTAAATCGTGGTCGCGCCGAGACGAAACGTCAGATGATTTTCGCTAATCGCCACTTCGAGCTGCTCGGCCTGTTCCGCGTTGCGCGTGAGCAATTGCAGCGCTTTGGTAGGCATGATCGCCTGCATCACGCCGCTCTCCGGCTTGACGAACAACGCATTCGGCTTGTCCTCGGTTGCTGCCGGCATGGTGTAACTCGTGTCCGTGATCTTGGCGAGACGATGCCCGTCGGTGGCAACGAGGCGCAATTCGTGCGGCCGCAGTTCAAGCAATACGCCCATAAGCGTCGTGCGCAACTCGTCCGTGCTGACGGCAAAGATGGTTTTGTCGATCATTCGTAAAAACCGTGCCGTCGGATAGTTGATCTGCGAGACGAACGGTTCGCTGGCGATATGAGGATACTCGTCGCTGGACTCGCCGGCCAATTTGTAAGTTCCTTTGTCGGTCGCCAGCAGCAACCGGTTGTTCTTGTCGGCTTCCAATGTCAGCGGCAAATCCGGAAGCTCGCGGATAATGTCGAACAAGCGCTTCGCCGGAAACGCCGCTGTGCCGTCCTGCTCGCCGCGCACCTCGAGGTAGGTGATGATTGAAACTTCGAGATCCGTTCCGGTCAGCCGCAACTGTTGTCCGTCCAACTCAAATAAAATGTTGGTCAATACGGGAATCGTCGTTTTGATTGGAACGACGCCGATTATCCGCTGTAGACACTGAAACAACTCGTTTTTCGTGACGACGAATTTCATCTTGACTCCCGAATGCAGTTCGGTTCACAACGCGCCGGTTTTCTTCCCGGGTTAATGAGTATATAAAAGATAGTTATATTTTTTTATATTATCAAGTAGAAAATTGTTTATAATAAGCACTGTTGATATGTGGATACCTTGGCGCGATTTCGTTAGGCTTTGGCTGGAAGTGCAGGCAAAACAGAACACTACGGCACAGAAAAAAAACAAGGCGAAACGAAATTAATAACGTTATAGTGTTATTATCGTGTTAATGAGTTGTGGATAAAGCAAAAACAAAAATACACTGTTTTATTTAACTGGTTTTATTAACATGTTATTCACCACAATCCACCGCATTCCACCGTGCGATGTGAATACCGTCAGGGAACGGAACTCAACAGCTTGCGTTCGAGCGCGTTGATTTCATCCGCCATTTTGTTGTCGGCATTGACCAGGTTGTTGATGGTCTCGAGCGCATGAATCACCGTGGTATGATCGCGCCCGCCGAAGTGCAGACCGATGGTTTTGAGCGAATGTTTGGTCAGCTTTTTCGACAGGAACATGGCGATTTGCCTGGCCAGGGCCACTTCCTTCTTTCGCGTTTTGGCGCGCATCATGTCGTCGGGAATGCCGTAAAAAAGGCCGACTTCCTTTTGAATGTCTTCGATGTTCAAATTGCGGTGCTTTTGCAGAAACATGTCCTTCAAGATGTGCCGCGCCAGGTTCATGCTGATGTCGAGATGGTACATCGAGGCGTAGGCCAGCAACTTGATCAAAGCGCCTTCAAGCTCTCGAATGTTGTTGGTGATGTTCTGCGCGATAAGCTGGATCACGTCGCCGGGAATTTCGATCTTATTTTCCTCGGCTTTTTTCTGGAGAATGGCCATGCGGGTTTCGAGATCAGGCGGCTGAATATCCACGACCAAACCCCATTGCAGCCGCGAGAGCAGCCGCTCTTCCATGCCGGTAAAATCTTTTGGCGAGCGATCCGACGACAGCACGATCTGCTTGCCTTTTTGGTGCAGCGTGTTGAAGGTGTGAAAAAATTGTTCCTGCGTTTTGCCGCGATCCATAAAAAACTGCACGTCGTCAACCAGCAGCAGATCGACGTTGCGATAAATGTAGCTGAATTCGGTGGTGCGATTATTTTGAATCGCTGCAATGAACTCATTCGTGAATTTTTCGCTCGAAACGTACAAAGCGGTTTTGATCGTTTTCATGTTGAGTGACACATTGCCGATGGCTTGCACGAGATGGGTTTTGCCGAGGCCGACGCCGCCGTAAATAAAAAGGGGATTGAACGAGGTCTTGCCTGGTGCCTCTGCTACTGCAAGCGAAGCCGCTTTTGCAAAACGATTACCGTCGCCTTCCACAAAATTGGTGAAAATATAATGGGGGCTGAGCTGTGAAACAGCATCGTATTTTGGCGCGGGGCCGGTTGGCTCTATCGGAATGGGAACTGAATTTTCGGGTTGACTTTCGGAAGCAAGCTGGGGATTGATGGAGAAATCAACGCGGGTCTCTTCGCCGAGGATTTGCTCGACGGCGCGCGCGACCAAATCACGATAGCGGCCGTCGATCTTTTCTAGGATGAAATGGCTCGGTAGGCAGATCGTTAGCGTGTGGTTTTCTAGTCGTAGGGCTTTGCTGGATTGAAACCAGGTTGCAAAAGAACTGTCGTTGACGTTTTCGCGGATCAAATCCAAGCACTGGGCCCAAGCGAATTCAGCGTCATTAGGCCTCCTTATGGCGTCAGGTCTGTGAGCGGCGTTTAGCATGTGATGAGTTCCTTAAGGTTTGAAATGCGTCCATTGGCCTGCGGCCGCGGCTACACCCGTGGCGATGTCAACATCTTATCCACATGTAAACCGTAGCAGTATATATATCAAACTGATAATAGGCGCAAAAATTTTCTAAAAACGAATCGGGCGCAAAGTAGCACCAACTGAAACTCGTGAGATAAATCTCTATATAACAGCAAAGTAATGCTATAAAATCGACGCCAACACGCAACGCGACTTATCCACAACGCAATTTTTTTCAGGGCAGCGGGTTCTGGAAAAGGAGCGGGAAGTTATCCACATCTTTTCCACGCGGGTTTGAGACCCTCGGCCTTTGTGAATTTAGCAAATCGTCATATTTTGTCAAGAGGAAAGTTTTAGATCTGATAAAAAAAGCGCTTGACTTTTCGATTATAATAAGGTAATTTATTAGTTTGGATATATTGCTATGTATTATCTTTCGTAACTATTCAGGCGTAAAGTAAAAGGCAAAACAATTTTTTTGTTCAGTGCCTCGATACTTTTCTGGAGAAAAAAATGAAACGAACCTTTCAACCGCATAAACGCAAGCGGAAAGCGACGCACGGATTTCGGGAAAGAATGCGCACCAAAGACGGCCGCACGGTTTTGAAGCGCCGGCGCGCCAAAGGACGCAAGCGCCTGACCGTCAGCGATGAATGAGCACACGAAAAAAAGTCGGCCTCACCAAGAGCGAAATCATCCGCAGTTCACACGAAATCTCTTTTATTTTTGAAAACGGGCGCTTTTTGCGAGGACGTTTTTTCGATTTGATTTGGGTGACAGAGAGCCGCCGGCAAGTCGCCTTCGCGGTCAGCAAACGAATCCGAACCGCAGTCGCGCGCAACCGCATCAAACGTCGGCTGCGGGAAGCCTATCGTTTGGAAAAAAGCGGATTTCAGGAAAAGTTGCGGCTCATCTTGATTGGTCACGAAAAAGTTTTACAGGCGCCTTTCGATGAGCTTCGCAGAGAAATGCAAAAGATGGCAACGAAAACTAAAGGCAAAGCTATTTAGGGCAAAATTATAGACGAACAACGGTCGTTGGGGAAAGCGCCATGAAAACGATGCTGATTTTTTTGATACGGGTTTATCAAAAACTCATCTCGCCTCTGCTGCCGCCGTCCTGTCGATTCTATCCATCCTGCTCCGAATACGCTTGCCAGGCTCTTGCGAAGCACGGCGCGCTTAGAGGTTTTTGGCTTGCAAGCAAGCGGCTGTTGCGTTGTCATCCGTGGCACGCCGGCGGCTTCGATCCCGTGCCATAATTTGTACCACTGATTTTTTAGGAAATTTCCATGGAGTTTGATCGCAGAACTATAATTGCCTTCGCGTTGATCGGATTGATTTTAATTTTGGTCAACACGGATTTTTATCAACGGCTGGTCATCGGAGATCAGCCGCCGAAGAAATCACCGGATCCGGCCGCCATGATGAAGTTGGATTCTTTGCAGGCAAGCCGAAGCGCCGGCGAATCACAACACAATCTGATGCAGGCGGAAGCCGAAACCTTCCCGCAACTATCCGATCGGGATGGAACCGATCTGCCGCAAGAACGCGCCCAGGAAAAAGAGATTCGCATTGAAACGCCGCTGTACAGCGCCACTTTTTCGACCCTGGGTGGAAGTCCCAAAAGCTGGCAATTCAAAAATTATGAAGGCCCGGATGGCGGGCCTGTTTCTCTGTTTGAAAGCGGCTTGGATAATTTGGTGGTGCAGTTGCCGACGCGGGAAGATACGCTCGATACCGGCCGGTTGAATTTTGCGGTGGATTATCAATTCAGCGAGCCTATAGCTTTGCATGCCGGCGAAAAACGCGAGATCGTCTTCACCAGAAATGTTGCGGCAGACCAGCTCATTCGCAAAACCTACTCGTTCGCCGCGGATGAATATACGATTCGCTTGAAAATCGAGTTTGTCAATCTGCAAAATATTCTGGATGGCTACGCCTACGCGTTGCGCTGGCAGACCGGGCTGGCGAGCACCGAGCATCATCCGGCTGATGATATGAGCTATGCCAAGGCATATTCGCTTGCCAATAAAGAGCTTGATGAATTCGACGTCGAAGCGAAAGAATACAAGCCCGGCGGCAACGACGATTGGCCGGCGCAATGGGCCGCGGCGCGCAACAAGTATTTCACCGTCGCGATAATCCCGCAGGGTCAAACCGCCAAAGGCGTTCGCTATTATGGCCGCACGAGCAAGCTTAACGATCAGGTTATCCATAAAGCCTATCAGATTGATCTAGCAATGCCGCTGAATCGCGATCGTGATTTTTCTCAGGAATTTGCGATTTATATCGGCCCGTTGGATTATAAAATCGTCAAGAGCCTCGGCGCCGGCCTGGAAGAGATGATGAACTTCGGCTGGAAAATCATTCAGCCGATCAGTATTCTGGTTTTGTGGACGTTCACTTTTCTGCATAAGTTCATCCCGAATTACGGCATCGTCATCATCGTCTTTTCGATCTTGGTCAAAATCGTCCTGCACCCGCTCACGAAAAAAAGCTATCAATCCATGAAAGAGATGCAGGAGATTCAGCCGCTGATGACTGCGATACGGGAAAAATATGCCAAAGACCCGCAGCGCATGAATCAGGAAATGATGAAGCTTTACAAAGAGCACGGCGTCAACCCGCTAGGCGGCTGTTTGCCGATGCTGCTGCAAATGCCGTTGTTGTACGCACTCTTTATCGTTTTTCGGTCGACCATTGAGCTGCGCCACGCCAATTTTGTTTGGTGGATTAAAGATCTCTCAGCGCCGGATACGATTTTCAAGTTGCCCGTGTCGCTGCCGCTTTACGGCGATTCGGTCAATGTGCTTCCGATCGTGATGGGCGCGACCATGCTCATTCAGCAAGCGATGACGATGAAAGACCCGAAACAGAAAATGATGGTTTATTTGATGCCGATCATCATGACGCTGGCGTTCAACACGTTCCCCTCGGGCTTGAATCTTTATTATACGCTCTTCAATGTGTTCAGCATCGTGCAGCAGAAATATATAACCACGGCGCCGGAGAAAAATAAGGCCAAAAAGAAAAAGTCGTATAAGCAGTTCGTCTCAGACTGGCGCAAGCATGGGGTCACTGCACTGTTTTCCAGAAAACGTCTTAAATAGAGAGGTACGAGATGGGAAGAATTATCAAAAGTATCGAAATTGAGGGTCAACCGGTAGCCGCTCTGTTCGACACGGGAGCGGTTTATACGTATGTGCGTTCTCGTTTTCTTGAAAAAGCTACACGGCGAGGCATAGCCAAGCCTGTCAGAACTGTGCTGGGTGGTCAGACCATTGAAATTGACGAATTGTATTTTATTGACGGCAAGATCGAAGGACTGGACTTTTTTACAGACGCCGTTCCTGTAACTGAACTGGGTGCAGCCGATGGTTACGACTTGGATGCAATCATAGGCGCGCTCACTATGGAGCAATGGCAAATTCGGCTCGACCCGAAAAGTGGTACGCTCGATTTGGAGGGGCTCAGGCGGCGGGAGTTCATTGAATTTTGACAACCTTCAAAAAAGAAAGTTCAAATCCAATTACTGCCCCGCGACGAGTGGGGCAGATTTTTTTATAGCCGTTCCGTAACCTAGACCGCCGATCTTGATTGTTTTAATAATTTTGCCATAATCATTTTGCTTTATCTTTTTGCTCATGCAATTTCCCGAAGACGACACCATCGCCGCCATCTCCTCGCCGCCAGGCCGTGGCGCCATTGTTTGCGTGCGAGTGAGTGGCAAGTCGGCCTTTGCTGTCGTTACGCGCTTGCTCGAAAAAGATAAGAGGGTCGAATCGTTTGCGCCCCGCACGCTACATTTAGTTTGGCTTGTTGATAGCAATGGAAAACGTTTAGACCAAGTCACCCTCGCGCGTTACGTCGCCCCCAATTCCTACACCGGCGAGAATCTCATAGAAATTTTTTGCCACGGCGGCAAGTGGGTGCCGGCTCTGATTGTTGAAAATCTTTGCCACGTTGGATGCCGTCTTGCCGAGCCAGGAGAATTTACCCGCCGCGCCTTTTTCAATAACAAGCTCGATTTGATTCAAGCTGAAGCCGTCGAAGACATCATCGCCGCCGAATCGCCGGCGGGTTTGCAAAATGCGCTGCAACACCTCGAGGGCCGGTTTTCGGAACGCATGCAGCAACTGCGCGAACGACTTTTGCACACCTGCGCGCTGTTGGAACTCGGTCTGGATTTCAGCGAAGAAGATGTTGAATTTGCCGACCGAGCACAATTGCGAGCTGAGCTGGAAGGCTTGGAAAAAGAAATCACTTTCCTGTTGGCAAGTTTCCAGCGTGGCCAGGCGCTCAAAGAAGGTTGGCGCGTCGCCATCATCGGCAAACCGAATGTCGGCAAATCGAGTTTAATGAATATGCTCCTGCGCCAAGACCGCGTCATCGTCAGCTCGATACCAGGCACGACGCGCGACACGGTCGAAGATAGTTTTATGCTCGACGGCCAACGCTTTCGACTCATCGACACCGCCGGCATTCGCACGAGCCACGACGAGATCGAGTCTCAGGGAATTGCCCGTTCGCGTCGCGCCGCGGAAGAAGCTCACATTATTCTCTTTGTCGGCGACCAATCACAGCCAGTCGATCATTTCGACGAGGCAATCGTCGCCGAGTGTTCACGATTTGTAAGTGATGCGACGGGGAAGAAGATTATTTTTGTTCGCAATAAAAGTGATCTGCTGAAAGCATCGAACACCGTGCGGTTGCCATTTTCGGTCGAGGCCGAATTAGAAACGTCAGCCCAAACCGGCGCCGGAATTGCCGAGCTTGAAAAAGCGTTGTGTGCCGTAACCAATGCGAATGGTTCGGATCGAAGTGGGGAAGTGGTGCTCACCAACTTGCGCCACAAACAATGCTTGGAAAAAGCGCTCGCTGCTTTGCTCTGCGCCAAAAAATCTTTGGATGAAAACCTTTCGGCAGAATTTGTCGCTGCCGACTTGCGAGAAGTCATTCACCAAATTGGCGTCTTGGTCGGCGAAGTCACCACCGAAGATATTCTCGGCGAAATTTTTTCACATTTTTGTATCGGGAAGTAATTGTAGCACAGACGGCCCGTCTGTGTTTCACGTGAAACAACGGATTGCGTTTATTTTTTCCATTGAACAGAAAACCTCCAATTGCATCATTCGATTTTTTTCTTATCTTATAGTGAAGGCAACTATCTGGAAATTTCGAATGGTTCAAATCAAGAGGAAATAACAAATTTAGGGAGCGGAGCCATGCCTGATTTAACTCAAGAAAGCAGTGCTTTGTCGGAGATTCTGAATCGCTTAAAATCGATGGAGACAAAGGCCGAAAAATTTGAAGCGAAAGTGGATAAGCGCTTTGAAATGCGTGAAGGTTTTAGATTGGCAACAGAGCGACGTCAAGCATTTCAGAATAAAACTGAAGTAAATAATTCTGAAATCATTAGTATAATATCTGATATTGAAATGATGGTCTATCAGAAAATCGACGCTACCCAACAGGAATTGAAAGCTTTTCAAAAGAGCATAGTGGAAGCTTTAGAAATCATTCGTCGGTCAATAGAAAAAAAAGTTGAGCATTTGGAAAGAGAAATCGAAGAGCTCAAAAAGGATAAAGCCATCAAAGACGCGATCATCAAAAGAATGGAACAGCGTTTAACTAAGCTTGAGGCGCAAGACAATCCGGCGTAGTCGCGGCTTGTTTTATTGAAAAAAATTTATGAATGCGATTAATCTAATCCTTGTTTCACGTGAAACAAAATCGGAGATTTTCCCCATGAAAGATCAACAATTGTTGGAACGAATTACGGTCAATCCCAAAGTCATGGTCGGGAAGCCGGTTATTAAAGGCACACGCTTGACCGTCGAATACATTCTCAATTTGCTCGCGCATGGTGTAACCGTCGCGGAGATTCTCGAAGAGTATAATGGTTTAACGATGGAAGACATTCAGGCGTGTTGGCTTTTTGCCTCACGATCTCTCGAAAGCACTTCGTTTATGCCGTTGGAAATGGAGATGGCGTAAATGTGTTTCATCGTTAATGCATGTACTGGCCCGCCAAGTCGCGGGTTGTTTGTGTGGACAGAAAAGTAGGACAATAAATTTGAAGGAGAACAAAAAAATGAACCAATTACTTTTTATTGCAAGTTTTGGCGGTAACATTGAACCAGCCTATCAAATCAGCAAACTTTGCAAAGAAAGAGCAAAGGAACGTTTTATTGTTGCCGTTCCGCGGCAAGCAAAATCTGCGGCCACTCTAGTTGCGATTGGAGCGGATGAGATTCATATTGGTGGTCTTGGAGAACTCGGCCCAATAGATCCTCAAATTGGCGGATTACCTGCGCTGGGAGTTCGAGAAGCTCTTAGAACAATTGCATCCTTGACAGAAGAATATCCAAAGAGTTCCGATATGTTTGCACGATACTTAAGTTTTGCTGTTACAGTTGAGCAAATTGGTTATTGTGAACGTCTTACCGAATCCGCTGTTCAGTATGCACAGCGACTGCTTGCAACCAAAAAACAACTTGATGGCAAAACCCAGGAGATTGCTCAAAGACTAGTTTATGAATATAAACATCATGGGTTCGTGATTGATTGTGAAGAAGCACAAAATTTGCTTGGAAATTCTTGGGTCAACGGAAATTCCCCGATTGTTAAATTCTCAGAGACTTTATTTCAATTATTAGATTTCGTAAATTTGCTATTGAATATTTTCAGAAATAAACAATTGCAAATTGTAGGATCTCTACGAAAAGGAATTTGGATTTGGGATCGACCGAATAATTAATTGAGATGTTTGAATTTAATCTCTATCCTGAATTATTCAAGAAAGTGAAAAAAGTCGGAGGAATTTTCTCTGCAATTTATTATATTACAGTCATCTAACGACGAACACAACGGAGAAAATTCTC
>JAKEEU010000165.1 GCA_022616415.1 Candidatus Zhuqueibacterota bacterium | reverse complement strand
GTAGCTGATGTTCCGATCATCGCGTTAGATGCCCTTCAGCCAGTGCGTCAGATTGGTGTCATGGAGCACTTTGATTTTGCCGATGACGGCGGAGTAAAGGTTGATGAGCGTCTTCATCGCCGCAACCAGAAACGCGCCCGATCCGCAGGCCGGATCGAGGATGCTCAGCTCGCGCAGAATTTGCAGCAGCTTGCGGCACAAATCGGCGTCCAGGCGCAACAGCATATCGCCCATCGTTTCAAACCGCCGCTCCGGTCCCGGCAATGAACCATCGGCCAGCCGGCTCAAGATCAACCGGTAGATGGTTTGCTCGCACAGGTATTCGGTAATTTCAGGCCGCGTGTAATAGGCGCCGAAGGCTTTCTGGTTGATGTACTTTTCAAAGATGTAGCCGAGCACATCGGGGCTGATTTCATTGTCATCACCGCCGGGCATATCGTTCAGGTTCCACGAATAGTGGTCGAACAGGTCGAAGAGTGTTGCAAAGGCTTCGTCGGGAACTCGGATGTTCGGGTTTTCGGTTTCGATGCGATGTTCCAGAAACAACCCGCCGTTGAGGTATTTGATTTCGCCAAGTAGCGCACGCGCCGGATCGCTGCGTTCGCTTTCCGGTTTGGCGAAGCCTTCAAAGAAAAGCGCCTTGAGGAATTCTGAGTAATAACGGTTTGCGCCGCGCTGGCGGCTGTCTTCCAGGTTCCTTTGCAAGTAGCGCTTCTCGCCGTTGTTGACGAAAAACTTCTCTTGCAGGAAATAAATGAACATCAGCCGGTTGAGCAGAATGGAGGCATACCATTCCTGATCGCGGCGGTCGGCGATGCCTTTGATCATTTCGACAAAGCGCAGATGTTCTTCGTAAAACTCGCCGAAGAAGCGTTTGGTGACGCGCTCGACATCCAGCGCATCTTTCAGCTTGCGGGCGACTTTGGTGACTTCAATGTTGCCCTCGCTGTCGAATTCGCTGAGGTCAACAACCATCGAACTTAGCTTGCTCAGGAACAAATCGCCCGGCTGACCTTTGAAATACCAATGCTCGCGCGGATAGGCTTTGCCGTCTTCGCGTTTGACATACAGCCAGAGACTCTGCGTGCGCGCCTTATCCACAAAGACCAACAGGTTTTCATAGTGCAGTTGGCTGATTTCATTGGCTAAGGCCCGGCAGGTAGCAGAGTTGGGAATGTTTCCGTCGTCGGTGGTGACTTCAAAAACGGCGACGCCTGCAAGCTGCGCGATCATTACTCGCTGGCCTTGTTTGTCATTTTTTTGCCAGGCTACAGGCTTTTGTCCGCGCGCATGGGACCAGCCGAGCGACTCGGTAAAAAGCTGGCGAAAATCGAATTTTTGGAGCAAATCGCGCGTTTCTTGAATGTTGAGAGTTGGCATAGCTTCTCGATACTGCGCCGCGTTAGCGGCAACCTGAATTTAGCCGTGTACTTATGGTCTTTGAGAAATAAATGTAACAACCACGTGGAGGCGCCCTTTGGAGTGCGGCGGGTTCGACGCCGCTTTCCCATCTTTACAATTCGAGTTCCGCGGAATGAAAAGATGGGAAAGCGGCGTCGAACCCGCCGCACTCCAAAGGCTGCCGCCGTTCATCGTCCGCCTTCCGGTTTGTTTCTTTGTTGGACGGCGTTGTTGCATTTATTTCTCAAAGACCATCAGTGCACGGAAAAAAGTGGATGAAAGTTTCTCGTCGCGTTAGCGATGATTGAATTGGTGAACTAAAGGGTATCCCTTCGGCAACCGTCCATCGACCCAGCCTTTTAGCCATCCATCGAACTTACAGGCCGTTGTCTGACCACCCTGTTTCGGCAATTGCGCGTGATTG
>JAKEEU010000164.1 GCA_022616415.1 Candidatus Zhuqueibacterota bacterium | reverse complement strand
TGTGAACGGTTTTATTGTAACGCTTAGCGTAGCGCTCGCGAAAATAGCCGGCAATATCGAGAATGTCGATCCGGCGCTCGCGCAAAGGCGGTACGCGAATCTCGATGACTTTCAAGCGAAAATAAAGGTCGGGAAAAAATTTGTCTTGTTTGATCAGCTCCGGCAAGTCCGGGCCGGCGGCGGCGATGATGCGGACGTCGGTTTTGCGAATCTGCTCGCTGCCGAGGCGGTTGAACTCGCCGGATTGCACCACGCGCAGCAATTTGACCTGCACTGCTTTGCTGATTTTGCCGATCTCGTCCAAAAAAATCGTGCCGCCGCCGGCGTACTCGAAGTAGCCGATCTTCTGCCGGTCCGCGCCGGTGAACGCGCCCTTTTCGTGGCCGAAAAGCTCGGATTCCAAAAGCTGCTCGGCGAGCGCGCTGCTATTCAACGTGACAAATTCCTGGTCACGGCGCAAGCTGCGGCGGTGCAGCTCCCGCACGATCAGCTCTTTGCCGGTGCCAGTCTCGCCGAGAATCAAAACCGTGGCATCGGTGGCGGCGACTTTGTCTATCAGCTTGAAGACTTCCATCATCGCCGGGCTGCGGCCTTTGATCCGGCCGTAACCCTTGCTCACCGCCAGCTCGGCCTCCAGCCGGCGCCACCTTTCGGCCTGGCGGGTGAGCTTTAAATCTTTTTGCGCGGCCTCGGATTCGAGCTGGCGGGTGCGCTCGGCCAAACGGCGATGCTCGAGCGCGTTCCTGACGGCGACCGAGATCAAATCGGCAAACTCGGCGAGCAATTCGCCGGTGCCGTCGTCAAAGCGGCCTTCGTGCCTGCGATTGTCGATATAAATGATGCCGAAAACGCCGCTTGCATCACGCAGCGGGGCGCAAGCGACGGACAGCAACTGCAAACGCACAATACTCACGTTGCTTTTGAGCTGATCTTCCGCCAGCGCGTTCCTGACGACTTCGTATTTGCCCGATTCCCGCACTCTTTGGATGATCGTCTGGCTCACCTGAAATTCGGGCATTTCGATGTCTTTGCTGTCCAGCGCCCGGGCGGTTTCAAACAAAAGCTCGCCTTTGTCGCCGTAAACCATGATCATGCCGCGCTCGGCGCCGGCTTGCTCGATCACTTTGTCCATCGCCAGCGGCAGCATTTTGCCGACGTCGGTCCCGGCCACCAAGGCCTTGCCGACTTCCGAGAGTGCACGCGGGCCCGACATCATTTTCACTTCGGTTTGCACGTTTTAATAAAGAATGCCGGTTTTTATAAGTTGAATCTCTTGTATCATTAAAATGGTATTTTGCTATACCAGATAATCCCTTAGGCGGGAATGGCATCCCTAACTCGTACAACATAGCCAAATTAAGGGCAGCCAGTGCAATGTGCCAAAAGATAAACAAATCTTTCAGAAAAGTCAAGGAACAAGTTGGACAATGGCCTCGTCGATTGCCGTAATTCAATGTGTACAAAAAAAAGCAAAGATTTTCGCCCACGGAAATAAGGAAAAAATTTTCTGTGGGATTTCCAATTCTGTAGGCGGTGTTTTTTATTTTTTTGGTTCCGGCTTGATAATACATGAGTATCGGCTAAATACTATTTTTGAGAAATTTAAATGAAACCTTAACCTGATAATGTTAAGTCAAAAGTATTCAAAAGACAGAAAGATGGATGA
>JAKEEU010000163.1 GCA_022616415.1 Candidatus Zhuqueibacterota bacterium | reverse complement strand
TGTCCCCACCCATTGCGTCAACGGCGATGGTGGTGAGCATGGATAAAGGGGGTCAATGGCAAATGAAAAATGTAAACCGGTAAATGGAAAACGCCCTTACATTTCTTTCGCAATCACGATGCGCCCGGCGTAAAAACCGCAATCCGCGCAAACACGGTGTGGCAACTTCTTGGACCCGCAGTTTGGGCAGGCCGTTAAGTTGGCGAACTTCAGAGCGTCGTGCGCGCGGCGTTTGCGGCTGCGCGATTTTGAATGGCGTCTTTTAGGATTAGGCATGACAATTCTGCTCCAAAAAACATAGACAAAAAGCGTCTACGACGTTTTTCTTTCTTAATTACTTGTCGTTTTCTTCCATCCCGGCCTTGAGATCAGACAGGACCTGCCATCGCGGGTCAATCTGAGTCCTGCAATCGCATTGTTCGAGATTCAAATCGGCGCCGCATTGCGGACACAGCCCGCGACACTCCTCGCGGCACAGCACGCGGCTAGGCAGTTCCAATTCCAACTGTTCAAGGACCATCTCGTCCAGATCGATCAGGTCGTTTTCGAAAACGGCAAAATCAAGATCGCGTTTGCGCAACTCATGCTCGCCGGTATAACCCGCGCCCGGATCGGCGGGCGCATAGAACAGATCGAATGGAATCTCGACCGGGATAGTGACTTCGTTCAAGCACCTATCGCAGGGAGCTGAGATCGTGGCCTTGACGTCGCCGCGCAACCGCACATCCATCCCGACGCACATCGCGCGACCCTCCACCAGAGGCGGCTCCTTCAACTCAAAATCGCACTCCCTTGTGTCTAGCTCGCCTGCCTTATAATGATGCTTGAAAATAAGCCCGTCAGGAGGCATTCGAACCAGTGAGATAATCATAAATCACCTTGCGCAGGCAAAGTGCGTAATTATAATTTTGGTAAGGGGAATGTCAACCGTGGAAAGGGGCGACGCCGGCTGGCGGAAGGTGTTCCATTTGTCATTTGTCATTTGTCATTGCGTATTAATGTTTATTGGGCATTGGCCAGACTGGCCTGCGGGCGATGACCAATGACAAATATCAAATGACAAATGAAAAATAGTCTTCTTTCCTGATTTCGTGATCTGCGGATTATGGATGCGCGATGACCATCAGAGTCCTGGAGCGCGCGATCGCCGTTTGCAGACACCGTCGCAGCGTCGCCGGATCGAGGGCGCCGAAACTCTCATCCAGGATTACGAGGTCCGCGTTTTGCAACAATGCGCGCGCCATAAACATCCGGCTGCGTTCGCCGTGAGAAAGCTGCCATCCGGTTTCGCCGACCATTTGCAGCAGGCCGGCGGGCATCCGCGCCAGCAGTTCACCCAGACCGAGCGCGCGGCAAATCTCTTCGGCTTC
>JAKEEU010000162.1 GCA_022616415.1 Candidatus Zhuqueibacterota bacterium | reverse complement strand
GTTTCAATCCCACCCTGATTCGATCACTTCAAGCTACTCCTGCCCCTGTAAGTATCACAAAACACAGTGTTTGCAAAGGCATTTTTGCAAACCCCCGCTAAAACCTTCATTCGTTCTCTCCCGGCGGATGAAAAATTTGGCCTAAGTTCTTTGTTTACTTGCAGATCAAACCTCCCCCCTGTGGCAGCTTTTGTCTGTCTCGACAAACCTCTTATTTGCAGTATGTTATCTATATTGCGTCGCGTTTCCAGACACTTTTTCTCGTTTCGTCTGCGCAATGAAAAAACCGGCTCCTTTGGCTTAAACTATTGCAGGCAAGGTGGTTGCGCAGATGGAGGGGCAATTATTAAAAACCGGAAAACCTCCCCCGTTTTTTGCGCCTTGATCAACGCGCGCCCGCAAACCCTTCATTTCCAACACCGGACATTTTGGTCATTTGGCGCTTGAGGCAGTGTGAACTGCCTTTGCCAACCACGATGTTTCATCGTTCAGACGATGATCGCATCGGGGTCTGAGGTGATGCGGCTGGCTGAAGTAGCTTGTATCCGCCCGGCGCATTTCTGGCAGAGGTCGTAATAGCGGACCTGATCCAACTGCGGATCGATCACCGCTTCGACCTCCAATCTCATCTTCACAAATTGATCCGCCGTCAAATGGCATTCAAAGACCGATTCCTGCACCGCCGTGCCGTAACGTTTGAGCGTTTTGAAAACCCGCGTCCGGCGGCGGTCGTCGCTGATGTCGTAAGCTACGACAAACATCGGTTACCTCCCCGGCTTTTCAGCCATAGCTTTTTCAGCCTCGAACGGGTGATAGATCGGTTCTTCGCCAGTGAGCACGCGCGCGAAATGGCGGACCTGCAACTCGATCACCTGCCGGTAAGTCGTTTGAATACCCGTGTAAGGGTAATGGGTTTGCTCGTTGATCGCCTGGGCGTAAAGCCCGAAGAAGCGTTTGAGCGCCTCCGGTTTGAGCGTGATCCGCCCGTCGGCCTGCGCCTCGAAATCGGTGGGTTTGATCGTTTGCAGGTTGAGCGCCGAAAGCACCAGGCGGTCAACCAGCACGCAGCGATGCTCTTCCATCAGGTCCGAGGCCAAACACGCATGCCCGTGTCTCGGTTGGTGGAAAAATCCCATGTAAGGATCAAGCCCGACCACGTTCACCGCGCCGTAAACGTCGTTGTAAAGCAGCGTGTAACCGAGCGAGAGCAGCCCGTTGACCGGGTCTTTGGGCGGATGGTACTGGCGCGCCTCGAATCCCCAATCGTTTTTCAACGCCGCGCGGAAGGTTTTGAAATAAGCCGCCGAAGCCGCGCCTTCGTGTCCGTTGAGCTGATCAATGGTTCGGGCGGATTGGATTTTGGCCATTGTTTTTTCCACCTCGCCCAGCGGCGAACGCCCGTCGCCGCGCAACCGCCGTTGTTGTTTGATCATCGCCGCCATATTGCGCACCTTGCCCGCAACAATCGTGGCGGCCGTCTTCAAGCAGAACTGCGGGTCGGCGGCGCGTTTATATTGCTGCTGGCGCACGACGGAGTTTTTGGTGAATTCGGGCTGCAACCGCCCGCGATACTTTCCGGGCGAAGAGAGGAAGGCGACTTCGATGCCGGATCGCAGACAATGCGCAATGACCGCCGGAGTCAGATGCACGTTGCCGTAAGCGACGATCTGTTCCAGCTTGAAGACCGGAAGCTCATGCAAAAGTTTATCGCCCTTGCGCACGATGATGCGCCCGGCGGTCAGATTGACGGTGCTGCCTTGTTCGGTGAGATAGAGAATTGCCATAGTTTTTACTCCTTACGAAACCAGATAAAAAACACAAAGGATCAAAGGGCCATCGTCATTCTCCGTTAATCCGGAAGCTGACAGAAAAAGTGGGACAAAAACAAACC
>JAKEEU010000161.1 GCA_022616415.1 Candidatus Zhuqueibacterota bacterium | reverse complement strand
TCATGTTCGTGGCCGCTTTGGTCGGCGCCTCCATTCCGCTGTTGCTCAAACGATATAATATTGATCCGGCCATTGCAACCGGCCCGTTCATAACGATCTCCAACGACATTCTCGGGCTTTTTATTTACATGGCGATTTCGACCATGTACTTCATGTATTGGCAGTAAATCAGGCGAAGTCGGACTTGGGCAGCTGAGGTTTCTAAAGTTGGATATTCGTTGCGCCCAAGTCCGGCTTCACTTTCCCTTAATAAAATCCCAATGCGCCTCGTCAAAGCCGAAGGCATCGTCATCCGGTCGATGAAAATGGGGGAAACCAGCAAACTGGTGACACTCTTCACCCGTGAGCTGGGTTTGCTCAAAATTATTGCCAAAGGCTCGCGCTCCAGCAAAAGCCGGATCGGCGCCGCGTTGGAGCCGCTGACGGTATCGCGCATCGTTTATTACCAAAAAGAAAATCGCGAGATCCAATTTCTCAGTCAGGCCGAAATCGTTGAGTTCTTTCCTAATTTGCCCGCCGATTTGGAAAAATGGGGCTACGCCAGCGCTTGTGCGGAGTTGGTTTCCCGCTCGCAAATCGACACCGAGGTGACGCCGAAGCTTTATCCGATTTTGCTCGATACCATCCGCGCGATGAACGAACCTGCGGCGGACGCACGCGCATGTTTTGGGGGATTCCAAATGAAGTTGTGCGGTGTTTTGGGCCTTGCTCCCAATCTCCGCCGTTGTCTGAATTGTAACTCCGCTCCGCCCCGCTTCATGCAGGAAATAAGGATGCAAAGCGATGCCGGCCCGACGGTGCAAATCCATTTCGATATCGCCCGCGGCGGTTTCATGTGCAACAATTGTTCGCCGCCGTTGGAGGCGCAACAGCTTTCCGGTGAAACGCTGCGCCTGCTGGCCGACTTTCAATCTCTTCCCGCCGAGAAACTTTCACGCTGTAAAATCTCGCCTGTCGCTCGCCGTGAAATTGAAGCTTTTTTCCGCGCCTATTTCGCTTTTCATTTGGAAGAAATCGGCGGTTTGGCCTCGCTTAAATTTGTGCATAAAATTGCAGCCCCTTCCGGCAAATAAAAACCATTTGATTTTTCCATCTTACAGTCGTAATTTCAAAAGAGGCTGTTTGATTTTTTACATAAACTGAGTATATTTTATGTGGGAAATTGTCGTTGAGCCGGATTTTGATGAAAAGAAGGTAGTGATTATCACGGCTTACAAAGTTTGAGGCAAAAATGAAGGATCGTTATCTTGAAATCACGTATCGAAAGGGGAAAGTAGTCGCCGCCTATTTGTATCTTCCCCGACAGCCGCGAGAGAAAGTAAAGAAAACCACGCAAACAGCCGAAGGCATCTTGGTTGATTATGGGAAAGGTGGACGGCCTATCGGAATCGAGATCACAGCGCCGCGGCAAATCTCCCGTCAGGACATAAATCAAGTCATCGCCAAACTCAATCTGCCGCCGTTTGCCGACGAAGAGTTGGCTCCGTTGCTGGCGGCTTGAATTTTAGGGTGACATTTTATTTTTGAATCCTGAAAAACAGTTCATTGCTTAGAACATTTTCCGTTATACGTTACACGATTATTCCCAAAGTCTCAATCAATCTGAAGCTATCACAGGAGTACACATGGCAGAGATCACAAAACTTATGGATAAGCTCGTGGGGCTGAGCAAGCGCCGCGGGTTCATATTTCAATCGAGCGAAATTTACGGGGGCTTGAACAGTTGCTACGACTACGGCCCGCTCGGCGTCGAGCTGAAGCGCAATATCAAAGACTTTTGGTGGAAGGCGATGGTGCAAACCCGCGACGACATCGAGGGCCTCGACGCCTCGATTCTCATGCACCCAAAAGTTTGGGAAGCCAGCGGCCACGTTGCCAATTTCACCGATCCGATGGTGGATTGCAAGATTTGCAAGGCCCGCTTTCGCACCGACGAATTGAATCCCGCGAAAGCGGGACAATGCCCGCGCTGCGGCAACAAAGATTCGCTCACCGACGCGCGCAATTTCAATCTCATGTTCAAAACTTACATGGGCCCGGTCGAAGAGCAAGCCAACGTCGTGTACATGCGGCCGGAGACGGCACAGGGCATTTACGTCAACGTCTACAACGTCATGCAGGCGGCGCGGCAGCGCATTCCCTTCGGCATCGCGCAGATCGGCAAGGCGTTCCGCAACGAGATCACGCCCGGCAACTTTACCTTCCGCACGCGCGAGTTCGAGCAGATGGAGATGCAATTCTTCGTCAAGCCCGGCACGGACATGGAATGGTTCGAGTATTGGAAGGCGCAGCGCATTCAGTGGTACGACGAGCTGGGCATCCGCAAATCCAAGCTGCACTTCCACGAGCACACGCCGCAGGAGCGCGCGTTTTATGCCGCGGCCGCGTTCGACATCGAATACGAATTTCCCTTCGGCTGGAAAGAGCTGGAAGGCATTCACAACCGCACCAATTACGATCTCTCGAAGCATCAGGAATATAGCGGCAAGGATTTGAGCTATTTCGACGATCAGACCCGCGAGCGTTTCGTTCCTTATATCGTCGAAACTTCCGCCGGCTGCGACCGCACCGTGCTCACGACGCTGATCGATGCTTACGACGAAGACGTGGTCGAAGGCGAAGCGCGGACGGTGCTGCACCTCGCGCCGGCCATCGCGCCGATCAAAGCCGGCATCTTTCCGCTGGTCAAAAAGGAAAGCATGCCGGAGGTGGCGCAAAAAATTTATCACGATCTCAAAAAGCATTTCAATGTTTTCTATGACGACGGCGGCGCCATCGGCCGGCGCTATCGCCGCATGGACGAGGCCGGCACGCCTTACGGCATCACCGTTGACGGCCAGACGCTGCAAGATCAAACCGTCACCGTGCGCGACCGCGATACGCTGGTGCAAGACCGCGTGGCGATGGACAAGCTGCTGCCGTTCATTCAGGAGAAGATGGCTGGGTACAAACGCCAGGAGTAATGGAGTGTTGGAGTTGTGGAGTATTGCAGGATATGAATTTTCATAAGAGAGATTAAAAATATGGCAACCATGCTCAAATCTCCGCTCAAGAAAAAGGCACCCCCAAAACCTCAGGTGAAGAAATCGCCGCTCGACTTTATCGGTTGGGCCAAAATCGTTGGCTCTACTCCGGATGAAGTCGAAGCGGCGTGGAACGACTTGAAGCGCCGGAGTCTGGTTTCGGTGCGGCAAGGTAAGCTTGCCATCTCCGCCGAGGCCATGATTCGGGCTCACACCGATATCCAGCGCCGCTTGGCTTCCCATCTTTCCGGATACGAGCTGACAGAGAATTCTTATATAGTTCGCTATGCAGGCCCTCCGCCGCGAGGTTTGCCAATGATTTTGAATACACGAATCTACGTCGAATACATTGCAAATTACTTTCGTGGAGGATGGGGAGTAGCTGACATACAGCGTGACCTTCCACAGTTAAAACCTGAGCAAATTGAGGCGGCGATTCAATATTATCTGAATCATCGTGAAGAAATCGAACGCGATATTCAGCGAAGCATCGAAATATACGAAGAAAATCTCCAACGCCAGCAGAGGATGGGGACATGGGAAAAGCTCATGAAGCGCTAAATAATCGGCTTTTTGCAAAACTCATGTTCGACAGCATGTTTTCGGCAGAGCTGACGCAATCAATACGCGACGAGGGATTCGATGTTGCAGAGGCTCGGCAACACCCCCTGGAGATTCAACGAAATGACTACGCTCTACTGGAAAAGGCGGTTCAGGAGCGGCGTGTTTTGATCACCTGCAATTGTTCTGATCCCAAGAGCAATTTCTGCGTGATTCACGTCGAATGGCTGCGTTCAGGAAAAACTCACTTTGGCATTATTCTAGTGCCACAGTTTCGTATCGATAGTCATTATACACGATGGGCGATTCGCCGGCGCTTGCTCGATTTTTTCAATTTACTCGCTTGGGATGAATTGCAGAATCAGCTTTTATGGCTGCCGTAGCAAATTTTCAAAGAATAAAAAATTTTATTACAAATTATTCCTATGGCCGTGTTGCCGACTTTAACCCCTGGATTACCGGAACTTAGCCAGAACATATGGGAACGTTACGGCTTCCGAGGCAATCCTTTCAATACCCAGGCGCTTTCCGCTTCGGCTGAGTCGATTTTGCCGATCGCACAGGCCATTGTCGGGCGAGGCATGGAATCGCCGGAATCGCAGTTGCTTACCAATTTTCTGCGCAATCCCGGCGGCGGCCGCGTCATTGTCGAAGGCGACGTGGGCGTCGGCAAAACCACCTTTGTGAATTACCACCGTTATCTCTGGGAAAATGAGGCCAAGGATAAGCTGTTGACGCCAACCACAGAGATTTCGGTTTACGGCAACTGGGAAGTGCGCGATTTTCTCATGAATGTTTTAGGCAGTATTATCAACAAACTGCTTTTATTGTATGGTGAAAAGACCATCCACGAGCACGCGTTGTTACGCGAGATTTTCCTGTTCAATCGGGTGTTTCTGCAACGCTCAATCGAGATGCAAGTCTCCATCCTTGGATTCGGCGGAGGCTACGGCCAGACCACGCAAGTTACCGTCCCCACACCTTCTGAGGCGCAGCTTCACGAATACTTTTACGCTCTGGTGAACGAAGTGCGCAAGATGGGTTATAGCGGCGTTCTTCTGCATCTCAACAATATGGAGCTTTTGAGCCTGCGCGATCCGAAGCGCACCCAAAAGCTTTTTGATGAAATTCGAGATACGTTGCAGACGCCAAACGTCTACTACGTGTTCGTGGCGCAGCGGGGATTCTTTCAACAAGTCATTGCGCCTTTGGAACGGGTGCGCAGCGTTTTTTTCGGGCAGCCCATCATCCTGCCGCCCTTGACCAAGCCGCAAGTTGTTGATGCTGTCAATAAACGTTATCAAATTCTTGCTGCCGACGGTAAGTTTATTCGTCCGGTTAGTGACGGCTTGATTGAATATCTCTATGACCTTTACGCCGGAAAAATTCGTTTTGTGATGGATTCGGTGAACACGGTCGTTGCCAATTTGCCGCAAGCTCTCGCGCAAACGCTCGATGCTGATTCCGCCCGCGCATTTTTAGCGCGATTGGTGTTTGAGCGCATTCGCCATCAGCTTACCAAGCGGGAATGGGAAGTGCTCAGCGCCGCCGTCAAATTGGACGATTTTACCAATTCGGACCTCACCACCGCGCTCAAGCAGCGCCGTCAGAACGTCACAAAATATTTGAACACGCTGCTGGCCAAAAATTTTATCTACCCATATCATCGCGATGGCCGGCACGTTCGCTACCGCGCCAGTGAAGATGTGCGCGTTATCCGCGATATACCGGAAAATGAGCAAGCATCATTGTTCGACTAAAAATACAAGCACGGAGGAAGGAACCACATGAGTCCCGCCAAAATCAAAATGCGCCAAGTGGTCGACTGGCGCGCCGCGCTATGGGCTGGGGTGATTAGCGGTCTCGTCTTCTTGGTGATCAACATGCTCTTGACACATTTTTACATCGGCAGTGCATGGGTGAGTGTTCGCCTCGTTGCTTCGGTGATATTGGGTGCGAGCGCTTTGCCGCCGCCGGCCAGTTTTGACCTCGGCATTTTTCTCGTCGCGCTTGCGGTGCATCTGCCGCTGTCCGTCGCTTTTGCCAGCATCATTGCGATCATCCTGCATCGTTGGGGATTGCTCGTCGGCATCGCCGGCGGCGCCGTGTTCGGTCTCGCCTTGTATCTGATCAACTTCTACACCCTCACTTTCTTCTTTCCGTGGTTTTTCCCGATGCGCAGTTGGATTATGGCGGTCAGCCACATTCTATTTGGCGCTTGCGCCGGCGGCATTTACGAGTCGCTGGAAGTTGAAAGATTCGAGCCGGTTGAAGCGAATGCCTAAACTTACGCTTCACGTTTTTCGTTTTACGAAATACATTTTATGCTGAGGAAAGGAAGGGAGCTTCTATGTTCGGACAAAATTATACCCGCGTGCAATTTGGCCGGCAAGTCCTTGGCCAACGCGCTTTTCCTGCCGCTGGGCGTCGCGGCTGTGGCGGCCCGCGTTTGCTCATCGGCCTGGTGATGGCGGTCTTTGCGCTCGTCTCCTATTTTGGCTCGAGCGTTTACAATCCGATCACCGGCGAGAAGCAACACGTCAATATTACGGAAGAACAGGAAATCGCGCTCGGCCTGCAATCAGCGCCGGAAATGGCGGCGCAGCACGGCGGCCTTCATCCCGATCCGCAAGCGCGCGCGTTGGTCGAAGCCGTCGGCGAAAGAATTGTTGCCAACAGCGCCGCCGCGCAATCCAATTATCCTTTCAAATTTCACTTACTCGCGGATCCGCAAACCGTCAACGCTTTTGCATTGCCTGGCGGACAAATTTTCATCACCGAAGCGTTATTTAGCCGCCTGCGCACTGAAGGACAATTAGCCGGCGTGTTGGGCCACGAGATCGGGCATGTCGTGGGCCGCCATAGCGCCGAGCACATCGCCAAGCAGCAATTGACGCAAGGACTCACCGGCGCGGTGGTGTTGTCAACTTACGATCCCAACGATCCCGGCAGCCAGCGCACCGCACAAGTGGCGATGGTGGTCGGCCAATTGGTCAACATGAAATTCGGGCGCGAAGATGAGCTTGAGTCCGACCGCTTGAGCGTACGCTTCATGGCCGAGGCGGGTTACGATCCTCGCGCGATGATCGAAGTGATGAGAATTTTGGCGGAAGCCGGCGGCGGCGCCGGCCCGCCCGAATTTTTCAGCACCCACCCCAATCCGGACAATCGCATCGCGCGGATCGAAGAAGCGATTCAAGAACAGTTTCCCGGCGGCGTGCCGGAGGGGTTGAAGCCGTAATGATCGACAAAATGCTCATCACGCGCGAAATTGCATTTTGTACAGTTTTTGGTAAATCCCCTTCTGATTGAGCAGCTCGTCGTGAGTGCCGCGCTGCACGATGCGGCCTTTGTCCAGCACGATGATCTGGTGGGCATGGAGAATGGTGGAAAGGCGGTGCGCGATGACGAACGAGGTGCGGTTGACCATCAAACGCTCGATGGCCTGCTGCACGAGCATCTCGCTCTCGCTGTCAAGCGCGGAAGTGGCTTCGTCGAGAATTAAAATCGGCGGGTTCTTCAGCAGCGCGCGGGCGATGGCGAGGCGCTGGCGCTGGCCGCCAGAGAGCTTCACCCCGCGCTCGCCGATAACGGTGTCGTATCCACGCGGCAGCTCGATAATGAAGCGGTGCGCGTTCGCCGCCTCCGCCGCCTGGATCAATTTCTCCTGCGAAATTTCCTGCAAGCCATACGCAATGTTGTTACGCACGCTGTCGTGAAATAGGATCGTCTCCTGCGTGACAATGCCCATCAGGCGGCGCAAGTTTTTCACTTCGATCTCGCGCAGATCGAGATCGTCGAGAAGAATGCGGCCTTGCTGCGGGTCGTAGAAGCGCGGCAGCAAATCCACCAATGTCGATTTGCCGGCGCCGCTGGGGCCGACGATGGCGAGAATCTCTCCTTTTTTTACTTCAAAAGAAATATCGCGCAATACCTCCGTCGATGATACCGTTTCCTCATTTTCATAAGCAAACGAAACGCGCTCGAAACGAATGCCGCGCTCGAAGCACTCGATCTTTTTTGCACCCGGTAACGAGACCACTTCCGGTTCCAGCTCGAGAATCTCGAAGATGCGCTCGCCGGCCGCCGCCGCTTCCTGCAGGCGGGTGTTGACGGAGGAAAGCTCCTTCACCGGTTGCATTAAAGAAAAAATCGCCAGCAAAAACAGCATGAACTCGCCAGGAGAAAGTCCCTCGCCGGCGAGCACCTGCTGGCCGCCGAACCAGAGTATGCCGACGCCGACGATGGCGCCTAAAAATTCCGTCAACGGCCCGGCGAGCTTGCTCACGCGGGTGATGTGCAGCAGCGCTTTAAAATAATCGTTGGCCACCGTCCGGAATTTTCGCATCTCGAACTCTTCCATCGCAAAAGCTTTCACGACGCGCACGCCGCTGATGGTCTCCTGCAGCACCGAGGTCACCTCCGCCATTTTTTCCTGGGAAAATGAAGAAGCGCGCCGCAGCCGCGAGCCGATGAAGCCGATCAGCAACAAGCTCGTCGGCAAAATGAGCAGCGCCGCCAACGTCAGCTCCCAGCTCAAATAAAAAGCCATGCCGAGATAGGCCAAAATCAGCAGCGGATTTTTGACCAACGTCACGAAGCCGGCCGACACGCCGCCGTTGACGAGATTCACGTCGTTGGTGATGCGAGAGATCAGTTGGCCGGTGCGGGTGCGGCTGAAATAACCGAGCGAAAGCTCATTCAAGTGGCGATAGAGATCGTTGCGCAAATCCTTGATGATTCCCTGCTCGACGCGGGCCATCAGATAGGCTTGAAAATAATCGAAGAGGTTCTTCAAAAAAATCAGCAGCAGGATGACGCCGCACAGGCGCAGTAGCGCCTCGCGGCGATCGCCGCCGAGCAGCCATTGCGAGACTTTTTCTTTGAGAGTATCCAGTTGCCGGCCGAGCTGGGTGGGAACTTGCGACAAGCCGGAGGGCGCCGCCTGATCGGGCGAGGTGAGCGCCGGCGATTCGCTCGAAACTTTAAAAAGCGTGTTCAGGAAAGGCACGACGGCGATCAACGAAGCGCCGCTCAACAGTGTAAACAGCAAGATGCAAAAGATGGAACCGGATAAGGCCAGCCAATACGGCTTCACATAACGGAGAATGCGAGGATAGACGTTCATTTACAGTCTTTGGTATTCTCCTTGATTTCCTCGAATTTTGCATCTTCCACGTCCTGGCCGGAGAGATCGAGCGGGCGGTTCTTGGGCTTGCCCTGCACCTGGCTTGGCGGCGCCTGGCGCGACGGCCCGAGCACGAGCGCTTTGATGATACGATAAGCGAGATAAATGAGCAGCGCCCAAAAGAGGAAACGAGTTAGCATGATGATCACCTCACACAGTAGCTGGAACACACTTTATCAATAGACCTCGTCATGCGTGCCAATATCGATTAGCACAATGACTTCTTCGCCTGTCTCTTGGTCTTTTTCTATAGAAAAACGATTCTGCAATCATACCCGCAAGAGCAGGCCAGCAATCCGAAAAGTTTTCCGCTCAGTTTATGCGTCTGAAGCGATGGAGCAAATACTTCACGGCTCATTTGTTTTAAGGCTTCGTCAATTTTCTTTTGGGATTGTGGATGGCGGCGCACGAACTTGCGGTAAGCCTTCTCGAACTGTGTCGCCGATTTAAGCTCTCTCATTCGGCGTCTCCGTCCCCCACTGAAGCGTGAAGCCTTGCGAGCAGCGCATCAATCGTTTCAGTTTTCAATTCTCCGGCATGAAACGCACGAATAGCCTCACGAGCGTTGGTGGCTATTTCATCGCGGCGTTCTTCAATTTGTCGCTTCCATAAAATCTCAATGAGCATTTGTTTTTGCTCGTGAGATAATTTCATGGCCGTATCGAGTGCTTGATCTAAAGTTGTCATGATGATTGTCCTCCTATAAATTTTTAGCCGGCGAATAATACTGCACCCCGGAAATGGGACGGCGAAGCTGCGCCACGAGTTCATCGAAATCCTGCTCGTTGTGGACGAAATCGATCTCCGTGGCGTTGATCACCAGCAGTGGCGTGGCAGTGTAATTGAAAAAGAAGCGGTTGTACGCCTCGTTGAGATCGCGAATATATTCTTCCGCCATGGGCTTTTCGTAGCTGCGGTTGCGCAAGCGGATGTTCGCCATCAAGCGCTCCGTGCTGGACTGCAGATAGATCACCAGATCGGGCGGCGGAATATCGCGTTCCAGCAGCTTTGCCACCTTGTCGTAGAGTGCAAGCTCGCGTTCTTCCAAAGTCAGCGAGGCGAAAATGCGGTCTTTGGCAAAAATATAATCGGCGAGCAAAAGCTGCTGAAACAGATCGCGCTGTGGAATCTCCTGTTGCTGGCGATAACGGCTCAACAAAAAGAACATCTGCGTCGAAAACGCATAGTGGCGCGGATCGCGGTAAAAATCCGGGAGGAAAGGATTTTCTTCGTGCAGCTCGAGCAGCAAACGGCCGCCAAATTTTTCCGCCATGCGCGTAGCCAGGCTCGTTTTGCCGGCGCCGATGACGCCTTCGATGGCAATATATTGCAGTCGCACCGTGATCCTCAGCTTTGGGAATTGGTCATGAATAAAATTAAGGCAAAACGATTTGTGGCAAAACTATTAAAAAGGCTTAAATATAAAATTTGGTTTAGTCTGAACACCCGGCTTAATTGGCATCGCTTCCACCCTGCTTTTTGAGACGGCGTCCGTGGGATCAATTGTTTTGCCCTAAATTTTCATGCCGCGCGCGACACCCGATAATCATGAAAATGATTTCGAAGCGAAGCCAGGCGCGACGTAATTTTTCTTTTATCGTA
>JAKEEU010000160.1 GCA_022616415.1 Candidatus Zhuqueibacterota bacterium | reverse complement strand
GAAGATTTTTTTGACCACGAAGACACCAAGTCACAAAGAAAAACTTTGTGTCTTCGTGTCTTGGTGGTCTAAATTTGGTTGCGGCAAGCTGCCGCGCTAAGAAATCACGTTTGGGCGCCTGAAGGCGCTACTACGAGCTTACCGCACGAGCATGAGTTTTCCGGTCAATGCGTTGCTCAATTCCGGCGTTTTCGATTGTACGTGATAAATGTACAAACCGGGCGCGACAAGCAAACCCGAATCGCTTTTCTGATCCCACGCTTCGCTGCCGGAAACATTGCCGCGCGCATCCGGCTGATGCTCGATCGTTCTGATTAAATCGCCGCTCAATGTGTAAATTCTGATCGTGCAGCGTTCCGGCAAATTGCGAAATTCGATGCGATAAGGATCATTGATGCTGAAGCTGCGATTCGCGTCATTGAACACAAACGGGTTGGGCACGACGTAAATGTCAAATGAAGAAACCGGGCCGGGCGCCGCCGAAGCCGGCGGCGTGCGGTTATAGTCGCCGCTTGCCAGTTCCGGCAAATTGTTGACGACCGTCCCATTTGCTGAAGTCCAGGGTTTGGGTTGTTTGCGATAGGCCGAGACGTAATAACCATATCTAAAGCCGAAAGCGACATTTTGGTCGCTATATTTGTATTTGCCCAAGCTCGCATCAAAGTGCTGCGCGAAATCGGATTTGGGAATGTCGATAAGCAATTGCCACGCGGCGCCTCGCAATACCGGCGGCTGATCGTCGCTGACGAACTGAAAATCCGTCGAGCGATAAATACGGTATCCATCCAAATCGTTGAGGCCGTCATAAAAGACCGTGCCGGCGCCATCGGTAATGCGCGTCTCTTCGGCAATTTTATCCCATGTAATCGCAATGGCGGCTTCCTCGGTTCCGAGCGAAGCGTTGACGGCATCGGTATTCGGTCCCGGCGGCGGCTCCGGCGCATCCGCTGCGAGTGGAATGCCGCCCTCGGTCGCGCCGATTCCCCAGCGCACGGCGTTGCGCGCATGCGCGGCGTTTCTTCGAATCGCGGCAATGGTGCTGTCAGGAAAATGATTGTTCGGATCGCCGGCAATCACTTCTTTGTAATCCATCACGCCGGCGATTTCGGCGACGACAATACGGACGGAGTCTCCTGGCGCTAAAGTGTAAGGGCCATACGAAAAAGTATAGAAATTCAGGCGATTGCCGTTATTGCCCAGCGCCGCTTGCGTATCCGGCGTCGTTGCAAAATCAAAAAAAAGCTTCTTCGCCTTGCCGCTGGAGATTCTGAAAAACTCCAAATCGTTGTTTTGTCCCGGCAAAGTTCCGAGCTTGTGCGAATCGATTCTGAGAAAATCAGGTTTGGGCGAAGGCCGCGGCGTGGTTCCCGTCGGGCTGGCAAAAAGCGCGAGCCAGCCGAACGCCGCCGGGCTTTGCAGCTCTTCGCCGAACTTTTGTTTCCACGCCTGGCCCGGTTTCAGCGGAAAGGGATCGAAGGGCGCCGGCGCTTTTCCGCCGTTGAAGTTGGTCGAGAACACCAGCGCGCCGTCGTCAAATTTGTGATAGTAATCGTGGTAAGCGCCGGGCTGCCAACCGAACGCGCCGGCTTGAACCGCCGTCAGCTCGGAATGAAAATTAATTTGGCTTTTGGTCGAGACCGAAATGCCGGAATGAAAAACAAAATAAACGTCTTTGAGCGTTTGCGCCGGAAAATCCGGCATCACCGCTCCCGTCAAGGTCGAAACCAGCATGCCGGTGTTTTTAAAAATGTAATCGTAGATGATGAAGGCGCGATAATTCGGATAGCTCCAAACATAGCTGCGCCGGAAAACGGTGATGCCGGTATTCGTATGCCAGCGGCCGTCGATCATTTCCTCCGGCAGCAGCGGATTGAAGCCGGCAGATTCAATATAGTTTATTTTGAGCTGCAAAGGATCGCGCTGCGCTGCAATCCCATAAGTATCTTCCTGCAAGCCGGAAAGAAAAACTTCGTAAGCGGCCGGCGTTGGCCTAAAATCCGGCGGATTGCCGGGAACCAGGATGTCTTTCACCACGATCCAACAGCCGCTTCGGAAGTTGTGCATATTGGCATTGGCATACGTATCGATGGCGTTTTCTTCATTGCCAACCGGATGTGTATAACCCTCGAAACCGGGGAAAAGTCCCAGCGGCGCCGAGACGAGATAATCCCACGCGCCGAGGCTTCCAATCCAACCGTCGTTGCGGACATTTTCCCACAAGCGTCCGCGTTTGTGCTGCTGCTCTTCGAGGCCTTGGGCTTGGGCCTCAAGATTGGCAAGCATAAACAAAGCAAGTAAAGCAAAGCAAAAGCGCAATATCGTATTCATTTAACGAAAGCTCCATTTGAAGCACTTCAGCCAAGCCATTCCAGTCGGGCCGACTGGGCTACAGTTCAATCACGGCGCCGAACAAGATCGCGCGCGGAAGATTGCGATATTTTGCCGTGTCTAAAATCGGCGTGCCGTCTTTCGTCCGCACCGGAAGATCCTCAAAGCCGCTTTGCACGAATCGCCGCTGATCTTCTTGCGAGGCGCTTTCAAAAGCCGCGAGATTGATCCAGACGTCGTTGAATAAATTGTGCACTTCGAGATAAGGGCTTAGTTTTATTTTTTTATCCAACAAGCTGATCTCCTTTTTCAGCCGCAGATTGGCGAGCTTGTCGGCGGGCCGCAGATGTTTTTGGCCTTCGAATAAAAAGAAATCCTGCAACAGTTGCTCGTTGGGAAAAACGGCCTGATAATCCAATGAGACGATGATGTTTTTGAAAGCGCCGAAGAGAAAACGCCAGTCGCGCGGGGTTTGATAAAAAATGCCGGCTTTCAGGCGCGGATTATTGTGGATGATGAAATCGCCGCTGGGCGCGAAACGCACACCGGTGGGGCTGATCACGACCGGGTCGCCGCTGCGCCCGCTGATGCCGCGCTGAGTCGTAAAATTAATATAACCCGACAAAGATCCCCAAGAATAATACGACGGCAATTTACGCAACGACAGCTCGACGCCGCGAACATCGGCATAATCGCCGTTGGTGTTGGTGCGATAAATTCCTATCGGCGACTCAATGGTCGTTACGCGCACGGTGTTTCTAATATCTTTGTAATAGCCCGTCACATCCACCACGAACACGTCGGCGAAATTTCTTTCGATGCCCACCTCATAAGCGATGGTTTTCTCCGGTTTGATATTGCGATTCCCCAACACCCACGGCGTATTGGTGCCGTCGACAATGAACGTCGTGAGACTGCCATTGGCCTGGCTGTTGCCTTCGCCATAATCGCCGAACGAGGCGCGCTGAAAAAAATGTCCATAAGAAAAGTGCAGCACGGTTCTCTCATCGATGGGATGCGAGATGCCGAGCCGCGGGCTCAACTGGGAAAAGAGTTTGGTTTTCTCGGTCGGAGAATTCAGCGGGTCGAAGAGATCGGTATAAACCACGTCATTCGTATTGTAAAAATCATAGCGCAGGCCGGCGTTCATAATCAAGCCGCCGAATTCGAATTTGTTCTGCAGATAGAGCGCGCCTTGATAAGGGTCGTAAAGTTGTTGATCGGTGCGATTGGGCAATTTGGATTGATTGAAATGATCCAGCCGGTAATACGAAAGCTCCGCACCACCTTTGAGCTGCCAATATTTATTGAGCTGACTGCTCAAATAACTGGAAAACGTCCATTCGGTGTTGCTGTCATCGTAACGGAAAAAATATCCCAGCGTATGAAAACCGATGCGATTGGCATAGCCGCCCGGAATGGGATTGCCGCTTGCATCAACGGCGCGCAGATTGTCGCGCGTGGCATCGGAAGCGTTGAAGCCGATGGGATCGCCGGGAAAGATACCCACTTTGCGGAGCGCATGCACGCGCGAAAGTTTCATCTCATACATCGTGGAGACGTTGAGCGTGTGCGTGAGCTTGAGCGTCTGGCCGTCGGTTTGCGATTCCGGCAAGCCGGGAAAATCATAATAGGCATAACGGGAATCAATGCCAAAACTTTGCGCATAAAAATAATCCGGCGGCCCGCCAATGCCCCACGAAGTTTTTTCTTGGCCGATGAATCCCGAAAATGTCAATCGCATCGCCGGAGTTAATTTATAAGTGAGTTTGGCAGTGCCGTCGAAGAAACGGCCGCGATCGCGAAAAGAGTTGCCAAACAGCGGCGCTTCCGAACGATATTTGCCGCTCACATAAAAATAGGAGTTCTTGATAAACGGTACCGGTCCGCCGACACTCATTTCGGTTTGATAGCTCGGCATTTCCGTATAATTCGTCAGTGGCTTATGCGTGTCGAGATAATTTTGATAAGCTTGCTCGGGCGTCCAGATACTTTGCGAGCTGTTGCCGGGAACGCCGTTGGGATCAACCCATTGATCGGGGTTATCGATCCACCATTGCTGATGGCGCGCGTGGCTGTTTTCCCAATACAGATCGGTGCTGCGATCATAAAGCGAAAGTCCCCAATGCTTTTTGCCGGGCGGGGTATAGCGCGTATCAAGATACAATTCGTATCGATCCGCGCCTTCTTTGGTAATAATATTGATCACGCCGGATTGCGCTTCGCCATATTCGGCATTGAACGAGCCGGTGATCACTTCCAATTCTTGAATGGAGCTGAGGTTGACACTGGTGTAGGGAGAATGATCGAGTGGATTGCGGGCGCGCGCGCCGTCGACGACAAAAGCGACTTCATCGAGCGTTCCGCCGCGCACGCGCAGCACGCCGTTTTCTTCATTTATACTGGGGAGCGAAGTCAGCACCTCGGTGAAATCAGTGGTCGGGCGAGCGGCGATCTCGTTGGATTCCAAAACGACGATCGACGAGGTATTATCTTTTTCCACCAACGGGCGTTCGGCGGTGACCACGACTTCTTCCGTAATTTCCAGAACCGTTTCTTCTAATTTGAGATTCACTTCGGCCGTCGCATCGACACGCACGCGGATGCCAGTCACGGTAACGTCTTTGTAGCCGATCAGAGTGGCTTTGATCGAATAAGTTCCCGGTGCAATATTCGCAATGAAATAATCGCCATCAGCATCAGTTACCGCACCCATCTTTGTTCCAACTAAAAGGACGTTGACGCCAATGAGAGGCTCCTGGTTCCTGGCATCAATGATCTTTCCGGAAATTTTGCCGGTCGTGCCGGCTCGGGCTTCGCCCCAATCACTTATCATGAATGTCATGAAACAAACAATGATTGCGAACGGCGTTTGCCGCAGGGCAAATTTGAGCATCATGATCAACCTCGAACGTAATGCTTTCCTGTCATGCGAAGCATCTTTTTTGCAGTCGAGCATTGTGCTGAGTTGAAAAAGGATTCTTCCAGAATGACATTATTTTATCCGGACGATTCGGAAAATCCGAATACTTTAAACCTTTCAGAGTTTTCAAAATGTAATCACCCCTTTGACAAAGTTTTCCGGCTTGCTCGCGGCGATCTCGAAGCCGTGATTGACTTCTTGCAAAGGAAAGCGATGCGTGATCAATAATTCCATGTTTAACTTTTTTGCTTCAAGCAGGCCGAGGCCGATTCGCATTCCCTCGACGTAGAGACGCGGGCTTCGCACGTGGCCGTTGATGATTTGGAACGCCATCCAATTCCAATATCCCCAGTTGACTTTTCGCGGCCCGCCTTGATGAAATCCAAAAACTTCCAGCTTGCCTTCCATGCGCACGAGATCTGCGGTCAAATCCAGCGTCTCTTGAATGCCCGCGGCCTCAACACCAATATCGACGCCTTTGCCGCCGGTTAAATCTTTGACGGCTTGCTTGACATCGACTTGTTTCGGATGAAGCGCATGCGTTGTGCCTAATTTTTTCGCCAAAGCGAGAATACTTTCTCTCGTATCAACCGCGATGATCATGCCGGCGCCGGCAGTCTTGAAGATTTGCAGCATGATCAACCCCATGAACCCGCAACCAACGAGGCAAACGCTGTCATTCAATTGAACATTGGCTTTGCGCACGCCATTGACGGCACATGCAATCGGCTCGCCCAACGCTTGATCGAATGAAGTGGCCTTTGATAATTTCACCGCATATTCTTCTTTCACCGCCACGTGTTCGGCATAGCCCTTTCCAAACGTCCAGACGGCGACGTGATCGCCTTCCTTAAATTCGCTTACTTTTGCGCCAATTTTTTTGACAACGCCAACAACCTCGTGCCCGATGAAGAGCGGAAATTGCAAGCCAGCGGCTTTGCCTTCCCACATATCCAATTCCGAGGTGCAGATGCCGCAGACCTGAGTTTGAATGAGGATTTCATCCGGATCGATTTCAGGAACAGCTCGTTCTTCGATGATGAAATCTCTTGGCGCTTTGAGAATGGCTGCTTGCATGGTCAATTTGATGGATTGATGGATCGTTGGAGTTTTGGATTGCTGGATTTTGAATCGGTGGATTAATGGATTGTTGGAGCATCATTCCCAACAATCCATTAATCCAATACTCCAATACTCCAACACACCATTTATCGGACCAGCAACATTTTTTTGGTTTCAACAACGTTGCCGGCTTTGATTTGGTAAAAATAAACGCCACTGGTTAAATTGCCGGCGTCAAAAGAGACGGTGTATTTACCAGGCGTAAATGGCTTGGCATCCAACAACGTCGCCACAAGCTGGCCAACGGTGTTGTAAATTTTCAACGTCACCGGGCTGTTCTTTGCCAGCTCGAAGCGAATCGTCGTTGATGGATTAAAAGGATTCGGATAATTCTGGCTCAACAAAAATTTTACCGGCGCGTTTGCCGTTCGATCTTTCTGATCGACTCCTACGGTGCCGCCGGGCACAAAATTCAAGATGGCCCAATGATCAGAAGAGACCAAATTATAAAAACCGGGATCTTGCGCATTCGGAATCGCCGGGGTGGCGTAGGGATCATCCGGCACATTCGGCTGCCAGGTGTAATACCCATAAGCATCGCCAAACAACTCTTGCGCCTGGCTGGATCCCGTGCTGCCGCCGAGGTTGAAACCCAGACAGGATTGCACCGTCACATTGGGATGATAAATCGCCAATTCCACATTCCACACCCCATTTGCTACGTCGATGAAAGTTGCCCATCGCGCGATCGCTGACGCATCAAAGATTCTCGGTATGGTATCGGCTTCGCTGCACTGGTAGGTATCAGCAATAAATGTCGGATTACCGCCATTTAATGTTACCTCCTCTCCCAGAATGAAAAAGTGATATGGCCCTTCCGGCGCTGCATACGCATTGCCGTCGTAGTTGCCTTCCAAATTGCGGCCCAACCGGTTCGACAAACCCACAAAAAGCTGATCGCCGGTGAAGAG
>JAKEEU010000159.1 GCA_022616415.1 Candidatus Zhuqueibacterota bacterium | reverse complement strand
GTAATTGCCTTGCACGACTTGGATTTTGTTTTCGATAAGCAGAGGGAAGACGCGATCGGGATGCGGGCCAAAAGCGCCGAGATCGCCCAAGCAAAAAAGCGCGTCAACTTTATGGCGCGGGATCTCGTTGACCAACGCTTGCAAGGCAAGGTAATTATTATAAACACCGCCAAAGACGGCGATTCTCCCGTAGTTTGTCGTTCCGAAGTCCATCTTTAGTTGTCGCGCTCCGGATTGAAATTGCTGCACACCGTTCCGCTCAGGTAGCAGGTGTAGCAGGCCTGATGTTGCAATGGATATGGGTGAAAAGTTTCTTCGAGCGTTTCGCCCATGCGCGCATCTTCGTGCTCGATGAGAATCGGGCAGACATAGATGCCGCGATTCGTAACCGTTCGGCTAGTCGAGCAAAGCAATTGATGATCGTCATAGTCGAGCATCATCTCAGGTGTAATGTGCTCGCCGTCAGTGTAGCCGCGGTAGCGCATAATCTCGCGACCGATGCGCAGGGGAGGAATGATTTTCAAGCGTGGTCTTGTATGGCCAAGCGTCATGAGAGTTTGCTTAAATTTATCCAGCACGGTTTCGTTTTCATTTTCATCCCAACTTTGCATGGTGGTGATAATCGGCAAAAAACCTTCCGCGACAAGATTTTTCACTCCATCCATCGCGCGATGAAAGCTGCCTTCGCCGCGAATGGCGTCATTGGTGAATTCAGTGAAGCCATCGACACTCACACGAATTTCCAAAGTGTAAAGGCTGCCGTCGACGAGTTGTCTTAATCGCGCCGCGATTTTGGGAGAGATCAAAATGCCATTGGTAAGCACGGTTGCCGGTCCATGCTGCAAAGTGTGTTCGAGGATGGCGAGCATATCACGATTCATAAACGGCTCGCCGCCGGTGAAATAATATTCCTTTACGCCGTAGGGTGCCGACTCATCCAGATATTTGCCGACTTCTTCTGCGCTCATGAACTCGAAGGCGTGATTCTTCGGGCTGCAACTGATGAAGCAGTGCGTGCACCACAGATTGCAGACGGTGCCGCCAACTTGGAACCACAATGCATCCAGGCCATGAAAGCTTACTTTTGGAATGCTCTCTTGCATTGACCTTATGTTCAAATGTGCAGAAGACATGACTGGCCTCACCTCATCACTCATAGTACGCAATTTACACTTGCATGGATGTGC
>JAKEEU010000017.1 GCA_022616415.1 Candidatus Zhuqueibacterota bacterium | reverse complement strand
ATCACCGATTTTCATTCTAAAAATTAGGGTAAACTTTTGGGGCCAAATTTTGTGAACGCACACTTGGCGATGTTCACAAAACCCTTGCCGTTCTTTGAAATTCCAAGATGGCGTTCGTAGACGCCATCTGACATTATTTACCACATCTTTTGAATGATGCTTGACTTTTGTAAAGTTATTTATTATATTTTATGTGGAAAATGCCGAAATTTGGCCGAAAATCGGCATTTTTCATAAATTTCCAATTTTTTAACTTTTCAATTTAAGGCTTCATTCAATAGTTTGGGTAAATAATGCATCAGCACGACAACTTCTTTCTCAAACCGAAAAATTCCAGGCACAAGCAGTACGAAGCCCTGCGCGCTTTTTACGTGGAGCGGCGGTCCGCTACCGAGGCGGCTCGAGCATTTGGTTTTTCTAAAAGCTACTTCAATAAGCTACGCACCTTGTTTCATCAACGCGTGCTCGGAAAAGAGCCGCCGTCTTTTTTTGTCGAGCACCAACCTGGCCCCAAGCCCAAAGCCGTCGAAATGTCCGTCACCGAAATGATCATCGCTTTACGCAAACAAAACTATTCGATTCAGGATATTCGCGCCGCCTTGGATGCTAAAGGACAGCATGTCAATTTGATGCAAATCGATCAGATGCTCAAAGATGACGGTTTTGCCCGTTTGCCGAGACGCACTCGCCAGGAAAAAGAATTGGTGGCACCGCCCCGCAAACTTGAACTGCCGCGAGCCGAACGGCTTGATATTGCGGCGTGGCTTCGCGCGGAGTCTGCGGAACGCCTCCTTATCACCACGCGTCACGGTGGATTACTGTTGTTTTACCCATTTCTGCAGCAATTGGGTATTGGCCGTTTAGTACGCGTTGCGGGTTATCCGGCCACCGAACAACTGAGTGCATTGAATTATATTTTGTCTTTTCTTGCACTCAAATTGCTGGACAAAGAGCGGTTGTCTCATGTCGATCAACTATGTCTGGATCGCGGCGTGGGGCTATTCGCCGGTCTCTCGGCACTGCCGAAAAATGCTGCATTGTCGTCTTACTCTTATAATGTCACCCGAAAGATGAATCGGGCGTTTCTGAAAGCGCTCTGTCGGGCCACACATCGACTGATACCTTTTCGTGGTGACTTCAATCTCGACTTTACGGCGATTCCGCATTGGGGCGAAGCCAGTGTGCTTGAAAATAACTGGAAAGGCAGTCAGCATCAATCGTTGAAATCGGTTTTAGCCTTTCTGGGACAAGACCCAGATTCCGGCATCCTCGCCTACGGCAATGCCGAGGTTAAGCATCGCGATCAAAATGACGAGGTGTTGACCTTCGTCGATTTTTGGAAAGAAACGCATCGTGATCAGCCGTTGAAGTGCTTGATCTTCGATGCGCGACTGACGACGTATGAAAATCTCAGTCGCCTCAATCGCGACGGCATCAAATTCATTACCTTGCGCCGGCGTGGAAAGAACTTGGTTAAAAACGTCAGTCATCTTGCCGCCGATCAATGGCACACAGTTAGCATTGATCATCCGAAACGCAAGTACCAAAAACCGCGGGTGCATGACTCGAAAATTTCACTGTCTGGGTATAAGGGCCTAATACGACAATTGATTATCACCAACATCGGCCGCGAACAGCCGGTATTTCTCATTACTAATGACTTTGATGAGGAAACCAAAGTCTTGGTGACCAAGTATGCCCATCGCTGGCTGGTGGAGAAGAACATCAATGAATGTCTTGATTTTTTTCATCTCAACCTGCTGTCTTCATCCATCGTCGTCAAAGTTGACTTTGACTTGACGATGACGATTCTGGCCTCAACTTTGTATCGGCTGTTGGCGCGCGAACTCCGCGGCTTTGAGACGTTGACCGCTAAAAAACTTTTTCAAAACTTTGTTGACAACGGTGCTGAACTTGAAATTACAGAATCACAGGTTACTATTCATTTGCAAAAGAAAACTCACAACCCGATTCTCTTTGAGGCGAAAACTTTTCAACAATCTTGGGATATCCCTTGGCTTGGGGGTATCCAATTGCACTTTGACCGCCAGAACACGACCTAAATTCTTTACTCTAATTTTTTAATGAAAATCGGTGTT
>JAKEEU010000016.1 GCA_022616415.1 Candidatus Zhuqueibacterota bacterium | reverse complement strand
TTTGAGGCGAAAACTTTTCAACAATCTTGGGATATCCCTTGGCTTGGGGGTATCCAATTGCACTTTGACCGCCAGAACACGACCTAAATTCTTTACTCTATTTTTTTAATGAAAATCGGTGTTAATCTTAATTCTCGGAGATAATTGATCGTCAATCCAGCCTTGAAGAGTCATAAGGAGAACCTGTTTTTAAAGCTTATAGTTGCCAAATCACCTATTCGGACAACAAAAAATTTTGCCTTGGGATATTTTCGTTCGGCAAGATTCAGAGCCTCGTCCATCGTTCTTCCCAGAAAATATTCGCCGGACTTCACCTCAATAGCTACGTACTCTCGATAATGTTCAGCCTCCAAAGCGCGCTTGAGCTTATTGTAAATTTGAAAGCCCCGGTGGACAATCTTTGGTTTTAGCTTTATCATAGACGATCTCTTGACTGAATGAGTGATGCGATGTTCAAAAATACTTCTACAAACAATCACCATTTTTCGATGAAATAGCGATGCGGTGGTCTCAGCATGCAAACCAAGCTATTCGACTGGTCGACGATTACTCCAAATAAATTCAGAATGTCACGGCCTAACACACTTATGTCCAGCGCCTCAAGTCGAGTAACCGCCGCGTATTGCCCATGAAACACAATTGGTTTGTCATCTTCGCAAATGAGTTTGATCCTGGTCTCAACAGCGACGGCATCTGTCACACCCCCGAGCCCACCAAGCCGTTCATGCAGTATAGCCGGACGATAGCCAAGCATCGCCAAAACTCCTGCGCTTAAAACCGTGCGATCGGCACCTATATCAAGAAGAAAGGGAGTTTGTAGCCACAGATCATTGACAGCCAAAATCTCGCCAAGCATGACAGGACGAACGACGCCATCGTCGCCGGTATGCCATGTTCCATCAATTCGCATATACCCACGCCGCTTTTTCTTTAGGAATGTAATGAATAAACCACCCATCATCTTCGGGATGCGCAGCGATGGCCGAGGAAAAAGCTTCCTGCGGCGTATCCGCTACGTAAAGCTCTTCGCCGGCAATACATAAACATTTACCGCGGTGTTGCGCGTACACTTCGGCGGCGTGTGCCTGCAGCCAGGCAAAATTGCGCTTGAACTTTTCGTGTCTCCCCTTCGAGGCGGCAATCTCTTGTGAATCGGTTATCTCCTCCATCACGATGCGATGATTTTGCATTTTCAACCTCATTTCCTCTTATTTTAATATCAACGTGATTGCTTTCAATGCTGTATCAAGATAAGAATTTTAAACTTCTTGTGCAAGCATCAAATGCCAGTCAGAACTTGCACAATTGCAATGCAAGCCCGACTTCATTTTTCTCTTTTTATCTTTTTTTACAATGTCAGCCAGCACCACTCTTTCGTCAGCGGTGTTTTGTTCATGCGGAGGCCTTTGTCCTTGCCGACGAGGATGTTGTTGGAATGATTGTAGCCGAAGCCGCCTTCGGGATTATAGAGCCCTGGCTCGTTGCTGAACATCATGCCCTCTTGCAGAATGGTTTCGTCGCCGAGCGAGAGGTACGGTTCTTGATGGCCTTCCATGCCTTCGCCGTGCGCCGGACGATGGTAGATGTATTTTTCCATGTCGTTCTTGTGCGCGATGTCCAAAACTTTTTCGGCGACTTCGTTGCAGGGCGTGCCGGCTTTGCACAGCTCGCCCATGGTGAGGGTCTGCTCGGTGTGAACTTCCCACATCTTTTTCTGCAAATCGTTCATCGGATTGGTTTGCAGGGCGCGGTAACCCTCGCCGCCGTAGCCGCCGATGCGAATCACCGAGGCGATTTGGATGGCGTCGCCTTTTTGAATTTTGTGATAGAAAAATTGATTGGGATGCGGATACGCGGTGGCGACGCCGGCGCGGCAGCCGAAATTCAGGCTGATGCCAACGCCGGTGTGCGGCTTGCCGTCAAGCGGCAGCCATTTCATGAGCAGGTGCGTGGCATATTCTTGTGTCGCATGGCGAACTTCAAAATCGGTGGTCTCCGTGCCGCGATCCAAAATATAAGCGCGGGCATATTCGAGCATGTGATCGTGCAGATCGATCGCCTTTTGCGTGAGCTCGATCTCTTCCGGCGTTTTGACGACACGCATTTTCATCATGATGTCGCCGGCGGATTTGAAATTCGCCTTGGGAAGAGTTTTCTTCCATTGGTTGATTGTTGCTTCCGGCACGGCTTTTTCAATGCCGAGCGTGGCTTCGGCAAAGCCGCGTTTGGCGAGATGCTCGAGCATCCACGCGTCGAGGTCGGCTTTTGGGCCGCGCTCATACACAACTTGGTCATACAAGCCGTGATGGGGAAAGTCGAAATACCACGCCGCGTCTTTGATCCACCACGTGCTGATGAGATCGCGATCCAGGCCGGGGCCGAAAATTGAAGGCTCACCGGTTTTGGGAACGAAGAGCCAGAAGGGGCGCTCGGTGGTGCTGTGAAATAAGCCGGAGAGATAAACGATATTCCAAACGTCTTTGCAGATCATGCCGTCCAAACCGTTCTCGCCCACTTTCTCTTGCAAGCGGGCGATGGTTTGGCGATACCAGTCTTCAGGAAGGCGAAACGGCGGTTGCAATGGTGCCATTTCTGGAATGAGTTGCTTCTTCGCGGTTGGCGGCGCGCATGCGGCCAAGCCGGAAAGACCGGTTGCGGCAGCGGAGATCCCCAAAGTTTTGATAAAATCACGGCGGCTGGTGGACATGTGCTTCCTCCTCGATTTTGAGTTTCAGCCTGTCAAGTTGACTTACGGTCAAAATCAGAAAAATTTCTGAAGTCTTTTTCCGCAACGGCTCGTACACTGTTACGTTAAATTCTGTAGCCCCGACCTCTTGTGGGTCGCTGCTGGAATAGCGAAGATTAGTACTTGAACAGCCGCCCACAAGGGGCGGGGACTACATAATTCATGGTTACAGTGCACTAAACTGCGTCCGTAGGATTAAGACCAACTGATAAAAATATCCGCTGTATCCGTTGGGGAAAATTCTTTTGGGTTGCGACTCGCTGTGCTTTTGTGACTACTTGAGGCGAATTCTCTCAATTGGCACTTTTTCCCAGCGTTCGGCTTTTTTGAGAGTCCAAAACAGCGATCCGGCAAGGCCGACCGGAATACCGAAACGCAGGGCAACTTGGCGATAGTTGACCTTGTCTTGGCAAGGCGTTTCATTTTCAAGAAAAAATTCATTTTCGCACGTTTTCTTGAAAATATTCGAAAAAACCGCTCCCAGGCCGAAACCCAAAACGAAACCGATGCCAAAGCCTTTCAGCGATCTTTCTACAACTGGAATTTTGCCATAGCTTACGTCCAAACGAGTCAACGAGCCAAGTGAAATAGGTATCAGCGCCGGTGAATTCATTGGTTGCAACCATAACGTATCCGGGCGCAAAGCTGTAAACGTTCCGACAAACTTGTAATCCGGGACATCAAATACCGAAGCGCGAATCAAGCTGCCGACAAAGAGTGAAGAGGTATCCTGGTTTGTCCTTTGGGCGAGAAGCTCGGACGAAAATAGGCCTGCCATCACGGGCAATGCCATCGCCATCATTGTCATTTTCATAATATGATCCCCTGAAATTAATGATTACAGTGAACCCCAATGTGGTTCACGTGATTTCACGCAGAATGAGATGAATCTCAAGGCCGATCACCACCTGACCCGCCGCCTTCACCTTCGGAGCCTGATTTGCTCGTGCTCAAAACCAGAGCGACAATTCCGGCGAGCGTTACGCCGCCAAGCACGATGAATGGCAACGCTTTGTTGCCGCCGGCATTGGACGGCACGATGGTTTTCACAAACTCTTCCTGAAACTTCAGCAATTCGACGCCGATATGGTCATAGTATTTCAAGACTTCGAATTTGTTCAAAATGCCCGCGGCGCGGTCGAAGCGGACCAGCTCGCCGACCAACAACACGCGATTAGCTTCGCGGCTTTGATTGGCGATGCGTCCGGCAAAGAGATAATCCACTTGCAGCTCATCCGCCAGCGTGCGAAAGGCGGCGCTGTCTGGCTGGGCAAAAAAGTCGGCGAGTTTTTCTTTGCTCAACTGCTTTTCCAGCTCATCGGGTTTGGCGAGCTGGAAGGATGATTCTTTTTCCAGCAACTCTTGCACGCGCTCCAAAACCCGGTCGCGAGCTTCGTCCGGCACGTCGTCAAACTTGATGCCCACGAAAGCGACTTTGACTTTGTTGGATTTGCTTTTTTCAGCAGCAAAACCGGGAGCGAGTTGCGCGTAAGTGAGCGCGAAGATGAGGAGAAAAACTAACAAGGTTTTGATTGAAGTGTGATGCATGGCTTACCTCGCTTGAAGCTGAATATAATAACTATAAAACGGCAAAAGTTAGAAACAGTTCTGAAAGTTTTATATCCCCAACGGATAGATGAACCCAACTGCAAAAAAGCTTTTCGCGTTTTTCGTGGGCACATGTTTCAGTGTGACTATGTAGAACTAATCTGTTTCCCAATATTCTCCAGACGAGGCCGTCTGGGTTACGATCAGTTGAATTGATAGCCGCGGTGCCGCAGGCGGTTTTGCAATTCCTGAACGACGGCGGCGTATTGCTCTTGCACGGCGGGATCAAGCGTGATGTCGATCCAGTTGTCTTTTTTTGCGCCCTTCATTTCCATCTCAAACTCGAGCGTGCTGGCGACCGAGGTGCTGCGGTCGGATTCGATGCCGCGCGGCGAAAGATGGAGAATGGCGCGATTGCGCACTTGCAGTGTGGCCGTTTCGCCGTCGGCGCGGTTGATGGTCTGCGTGCTCAGGCGCCAGTTGGTGCGCAAGGCCTCGTAGTTTCGCCGGGAATCGGCAAATTCAATCGTAAAAGTGAACCCGGTCAACGTGATAATGGCCTCCGTCATGATGTCCGCGCGCGAGGTTTTGGGCGCCACCGGATAACTCATCGGCTTGACGGCCCGGTTCTTTGGCGTTTTCTGCGTTGAAGCACAGGCCACGATCAGCAGAGCCAGGATCAATATAACCGGTCGATATAGACGCATAAGCCACAATACTCGTTAGAGCGTGTTTGAAAAGTACGAAAGTTCAACTGACCGGTCACTTTAAACGGTCGAAATGTACGCCGTTTCATGCATAAAAGTGACCGGCCAGTGACTTTCTAAACACTCTCTTACTCTGGTCTTACAACAAAAAAGGTGGCTCCTTACAGGCGTAGACCGAGGGCGTCGCCCATGGAAGCCACCTTGGAGGTCGATAGAAGCGCACCACGTGACCTGAATTATCTGCCTCTCAGCGCTTTATCGGCCACTGAAGGCCCCTAGCGGCCGCCCGTGAGAAACGGATTGGCGCGGCGCTCTTGAATGGTGATGGGAAGGAACGTTCCCGGCGTGGTCACAGCTTCGGAGGTTGGCGACCATCGCGAGTCTGTGATGCCGAAGCGATACATATCGGCCAGGCGGCGTCCTTGCATGAACAAGTTGGCGAAACGCTCGTGCTGCAAAAGCGGACCAACCGTGGCCGTGGTGAAAGGCGCGGCCAAAGGCGCCAGGTTGTTGCGCGCGCGCCACGTATTCAGAATGTCTGCGGCGCCGGCAGGATTGGAAACCATTTGCGATTCGGCAATGATGAGCTGCATTTCACGCTCGGACGCGACCGTATAGCCCGAGTTGCGGTCGCCGCCCCATTTGTTGCGGTCCTTAAATTCAGCGATCTCGGCGACAATGCGCGGGTCATCAGTGGCCGTGTCGATAACGTCTTTGGCCGGAGCGGCATTCAACTCCAAACGGCCCACCACTTCCCACGCCCATTCATTAAAGGCGCCGATTGAGCCCGGGAACCCCAACTGCCAACGATAGTTCGCCGCCATGATCGCCAGCGCGGCTTGCGCATCGTCCGCGCCTTCGGTTACGTAGGGATTGGCCAACGTGGCCGCCGGAACCGGTCGGGGATTAATCTTTTGCCAAATCGCTTTTGATTGCTTGGCGCGCGCCCGCATTCCCAGAATCCGTCTTTCCAGCTCGATATCCCGGCTATTGCCGGTCAAGCCGGTGGCGATGGTGTAAGCCGCATTCAAGTGAGCGATCGCCTCGTCGTAGACTTGAAACATATTCGCTTCGCTGATCGGCGCTTTGGCCTCCTGTTTGTTCGAGTACACAAAATCGTCGAACATATCGGCAATGGTAACGCGAATCATGGCGGAATACAAATAGGCGCGAGCCAGATGCTTCACATCATTCAATCTATTGGCGCTGCGGAATCCCTCCAACCGCGTGATGGCATTGTCAGCCGTGTAGCGGGCTTCGGTGATGAAGGGCCAGGCTGCGTCAACGAATTCGTTGTTGAAATCGCCAACGTTGCCCTTATCCAGTTGGTTCCAGGCGTCACGGGAGCCGATCCAGATGCCTTCGTCGGTGACGGTCGTGTAAGGCGCCAGGCAATAGCCGATGCCATTGGAGCCGGTGCTCAACACGCCGTTGGCAATGGCCGCTGCCGCCGCCGGGTCGTTCAGATTTTCTTCGAGAACGTTGTTGGGGTTGTCGACTTCGAGAACGTTGCCACAACCCACAAACAGCAACAAAGCCAGCGCCCCGATGAGAAGGCGCAAAAGCTTTTTTGTTTTCATAAGCCAATATCTCCGGTTTATGGTCGAACGCTTGTTGTTCACCGGATTACGTTGACGACGTTTGAAGATTAAAACGTAATCCGTATAATCCGCGAAATCCGTTGTTTAGAAGCTCGTCCGCAAAGTAAAGACGAACTGCCGCGGAATCGGCAGGCCAAAAGCCTCGGTGCCGTCGAGGAAGTTGTCATTAATATTGAAAGCGCCGGCAGAGCCTGTGTCACCTTTGCGGCCGATGGCATTGACTTCCGGATCGATGCCAGAGTAGCCGCTGAACAAGGCGACGTTGCGGCCGGCGACGGTAATCGAGGCATTGCTCACGCCAAACCTTGAGGTGATATTTTGCGGAATGTCGTAAGTCAGACTGACTTCGCGCCAGCGGATGAAATCACCCTTCTCCATCGCGTTCAAGCCATCGTACGGTGAGAGGCCGGCGAGGTTGCGAATCCAGAAATCCGCCGCGGCCAAACGCTGTTCGGCCGTGCTGGCGGGATTCAGCAGAATCGCTTCATATTGTGACGCGACCGGAATATTGCGGCCAATCGTCGCGTGCGATTTGCGGAACTCATCGGTCAAGTTGTGAACCGTGTAATTGCCGGCTTTGTATTCAAACAGATTATTGAAACGAAAACGCTTGAAGAAGTTGACCGTGAGGCCAAACGATCCCTGCCAATCCGGCGTCGGCTTGCCGAGATAGTGATCGAGAAAATTGCCATCGCCATCGTCATCCAGCAGCGTGGGGTGGAAGGTGCCAGGGTCACGCGCCACGGCAAAGTGGGCGAGCAATTGGTCGCGTGTCGCCGGCATGTAAGCATTGGGTCCGGAGGTAGTCAACGAAATGGGATAGACGATGGGATTGCCATTGCGATCGACCGTCAGAGCCGGCTTGGGGCCAAAGAAAGAGCCGGGAGCATAGCCCTCGGTCAAGAAATTACGGTAGCGCGGATAGGAACCGCCGGATTTTTGCTCCGGCGCGCCGCCGAGATCCGTAATTTCTTCGCGCAGGAACGCGCCGTTGGCAAACACTTCGATCGCGAGATTTTCTTTCTTGAGAATTCGAAAGTTTGCCGAGAGATCGATGCCATGCGCTTTCGTCTCGCCGATGTTATCCAATTGCGCGCGATAAAAACCGCCTGACGGCGCATAGCGCCGCGCAATCAAAGCGTCGCGCACGACGCGATCCCAATAAGTAAATTCCAGACCGAGTCGATCATTGAACAATCCCGCTTCGAAGCCACCCTCGATTTCAGTCGATTTTTCGGGTTGCAAATCCTGGTTGCCGAGATTGTTGGGCGCCAAGCCGGCGCCGTCCGTTGCCGTGAACGGCCCGAAGGTGGTGAATTTGTCAAACGCGCCGGGCTGCTTGCCGGATTGGCCGATCGCGGCGCGCACGCGAAACGTGCTGAGCGGCGTGCTGCTCAGATTGAAAACCTGCGTCGGCACAAACGAGATGCTGAACTTGGGATAAGACACGGTGCTGAAGTTTGACCCAAACGCGCTGTTAGCGTCAAAGCGAACGCCGCCAGTCAGGTACACGTAATCACGATAGCCGAGTTGTTCCTGGAAGAAATAACCGGCTTGGACAACCTCGGAGAAGAGTGAACGCGAGGTTTGTACAGCTCCTCCGTCCAACACTTCGATTCCTGGCCCTGGGAACGTGACGCCTGAGCCGAACGAAAAGGTTTCGTTGGTGATGAAGCCCTGCATGCCGGCGACAAACTGGGAGGAAATGGCGCTGGTGAAGTTACGGCTCCAGTTGCCTTTCAGGTCAACGGTCCATTCGGTGTGCTCGCGCTTGCCGATGCGCAAGGCGCCATTGATTTCATTCGCCACAAAGGCGTCGACGTTGTAGCCGAAGGGGTTGAGGTTGGAGCTGCGCTGGCTGACGTAGTCGATGCCGAACGTGCCGTCCAAGGAAATTTCCTTGGCCAGCTTATAGTTGGTCGACAAGCTCACGTTGGCGTGGTCGGTGTTGTCTTTCGTTTGTTGAAAGCTCGCTTCGCGCACCGTCGAGAACGCTGCGTTGCCAAACGCATTGGATTGGCTGAGCGCATTCGGCGGCACCACGCGCTCGGGCTTGCCAAACATCGCCAGCGAGATCACGCCATAAATGTTATTGTTGTTGTCGATGGTCTCCTGCTTGATTTTGCTGTATTGCGAGGAGAGGCGAATGTTCAATTTATTGGAGGGCGTAATGCCCAGCGTCGCCGAGAACTGGCCGCGCCGGAGCTTGTCATCACCCGGGCCGGGCTCGGTGCCAAAAAAATTATCTGCGGCGGCGCCATAGGGGCCATTGGTGTTTTGAAAGCGCCCGCTGGCAAAATAGGTCACGCCCGAACCGCCACCGGAAACGCTCATTGAATAAACCTGGCCGTAGCCGGTGGTGAATAGATCCTTCACCATCTTTTTTTGGAACGGTTGGTAAAGCTGAATGCCTTGGTCCCCAAAGGCCGCCCGCATGTTGTCAAGTTGGGCTGGGGTGCGGGCAAAACCAGTATTGGTCTTATACACATCCGGATAATTCAACGTGGATTGCTCGATTTCCAGGCTGAATTTTGGTTTGCTGAATTGGCCTTGCTTGGTGAAGATTTGGATGATGCCGCCCGAGGCTTGCGTCCCGTAGAGGGTGGCCGCGGCCGCGCCCTTGAGAATTTCAACGCGCTCGATGGCATTCGGATTGATGTCATCCAAACGTGAGGGCACACCGCCGCCGCCGGCGCCGACGCCGGCAAAACCGCCGGAGTTATCGACGCGAATGCCATCGACGTAAACTACCGGCTCGTTGGATTGTGACAAGCTGGAAGTGCCGCGAATGCGAATGCGCGTGCCTTCGCCGACCAAGCCGCCGGAGGGCAACGCATTCACGCCGGCCTCACGGCCTTGCAGAATTTCCGAAAGATTGCTCACCGGCGCTTCTTGGATCAGCGTGGCGTTGATCGTGGCCACCGTATTGCCCAGTTTCTTTTTCTCGGAGGCAACGCCGGTTCCAGTGACCACGACTTCGTCGAGCTGCAGCGCGGTTTCCGTCAAGCCGAAATTCAACTCGGCAACACCGCCGCCGCTTACCGTCACTTGTTTGATCACACTCTTGTAACCAATAAAACGGGCGATGACGGAGTGGGTGCCAGCCGGCACTCCGGCAATCGTGAATTCGCCATCCGGGTTGGTGGAGGCGCCGTATTCAAGGCCCTGCACCAAGACGTTGGCGCCCGGCAAGCCGTCGCCGCTTCTGGCGTCGGTGACTTTGCCGGCAATGGTTCCCTTCTGGGCAAACGCCAAGCCGGAAACCAGGAGGCCGAGCAAAAGAAAACTCAGCCCGAGCGTAACTCTTCTCGCCATAACTACTCCCGCGATTTGCGATGCGACCCCAAGCATGGGGCTGGTCATCTCCATGACGAATGCTCGTGATCGCGTCACGTGACCTTTATTCCCAAGCCCAAGCCGCGTCCTGGCAGCACAGGCCTTGGACGTGAATAAAAAATGGAGCCGAAAAATGGTGATGAAAGATGATCAAGCTCGTTTAGGGTCAGTTTGTAATGTCGATGCGAATGTCTCTCAGCGACGCCCACGGACGCAGGCTTCGGTAAAAGGCGCTTCGCCATGACTTACATTTTCACCCGGAACAACGGTTGCTATTGAAGTTTGTTCGTCAACTTTGTGTCAGTGCCAGCACGATGACTTCATCGCCGCTGGTTGCAATTCCACAACGAACTCATCGAAGAAACAATCTGCGAGAAAACGTGACCTAAAACTTTGTAGGCGGGAAACAGATACTTGTTCAAGCTACCGCTTGTACAGTGGCAAAGATATTGCCGGATGTCGAGGCGAGGGAGAAGGCTCAAAAATACAAGCGCTTTAACGAAGTTCAAAGATTAGATATAAGCAATTTATATACCATTTTACAATTAGCTTACTCAAGTGCTTTAAACTCTGTAATAATAATATCTCTTTTTTCCTGATCACATGGATTCAGCCATAAGATTGTGCAATATTTTGCCGTGATTATAACCTAGTTTTGCATAGCAGTCTGAAAACTCTCTGGCCTACGCACTATTCAAAAGCTGCTTCACCTCATTCCAGTCACGAATTTCCCTGCAAAAGCTGCTTGACTTCTTGCCAGTCACGAAGCTCCAGAAACTGTGCCATGATAGAATCAATACGGTCGAGATCGGTGAGTGCTCGTATTGAGCTTTCGATTTCTGGCGGCATTGGGCCAAAGCGCTTCGACAGCAGCAAGCGCAGCAAGTGCGGGCTCTGTTTGAGTTTGCCCTCTTCGCGGGCTTGCTCTCGCAGTATGGTGGTAATCATTTCAAACTACCTTCTTTTTTCTCTTGTTTGTAGGCGTGATACGCCTTCCACTCCCTCTCTCCTAAATTAAAATAGTACGAGAGAAAGTCAAGATATTTGTTTTGGATTGAAAACGCGTCGGGGTCGTGTTCGTGCTCGACGAGAAACGTGAAGGCGACGTCATCATATCTAACCAGCAAAGGCACATCCGTTCTCACAAAAGACTCGGCGAAAAAAGTCTTGAGCGTCTCTTCACGAATGGCGATAATCTCCGGCTCGTGCTGGAAGGAATTGACGCACTTGGGCATGGCAAAAGTGATGGCATCCCAAGGATTTTCCACGATGATCGTTTTAAAATTCTGGTCGTGAGATTCGGCTGGATCGTAAGTGGCCATTGTAAAATCTCCATACCGCGAAGGTTTTAAATTGTCAATTGACAATTCATTTTGGTTGCAGCAATGGTCGTGCTGCGTAATTCACTCAAGCGTTATAAAATAAAATATGAGCGTTTTGCCATGAACGCATCAACCAACATCCGCATCGTCCCGATATGCTCCGGCCCGGTGCCGCAGCAGCCGCCGAGAATATTCACGCCAAGATGCAACAGCTTTTCGGCCCGGGGTTGAATGACTTCAGGCGTTTCATTGTAAACCGACATACCGTCAACCCATTCGGGAATGCCGGCATTGGATTGGGCGATGATGGGCTTGCGCGTGAGCGGCCGCATTTCCTGAATGATGGCGATCATCTCGTCGAAGCCGCGGCCGCAGTTGGCGCCGATTACGTCTGCGCCTGCAGCCGTGAGCCTGCGAACTGCGGTTGCAACGTCCACGCCCCACATCGTGCGCAGACCGGCTTTGCCCAATTCGAACGTCATCGTCGCCACTACCGGCAAATTGGTTTTTTCTTTCACGGCGCGAACGGCAATCTCGGCTTCTTCCGCCGCCATCATGGTTTCAACGAAGACGACGTCCACGCCGCCTTCCGCAAGCGCGACCGCCTGCTCGGCGAAAATGTCATAAGCTTCCTGCACGGTGCGCGGTCCAAGCGGTTCGATAATATCGCCTGTGGGTCCCACTGAGCCGGCGACAAATTTGCCCGCCGGACAAATCTCGCGCGCCAATTGCGCGGAAGCTTTACAAAATTCCGCGACGCGGCGCTCGAAATCGTGCATGGTGAGCCTCGAACGGTTGGCGCCGAAAGTGTTGGTCTCCACAATATCCGAACCGGCCGCGTAATAATCGCGATAAATTCCTTGCACGATTTCCGGATGGGTGATATTATATTCTTCCGGACATACGCCGGTCGGCATGCCGCGCTTTTGCAGCTCCGTGCCCGTCGCGCCGTCGCAGAGGAGGATGATGCCAGAGTTTAATTTCGAGAGCAAAGACATTTGGCTTATTTAGAATTGTGGTTTAACGTGGTGGGACCAGGCTTGTAATACTGTTTGTGCATCGCTTTGTGCAATAGCCCCAACTCGTCCGATGAGCAGAGTTTGCTCCAAACAATCCAATCGCGATAATCGGACAACGGAAGGCTTGCGCAGTCCTTCCTTTTGCCACTCATGAAGTGAAACGTCCGTATTGCCGCGAGGCAAAGCGGTTGTGACGGCAGCAACAACGGCGTCCGCACCATCAAGCCAAAGCACCAGAACCGGTCGTTTCTTGGAAGCAGTGGCATTGGTAAAGGGTATATCGGCCACCCAAAATTCACCTGGTTGGATAGTCATCATAAAGCCCCTCATCTTCATCAAGGTAACTATTCAAGAATGCGCTATGATTGCGCACCTGTTTGCCATTATTCTGCTGTGGAGCAGGCGTGATACTAATCCACCATTTCCCAGGCGGAATATGCTTCACTGCCTGTTCAGGAAATGAAAAGGCTTCCCCCTCCTTTAATTCAATTTCATAGGTGAGATTTACCAGCAAGCTTTCCATATTCGTGCCTCACAAAAAGCTTATTTAGGAGACGATTTTTTGCATGCTTTAAAGATACAAAGTATTCAGCATAAAATCAAGAGCCGCTTTTCGAATGCGCTCATTTGGGAAAAGAATTAATTAATCTTATTGGAACGATAAGCAACGCTCGCCACAAAGTCAAGCGATTAGTTGGGGCGTTGAACAAACGCCGATAAAATCCGTCATTTTTCTGATAGGTCACCTGTTCCCCAAGTAATTCTTGATAAGGAGGCGCGTTATGCGTTGCAACAGACGTTGTTACCATTCCCAATCGACGCCGTTTATAAATTGGCCCACCGCCTTTTTGTGGATGGCATTTTTTATGTTGGGGTCGGGGCTAGCTTTTGCCCAGGACGCCAAGCCGTCGAAGTGGACGCCGGAAGTGATGATCAAATACAAACGACTCGGCGGCATTGCCATTTCACCTGACGGCAAGTGGGTGGCGTACACGGTTTCCGAGCCGCTCATGGAGGGCGAAAAGAGCGAGTATCGCACGCACATCTTTTTGGCGAGCGCCGACGGCAAAACTGATTTTCAATTTACCCAAGGCGACAAGTCGTGCACCAATCCGAAATGGTCGCCGGACGGCAACCGGCTGGCGTTTCTCTCTGCGCGCGGCGGCGAGAAAAATCAAATCTGGCTAATTCGCCCCACCGGCGGCGAAGCCGAAAAACTCACCGAGGCCAAAAGCGCCGTGAGCAATTTCGCCTGGTCAGCGGACGGCAAGCGCATCGCGTACACCATGAACGATCCGTTGACCGAGCAGGAGGAGAAAGACAACAAGGAGAAGCGCGATGCCATCGTCGTCGATGAGAATTTTAAATTTTCCCATCTTTATACGATTCCGGTCGAGAAAAATGAAAAGGGCGAGCGGCCGGCCAAACGTTTGACCAAAGGCGATTTTCACGTGGGCAGTTTTGATTGGTCGCCGGACGGCAAATGGATCGTTTTCGCTCATCAAGCCACGCCGCGTGTCAATGATTGGCCGACGGGAAAAATCTCGCTCGTTCCTTCAGATAGCGGCGCGGTCAAACCGTTCTTCAGCAAAACCGTGGCCGGCGATCCCAAATTTTCACCCGATGGGCAATGGATTGCCTTTGGCTATGATGGCGGCGATACCCGGTGGGCAAGCCGGAACGACATTTATGTCCTGTCGATCAACGGCGGTGAACCCAGAAAACTAAGCAAAACCCACGACGATCAAGCCAACATTCTCGGCTGGTCGGCGGATGGCAAAGAAATTTACTACAGCGAAACCGAGCACACTTCGCCGCGCATTTTTGCCATGCCGGTGAATGGCGGCAAGCCGCGCGTGATCACCACCGGCAATGGCATCTTTGGCGGCGCCTCATTCAGCAAAGACGCGAAAACGCTGGCCGTCGTTCATCAAACTCCCGAACAATTGCCGCAAGTCGTGGTTTCCGCCACCGCCAAATTTGCGCCCATCAAAATTACCAACGTCAATGGCGACTTTCCGAATCTGCCGATGGGACGCACCGAAGTGGTCAAGTGGAAATCCAAAGACGGCAAGGAAATTGAAGGCCTCGTCACGTATCCGGCCGATTATTCAGCGGGACGAAAATATCCTTTATTATTGAACATTCACGGCGGGCCGGCGGGCGTCTTCGTGGAAAATTACACTGCCGGTTCGAGCGTTTATCCGCTGCAGGCGTTTGCGGCGGCGGGCTACGTCGTGCTGCGCCCCAACCCGCGCGGCAGTAGCGGCTACGGCATCGAGTTCCAGCGCGCCAATATCAACGACTGGGGTTTCGGTGATTACGATGACGACATGGCCGGCGTGGATCTGCTCATCGAAAAAGGCGTCGTGCATCCGGATAGTCTCGGCGTGATGGGCTGGAGCTACGGCGGGTTCATGACCTCGTTCATCATCACGCGCACCAAGCGCTTTAAAGCCGCTTCGGTCGGCGCGGGTGTGACCAATCTGATGAGCTTCACCGGCACCGCGGATATTCCCGGCTTTCTGCCGGATTATTTTCTCGGGCAGCCGTGGGATAATCTCGCGGCGTACCAAAAGCACTCGGCGATGTTCAACGTGAAAGGCGTTTCGACGCCGACACTGATTTTGCACGGCGAGAAAGACCTGCGCGTGCCGCTCTCGCAAGGCCAGGAATTTTACAACGCGTTAAAGCAGCAAGGCTGTCCGGTGCAGATGGTGGTTTATCCGCGCATGCCTCATGGCCTGCAGGAGCCGAAATTCATTCTCGATGCCGGCAATCGTTTATTGGGTTGGTTCGAGCAGTATATTCGCGGGAAAAACGGCGGGCAGAAGACGTCGGATTAGGCAAAACAATAACGCCGGCCTCGATTTCGGGGCCGGCGTCTTTGTTTTCGGCGCAGTTTGAAAAATTAGCAAGCAGAAGATTCGTCAGGCCTCTTGCCTGAGCTGCTCTCGCGCGGCGCCAATGAAAGCAGCTAACACGTGATTTTGTTGCAGAACCACGACAGGCAATTTGTCGGCGACTTCGACAATTACAGCATAGCGCCCTTCCGCCCAGTTTTTACGAATGCCGGCGCGCAAGGCATCAATATCATGGCGAGAAAATTGTGTGGGAAATTGCCCGGGAGGCAAGTTACACAAAACCTCAAAGCGCGCGAGCCACTGGGGCAACAAAAACTGCCTTTCATACGCCTCGCGCAAGCTCAAGCCGAGCCGCCGCATTTGCGAGACGCGTTGGATCTTTTGTTCAAGAGTTCGTTTGGGCAGATTCACTTCGATTCACCTTTTAGAGCGTCAATATCAAGTTGATCTTTGGGCCGTTTTGAAGCTTCCTTGAGTTTAATCAACCCCGGGCGCGAAACCACCCATACTTGTTTGTCCTTCCAAGCCAGCCGAATCCGCTGTGACAAAATTTCTCGAGCAACCGGAGAAATGGCCGAGATCACATCCAAAAAAATATAATCATGATCGCCCGGATCAATTTTGGTCAATTTGTGCACTTCGACAATATCGTTGTCAAAGCGCATGGGGGTCGAAAAGAATTTGAACCCCAGCGGTTGTAAAATTGCTTTGCAGCGTTCGCAATCATCGGGAGACACCAGGATGTCTATATCCTCCGTAAATCGCGGTTGCGCTAAAAGAGTAACGGCCAAGCCGCCGCACAGCGCGTAGTTGATTTGGTGCTGTTCTAGTGCGTCCAGCGCCTTTTCAAATTCAGCGTATAAATCTAACATGGCTATGCAGCGAGCGATAACGTCTCCAGCATTGGCAGGCTGGTAAGATGGCCGTAGCCGCTTTGGGGGTCCAATTTCAAAAAGGCTGAGACAGCAGAAGAATTGAGGATGGGCAACAACCTTTTTCTTTCAGTTGCCTCAAGCTTTTTCCATCCACTAAAATGAATCGTTGGCCGTTGCGCCAGACGTTGGTAGTTAACCACAGTCAATTGGATTGGCTTCATCGAATCAACGGCAAGGCACAAAATGAACCCATCGCGCAACTCGTAAGCAATCTTTGGAGCACGACGCAAGCGCTCGTCAAAAATGACATTCAGCACGTCGCCTTCCGAATCGTATGAAAGTCGCATAGCAAGATTAAATCAAGCAGCCAGCGAAAACATTTCCGGCATCGCAATGCTGGTAAGATGACCGTAACCGGTTTGGGCATCAAGCTTCAAAAACGTCGATACCGGCGGGGAGGTGACGATAGGCAATAATTGCTTTTTAGCAGCTTTTTTTAGCTTTTGCCATCCATCAAAAGGCACCACCGGCAACTCTGCAAGACGGCAATAGTTGACGATGGTGAGTTGAACCGGTTTCATCGAATCAGCCGCCACAAATAACATGAAGCCATCGCGCAAGCGATAAGCCGCTTTTTCGACCTCCGCGCGGTGCAAGCGTTCGTCAAAGATGACTTCCAGAATATCTCCTTCCTCGTCATAATCGAGAATCATATCTCATCTCCGCATTCAGTTTGGATAGGCGGTCAAGACAAAATTGTCAGGTTGATCCTTTTGCCAACGGCATAAAACGACGACTTCAATTCCTTCGAATCGTCCTCTTAAATTCGGTAACTTCCTCGCGCATGTGCATACCCCGAAATTTAGTTCGATCCAAGCGAATTTACAAAACTTTTGAAAAATTAGCAAGCAGAAGATTCGCCAAGTCTCTTGCCTGAATTGCTCGCGCGTCAATGAAAGCAGCCAACATATGATCTTGATGACAAAACTTGTTGGTTGTCCACTGCGTCGGCGGCAGACGGGCCGTCTGCGTTACGATTCAAACGCCTGCCGCACCAAATGCTCCTGCTCGAGCTGATGGACACGCGCGCTGCCGGTGGCCGGGCTGGCGCTCGGGACGCGGCCGACGTAAGTGAGGCGATGGCTCGGCGTCAAGACATATTTGAGGCGCGTCTGCACGAAGCTCCATGCGCCCATATTGCGCGGCTCTTCCTGCACCCAGCGCCAATCCATCGCGGCAGGATAACGCTGCAAAATTTCCCTGAGTCCCTCAAACGGAAACGGATAAAGCTGCTCGAGACGAACGATCAGCGTGTCATCGACGTGGTGTTGCAGGCGATAATCCATCAAATCATAGCACACTTTGCCCGAGCAGAGCAACAAGCGTTTCGGGTTGGGCGGCGGCGTGGGATCGTCGAGCAAAATTTGAAAGCCGGCGTCAACAAATTCCGCCGCGGCGCTTTTGGCCGCCGGCGAGCGCAGCAGACTTTTCGGCGTCATCACGATGAGCGGCTTGCGAATGCCGGCGTGCATCTGGTTGCGCAGCAGATGAAAATATTGCGCTGCTGTTGTGGGTACGGTCACCCGCATGTTCTCTTCCGCGCAGAGTATCAAAAAGCGCTCGATGCGGCCGCTGGAATGCTCCGGGCCTTGCCCTTCATAGCCGTGCGGCAGCAACATGACCAGACCGCTCAATTGCCCCCATTTGTCTTCCGCCGAAGAAATAAACTGATCGATGATGATTTGCGCGCCGTTCATAAAATCGCCGAATTGCGCTTCCCACAAGGTCAGCGCTTCCAGTCGTGCAACCGAGTAACCATAATCAAATCCCACCACCGCATATTCGCTGAGCAAGCTGTCATAAATCATGAGCTGCGCTTGTCCGGCGCGAATGTGATTCAGCGGCGTGTACTCCTTCTCATTTTCATAATCCACCAAAACCGCATGCCGCTGGCTGAACGTGCCGCGCTGCGAATCCTGGCCGGAGAGACGAATGGGAACATTTTCCAATAATAGTGCGCCAAACGCCAAAGACTCAGCCGTGCCCCAATCGACGGCGTCTTCTTCGAGCATGGCGCCGCGCGCGGCGAGCTGTTTGGCGAGTTTGGGATGAACATGAAAGTCGCTCGGAAAATTCGAGAGCGCGTAACTGATTTCATCCAAAACTTCGCGCGGCACGCCGGTGGGAATGAACGGCAAAACTCTATCAAGCGGCGGCTCACTCGGCGGCGTCACCGTCGGCGTGATGCTCTCCTGCGTAGTTTTGAACGCTTCTTCCAAGCGCGCCTGAAACTCCTTCAACACCTGTTCCGCTTGCTCGAGACTCAATTCACCGCGCTTGATGAGCGTCTCGGTATAATGCTTGCGCACCGAGCGCATGTCGCGAATGCGCGCATACATCAGCGGCTGCGTGTAGCTCGGCTCATCGCTTTCGTTGTGGCCATGGCGACGGAAACAGATCATATCAATGACCACATCTTTCTGGAACGCCTGCCGGAACGCCAGCGCCATCTCGATCACCCGCACGCAGGCCTCGGGATCGTTGCCGTTGACGTGAAAGATCGGCGCTTGCACCATTTTGGCAACGTCCGTGGCGTAAACGCTGGAGCGCGCATCCACCGGCGCGGTAGTGAATCCGATGCCGTTGTTGACGACGAGATGAATCGTGCCGCCGGTGCGATAACCGTGCAGCGCGCTGAGGTTGAGCGTTTCCGCCACCACGCCTTGTCCGGCGAAAGCCGCGTCGCCGTGAATGAGCAGGGCGAGAACGCGCCGGTGCTCGGCGTCGCCCAAAATGTCTTGCTTGGCGCGCACCATGCCTTCGACGACGGGATCGACGGCTTCGAGATGGCTGGGGTTCGGCGCCAGCGTGATCGCAACGGTTTTGCCATCCGGACTCTGGTACTTGCCGGTTGCGCCCAAATGATATTTCACATCGCCGGTGCCTTCGCGGCTGTTGGGGTCGGGATTGTCCTCGAATTTGAGAAAGATTTCTTTATAACTTTTGCCGAGAATATTCGCGAGCACATTGATGCGGCCGCGATGCGCCATGCCCATCACCACTTCGACAATATCGTGCTTGCTGGCGTGCGAGAGCAAAGCGTCGAGCATGGGAATCAACGACTCGGCGCCCTCGAGGCTGAAACGTTTGTGGCCGACGTATTTGGTGTGGAGAAATCTTTCAAAGGCTTCGCCCTCGTTCAGCTTGGTGAGAATGTGGCGCTTGGCCGCGCTCTCCATCCACTTCTTGCGCGGCACGCCCTCGACGCGTTGCTGAATCCATTCCTTCTGTTCCGGCTCTTGAATGTGCATGTACTCGACGCCGATGGTTTGGCAATAGGCCTCGCGCAGCATGTCGAGAATCTCGCGCAAAGTCGCGCGCTGCTTGCCGCCGAGACCGCCGGTGATGAACTCGCGATCGTAATCCCACACCGTCAAGCCGTAACGCTCGGGATCGAGCTCTTTGTGCGACGGCGCTTTCGTGCTCAACGGATTGAGATTCGCGATGAGATGGCCGCGCACGCGATAGATGTTGATGAGCTGCAGTACGCGCGCCTGTTTTTCAATCAGCGCCTCGCCGCCTTCGAGCGTCGGGTTGATGTCGCGCGTCAATCGCACCGGCTGATATGGAATCTTCATGCCGGCGAAGATTTCCTCATAAAAATCGTCCTCGCCAATCAGCAGCTTGTGAAGCGCCTGCAGAAACAAGCCGCTCTCTGCGCCTTGAATGACGCGATGATCGTAGGTGCTTGTCACCGTCATCACCTTGCTGATGCCGAGGCGCGCAATGGTGCGCGGATCCGCGGCTTGATACTCCGGCGGATAATCAATCGCGCCCGTGGCAACGATCAAGCCTTGTCCGGGCATGAGACGCGGCACCGAGTACACGGTGCCAATCGTGCCGGGATTGGTGAGGCTCACCGTCGTGCCGGCAAAATCTTCCGGCGTAATTTGATTCGCGTAAACTTTACGCAGGATTTCATTGTACGCCGCGAAGAAAGCGCTGAAATCCATTGTGTCGGCGCGCTTAATGTTCGGAACGAGCAGCGTGCGCGAGCCGTCCTTCTTTGCCACATCCACAGCGAGGCCGAGATTGATATGTTCCGGCGTCACTTTATATGCCGTACCGTTGACTTCAAAGAACGAAGTCGCCATCACTGGCATTACTTTCAGTGCTTTGACGATGGCCCACGCAATGATGTGCGTGAAGCTCATCTTGCCGCCGGTGGAATCAGCCAGATATTGGTTGATGATGCGGCGATTCTCTTCGAGCAATTTGACCGGAATGATGCGCGCCGAAGTGGCAGTGGGGATACCGAGACTGCGCTCCATATTCTCGACGATGCGCGCCAAGCCGCCACGCAACGGCGTGGCGCCGGGGGGAATGGCCGCGCGACCATCTTCGGGTGGTTCGACCGGCTTTGGCGCGGGTGGTTCAACGCCAATTTGCGGCGCCGGGGCGCTGAGCGGGCGATAGTCTTCAAAAAAATCGCGCCAGCTTTCCGTGACGGTTTCCGGCTGCTCGCGGAACTGGCGATACATTTCTTCGATCAACCAGGCATTAGGGCCGAAGGCTTCAGGATATTGTTTAGGTTCGGGCATGGTAATTTGAATATGTGAAAATGTTTTCAACTTTTCTCGTCAGATACTAAAAAAGCCCACTAAGGAGCGGTCTGATAAAACACGGACTCGTACTCGATAATCCCGCCGTCTTCCGCTGTGAGCCAGGGAACATCCGACTAACATCAATCCCACTCCACCAACTCCACCATCACCCCCATCAAGCTCTTCGGATGCAAAAACGCCACGCGGGTGCCGCCTGCACCTTCGCCGCCGGCACCGGGGATGATTTCCATTCCCGCCGCGCCCAAACGCGCCAGCGCTTCTTCAAGATTGGGCACTTTGAAACAAATGTGGTGCATGCCTTCGCCGCGTTTGTCGATGAATTTGGCAATCGGCGAGCCCGGGGCGGTGGCCATGAGCAATTCGACGCGGGATTCTCCGACATCGAACATGGCGACTTTCACTTTCTGCGAGGCGACTTCTTCGAGATGGTCGGGGCCGCGGCCACAAAGCGCGGTGTAACGGGCAATGGCTTCATCCAAATTGCGCACGGCGATGCCGACGTGGTCGATTTTTTCGAGCATACGAAAAGAGCCCTTGAAATGTTTGAGGGAGATTGAATGCAGTAAAAGTTACAAAAATGGAGGGCAAAAAGCAAGAGATAGATAAAGGGGGATTCCCCTTTGAATTTCCAACGGCCAGTCTTAATCAGTCGGGTTCATCTATACGTTGGCGAAACTTTTGGGAGGAATCGAGCATGGTTTGTTGCTTGTTTTTGTGGTCAGTCGACTTTAGACCACGCTTGGAGAGCCAATGATCTTGCGCCCAGCGCCATTGCCACGAGGCGACGACTGGATCGAAGTTTCTTGCATGCGGTCGTTTCATGGGGTCTCCAGATTTTGTGTTTTGGATTTTTGCTGTTTGAGCTTTTTCGAGGCGGTGGCGCGCAATTTGGCGCCCCAATGAATGGCAACCGTGCCCAGCATCAGGGTTTCAAAACTGACGTTGTTCAGGCCGGCGTCTTCCATACGCACCCGCAGTTCCTCCGGCGAGATGAAGATCGATACAGAGTGCGGCAAGTAGGAATATGCCTCAGGATCGCCGCTGATCAAGCCGCCGATTTTCGGGACGACCTTGCCGAAGTACCATGCAAAGAAATTCCGAAACAGCGGCTGCCGCGGCCGGGTGATTTCCAGGCAGGCCACTTTGCCGCCGGGCTTGGTGACGCGAGCCATTTCCTTGAGAAAAAGATCAAGCTCACCGACGTTGCGCAACGAGAAGCCGGTGATCACGGCATCGAAACTGTTGCTCGGAAAAGGCAGACGCAGGCCGTCGGCAGTGACGAGATGAATCGGTACGACATTTTTCTTGCGTTTCCACGGCTGGGTTTTCAAGCGCGCGTATTTGAGCATGGTGTAACTGAAATCCGCGGCGACGATCAGGCCGGCCTTGGCAGCGCGCGCGGCAAAAGCAAGATCGGCGGTGCCGGTGGCGATGTCAAGAACCCGCGCACCGGCTTGAATCCCGGCGCGTTCCACGGTGAGCCGGCGCCAAGTTTGGTCGCGGCCGAGCGTCATCAGCCGATTCATCAGATCGTAGCGCGGCGCAATGCGGCTGAACATTTCACGCACGTAGCCGGCTTTGTGAGCGGGCGTGTCAAATTTGAAAGTTTTTGGGGGCATAGGCTGCAAAAAACGAAATTTTAATATAAGCATCTTCGAGGGTTCGAGCAAGATAATTTTTTGACATACGGGTGGCCCCAATTCGCCCCAGCCTGAAGGCGTGGGGCTAAAATGTGGAATGCCGCTGAAGCGGCATGTGAGGTCTTTTCCTGCAAAAGTTCAATTGGCTCGATTAGCCCCGGTGTGCATAGATGGACTTGACCTTGAGAAAAATTTTAACTATCTTTAACATTACAATTATTACGCTTTACGTTTTCACGCTTTACGCCTTAATCCCATGACTCTTCCGCAGCTTCTCGACATCCTGCGCAGCGATCCGGATTTTATGGGCAACGTGACCTGTTGGAACGTTTTGCCTCCCAAGGCCGGGCAGTGGACGGATTTCCCGCATTGGCTAAAGCCCGAGCTGGTCGAGGCGTTGCGCCAACATGGGATCAACCGGCTTTATACGCATCAAGCCGAGGCCATCGCCAAAATCGGTGAAGGCAAGAACGTCGTCGCGGTGACGCCAACCGCGTCGGGCAAGACGCTCTGCTACAACCTGCCGGTGCTCAACACGGTGATCGAGAATCCGCAGGCGCGCGCGCTGTATTTGTTTCCCACCAAAGCGCTGTCGCAGGATCAAATGGCGGAGTTGTACGAGATCGTCAAGCTGCTCGGCCCGCAGCTTGATTTCGATATTAAAACGTACACATTCGACGGCGACACGCCGCAGCAGGCGCGGCAGGCGATTCGCAGCTCCGGCCACATCGTGGTGACGAATCCGGACATGCTGCACCAGGGAATTTTGCCGCATCACACCAAATGGATCAAGCTGTTTGAGAATCTGCGCTACGTGGTGATCGACGAGCTGCACAATTATCGCGGCGTGTTCGGCAGCCATCTTGCCAACGTGATCCGGCGCTTGCGGCGCATCGCGGCGTTTTACGGCGCGAATCCGCAGTTCATTTGTTGTTCCGCGACGATTGCCAATCCCAAAGAGTTGGCTGAGCAAATCACCGGGAGCGAAGTCGAATTGATCGACAACAACGGCGCGCCGCGCGGCGAGAAGCATTTCATTCTCTACAACCCGCCGGTGGTCAACCGCGAGCTGGGCATTCGCAAATCCTCGGTGAAAGAAGCGCGCAACATTGCCAGCAAATTTTTGCTCAATAATATTCAAACCATCGTCTTCTGCCGCAGCCGCTTGCGCGTGGAAATTCTCGTCACTTATTTGAAACAGACGATGGCGGCGAATAAAAAATCGGCTGAGCGCATTCGCGGCTATCGCGGCGGTTATCTCCCAACCGAGCGTCGCGTCATCGAACGCGGCTTGCGTACCGGCGAAACCCTCGGCGTGGTTTCCACGAATGCACTCGAGCTGGGCATCGACATCGGCCAGCTCACGGCTTGCGTGATGGTCGGTTATCCCGGCAGCATGGCGAGCGCGTGGCAACAGGCCGGACGCGCGGGCCGCCGCTCTGATTCCGCCGTCGCCATCATGGTGGCGTCGAGCGCGCCGGTGGATCAATACGTGATCAATCATCCCGATTATTTTTTCGGCAAGCCGCCGGAGTCGGGCGTGGTCGATCCGAACAATCTCGTCATTTTGATGAGCCACCTCAAGTGCGCGGCGTTCGAATTGCCGTTTAGCGACAGTGAGAAATTCGGCCATGGCAAAACACGCGTGGAGGCGACCAACGAGATTCTCGAATATCTCGAAGAGAACAACGTGCTGCATCACGCCGAAGGCCGGTGGCATTGGATGACCGACGCGTATCCGGCCGAGGCCGTCGGCTTGCGCACCGCGTCGCCGGAGAACGTGGTGATTATCGACACCACAAATGATGAGCGTGTTATCGGCGAAGTCAACCTGCTCGACGCACCGACGATGCTGCACGACGACGCGATTTACATCCACGAGGCGGTGAAGTATCACGTTGACAAATTGGATTGGGAGCGGCGCAAGGCTTACGTCAAACAGAAGGAAGTGGATTATTACACCGATGCGCACACCGACACGAGCATTCACGTTTTGGAAGTCTTCGAGCAGGCGGATTTGGCGGCGACGGCGGAAATGAAAAAGGCGCACGGCGAGGTGAATGTCAATTGCCAGACGACGAAATTCAAAAAGCTCAAATTTGGCTCGCACGAGAACGTCGGCTACGGCCCAGTGGAGCTGCCGGAGATCAGCATGCACACCACGGCGTACTGGTGGGAGTTTCCGGCGGACATGGCAGAACGTCTGCAAATGGCGCAATCGGTTTTCGGCGATGCGCTCAAAGCTTTGGCTAACGCGCTACAGAGTGTGGCGGCGATTTATTTGATGTGCGACGTGCGTGACATTCGCGCCGTGCCAATGGTGCGCGCGCCGTTGACACAAAAGCCGACGGTTTTCGTATATGACAATCACGCCGGCGGCGTCGGCTTCAGCAAGCGCTTGTTTGCGATGCACGACGAGCTGAAAGCGGCGGCGAAAGATTTGATCACAAAATGCGGCTGCCTCGCCGGTTGTCCGTCCTGTGTCGGCCCGAACCTCGAGGTGGGCGAGCATGGCAAGGCGAGCGTGCTGTGTTTGCTCGATTTGGCGTAATGCAGACTGTCAGTCTGCAAACGAATTTTATAAAAACGACGATGTAGACATATAAAAAATTCAAGGAGGAAAAATGGCCAAGCAATACGTTTCAAACAAAGACGAGACGGTGCGTCTGTTCCAAAATGATTTCATGGAGTTTTGGAGCCGGGTGCATCCGAGCGTGCCGGTGATCTTGTATCTGCCGTTGATCGTCTATTTGCTCTATTGGTCTGCGACCCAGCCGTTGCTCTCTGCCGGCAGCATCGTCCTGCTCTTGGGCGCGGGCTGGTTCGCCTGGACGTTGACGGAGTACGTTTTGCACCGTTTTGTTTTTCATTTCACGCCGCGCGGCGAATGGCAGCAGCGTATTTTTTATCTCTTCCACGGTATTCACCATGATTATCCCAACGACTCGCGGCGCCTGGTGATGCCGCCGGTGGTCAGCATTCCGCTGGCGGTGATTTTCTATGCGCTCTTTAATTGGCTGCTCGGCAAGCCTCACGTGGCGCCGTTTTTCGCCGGTTTTGTTTTCGGCTATTTGTGCTACGACATGATTCATTACGCGGTTCATCATCTGCCATTGAACCACGGCGTAGCGTTGTTCCTGCGGCAATACCACATTCGCCATCATTTTCAAGATTCGGAGCGCAGCTTCGGCGTCAGCTCGCCGATTTGGGATTATATCTTCGGCACCAAGCCGGAGCAAAAACAGGCAGAATCACCATAACCTCGTGAAGTGAAATTTTTACAGAAAAAGCAAAAACATTTCCGCCGATAAACGCCGAATACACCGAGATTCGCCGAAAAATTTTATTCGGCTAATCTCGGTAGCTTCGGTGAAATTCGGCGGATAATTTATTACAAAATCTTGGCTGCTTCGATAGAACTTTTTTTTCGTGAATACGGCCGAGGCGCGCCCACGCTGGTGATCTTGCACGGTCTGCTTGGATCGTCGCAAAATTGGCAGCGCGCCGCCAAAATTTTCGCGGAAAAATGCCGCGTGCTGGTGGTGGATCAACGCAATCACGGCAACTCTCCGCATACCGCCACTCACACCATCGCCGATTTGCGCGAGGACATTAAACATTTTTTCGATCAACAGGGTCTTGATCGTGCCTATCTGCTCGGCCACTCGATGGGCGGGTTGGCGGCGATGGAATTTGCGTTTCATTATCCGGAGCGGCTCTCCGGCTTGATCGTTGAAGACATCGCGCCGCGGCCGTATCAAAGCTCTTCCGGCGACATTTTGCGCGCGCTGAACGCGGTCGATCTCAGTGCGGTTGCTTCACGCGAGGAAGTCGATGCGATCCTTGCGAGAGCAATCCCAAGTCCGCACACGCGACAGTTTTTGCTCACCAACCTCGTGCGGCGCGACAACGGCGCTTTTGCCTGGAAAGTGAATTTACCGTCGCTGCAGGCTTTGCAAAATGAGATGGCCATTTACGAGCCGCCGCTATCCGCGAGTTACTCCGGCAAAACGCTGTTCATTGGCGGCGAGCTGTCGGATTATCACCTCGATCACGACCATGACGTGATTTTGCGGCATTTTCCCCACAGCAAATTAGTGATGATTCCGAACGCGGGACATTGGATTCACTTTGAGGCGGTGGAAGAATTTACGATGACGGTCATACGGTTTATAAGCTCGTAGTAGCGCCTTCAGGCGCAGACTTTGGGATCCAGGCACAAAACGATGTAGTTTATCGAAGCATTCTCTAAATTCATGAACGCGATGCCTGAAGGCAACACGACAAACAAATAAGGAGGCGAGGTGATCTCAAAAAGATTTTATAGTTGGGGGTCTTTGTTGACTATAATTTTGCTCACTTTTACTCTCCCCACTACATCATTCGCACAAACCAACCACGCCAACAACAAGCCATACACCGACATCGCCAGAGAAATCATTCGCACGGCTTTGGCGGAAGGGCAAGCGTATCATCTGCTCGCAGAATTGACGGCGCTCGGTCCGCGCTTGAGCGGCTCGCCACAGGCCGCGGCGGCGGTGGAATGGTCACGCCATACGATGGCGCGGCTTGGCTTCCAAAATGTGCGGTTGCAAGAGGTGATGGTGCCGCACTGGGTGCGCGGTCCCATTGAAGAAGCGGCAATCATCAATTCCGCGACGATGGGAACGATTCCATTAACGGTCTGCGCCCTCGGCGGCAGCGTCGCGACGCCGGAAATGGGTGTCGTTGCCGAGGTGGTGGAAGTCAAATCTTTCGATGAGCTGAAAACGCTGGGCAAAAAGGCCGAAGGCAAAATCATTTTCTTCAACCGGCCGATGGATCCCACCAAGATCAACACTTTTGAAGCGTATGGCGGCGCGGTGGATCAGCGCGGCAGCGGCGCGATTGAAGCGGCGAAAGTTGGCGGTATAGCAGCGTTGGTGCGCTCGATGACGACGCGATTGGATGACGTGCCGCACACCGGCGGCATGCAATATCAAGACGGGGTGCCGAAAGTTCCGGCGGCGGCGATCAGTACCGTCGGCGCCAATCTATTGAGCCAATTGCTCGCGCAAGAGAAGACGGTACGTGTGCGATTGAAGCTGACTTGCCAAACTTTTCCTGACGCGCCTTCGGCGAATGTGCTCGGCGAGTTAACCGGCACGGAAAAATCGGAAGAGATCATCGTGGTCGGCGGCCATCTCGATAGTTGGGACAAAGGCACGGGCGCACATGATGATGGCGCGGGATGCGTGCAATCCCTCGAAGCGTTGCGTCTCTTGCAGGCGCTCAAGCTCAAACCCAAGCGCACGATTCGCGCGGTGATGTTTATCAATGAGGAGAATGGCTTGCGCGGCGGGGAAGCTTATGCTCGCGAGGCCGCGACCTCCAAAGAAAAACATATTGCCGCCATCGAAGCCGATCGCGGCGGTTTTGCGCCGCGAGGTTTTTCCGTGGATACTGATTCGACCAGATTCGCTCGTCTCGCTGGTTGGTCTTATTTATTTGAGGAGATCGACGCCGAGAAGATTTTCCGCGGCGGCGGCGGCGCGGATATCTCGCCATTGGTTCGGCAGGGCGTGCCGGGGATCGGCTTGGTGCCGGAGCCGCAGCGTTATTTTGATTATCATCATTCCGACAACGACGTCATTGCAGCAGTGAATGAGCGTGAGCTTAATCTTGGGGCCGCGGCGCTGGCGATATTGTGTTACGTGCTGGCGCAGGAAGGATTGTAGCTGGTTGCTAATGTTTGTTTCTCGATGCCAGGCGCATTTGCTATGAGTTGGATCATCGAAACATTTGGTCTCACCAAAAAGTTTGACCGGCTAGCGGCCTTGGACGCCGTGACCATAAAAGTCGAGCCTGGCATTGTGTTTGGCTTTATCGGGCCGAATGGCGCCGGCAAAACCACGATGGTGCGCTTGCTCAATGGGTTGTTGCGACCGACACACGGCCAAGCCGTCATTTTTGGCAAAGACATCCAACAAGAGGGGCCGTTCATCCGAAGCAAAACCGGCGTCCAAACCGACACCAATCTTTACGAAAAATTATCCGCCAAAGAAAACCTGGAAATTTGGGGATCGCTCTACGGACTCAGCGGTAATAATCTGTATCGTCGCATCGATACCCTGCTCGAAATGTTCAACCTGGCCGGCAAACGTGATGTTATCGTCGGCAATTTCAGCAAGGGCATGAAACAGAAATTGGCCATCGCCCGCGCGCTCATTCACGATCCGGAGATCCTCTTTCTCGACGAGCCGACCGCCGGACTCGATCCGGAAGCGTCGGAAGAGGTCGTTCTGTATTTGCAAAAAATATATCAAAGACGGCAAAAGAACCGTTTTTTTGTGCTCGCATCGTTTGGATGAAGTCGAGCGTTTGAGCCAGGCGATCGCCATTATTTACCAGGGCCGCATTTTGGCCAACGGCACCATCGCCGAACTGCGAAGCCAACTGTGGAAAGAAAGGTTCTATTTGATTCGGCTCATCGAAGCCAAAGACGATTTTGTCGCGGCGCTCAAACGTGAAAAATATGTCTCGCAGGCCGTGCGGCGAGGGCAGGAAATCAGATTAGCAGTTGCCAGCGGAACAGACATCGCCAAAGCGATTCGTTTGTTCGTCAATAATGGTGCGGAGATTCTGTCGGTGCGGGAGGAGGAGCACTCACTGAAAGACATCTATTTTGCCATCGTTCCAAAGGGAAATCATGAATAGCCGGATGATTAAAATCATCTTCACGAAAGATTGGCAGGAGCTGAGGAAGAGCAAGCAAGCCATGCTGCCGATGGTCATCGTTCCGATCATCTTCGTGATCGTCTTGCCCGCCATACTCATGCTTTCATCGCTGGGCGTTACGCTGAATTCCAGCGATGTAGAGTTCCTCAAGACTTTGCCGAGTGATTACTTTCCGGCCGGGTACAACCTGCAGCAGGGTTTGGTGTACGTCATGATCGTGCACATATTCGCGCCGTTCTTTTTGCTGATTCCGGTGATGGCTTCCAGCATTATCGCGGCCAGCAGCTTTGCGGGTGAAAAGGAGAGAAAAACCATCGAGGGGCTGCTCTATACGCCCATCAGCGACAAAGAATTGGTGCTGGGAAAAATTCTCGTTTCGCTCATTCCTGCCGTTTTGATTACGTGGGTGAGTTTCATCGTTTATACCGTAGTGGTCAACGCGCTCGGTTATGCGATTTTCCAGGGTCTCTTTTTTCCAACGACGAGCTGGCTGGTGCTGATTTTTTGGTTGGCACCCGCTGTCAGCTTTCTTTCCCTGTCGTTTGTGGTTTATGTCTCACAGCGAGCGACCGGCGTTTGGGAAGCGCAACAGGTCGCGGTGCTACTGGTGTTGCCCATCGTCGCTTTGGTGATATCATCCGTCAAAGGTTTGATCCAACTGAGTTGGCCCGTCATATTTTTTGCCGGATCAGTCGTCTTGGGTATAGATGTTTTCATTTATCGCTGGCTGGTCAGAAAGCTGGACCGCGAGCGCATCATTACGAAGCTGGTATGAGAATGAAAAACGAGAAACTCGCCGATGCCAAGGGCGCTCATCCTTCACGGCTTGCCTTGCTGATTGCTGCGCCACACGACGGCGAAGCCGGCATGCATAACGATGTCGTGGCCATGTATGACGCATTGATCGCACGTGGCCTTTCGTCAGAGGATATTTTGTTATTGGAAGGCAAATTGAATCGCAAATTGCTCATGCGCCTCTTTGGAGAAGCCAACAAGCGCGTGGCGAAGTGGAAAAGCGGCGAGGTGTTTATGCACTACAGCGGGCATGGTATCTTCACTGGCAGCACGGTCTCCGAGGCCCGAGTTGGGATGCTACTGGCGCCAAGCAAACCGAGTAATAAAATCAACGGCGTTTTTTGGGATGAAGTGTTTGCGGCTTTGCACCCGCCAGCCAACATCAATCTTATTCTCTTGCCGGATTGCTGACACACCAATCTTCTTGCCGGCCGGGTGCCGGCGAACGCGACAGTGATGGCCATGAAATCCGAGCCGGGAGCGGAACTGGCGTGCAAAGCGCACAACAAAGTCTTTGAAAAGATTGAACGCGGCATCATCTCCCACTATGCGGCGAAGACCATGGCGCAGGCCACGACGATTGTTTCGTGGGTAAGCATGATCAACGAGATGTCCGGCAAAGATTTTTCGCGAGGCCTCATAACCGATTTGGAGAAGCCGTCATTGCAAATCATCGGAGATTTATCAGCAAAACTGCCGGGCGAACCCTCAAAATGATGTTTTAGTTTTTATCACCAAAGCTTTCCGTCACTAGCAATTTTTTGGTCATGACAAAATTCCCGGCCTCAAGCCGATAAAGATAGATTCCCTTCGCCACCGGTTGCCCATTTTCATTCCGGCCATCCCAGCTCACCGTGTGCGCCCCCGACGGCACGAGACCATCCACCAGTACTCTGATTTCCTGACCGAGCAAATTGAAAAGCGTAATCCGAATGGCAGCCATTCGCGAGAGTGAATAAGAAATTTTTGTCGCGCCAGCGGTGGGATTCGGGAAGTTTTGGCCCAAAACAAATTCCTTTGGCGCGGCCTCGCGTTGATCGGCTGCGCTCACCGAGGTTGTGCCGCTCGTCACTGGCAAAACGATATGTGACGGATATCGAGCATCGAGATGGACCGTATTTGTCGCCACCACTGTCACGCTGTCGGCGCGCAAGGGCCGGCCGGTGTTGGGATTGGGATCGAAGCGCGGTGCGTTGCTGCTCGAGATCGCCACGCGAATGCGATGGCCCCGGTTAAAAATGATGGCAGTAGGCCAGAGATCGATTTCACATTCGTAGACGGAATCCGGCGTCATGAAATTTTCTTGCTGCAGCGAGTAACGATGCCGTGCCCGCAGCGCCCCGTCGCCAATCAGCATCGAGCGGCCGTCGGGATAAACATCCGTCAGCTTGGCCATAAAATCCGTGTCTTTGGCCGAAGACGAAACCCACAATTTGACGATGATCTTTCCCATCACTTCCAGAGGCTGCGCCAAAACCGGCGTGGTGAAAACCAAAACATCCGGTCGGCTTTCCGTACTGCGTTGATCATAAGGGCCGGCGGCGATCTGCAAATTTCTGCCGCCTTTTGTTGGGACGGGATCTTTCGGATCGTATTGATAGCTCCGCGCCGCTGTAGTGGCTGCGGATTTCCCGGTAGTCAAGTCACCATTCTCGTGAAAATAGAAAGGCGATGGTTGCGCTGACGGCGGCCAATCATTGGCGGTGCGCCATTCGTTGCCGGGCGCACCAGCTTCGATAGCGCCCATCACATAATATCGCACCGGCGGCTCAGACATGATTTGCGTATCCTTGCCTTGCAGCCAATAATCAAACCAGCGCAGCAGTATATCGGTTACGTAGCCATTGATCGTAAATGCGGAGTTCGGAGGGAAAGTCAGCTCGCCTTGCTTGGTCTCGAACCAATTTGCATGCGTCCAGGGGCCGATCAACAGCTTCTGCTTGCCGCGCGCGCCAGCCGCGCCGTGGTGTTGCAACCCGACAAAACCATTGATCGTGCCTTCGATAAAGATATCGTGCCACCCGCCCAGGTGATGGACCGGCACGTTAACCACATCGAAGCGCGATTCGAGATTGAGGCGCTCCCAAGTGGCGTCGTAATTTGAGCGTGCGATCACAAATGGCAGCAGATATTGGCTGCCCTGTCCGCTGATCCATTCTTCAACCAGATTTTTCAATAACACGCCGCCGGGATAGGCCGCTTGTGTGTAGAGATTGGTTGCCGCGACTTCGACAAATTGACAAACAAGATGCGGCGGCGCGCTGCCCGCCATCATATATTGCGTGATGCCGAACGCGGAAGCGCCCCAAGTTCCGACTTTGCCATTGGACCAGCTTTGCCTGGCGATCCATTCGACCGTGTCGTAGCCGTCTTGCCGATCTCCCCAACCATCATCGAGAAACAAGCTGTCCGCGCCCTGCGAAGCAAACCGGCCGCGCGTGTCTTGGATCACCACCGCGTAGCCCTGGCTG
>JAKEEU010000158.1 GCA_022616415.1 Candidatus Zhuqueibacterota bacterium | reverse complement strand
CCCTTAAGGAAGAGGACGCCTATCCGGCAATGCCGGAGGACGGCTATGGCTGGGAGAAACTCTTTAGCGAACGCATGTGCCGCCATTTCATGGAGGACTTCGGAATCCAAACCCGCGTGGCAAGATATCATAATGTTTACGGACCGCATGGAACCTATGACGGCGGACGCGAAAAAGCCCCGGCCGCGATCTGCCGCAAAGTCATTGAAGCCAAGCGCAGCGGCAATCATGAAATTGAGATTTGGGGGGATGGCCACCAGACCCGAAGCTTCCAGTATATTGATGATTGTATTTATGGCACGCGGATGATCATGGATTCCGATTTCAGTGCGCCCATCAACCTGGGGAGCAGCGAACTCGTCTCGATCAACCAGCTCGTGGACATTGCCGAGGAGATCGCCGGCATCACACTGAAGCGGACGTATAACCTCAACGCCCCAAAAGGCGTGCGCGGACGCAATAGCAATAACACACTCATCCAAAAAACCTTTGGATGGGAACCCGGCACGCGCCTGCGCGATGGCCTGAAAATTACTTATCGCTGGATCCATGACGAAATCGTCCGCTGTCACACCGAAGGCCGGGAAGCCGTTGTCAATATCGCATAGCCATCCGTGGCGCGTTCGCCGGCCACATGCGCTCTTTCCCAATTGCATCACACGACATCTGAAATTCGGAGGTAAAGCATTGAACCACAGAGAACACAGAGGAAATGGGGCAAAACAGAGGGATTCCACAAGTCCTGCTCTTTCGATTTCTCCGTGTCCTCTGTGGTTAAAAAATTTTTCGGATACCTTGAAAAGCTTGGAACTCTTTCGCCAGGAGGCTGCCAGGAGAATATGCAGTCTTTCTGAAGTGATCTTTCCATATGCCTAGCACTGATTTAAGGGGTCCAAGCTCCAACCAGTTGGGCGTCATCGTGGCGCTTCTGCTTGGCCTGGCGACAGCCGCCGCTCTTGGGATCTATATCGCTGAAGGCAATCTCAAGATGGTCGGCGCCGTTTTCGGCATCGGCTTCTTCCTGGCCGTCCTGCTGGGGTTGGAAAAAAAATACTGGATCATTGTTCCAGCGGCATTTGCTTTTCACGGGTTGCCTGCCGTGCCCTTTGTCGGCGGCAGGCAGTTCACATTTGAAGAAATCCTTATCCCCATCGCCACCGTCATTTTTGTGATCGGCTTGGCCCTTCACCGGCAAAAGCTGCGCCTCTTCAGTTTTTATAATTTCTTCATTTTCGCGTATTTTGCCTGGGGGATGATGATTTTTTTCCTCAATCCCATCGGGCTGGCCGCCCTTGGATCGAGCGTGGGCGGCGCCCGCTT
>JAKEEU010000157.1 GCA_022616415.1 Candidatus Zhuqueibacterota bacterium | reverse complement strand
TTGCGAGCGTTTCTCAGCGAAGCAATCCTTTGAAAATCAAGAGATTGCTTCGGCAAAAAGCGCCTCGCAATGACTGTAATTTTAACCCTAAACGAGTATAGCTTCCCGCCGGCTTCGCTTCATTAACCAATGTGGCGATCAATTGCCCCGAAACATCAAATACTTTTAATTGAACATGTCCTGGCTGTACGATACGGTAGGTGATGGAGGTGGTCGGATTGAATGGATTGGGAAAATTCTGTTCTAGGCCAAAATCCAATGGTAATTGCGCCGTCTTGGATGAATTGACCGCCGTCGTATTATCTGGAGAGTATTTGTAAACCAATTGGCCAACAGCATAGCCCAACGTATCGCTAAACATGCGAAACCTGTTTATATCTTCCATGCCGGCAACCGGCTGCCAGGTCAGTCCTCCATCGGAAGTTTCATAAGAGGTGGCGAGTGGTCCTCCGATCCATCCTTTGTTCTCGTTGACAAATCCGATTCCTTCGGTAACCAGAGTTTGAGGAATGGCGATCTCCTGCCAGGTGATGCCACCGTCCGTAGTTTTTAAGCAGAACCCTCTGCGCATGAAATCTTCTATAGACACGTATCCGAAACGCCTTGAGGCGAATGAGATTTTCCAACACCATTCGCCTTCGCGATTGGTTGTATGGCGTGTTTGCCAGTTGCGGCCGCCATCGGCAGTGAACAAAACAACGGCTTTCGTGGTTGAGGGAAAAGCACCCCTCGGATCTCCACCAACCACAAAACCCGAGTCCGGACTAAAAAAATGACAGTCAACCAGAGTGCCGGCATGCGCGCTCATGTCGAGTGACGACCAAGTCGCACCGCCATCGGTCGTTTTAATAAGATGTGACGGCCCCTCAAAACGTCCACACGCATAAATGACCGAGGCATTGACCACCGAAATGCCGCAGATTCCCGCAGGTTTGGGATCGGGCAAATTTTCCACCCGCAGCCACGTTGCGCCGCCATCGTTTGTTTGATAAAGCAAATCATCGGAAAGTGTTCCGGCCCAGCCTCGCAAAGTATCCGCAAAACCAACACTGCGGAATTGCGCCAGAGGGGAAATGAATTGGAACTCCCACGTTTGTCCACCATCGCGTGTTTTGAAAATTTGGCCGCCGATGTCGACTATCCAGCCAGTCGAAGGGTTAACGAAAAATGCATCATAGAATCTTGATAGGGCGATTGGTGCATTTGGCAGTGCTTTCCAAGAGCTTTGCGCAACGCATTCGCTAATCTCCACCAGCGCCAACAAGATGGCCACAAGAAAGCCAAAGACAAACCGAAATGTTGATTCCTGTAATTTCAATTTTCGCCTCCTTGCAAGAAGAGGGGAGCGTGGACTTTCTAGTCCACACGTGCATCGCGGACAAGAAAGTCCGCGCTCCCTCCTCTTTTTCATAAAACTTTTTACACTATCAGACCTGGCCTTATCACACAAATATCCTTCATTCGTTCTTGTCCATGTTTGTCCATGCCGCCGGTGTTTCTTATTGCAACAACAGCATCTTCCGCGTTTGCCGGAATGGGCCGGCTACGATGCGGTAAAAATAAACGCCGGAGGGAACGTGTTCATGCACATTATTTTTTCCATCCCATGTCTTCCCTTGCGTTCCGGTGGACTGCATTTGATCGACGAGCGTGCGTATCTCTTGTCCGGCGGCATTATAAATAATCAACCGCACGTGCGAAGCGCGAGGCAAAACGTATTCGATGCGCGTGGAATGATTTTCCCCGCTCAGAGCGGGGAATATTGCTGCGCTCCGGAATGGATTCGGATAATTTTGCTGAAGTCGGTATCCCGATGGCAGCGCTGTTTCCTTTTGTTCTACTGCTGTGGGGTTCATGCCCTCTGTGATCGTCAAAATTTGATTCACATTAACCGGCGCCAGCACGTCCACGATTCCGGAAGGCCATTGCACGAGCACGGTATCGATGACGGTTGCCTCGCCCAAGCCGAAATGCGCCAACAGATTTTGGCCGCAATATCCTTCCTGCCCGGCAATATCGCGCCGCTGCCAAATCGCCTTTCCGCCAATGTTTGCCTTAAGGCGAATTTTCGCGCCGATGGCCGATTTATTCGACTGCACGCCGGCCGCGCGCACTTGCAGCCAGCTTTTGCCGCTGAGGTTGTTAGTATAGAAAGCATTTTTTTGATTTTCGTTCAAGGTTCTGGCGACGAACAAATCGAGATCGCCGTCGTTGTCATAATCGCCCCAGCTCGCCGTCCACGAGCTGCCGCCGTCGGTAACTACCGCGCTGTTGGTAATCTTATCAAACGTGGCGTTGCCGCCTTCTTTCAACAAATTTTTATAGAGATTGTTGTTCTGGTTTTCTTCATTCGCCACGAACAGATCGATATCGCCGTCGTCGTCATAGTCAACCCAATTGACGCGGCGCGAATAGAACAAGTCCGTTGCCGGCGCGCCGCCGGTGATTTTGGCGAAGGATTTGTTGCCATTGTTGCGATACAGAAAATTTCTTTGCGGGCCGGTGGCGTTGGGGTCGCCGCTGTTGGTGACGTACAAATCCAAATGGCCGTCATTGTCATAATCGCCCCAGGCCGAGGTTTCAGAAAAATCGTTGTCGTTGACAATCGCACTCGCCGTGATCTTGGTAAAAGTGCCGTTGCCGTTGTTTTCATAAAACAGATTGCGATCGCCGTACCAAGTCACGACGTAGGCATCCGGATCACCGTCGTTGTCGTAATCGCCCCAACTGCTGCCATCGGAACGGGCAACGTCGCTCACCAGTGGGCTGCCGGTGATTTTGGTGAAAGCAAAATTCGGCCCGCCGTCGTTGCGAAACAACAGCGCGGTTTGCCCCTGGCGCGGGCCGCGCGTGACGAACAAATCCAGCAAGCCGTCGTTGTTGAAATCGATCCAGCTTACGCCACGCGCAGCGCCGGCATCATCCACCAACGCTCCGGTGGTAATGGCGGTAAAATCCTGGCTCGACGATCGCTCGACCAAGGCAAGCAAAGTCATAATCAACACGAACGTTTTTGACAACTTCTTCGTTTCTTGTAGGATAACGCTTGTCCCGGCGCGGCGGTGAAGCGGTCGATTTCGTGGATGCCGAAGCCATGCGTATTCTCGGTGAGAAATTTGATCGCCTCATCTTTCGTCCAGCCTTTGTAATGAATGCCGGCGTCGCCAACCAAACGACAAGCGCGGCCCATCTCCATCATCAGCATGCCGAGGTATTGATAGATGTCGTCGTAAAGTCCCATATCTTTGCCAAGGGATTCGCAATACAATCCCCAGCCTTCAATGTATGCGCCATAATAACCGAACCGGCGAAAGCGCGGCATGCTTTCTTGTTCCTGCCCGACGGCGATTTGCATGTGATGCCCTGGCAACGCTTCGTGCAGAAACAGCGCGGTCATGATGTGGCGAGGATAAGCCGGTAACGAAGCGTTGACATAAAACACGCCAGGCCGAGAGCCATCCGCAGCGGCCGGCACATACGCGCTACCGGGAAAAGTTTTGGCGCGAAATTCTTCCACGGGTTTGATTTCAAAATCTGCTTTTGGCAAGGCGCCAAAGAGCTTGGGCAGTTGCGCTTCCACCTTCGCGCGAATTTGGCGATAGGCAATGAACACCGAGTCTTTATGGGTAATTTGCATCGCTCGATTTTGTTGCACCGTTGGCATGAATTGCGCGATCGTGCCTTGAAAGCCGAGGCGCGCGATCACGTTCTGCATCTCTTTGCTGAGGCGCTGCGCTTCCTTCATGCCCAAATCAAAAATTTCATCCGGCGCCATCGTCGTGGTCGTATAAAATCTGGCGTTGTAAGCGTACCACTCTTCTCCATTTGGCAAAGCCGAGAGACTGATGGTGCTGCGCGTCCTCGGCAGATATTCGTTCTTCAAGAAGCCGTACAGTTTTTTGTAGGCCGGAATAATCTTGGTTTGAATCGCGTCGGCGTAGGCTTTGGTCAATCGCGCCTTCTCCCCTGCTGCAAAATCGGTGGGAAGATTCGAGATGGGTTGATAGAACAGGCTTTTCTTCACATCATCGACCACTTGCGATTCCCAGAGCGGCAGCGAGAGTTCGATGATGGTGCGCGGCTGCGTGACGCCAAGTTCCAAGCCTTTCTTCATGTTGGCGATGGCGAGATCGATCCACGCGGCAAAGCCGTCGATGCGCGCCAGAAAATCATTATAATCCTTCACCGTCTTGAACGGGTGAATGCTGGCGCCCGAGCCGATTTGAGCAAAGTCTGCCGGCAGGCAATTCTGGTGGTTGATTGGAATCAAATGATCCGGAAACTTGAAGCCCTCGATGCTCACGGCGAGTTGGCGCATAAACATGTCGTAGCTGATTTGATCGTCCGCGGCAAGCTTGCGGCGATCCAATTTTACCGCGGCAGCCAGATATTTTTCAAACAGGGCTTTTTGCCTGGCGCGATGCTCTTCGCCAATGTCCAACGGCAGCAGATGATTGTAACGATCGTCGCCCATCATCGTGGCGTAAAACGGGTTCAATTATAGAAACCGTTGGCGGGGCAAATCGTTTAGCGGTTTGCGGCGAAAGGTTGGATTTACAAGGCGAGGTGTGGGTGTCATGCGACAGCCCGTTGTCGCTCATTGAGCGATTTTGAGAGCGGTAAACACGCGGTCGTGATACGTTCGGCTCAACGACAACTTCCGGCCGTCGCGCAGCAATACCACGTGGTCGCCGTTGTTTTGCGGCTTCAGCGTGGCGATGCGATCGAGGCGCACGATGATCGAGCGATGAATGCGCACGAACACGGCGGGGTCAAGCTGGGTTTCCAGCGCGCTGATTTTCTCGCGCAGCAGATGCGACTTCCCTTGCGCGTGCAGGCGCACGTAGTCGCCTTCCGCCTCGATCCAGTCAAGGTCGCTCACTTTCACGACCTCGATGCTGCCGAGCGACTTGATGATGAAACGCTCCGGATAAGCACGATTGGCGCGGAGCGTGTTGAGCAGCGACGTGAGCTTCTCATTGACCTCGGCAAATTGCTGCTGCTGCAAAAGGGCGCGCGCCCGGCCAAGCGCAATGTGGAAGCGCTCGGCATTCAGCGGCTTGAGCAGGTAATCAATGGCATGCACCTGAAAAGCGCGCAGCGCGTGCAGATCATACGCGGTAACGAAGATCACCACAGGCACATTCTCGACGCCGACCTGCTCGATCACGCCGAAGCCATCCAAGCCCGGCATTTGCACATCCAGAAAAACGAGATCGGGCGACTTCTCCTGAATGGCCGCAACCGTTTGCAAACCATCGGCGCTTTCGCCGATAATCGCGACATCGGCCTCGCCTTTGAGCATGGCCTGCACACCCTTGCGGGCCAAAGGCTCATCATCCGCAATCAGCGCACGAATTTTTGTTGACATGATTCTTCTTCCATAAAAAGCAAAACTATTCAACTTTGATTTGGTAAGCGGATTGAGCGGATCTAGCGGATTTCAAAAAGAACCCATCTCCATAAGAATTATCTGCTCAATCCGTTTAATTCGCTTACTTGATCTAATAGTTTTGCCCAAAATCGTTTTGCCTATTCTTGGCCTGAAGCTCAGACGGCAAGCGGAATGAGCATCGTTGCCTGCAGGCCGCCGCCCTCGGCGTTGCTCAGCTCGAATCGGTGGCGCTCGCCATAAAGCCGTTGCAGCCGGCCGCGGGTGTTGGCCAGGCCCACGCCGCGTTTGGAAAGCGAATAGGAGTCATTCGTCAGGCCCGGCCCGGTATCGCGCACGCGCAGCTCCAGCATGCCGTTTTGCCGCGAAGACGAAATTTCAATCGCCGCCGGTCCCGGCACGCTCTCGACGCCGTGGCGAATCGCGTTTTCCACCAGCGGCTGCAAGATCAAATAAGGCACGCTCGCCTCGATGGTCGCCGGATCGATGGCCTTTCTAATCGCCAGCCGCTCGCCAAAGCGCGTTTGTTGAATCCGCAGATATTGATCGAGAAATTCCAGCTCTTGGCGCAGCGGCACTTCTTGCATCTCGACGTTTTCCAGCGTCAGCCGCAGCAGATCGCTCAACTGCCCGAGCATGGCGCGCGCCGCTTTGGGGTCTTCCTCGATCAAGACCGCAATGGCATTCAAGGTGTTGAAGAGAAAATGCGGATGCAACTGCATTTTGAGCGCCTGCAATTGCGCCTGCGCCAGCTCGGCCTTCAACTGCGAAGCATTGAGCAGCTCGTCTTGAAACCGCCGGTAATACTCCAGCGCATGGTTGAGCAGCAGAATGATGAAATAAATGTAAACGCCGTAATCAAAAAATCTGAGGATGACTTGATAGAACGTTTTCCAAGAAAATGGGCGCTCTGGCGTCGCGGTGGCATTCATCCAGATCAACTCGAAGACCGCCCGATCGATGAGGGCTAAGCAAATCGCAATGAGCAGGTGCAAGCATAACTTCAGCCCCCAATCTCCGCGCGAGAGACGGAACCGCTTGGCCAGCCACACCACCAAAGGCGTGAACAGCGCCCAAAGGCCAAAGAATAAAATCGAGGAGGGCAACAGCGACCACCATGCGGCGGTTCTGCCGAGGCTGAGCGTGAAATAGTAAATCTGCGTATTGTTCAGAACCGCCACCGCCATCCAGCAGCCGAAGATCAGCAGCCAGTTTTTCCAGCGCCGTGTCAATAGGCTCACGCTCGTACCTGATTTGTATTCTTATGCAAATATGTTCGTAGTTTCGCCTTTAGGCGTCGGACTTCCGGCAAAAGTTGAACGCCGGAAGGTGTCACTACATACATTTATTTTCATCATTTCGCGCACGAAATAATTTTGCCAGCATCGCCCAACGGATTCAAAGGAGAGACAACCAGCCAGAGTGTATCGTTCAATAATGGCGATTGTTCCATTTGGGTTATTATCGGGCGGGAAATGGACCCCAAAAGCAAAACTCCCACTGAAAACGTTTTTATTTTCCAGTGGGAGTTCCACGTGCTACTGAGATTTTTGTATGGATTCGTTAAGCGGTGACAGCCGATCACGCATGCTCGAAGTTCGTCACCGCGCCGTCTTCTGTTTCCGTCTCCAAAGTCTCTGCGAGTCGCAGCAATGGTGTAATCGCCAAATCTTCGTCAATCTCCGGCCAGTGAATGCCATAACCGGATGGCGCGATGTCCATACGCTGGCGTTGCGTCAAGTTTGCTTTTGCCAATCTGGGCGAGCAATCTTCCCATCGTATCCGGTAAGATTTATCATCGATCACGAGATACAGGTAAGTATCATCTGCATCTACGGATTGGACATTATGAATTTTATGCATTATTCAACTCCTCGATGAAATGATTCGTACTCAGACAAAAGATAGTCAAAATGCTCAAAAATAATTTTGCGAACAGTGCGGTGGTCGGCAGGATTCATAAAATATAACACAAAATCCGAATAATGCAACCGAAAGTTCATACGTGTCCGTCACGCCACACGAATTCTCAACTCGTTAGAAGAAATGAACCGTTATTTCGCAATGCACTCTCGTCGCGCCGTTTCAATCAAGCTCTTGGCCAAATCGTGATAGACCGCGTAGGCCTTCCAAACCTCGACCGCCCATTCATTGATCAGCTTGGCGTGCTCAGCGCCGTCTTTGGCATTGGTCACATGCGAAATCGTCAAGCTGCCGAAAGACGTGAGCATTGGGGGCTTCTCCAACTGCTTTTTTCCATTCAGCCACTGCTGCAAGATGCGGCGCAAATGCGGGTCATTGCCGTAAGCCATGGCGCAACACATTCCGGTCAAATGAGCGGCAAAGGATTTCGGCGAGATCATGTAAATCTCCGGATGCTGCAAGCAATAGGCGTCGACCGTCAAGCGGTGGACTTTGGCATAACGGAAATCCGAATATTCCTTCGCCAGGATTGATTCAAAAATTTCCTGGCAGTTTTGTCGCGAGGTAAGGCCGCATGAGCAGATCATGATACTGATCTCTTCTTCGTTGATGACAGACTGCGATGCTCCCTAAAACTGTAAATCTCTGGTCAGCGAGCAGAAGATGGATTTTGTTTTAAAGATGAGCGTTCAAATTACCACCAGCCACGGCCATAAGTGCGTTTCAACACAGAATTCTAAACGCCTTCGTTAGTACTTTCATCTGAAATACTTCTTCAGAACAAAAATGATGGGATAAAGAATCGCTCTTGAAAGGACTTTAAAAATGTGAAAATCGCCCAATAAGATTACAATTCTCGGGCTGATGAAATAGTAAATAGTGACAACACCTGTGAGAAGTTTCGATTCCAAGAGTACATCATCTCGGAATTTTCGTAGAATAGCAACTTCTGAGCTGTTAATACCATAGACGTAGGAAGCCACAAAGCAACGAGGGGAAGATACAATCCAAAATCGATTAATTGTGAAATTTTGGACTAATCTTAACTTGCCTTTAAAGTAAGAAAACGCAACATCATCACTTTGACGTAATTCAAAATCTTCGTAGTTGCCATTATCGAATTCTATAAAAGCTTCTTCACCAGAAAATTCTCTAACTCTTACTCTAAAGTGTCTGGTGTTGTCTTTTTTTGATCCCTGAGAACGTTTTGCGCGTATTTTAACTATTCGGCTCTCAAAGTTTTTATTACACATTGGGCATTGAAAAGTATAGACAGCTTCCGCTTCGAGTAGGTAGTGAAGGTGCTGGAACTGGCACTTTGGGCAAATCAAGTTATATTCCATTTTTATACGAGTCCCATAATAAGAATCTCTAGACAGAAAGATTCAATTTAAAAATTGCTTCAATCAATGCTAGGTAGAATTCGTCCCATCTTGGCGACTGCGGCTGTCTATTCTAGGTACCACCTCATTCATTGTATAGTGTACAAATTGCTTTCCCAACTCGGTTAGTATATATGGTTTGGTTTCTTCAAAAGCTGATTCCATCGTGGTAGGCACCGTACCCTTTCTTCGTACAGGTCTATTTCGACGAAGGAATTGGCCGTATTGGTTCGTCTCACGTTCCTGCCGAATTACGCCACCCGTGCTAAGGTCTCGAATTAGGAGCCGGAATAGATCGGCTTCCGCTGAATCTTCGTGTGGCGTGTCGCCGTAAATTGAGTTCCATATATCATATCGTGTCGTTCCGGGGCTTTTATAAATCTCTCGAATGACAGCAAAATGAGCTTTATGATAAAGATCAAGCCAATCGATAAATAGTCGTATGACATCATCGGAACACAACTTGGTCCCGGCGGCGTTGGAAACGAGATTTGCCACGTACTTTCGGCGCCGGAATAAAATGAACCCACCTGCCGCCGAAAAACAGACCCCCCGATGATTTCTCACCTTCGTTCTCGGATAAATTCACTTGCATTTTATC
>JAKEEU010000156.1 GCA_022616415.1 Candidatus Zhuqueibacterota bacterium | reverse complement strand
TACGTGGCCCGGAGGAATACAAACGCGCCATGGTGCGAGTTCTCGCCTTCCGCGCGCTCAAGCGCGCGGCAGAAAGGGCGCAAGCGGGATAAATCCCGCTGGAGTAATGGATAACCGGATTGTTGGAGTGCTGAACCCCAATTCTCCATCAATCCATCAATCCAACAATCCAATACTCCAGTATTCCAACTATCCATCGATCCAACAATCCATAAATCCAACCAATCTTTTGGAGATGAGAATGAGTTTACCCATAAAAGTGAAAATCAACGGCGCCATGCGCGAGGCCACGATTGAGCCGCGTTTGCTGCTGGTGCATTTCATTCGCGAAACGCTGGGATTGACCGGCACGCACATCGGCTGCGATACGACCAACTGCGGCGCCTGCACCGTCTTGCTGAATGGTAAGGCAGTTAAATCGTGTACCGTGCTCGCCGCGCAAGCCGATGGCGGTGAAGTTATGACCGTCGAAGGCTTGGCGCAAAACGGCAAGCTGCACCCCATCCAAGAAGGCTTCTGGGAAAAGCACGGCCTGCAATGCGGCTTTTGCACCCCGGGCATGATGATGACGACTTATGCGTTGCTCAAGAAAAATCCCAACCCGAGCGAAAACGACATTCGCTGGGCGATTTCGGGGAACTTGTGTCGTTGCACGGGGTACGTGAACATCGTCAAAGCCGTTCAATACGCCGCCGAGAAAATGAAATCGTGAAACGTGTAACGTGCAAAACTTAGAACGTTACACGTACCACATTACACGATCTTTCCTTGAACAGACAAATCAGGAGAAATCCAATGGCCGAAATACACGGAATGGGTCACTCGATGAAGCGCAAAGAAGACCCGCGCTTTTTGCAGGGCAAGGGCAATTACGTGGACGACATCAAATTGCCGGACATGCTCTATCTCGACATCGTCCGCAGCCCGTATGCTCATGCGCGCATCAAGAGCATCAATACCGACAAAGCGATGAAAATCCCCGGCGTGCTCGCCGTTATCACCGGCAAGGATCTCGAAAAGTACAATCTCGCGTGGATGCCGACGCTGATGAGCGACAAGCAAATGGTGCTGCCGGTTGACACAGTGAAATATCAGGCGCAGGAAGTCGCCGCGGTTTTGGCGACCGAGCGCTACATCGCTGCCGATGGCATGGCCGCCGTTGAAGTGGATTATGAGCCTCTGCCGGTGGTGGTCGATCCGTTTAAAGCATTGCAGCCCGGCGCCACCAAAGTCCGCGACGATAAAGAGAGCAATCACATTTGGCATTGGGAAGTCGGCGACAAAGCTGCCACGGATCAAGCTTTTCAACAAGCCGAGGTGAAGGTCAAACAGGATTTGTACATCCCGCGCATTCATGTTTCTTCAATTGAGACTTGCGGCTGCGTTGCGAGTTGGGACGCGGTGAATCAAAAGCTGACGCTGTACATGACCACGCAAGCGCCGCACGCGATTCGCACCGTTGTCGCGCTCGTGGCCGGACACTTGGGTTTGGCTGAGCACAAAATCCGCGTGGTCTCGCCGGACATCGGCGGCGGCTTCGGCGGCAAAGTGCCGGTTTATCCCGGCTACGTTCTCGCGGTCGCCGCTTCGTTTCTCACCGGCAAGCCGGTGAAGTGGATCGAAGATCGCATGGAGAATATTCAGGCCGACTCGTTTGCACGCGATTATCACATCAGCGCGGAAATCGCGGCGAAGAAAGACGGCACGGTGCAGGCGCTGCGCATCAAAACCATCGCCGACCACGGCTACACCGATGCGGCGGCGAATCCCTCGAAATTTCCCGCCGGCCTCTTTCACATTTGCACCGGCTCGTATGATTTCAAAAACGCCTTTGTCGAAGTGGATGGCGTTTACACCAACAAGCCGCCGGGCGGCATTGCGTATCGCTGCTCGTTCCGCGTTACCGAGGCGGTGCATGCGATCGAGCGCATGGCCGACATCGTCGCGCACACGGTTGGCGTTGATCCCGCTGAGTGGCGCATGAAAAATTTCATCAAGCCCGAGCAGTTTCCTTATAGATCGGCGCTCGGTTGGGAGTACGATAGCGGCAACTACACGGCGGCGTTGCGCAAGGCGATGGACATGATCGGCTACGAAGCGTTGCGTCAGGAGCAGGCGGAAAAGCGCAGTCGCGGCGAGCTGATGGGCATCGGCATTTCCAGTTTCACCGAAATTGTCGGCGCCGGCCCGTCAAAGGACTTCGATATTCTCGGCCTTAAAATGTTCGACAGCGCCGAGATTCGCGTGCATCCGACCGGCAAAGCCATTGCTCGTTTCGGCACCAAATCGCAAGGACAAGGACACGAAACCACGTATGCGCAGCTTGTCGCGGAGGAATTGGGCATACCTGCCGAGGACATTCAGATTGAGGAGGGCGACACCGACACGGCGCCGTATGGTTTGGGAACTTACGCAAGCCGCAGCACACCGACCGCCGGAGCCGCCGGTGCGATGGCGGCGCGCAAGATTCGCGACAAGGCCAAGAAGATCGCGGCGCATTTGTTGGAGGCTTCGGAAAATGATTTGGAGTGGGAGCGCGGCAAGTTTTATGTGAAAGGCTCGCCGAACAAGGCCAAGACGATTCAAGAGATCGCCTTCGCCGCATACACCAACCATCCGCAGGGAATGGAGGCCGGCCTCGAAGCGGTTTCGTATTATGATCCGCCCAATCTCACTTACCCATTCGGCTCGTACATTTGCGCGGTGGATATTGACCGTGGCACCGGCGAGGTGAAGGTGCGGCGCTTCGTGGCCGTGGATGATTGCGGCAATCGCATCAATCCCATGATCGTCGAAGGCCAGATTCACGGCGGCTTGACGATGGGCTTGGCGCCGGCGTTGTACGAGGCGATTTACTACGACGAGCACGGCAACATTCAAGGCGGCAGTTTTATGGATTATTTGCTGCCGACGGCCATTGAGACGCCCAATTGGGAAACCGGCGAAACCTGCACGCCCTCGCCGCATCATCCGCTCGGCGCCAAAGGCGTCGGCGAGTCCGCCACCGTCGGCGCGCCCGCTGCCATCGCCAATGCCGTCGTCGATGCCTTGTGGCACCTCGGCGTGCGGCACATCGACATTCCAATCACGCCGTGGAAGGTGTGGGAGATTTTGAATGAGAAGGGGGTGGCGGAGTGAGTGGTGATACGTAATTCGTAACCCAGACGGCCTCGTCTGGGCAAGAAATCCGGACGAGGTCGTTAATCTGGGTTGCTGTTTCTTGGGGCTGTGAAATTATGTTGATGTTTGTTTTTTCGGAATATTTGCTATATTTGAATTTGTAGCTGTATTTGTGCAAAAAATAAAAATTTTTTACGCATCACGTTTTACGTCTTACAGGTATCCTATGCCGACAGTTCAAGTCACATCACGAGTTGAAATTGATTTTGAGGAAGTATTGAATGGGGTTGCTCGACTGGGGATGAATGAGCTCGACCAGCTCGCAGATAAAGTTATCGCTCTACAAGCTCAACGTCGAGCGCGCAGCTTGCCGAAAAACGAAGCCGAACTGCTGCAAAAAATTAATCAGGGGCTGCCGCCTGAGGTTCGAAAGCGCTATGCAGAATTGAACGCCAAGTTGCACGAAGAAACCATAGCGCCGGAAGAGCATCAGGAACTCCTGCAGTTGGTTGATCGCATCGAGCTTGCAGACGCCGAGCGGCTACAGCATCTCATTGAGTTGGCGCGCATCCGGAATGTATCCGTTGATACGCTAATGAACCAATTAGAGATTCGCCGGCCTGCCCATGCCTAGCGTTTACATTCCGGTTGACAGGCAACGAGCCGTTATCGAACGAGCAGAGGGCCGCTGCGAGTACTGCCAGAGCATGGCAGATTACGCAACCGAGACGTTCGCTGTTGAGCATATCATGCCGGTGAGTCGTGGTGGCACAAGCGAACTTGATAATCTGGCATTATCGTGCTCGGGCTGCAATGGTCACAAATACAACAAGACTGAAGCGCTCGATCCCACTGATGGGAAACTCGTTCCGCTTTTCAATCCTAGGCAACAGAAATGGCAAACGCATTTTGGCTGGAGCGATGATTTTACTCGCATCATCGGCTTGACAGCGACAGGACGAGCTACAGTGGAAGCGCTCCAAATGAACCGCCCTGGACTGGTAAACATGCGCCGGTTGTTGTATTTGATTAGACAACACCCACCCAAGTTAAACGATACGTAAAAATTCCAAGGCGGCAGTTTCATGGATTATTTGCTGCCGACCGCCATTGAGACGCCCAATTGGGAAACTGGCGAAACTTGCACGCCTTGCCGCATCATCCGCTCGACACGAAAGGCATTGGCGAGTCCGCCACCGTCAGCGCGCCCGCCGCCATTGCCAACGCCGTCGTCGATGCGCTGTGGCACCTCGGTGTTCGGCACATCGACATTCCGATCACACCGTGGAAGGTGTGGGAGATTTTGCAGGAGAAGGGCGTGGCGGAATAATCGTAACCCAGACGGCCTCGTCTGGTCTGGAAAACTTCAGACGAGGCCATAGGGGCACAGCAAGGAGGTCAAGCCATGAAAACCATAAAAAAGCAGCATATAACATTGGCTCTGGCAGGGATGATTCTTCTTATTGCAGGCCTGTTAGTGTATTTATTGTGGCCATCAAAACCCGAAGCTATTTATCCACCGCTTCTGGCTGAGATAGAGCCGCCGGACGGCGCTGTAATTTGGGGAACGGAAGCCTGGATTCATTGGAGCGCGCCGGAAGAGGCTACAGGCCGGGTGCTCTGGCGAAGAGCTGGAAAGAAGAAGTTCCAGAGCGTTGAGGCTCAAAAGGGTAAGCCTATGGTTGTCCGCTTGGGACCATTCGACATCGGTAAAACCTACGAGTACATAGTTGAGCAAATCGCTGGCGAATTTGTACAACGCAGCGATATCCGCGTCTTTAGTGTCAAGGCTGGTCTTGTTTTCGACCCACCGACCGTCGAGCAAACCATCAAGCGCGACTACGACCAGACCGTGACCCTCACGCTCCGAAACAAGTCGCAGGACAAAATTGTCGTTGCTGCCAAAGCACTCGCCCAATTCGATGACCTTCCTGCAGATATCGTTGGTCCCGGCTCCGTGGACGATCCCAAAGATATCAAGCCTGGTGAAACCCTTTTAATGCGTTTGGCAGTCTTCGCTGCCGACGCAACACGCGAAAACTACGAAATCCCAGTAGAAGCCGCTGGTGCACATGCGATGGTACATTTGCAAGTGTCACGGCCCGAGTTCAAGCTTTCTATCAAGATTGTAGATGAAAACCCGCAAACGCTGGCCAAGACCATTGAGATTAAAAATGAGGGAGAACCACTGACGGACCTGTCGTTGCGCGTTGTGCCGCCCAATGATATGGAAGTACAACTGCAACCCACCGCCCGACATGCGTTCCTTCCCTTTGGTGAGACATTACGGTTGGTTGCCAGCCCGGTCTTGTACTTCGAATTTGAGTCGCTGGAGGCTGGACTGGAGTGCGCTGCCGCCGGACAAAGCCAGCGCTTTCCGCTTGAATTTAAAGCATTAGCAGGTAAGCGTTTCTTTGGCGTTCGCACGGCAACGCGACAAGAAAGCTCAAACTCAGACTGGTACTGTACGAATAAACCAAACACTTGTAGCGAGGTTTCGGGTCCCGAGGGCAATGGCCCCGGGTTGCGCTTGATACCATCCAACGGTAAAAGAGGAGATGGTAGAGGTGCAGGAGAGCCGGTGGAAAACGGAGTGATTGGTAGCAATAATCCCGACGGCTTTAGACTGGCTAACTATATTGCAAAAACATCGCCTTTCTCCAACTTAGAAGAGCAAGGTGATATAAGGAGCAATAACCTGCTGCTTGCGCAAGAAGCAACAGAAGAAGATATCTGGACCATTCCCTATCCGTATTTTCTCCCTGAACCTGAAGAATGTGATCCAGAGCAAGGAGAATGTGTAGAGGACTGCTTCGAATCTGCCAGAATTCTTCAACGGGATTGGTGGGAAAAAGAAAACCATTATCTGAATCTCATCAAAGGCCAGGAAGAATGGAAGAAAGGCTCTGTAGAGTGGAACGTTGTTCAATGGAGGATAGAAAGAGCAGTTGAAAATTTGGAAATCATAGCCAAAGCATGGAACAAAGTACGTGATGATTGTCAAAATCGATGCAAGCTTGATATTGGTGGCTTAGAAAATCTCATGGAACATGATGCGAAAATATCTTCAGTGCTAAGTCAAACAGAAGAAAAGCAAAAGGAGAACATTCAGCAAAATAATAAGCAAAAAGTTCAAAACCTGAAGGAGCAATTGAAGCGCAATTTAGATATAATTGGAGACGTACTTTTATCAAACAATCGATATTCTGCGAGTAGCTTGGTAAAAAAGCTTTGCCCTCTAACAGAATTCCTAGGAATATCGTTTAAATCTGGGGTGACTGTCGGCGGTCTGATCAAAATAGATGCTAATCTTTGCAGTGATTATGCACCACTTTACATTTGGGACCTTAATACAGCCAATTTAGCTAATCTAGGTAGATTATTCAAGTATATTGCCGAAAATGATCCACCATCGCCGATATATAAAGAAGTGGTTAAACCATTGCCCGTACCAATCAATTTGCCGCCGGATATAAAAATACCTCAAACAGCCAAGATCATACTCGACATAAACACATGGGCAACAGCCTTTCTCAAAGCATACACAGTTAGTTTTGAACGCTACCAGGGCGCTTATGAAGCAAATGACGCGGAAGCGATGTTCCTACAAGCCAAAGCGATGTTGAGCTTTTCACAACATGCTATAGAATCAAGACGAAGCGCAACCCACAAGTGGCATCAATGGGAGCAAGCTATTTTTTCATTAATAAAACCGCTGCTCGCAAAGATTGACGAATCCGGAGGTTGGCAACATGTCTTTTCGGAATATCGAAAAAGGGTAGGAAGTGAAGGCTTAGGAATTGAGTTTCGAAAAAATCTAATCGCAGCGGAAGTTCCTGAAAGTGAGATTAACGAGATAGAAAAGAGTCTTCGAGATATCACACCTGAGAAGGCTGAGGAGATAGCTGCAAGCTGGCGGGTCAAATCGTTGCTAACTCAGTCTGAGCCGCCAGAGATTGTCGAGTTGATTGAATTACAACAGCTCTCGCGACATCTTGAGAATACAGCAAAAGCAATCTTGGGGACAGAACAATCTGTAGACAGTTCAAATTTAGAAAGGATCCGTATTCGTCCAGGCCTACTCGAAGCCCTTCAACGCCGCGCTTGCTTCACTCGCGCCCACCGCCGTCCCTTTAGTGCTCCTTTGGAAGGTCCTGCGGTAAACTCAAGCGACTTCGCATGGGGTTGGAATGCCGGTGATCGCGTCTTATTTACGTGGCATCAAGAAAAGGAGAAGATTGTTTTCGCAAGTTTCGACCACCGTGGTGAAGTTCTGATGGAACCACAAGCAATCGGCACCGGCCGCTGGCCTCGTTTGACCACTGATAGGCAACGCACCGCCGTGGCCTGGCGCAGCGGCGATGGCTTTACGGTTCGATTGCATGACGGCCAGAAATGGAGTAATGAAATCGAACTCTCTGGAACCGAGGCTGCGCTCGCCTTTGCCCCCAGCGGCCCACTCTATGCCGCAACCTCAACCGGCCTTTGGAAACTCACTGTAGACCGCTTTGAGATCGTAAGTAAGGCCACCTATTTACAACCAGCGCTTGTCATCGACGGCAATGGCCAGCCTCATGTCGCTTGGCAACGCAACGGACGCATCATTTGCGATGGCATGGACCTCGGCCAGGGTGAACGCCCTTCGTTGGCGATTGACTCGGATGGTACAATTCATCTTGCGTATCTTTCCAAGGGTTCGTTAGTCGTATGCTCTCGAACCGGATCCACCTGGACAGCACCAGAAACAATCCCGGCGAAGAATCCTTCCTGGCCAACATTGGCAATGGGCACCGACGGCTTGCGACTCACCTATATTGGCGCTGCGGAATTTGGTCCCGATGCCCTCTGGCTGCTGCGGTTACCGGATAAAGAACCCGTGTTGGTGCCTTCGCTGGCTGGTAACGTCACCGACGCCTGGTTCATGATCGATTTCGGATTGCGATACCCGCTATCGAATTATCGGCCGCATGATGTGCTCATTACTATCAATGATGTCTGGATTAAATATTTCGACAACACCGTTCCGCAAGGCCGTTACCTCTTCCGCCTAAATCCTTACCAAATTTTCACCTCGTCTGGCCGACCGGTGCCCAATCGCGTAGCTATTCACAGTTGGCACATGAACGGTGGGAATTACGCCAGTAACAGCAATTATCAACTCATCGTCCGCACAGCATGGAGTGAACGCTTTGCTTTCGCCTCCAGTCAGGAAGAATTGCTTCAGTCGGCTTGGAATCCACATTTGAGGGACGGCCTACCGGATTTGGTGGTACTTGCAAACGCCTTAGAGCTGCCGGTTGAACGACCGGAGCTCGGCCGTATCGACCTCGTAGTAACTGTCGCCAATTTGGGGGAGACGGCATCCAAGCCAGCGCGGTTAAAAATGATGACAGAGTGGGACTCTTTGTTTGTTGAAATCCCTCAATTGGACGCGGGCGAGCTATTCGAGAGGACTATGCCGCTGGATTACGATGGTAGGGTAAAGAGCGTCGCGTTTCGAATTATTCAAGATGCGCCCGATTACGATCCCACAAACGATGAGTTAACCCTGAGTCTCTGGGAGCCATCAATAATAGAGCCCAGATTATTCACTATTACTACAATTGCCGGCAGTGGTAAATATGGTGACTACGGTGGCGACGGCGGCCCGGCTACAACAGCAAAACTTAGAGCACCTGAAGACATCGCCTTTGGCCCAAATGGTAGCCTGTACATAGCCGATACTGGTAATCACCGGATACGGAGGGTTGATCAAAATGGTACGATCAGCACTTATGCAGGTATTGGCGAGCCTGGGTACAGTGGTGACGGTGGTCCCGCCAATCAAGCCAAGCTGGAGGAACCTAGTGATATAGCCATTGGCTCCGACGGCACCTTGTACATAGCCGACAAGAAAAATCGCCGAGTCCGCCGCGTGAGTCCTGACCGGATTATTACTACGGTGGCAGGTACAGGACGTTACGGTCCTTTTGAAAAAGAAGGTCAACCGGCCACACAGGCCACAATATCGGAACCCATGTCTGTTGCGGTTGGAATGGACGGTACTCTCTATATCGCGGCGGTGTATCGCTACACTGATCGTCCTTCAGAATATCGGATCTTCCGGGTAAGGCCCGATGGTACGATCTTTGTGGAACGTAACCTTAGGGATATTCCCCTTGACATAGCCACAACACCAGACAGTGCTCTGTATGTCGCCATGGAGTTCGATATTTATAGGATCGAACCTAATGGTATTATGAACAAGGTGGCGGGTAGCGACTACCACCATAAGGATGAAAAGGGTATCAAGATAGGTGTTTTCTCCGGGGATGATGGTCCTGCCACAAAGGCAAAACTAAATTGGGTAGAAGGGATTGCCGTCGCTCCTGACGGCAATCTCTACATTGCTGACCGTGATAACAATCGTGTTCGTTATGTTAATCGGAAAAGACTAATTAGCACAGTGGCCGGTATGGGTGAAAGTGATTTCGCCGGAGACAATGGGCCAGCCACTCGGGCAAAGTTGAACAAACCAAGCGGTGTCGCAGTCGCTCCGGATGGCAGTCTCTACATTGCGGACACATGGAATCACCGTATCCGCAAGGTATGGCCGCAAAAAACAATTCACCCGTGAAAATGAATCAATGAAAAAACAGCTTTGTTACAAAGTTTCAGCTAATATAGCGCATTGAAGTAAGGACAGTATCTTGTAATTTTAAATTGAAAGTTTACAGTTTTCAATTTAAAATTCCTCAATCATTTTGCCGTTTATATAAAATTCGAGACATAATGATGGCCCAAAATTTCTGGAACCAAGTCCATTCCCTTCGTTACGCCGCCGAGCCTTTCGCCATCGCCACCGTGGTGCGATGCGAAAAGCCCACTTCGGCCAAGCCGGGCGCGAAAGCGATCATCACGGCAAACGGCATGTTGCGTGATTGGATTGGCGGCGCGTGTGCGGAGCCGATTGTCCGGCAAGAAGCTATGAAAGCGCTGAACGATTGCAAACCGCGCTTTTTGCGCATCAACCCTTCGGTGTCCGAAAAAGTCAAATCCGAAGCCGGCATGATTGAATTTCTAGTTTATTCGATTTAAAATAACTACGGCATCATGGAGCAAATAGGAAGCGATGCAGGGGAAAGCGGCAAAGAATGAAAGAAGAAAAAGAAGTCAAGATAAATTTAAAATTCGAGACAATTGCAATGTCCAAAATTTAAGGAGGTGTTTCTACCATGCCAATACCAACCGAACCTATCGGCAGCATTCCCCGACCGCCAGCGCTGATCGAAGGGATGCAAGCGTTTCAAGCCGGCCGCCTCTCACAAAAGGAATTGGATTCGTTGTACAATGCAGCAATTCTCGACACCATTCAGCTTTTCGAGGCAACCGGATCGCCGGTCATCACGGACGGAGAACAGACGAAGCCAAGTTTCGCAACTTATCCGATTCATGGGCTTGCGAATCTCGCCTCTGATGGCGTCACGATTCCCTTTGCGGACGGCCATACGCGCCAGTTGCCCAAGCTGACCGCCGGGCCGTTTCGTTACAAAACTTACGCTGATCAATACTTGGAAACAGCGCAGCGGCATGCTCGCGTTCCCGTCAAGCAAGCGGTGATCTCGGCCTCGGCCTTGAGCCTGCTGTATCCGCAAAACGGTATCGAGGGCTATTCAAGAGAAGCGTTTATCAATGACCTGCTTCGCGAGAATGAAGCCGACATTCGCCGTTGCCTGCAGAAGGGCGCGTATAATGTTCAGATCGACTTCACTGAGGGAAGGCTCGTGGTCAAGCTGGATCCGACCATTCAGCTCCTGAATAGCTTCGTCGACCTGAATAATCAAGTGCTGGATCGTTTCTCGGCCGAGGAGCGCAAGAGAATCGGAGTTCACACCTGCCCGGGCGGCGACCAAGATTCAACCCACAGCGCGGATGTTGACTACGCTGATCTTTTGCCAAGCTTGTTCGAACTGAAGGTCGGAAATTTTTATATCCAGTTGGCCAGCGAAAGCGACCGCGCCAGAGTTTTGAGAATTATTAAAGAGCACGCAAAAGCCGATCACAGAATTTTCGTCGGCGTGATCGATCCGATCAATCCCAGAGTGGAAACTGCCGAAGAAGTCAGAGACCGCGTTCTTGAAGCCGCCGAATACATCCCGCTGAGCCAATTGGGAACGACGGACGACTGCGGCTTCTCCCCCTTCGGCGACGATACTTCAACGTCGCGGGAAACGGCATTCGAAAAGATTCGCGCCCGCGTGGCCGGCACGGCGCTGGCCGCCAAAGTGCTCGGGGTCTGATGACACTGGCGCCTCAAACAGCGAGGTGAATGCTTTATGGAAAGGCTTTTTGAAAACGCTCCGGAAATTATCAGCGCAGCGGCGAAAAGTCCACTCGGGCTGTTCGCGCTCATGATCTTGGTGCTTGCTGTTCTCGGCTTTTTCTTCTTTCGCCAAGCCTCGGAGCGAACCCGTGTCACCATTTTTCTGCTCATGTTTATTGGCGTCGTGGCCTTCGGCATCGCCATCTTTAGCGCCAGCTCTCACCCTTCCGGCGAATCTTTGGTTCCGAGCAAGGAAATCGAGCAACTCAGCGACCAAAAGCTCGCTGAGCGGCAGGCGCAACTTGAACAGAAGTTGCGTGAAATGGAAGACGCCCTCGAACGTGCGAAAGAGAAGGGGCAGCAATCCGAATCAGCTCAGGAGTTGCCGACTCAATATGTCAACATCGCTGGTACTTGGTATGGAGGCGGCGTCTCTTATCTCATCCAGCAAATTGGATCTGCGCTGACGATACAAGAAATAAGTGCAATTTATGGTGTCACCGCAGTTGGGCAGGGAACGATTAACGGACACGATATAAGCTTTTCTTATAACACGGCGCTTGGCACCAGGGGAAGTGCGCTGCTGAAGCTGTCTGCGGATGGACGGCAAATAACGGGTACGTTCACAGATTTCGTCTCAGGGCTTTCTTGGCCCACCATACTGTATAGATGACCGAGAGAACCGATCTTTGCCGAAATACTCTCATGGACAATCTTATTGAAAACGCCCCCAAAATCATTGGCGAGGCGGCGAAAAGTCCGCTCGGGCTGTTCGCGCTCATGATCCTGGTGCTTGCCGTTCTCGGCTTTTTCTTTTTTCGCCAAGCCTCGGAACGCGCCCGTATAGCCATGTTTGTGCTCATGTTTGTTGGCGTCGCCTCCTTCGGCGCCGCGATTTTCCGCGCCACACCGCACTCGCCCGGCGGTTCTCCAAACCCCCAGGATAATCGCAAGTCTGAAGCTAAAGATTGCTTCGAACAATATTTTAGCGATATTCCAAAGGAAAGAATGACAACTTTGGAGGAAGGGACACTTGATCAACAACTCATCGGGCCACATCAGTCAAAGCATGAGGCAATCGCAATAAAGTTTACGGAGAATAATCGGCTGATCGGTGCCATCAGATTCTCCTTCTATTCGAATGGCAATATATTTAAAGTTGAAACTGCGATTGATTTTAATTGCCAACCAATTGAAGAGTATAAAAATGCAAATCGGGGAGGGGACAAGCATGTGTTGCAAAACTGGGATTCACTGGAAATTGAGTTTGGGGATCATACTTATTCGCTAGGGCTTGAATATGTCGAAGGCAGAATTGACGCGGATTTTAAAAGGATAACACCAAATTAATAAAAAATGAACGCGCTGCTCAATCCAGTGGGTTGAATTTTCGTTTTAGATTAGTCCACAGTTTTTGTAGAACCGCTGTGATTGAATTGTGGTGGTTATTGAAGGGATTCGGTTATATTGATTTGGCGCGGCTGACGATGGCCCAAATCGATACCGCACTCGAAACCATCAAAGCCACGCGCGGCGTCATTTTTGACATGCGCGGCTATCCGAACGGCACGGCGCGGTCTCTCGCGCCGAGATTGGCGAGCAAGCGCGCGATCACAGCGCGTTTCCAGCGTCCGGAATTGCACTCACCGGATACGACATGGAACTCCATCAGCGCCGGCCACCAGATCGTCGAGCCAAGCGAGAAATGGCGTTACACCGGCAAAGTTGTTGTGCTCATCAACGAAGAGGCCATTAGCCAGGCGGAGCACACGTGCTTGTATTTGGAAGCTGCAACGGACGTGACTTTCATCGGCACCCCGACGAACGGCGCCAATGGCGATGTGACTACAACAGTTCTGCCCGGCGGGATCAACGTGAGATTTTCCGGCCACGACGTCCGTCACGGTGATGGCCGCCAACTCCAGCGTCTCGGCATTCAGCCGCACATTCGCGTCGAACCGACGATTGCAGGCGTGCGCAGTGGACGCGATGAGGTGCTTGAAAAGGCAATCGCGTTTCTAAAAAAGCAAATCAAGAGGTAGGCGTTACATGCACAAAAGTTTTTGGAACCATCTTCATTTAAAAGTTTTTTATCTTTATAGCATGCTCGACGCGGCGATTCTCTTTCCGATAGTCGCCGTTGCCAACGGACTCATCTATCCCAGATTACTCAAAACAGAAAGTGACGGCGGCCAACTATGAAAAAGGAACTTATACTTGAATTAAGCATATATGCTTTGTGTGTCACGCTAGCCGGGCTTCTTTGGCAAAAACCGCCTATTTTATCGCTGTGTTATATTGTCATAAGCATATTTATGCTGAATAAATGGCATGCGCGCGATGACCTCTTTTTTTATTTCGTTGCCTTTGTGCTCGGTCCGGCTGGAGAAATGGTTGCCGTATACTTTGGCGCTTGGGAATATGCCAAACCACTCTATTTGATTCCAATCTGGCTGCCCATCCTATGGGGCATGGCGGCATTGTTCATGAAAAAAATATCTGAAACATTAATAAAAAGTTTGAATTGAAAGGTTGTATTTAACATGACCAAAAACTTCTGGAACCAAGTCTATTCCCTCAACCAAGCCGCCGAGCCTTTCGCCATCGCCACAGTGGTCCGCTGCGAAAAACCCACTTCGGCCAAGCCGGGAGCCAAAGCGATCATCACGGCAAATGGCGCGCTGCGCGGTTGGATTGGCGGCGCGTGCGCGGAGCCGATTGTCCGGCAAGAAGCTTTGAAAACGCTGCGCGATGGCAAGCCGCGCTTTTTGCGTATCGGCCCTTCGGTGTCCGACGAGGTCAAAACCGAAGCCGGTTTGATTGAATTTTTGATGACCTGTCACAGCGGAGGAACTTTGGAAATTTACATCGAACCCGTTTTGCCGCAGCCGCAACTGATATTGATCGGCGAATCACCAGTAGCGGAAACCCTCGCGCGATTGGGACGTGCGGTTAATTTTTCCGTCGTCGTTGTGGATCCCGACGCAACTCCAGAACGCTTCTCCGAGGCCGACAAAATTTTAACCGAGCTTGACCTCGGCCAGCTCAAATTCACGCCGCAAACTTATATCGTGGTTGCGACGCATGGCAAATACGATGAGCGCGCGCTGGAACAAATTCTCGCGACGGAGGCGCCTTACATCGCCTTCGTCACCAGCAAGAAACGCGGACAGGCGGCAATCGACTACTTGCGCGAAATCGGCGTGCCGGCAGAAAAATTGGCGCGCATCAAATTTCCCGCCGGCTTGGACATCGGCGCGCAAACGCCGGATGAGATCGCCGTCAGCATTCTCGCGGAAATTGTTCAAATACGACGCCGGCCTCCATCAATCAAGCTGCCTCTTTTAACTGTGAGCGCACCACCAGTTGCTATTGTCGAAACAAAGGAGCAATCGGGACACGCGAAAGATCCGATTTGCAGGATGATGGTGGAAATCGCCACGGCGCGATACACTTCGATTTATGAAGATGAAACGTACCATTTCTGCTGCGCTCATTGCAAGCAGAAATTTGATCGAGAACCGGAGAAATACAAGGAGCAAGTGGTTGGTAAAACGTGATACGTAAATCGTGATGAGTAAAACGTAATCCGTAATTCACTCATTACGCATTACGTTTTGCGTTTCACGCATCAGCCGTTACGCATCACGCATTACGTATTAAATTTTACACAAGGAGTTTTCTCATGCACTTTGAAGGCAAGCAAACTCTCGAGCTTTCGCAAGCCAAGGCTTGGCAATTTCTCACCGATCCGAATCAAGTCGGACAGTGCGTGCCGGGATTGCAATCCATTGCCGTTGTCGATCCCACGCATTTCAATGCCGAAGTCGGTTTTGGCGTCGGCTCGTTTACGGCCACGTTCACCATCAACGTCGAGTGGCTCGAATTGGAGGCACCCAACCGCGCGCGCATGAAAATGCACGGCAGCGCTTCGAACAGCGTGGTCGATGGCGAAAGCGAGATGAAGCTGACCCCGGTTGACGAAAAAACGACGAATCTGGCTTGGACCGCCGATGTCAATGTTGGCGGAACGCTGGCTTCCGTGGCCAATCGGTTAATGGGCGGCGTGACCCAGAGATTGACCCAAAAGTTTTTTGATTGTGTGAAGGAAAAAATGGAGGGGGAAGGCCGTCCCCCAAAGCCTAAAGAGAAAAAGAAGCCGCGGCGGTTTGGCCTGACCAGGAAGAAGAAAAGTTCGTGATTATAGTCTTGCTTGCATTTTGCGGGAGAAATGCGTATCATTCAATTATGACTTCAACCCCCAGGTGCAATTATGAATCGTGAAGCTATTATCGCCAACGTTAAAAAGAAATACGCCGATGCTGACGAGGCGACCATCGATGCCGTGCTACGAACTTTGCAAGAGACAAAGTTTGATTGGCGTTTGCCGGATCAACCGTCTGAAGCAGAGACGATGGCCCATCAGGCGGCAAGAAGTTCAGCGCCAAAGCGCCAATTTGTTGGCGAGCATCTTTCTCTTGAAGAGTATCGCAAGCTTTCTTTGGAGGAACGTGGCGAACTCAAAAGGCGCTTGAAAGAGCAAAACCGCCAATGGCTTGAGGAAAAATTTTCAAGCTTGCATGCCGCTTGGCTGATGGTGTTGGATGGCGAAATTATTGCTACTGGAGATAGCATGCTCGATTATCCTCGTGTCGAAAAAATTCGGGAAATTGGCTCGCGTTATGGCAAACGCCCTTTCATTTTTGTCAATGATTTATTTATAGCGATTGAAGAAAACCATGTAAGTTGGCATCCAACGGTTTATCGGCATGATTTTTATCCGGTCGTTCCAATGACCCTCCGCGCCAATTCAAATTCTATCGAAGTCGCGGCAGATTTTGATACCGGCGCTGCTGCGAGCTTTGCTGATTATGACCTGCTTCTTTCGCATGCTATTATTGAACCAAGTGATGACGGGGAAGGCGAAAGAGCTGAGCATCTTGGTCGGGTGTTTAAATTTGTCAGTATGCCCGTCCTCATTGAAATTAAATTATCTTCGGGGGAAATCGTGAGTCGTGAACTTCCAATATCATGTGTACCCGATTGGAAAGCCAGCCCCTTCACCCGAATCAATCCTCACCGTACAGCGCTTGCTGGGCGTGATCTTTTTCTCGAGTTGCAACCCAGCATTTTGTTGGATTTCGCAAACTGCCGCACTAAGCTCGTTGCTCCAGAGCAAGCATAAAATTTTTGAAGAATTTTTGAAGAACCTCAATGCCTTCCTTTTCCTCCATCGACGCCATCCAACAAGCGCTGCAAGCTCAAAGCTACATCGCCGAGCGCGGTTTGGCCACGGTGATTTTTCTCGCACTGAAATTGCGCCGGCCGTTGTTTCTTGAAGGCGAGGCCGGCGTCGGCAAAACCGAAGTCGCCAAAGTGCTTGCCAATTTTTTGAGCACCGAGTTGATTCGCTTGCAATGCTACGAAGGTCTCGATGTGCATCACGCGGTGTACGAGTGGAACTACACGCGGCAGATGCTGCACATTCGATTGCACGAAGCCCGCAACGAGAAAGCCAATGAGGCCGAGCTTTTTGGTCCGGAGTTTCTGCTGCGCCGCCCGCTCATGCAGGCCATTGAAAATTCCCGTCTCGAAGCGCCGGTGCTGTTAATCGACGAAGTGGATCGCAGCGATGAAGAATTCGAGGCCTATTTGCTCGAGTTGCTTTCCGATTTCCAAATCACCATTCCCGAAATCGGCACGATCAAAGCCGAAAAGCCGCCGGTGGTCATCATCACTTCCAACCGCACGCGTGAAGTCCATGATGCGTTGAAACGGCGCTGTCTTTATTATTGGATCGACTACCCTTCATTTGAAAAGGAGTACGAGATCGTGCTCACCAAAGTGCCGAATGCATCGCAGCAGTTGGCGAAACAGGTGACGTCTTTCATTCAAGAATTGCGCCGCGCCGATCTGTACAAAGTGCCGGGCGTCGCCGAGACGCTCGATTGGACCGCCGCGCTCGTGGCGTTGGATCAAAAAGCGTTAAGTCCGCAAGTCGTCGATGACACGCTCGGCGTGATTTTGAAATATCAGGACGACGTTGCCAAAGTTCGCGGCGCGACGGCGAAAATGATTTTTGATACAGTGATCGTGGGATAGTAGTTCAGTAGCAGTTGCAGTGGCAGTGGCAGGAACAATATGAGTGCCGCTGCTACTGCCACTTTCGTAAAAATCAACACTGGTTATGGCAAAGTGGAACAGGCCGGCTACTTGCTCTCAAATTTATTGCTCTTCGGCCGTTTGCTGCGGCGGCTGGGCTTGGATGTCAACGCCGGCCGTATGCTGGATTTGATGCAAGCGCTCGGGCATATTCAAATCGGCCGCAAAAGCGATTTCTATTATACGGCGCGCAGCTTGTTGGTGCATCGCCACGAAGACTTGCGATTCTTCGATCAGGCTTTCGAGCTGTTTTGGCGGAAACCGGCGGAAGAGTGGACAGCATTAAATTTGAGCGGACTCAACGAGCAAGCGCAATTGCGGAAACCACCGAACCGCCAAAAACCACTTTTGCGCTCAAGTATTGCGAGTTCCCCATCAACCGGGCAATCCGAGCAAAGTGAATCATCACGCCCACAAATCGTTCAAACATATAGCGACGTTGAAATTTTACGCCGCAAAGATTTTGCCGAAATGAGCGTTGATGAGCTGAAGCGGGCGCGCGAGCTGATTGCCGAATTGGTCTGGCAGCTCGGCGAGCGCCGCACGCGACGGAAGCAACCGGGAGCGGGAAGCTTGTTTGACCTGCGCCGCACGCTGCGACGGAACCTCAAATACGGCGGCGAAGTTCTCAAATGGGCGCGGCGCGAGCCGAAATTCAAGCCACGGCCTTTAGTTGTAATTGCCGACATCAGCGGCTCGATGGAACGGTACACGAATTTGCTCCTGCAATTCATTTACAGCTTGAGCAGCGGCCTCAATCAAGTCGAGGCGTTTGTTTTTAGCACGCGGCTTACGAGAATTTCAAAACAACTACATAATCGCGATGCAGAGCGCGCGTTGAAAGAAGTGGCGCACTGCGTGACCGATTGGGCCGGCGGCACGCGCATCGGCGAGGCACTGAAGGATTTTAATTTCAGGTGGGGCCGCCGTGTGTTGGGTCGCAGCGCTGTCGTTATGATCATCAGCGACGGCTGGGATCGCGGCGACATTCCGCTTCTGCGCCAAGAAATGGCAAGATTGTCATTGAGCAGCCATCGCTTGATCTGGCTCAATCCGCTTTTGGGGCACGAAGGTTACGAGCCGCTGACACAGGGCATGAGCGCGGCGCTGCCATACGTCGATGATTTTCTGCCGGTGCATAATTTGGTGTCGTTGGAGCAACTGGGGGAGGTGTTAGCCGCAATGCCAAGATTTTGATTTGGAGCCATGCATCAAAAAATTTAGTAGGGCAATCAAGAAACATCTCTCAAAAAGCGTGATGACAGCGCTTACGCCGCTGTTATGTCCAGTCTTGGAATTGGCGGAATTTTTTCCTCCGGCTCGCGCGGCTTCAGCGGCACTAAGCGGGAAACCACATAAGCCATTATCGCGCAAATCGCCGCGCCGATGACGACCGCCGCGGGCGCGCCAATTTTATCGGCCACAAAACCGATGAGTAAGTTACCGAAAGGCGACAAGCCGCCGAACGCCAGGGCGTACACGCCCATGATGCGGCCGCGCAGATGATCCGGCACGCGCCGTTGCAAAGCGCTATTGGCATTGATGTAAAACAAAATGAGGCCGAAACCGGCAATGGCGATCATGACGAGGGAGAGCGAGAGTGCTTTCGATAAAGCGAAACCAATGATTCCCGCCACAAATATGACGACGCCGGAAAATACCAAACGGCGCGGCAGGAAACGGTAACCCAAACCGGCCACGAACAACGCGCTGCCTAATGCGCCAACACCGCCTGCCGACATTAATTTCCCTAATTCAATAGCGCCGCCTTGCAGAATCTCGCTGGCAAAGACCGGCATCAAAATCCAAAACGACCAGCCGAAGATGGTGATGGCGCTGATGAGCGTCAAAAGTCCATACACGGGCCGAGTGTGGCGAATATAAAATAGAATTTCGTGAATTGAACGCGTGAGGGGCGTGAGATGATTTTGCGGCACCGGTTTTTTCTCAAAACGCATGGCGAGTAGCGCCCAAATTGCCGCGAGATAAGAGGCGCCGTTGAGAAACAAGCACCATCCGGCGCCGAGCGTGGCGATGATGACGCCGCCGATCGCCGGGCCGAGCAGACGCGCCGTGTTGAAGGTGGCGGAGTTGAGCGCAATGCCGTTCGCCAAATCGTCTTTGCCCACCAGCTCGACGACGAAAGACTGGCGCACCGGGATGTCAAAAGCATTCACCATGCCGAAGGCAAACGCCAACACGCAAATCCAACCGACAGTGAGGGTCTTCGTCCAGATCAAGATCGCGAACACAAACGCGAGCAGCATGGGCGGAATTTGCAGGACGAGCAGCATCCGATGTTTGGAGACGCGATCCGCGAGGCTGCCGGCAAAAATCGAAAAGAGCGACAGCGGCAGAAAGTTCAGAAAGCCGACCAATCCGAGCCAAAAAGGGGAGTGCGTCAGCTCGTAGACCAACCAGCTTTGCGCGACGTTCTGTATCCACGTGCCGCTTAACGAGAAAAATTGCCCGAAAAAATAGAGGCGATAATTGCGATGGCGCAGCGCCCGAAACATCAGCAGCTTGCCATTGTAGGAAGGTGATGGTGTTGTCGTGTTGCTTTTGATCAATTCTGCCACGAAAGTTAAACTTGTTTTTCCGTTTTTAATCGCGCTGCAATTCATAACTCGTCGTTATTTTCACCGTTGGCCGCAGCATGCCGCTGACCGAGCAATATTTCTCTTCCGAAAGCTTGATCGCCCGCTCCAGTTCATGCTCTGCAACGTCCGGGCTTGCCAATTTGTAAAGAATGTGAATATGCATAAAAATGCGGGGATACTCTTCGCGGCGCTCGGCGTCAATCTCCAATGTGAGTGACTTGATCGTGCGGCGCATTTTTTGGAGAATCGAGACGACATCCATGGCCGTGCAGCCGCCCAATGCTTGCAAGACAAGCTCGACAGGCGAGAGGCCGATTGCTGCAGTCTTGTCTTTCGTACTGTCGAGTTTAATGGTTTGTCCAAATTCCGTCCGGCCTTCGAGCTGCATATCCGGGCCGAGCCAGCGCAGTTGTGCTTTCATGTGCGTTCTCGCAGAATGGCGTGAGTATTTGAAACGTCAGATTTTTCAGAAGAGAACTTTAACCCCGTGTGGCAGAACTTCGCATTGAATTTTTTCCAACTGGCAAACTAAGGGTTAATAAAGTTGGTTGGTTTTAACAGTGAGAATAAGGTAGGCAAATTGGAGACAAAAAACAAGACCTCTCTTGCCGAAGGAGAAATCGATACCTCGAAAAAATCCTTGCTTTTTGCGCAAAGTTTTTTGTATCTTATACCACTCTTGGGACGACTAATAGAGATTTTTGCTGAATTGCCTTCCCGCGGAAAATTTTGCGAATGTTTGCATACAGGGGAAAGACAAAAGCGTCCGGTTTCCTGCCTTTTTGCCGCACGCTTTTGCCGTTCCGGTTTGGTGGATCATCAGTTTGCCGAGATGGCTGGGTAAAGCATGTGGTATCTTTATCTTGACGAAAGCGGCGATTTGGGCTTCGATTTCGCCCCTAAAAAAAAATGAGCGTGCCCTGCAGACGGGTTTGCCAGGGCTCTTAACCGCCGATGGCAGAAAACACCCTGGACGATCTACAGTGGTCTTACCGCTCAATAAAATGACAACGCTTTTCTGCATGAAAGTCAAGGCTTTTTTCTTTATTATACGGCAGCAGAATCCAACATGCCATCTGACGCGCGTCATCTTCTCATCGCCCTTCTCGGCCGCACCCCGCAGGTGTTGACCGAGACGCTGTACGCTTTGTGCGTGGATGCGGGCATACCCATCTCCGAAGTGTGGGCGATCTCCACGCAAGAGGGCATGAAGGCGGCGCTCGACAAGCTGCTCGATCCTCGACTCGGGCGATTTTATCAGATGCAGAAGGACTATCCAGCGCAGTGCGGTCGCGTGCGCTTTTCCGCCGAGCAGATTCTCGTGGCTCACGACGGCCTGCTGCCGCTGGCGGACATTCGCAGCCACCAGGACAGCGAAACTTTTCTCGAGTTGATTTTACGCGTGCTGTGGGAAAAGACGAATGACCCGAACACGGCCGTGCATTGCTCTCTCGCTGGCGGCCGCAAAACCATGAGCACCTACATGGCCCTGGTGATGCAGATGCTGGGCCGCGAGCAGGACAAGCTTTATCACGTGCTGCTCACCCCGGCAGAGGCCGAGCATCATGCGGAGTTCTATTATCCCGCGCCGGTTTCACAAAGCTTGCGGTTGACCGATGGCCGTGAATTTGACAGCGCAAAGGTAAAAGTGGAGTTGGTTGAGATTCCGTACGTGCGCTTGCGGGAACGATTACCGGTGGAAGTTCTCGAACGCCGCGCCTCTTTTGCCGAGTTGTTGCAGTGGACGCAAGCCGAAATCGCCGCGCTGCCGCGCGCGCCCGTGCTGCAATTGATTCCCAAGCGCCGGCTGCTGCGTATTGGCGGCCGGGAGATCGAGCTGCCCCCAATCGAATTTTGTTTGTATTGGCACTTTGCCGAGCGCAGCCAAAGGCGGCCGCCGTCCATTCCGCGTGAAGCCTACGAGCAGTATTTTGAAAAACCCGAGGGCAGCGCCTTTTTTCGTTCCGCAAGCGTGAAAGATCTGCTGGCGAAATATCGCGCTCTCGACGGCGCGGCCGGCATGCTCAAACGCTTTGAAGATTCTCTGCAACGCGACAAAGGTCTGACTTTGGAGAGACTGCTGCAATACATCAGCAAGATCAATCGCAAGCTCGATATTGCGTTGGCGAGTGTGGAAACCGCAGAGCTTTATCGCATCAGCGCGGTGGGGCGGTATGGCAAGTGTTATGGTTTGAAGCTGGACGGGAGGCTGATTCGGGTGGAGGAATGACAAGGTTGTGGCAAGGTTGTTGGATTTTGATCGAGATTGCGATTTGCTAAATTGTAAAGTAAGGAATATGGGAAGAACCCATGAGTATTTTGTCAAAAACTGATTGTCTCTTATTGTTGATTGGGGGTAATCCTTTACCGAATGCGGTGGCAGCAATGTTGCTTGCCGACCATAACGGCAGGATTGTGCTTGTCCACTCGAAAGACACTTATGAGATTGCCACGCGGTTGCGTCAATGGCTGCGGGATCGAGGTTTCAGTAAGGCTCAATTCGAGCTTGTTGAAATAAAAGAATCTGATCCGGCGTTGATCGTTCAAAGAGTCGGAGAATATCTCACAACCGTCAATACCAAGAACATTGGCTTGCACTATACAGGCGGCACAAAGACGATGTCTGTTCACGCCTACCGCACTGTTGAGCGATGGGCAAAAGCCAGCGGCGTAATCCCAAGCTTGACCTATTTGGACGCACGCTCCCTTAAAATGGTACTTGATCCAAAAGATCCGGAGAGTGGCGAACTCACTCAGGAAGAGCATGTGGGACGTGCATTACGTTTGCTTTTGAGCGATTTGCTTGGCCTGCACAACTGGAAATTCTTGCACCCCCCCAACATCCAGGCGATCTTGCCCGATACAGCGCAAGCCCTCGCCGATGTCAACGTTGATTCTCGCACAGTGGGTGCATGGGTGACATGGAAAAGGGAAACACTTCACAGGTGGTGCCGTCGTGACGACCGGCCCGACAAGTGGAAAAGCAAAGGAGCGCTGAATACCGTACAACTTCCACTGCCAACAGAAATGGATCTCCAAAAAGTTGTGAGTACGATTCGAGGGGAATTGGGGCAAGCTGCTGGAGATCTGTCCATTGCAGCGGCGGCCACGTCTTGTGGATGTCGTGAACCCGAAATCTTCTGTGATTGGCTCGATGGCAAATGGCTGGAACACCACGTATTGAGCATTTTAAAAAGCCTGTCAACCAAGCTTGAATTGCACGACTGCGCACAAAACATTGAAACTTTGGAGGTTAGATTTGACCTTGATGTGACTGCGATGCGTGGCTATCAACTGTTTGCTTTTTCCTGCTCGACCGACCGCGACAATAGTCGGCTTAAACACCGACTCTTTGAAGCCGTGGTTCGCGCCCGACAGTTGGGTGGCGATGAAGCGCGTGTGGCGCTCGTTTGCTCAAGCGATGAGCCCGACAAACTGCAAAAAGAAATTCGTCGCGATCTTGATCCGCATGCCTGTGTCTTCGGACGCAAGCACATGTCAATCTTAGCGGCAGAAATTGAAAAATGGATTCGATCCCAAAGTGGAGAGGAGTAAGAAACATGGAACTCGTCGTTGTGGACACATCACAAATTCAGCCTTATATCTTCGGCAGCAACCGCTTACGCGAGAATATTGGCGCATCTTATCTCGTTGCCCAAGCGACACGAGATTGGGCGCGTGAGGCGATGCCACAGGGTGCCAAAGAGGTTTACGCCGGAGGCGGGAATTTTGTCGCGCTATTTCAAGATGGCGCTGGAGCAAAAACATTTACTAGTACGCTGTCGCGCAAAGCGTTAACCAAATCGCCTGGACTGCAATTGATCATTGGGCAAGAATCGTTTCAAATAGGCGAGGCGCTTTATGACAAAGTGGAGGCGGCATTCAAAAACTTGGCGGAACAAAAAAGGTCGCGACCTCTTTCGGCGCCGCTATTGGGTTTGGGGGTGACGGCGGTTTGCCAATCGACCGGTCTGCCGGCCATTGGAATGGCTCCGGCTATCGGCAATGATCCGGAGTATCCCGCTTCAGCAGAAATATTGGCCAAGCTGGAGGCCATGAGCCCTGCGAATAAACGTTTGCGCGAAATGTTTGACAAAGAATTGGGAAAAGATTACGACTTTCCCCACGACTTTGACAATCTCGGCCGGAGCCACAGCGATCAAAGCTATATCGCCGTTGTTCATGCCGACGGTAACGGCATCGGTCAGCGCATCAAAATTATCGGTGAACAATATAAGCGACCTGAAGACAACGATGCGTATAAGGTAAAGATCGGTGAGTTCTCAAAGGCATTGGAACAGGCTTCGCAAAAAGCCCTGCACGAAGTGTTTGACGTGCTGATGAAACGTATCAAACAGGTTTGGGGAGATCGCATCATTCATACAAACTTGCTCGGAAACGAGTTGGCCAAAATAGAATTAAAGGAATTTGAAGAAAATTGGGGTTATTATCTTCCCTTCCGCCCGATTGTCTTTGGCGGGGATGATGTAACGTTCGTGTGCGACGGCCGACTCGGCTTGTCATTGGCGATTGTCTACTTGCAAGCTTTTGAGAAGTACACGACTAATCTTCCCGATGGCGAAGGCCCAGCAACCGCCTGCGCTGGGGTGGCGATAGTCAAAACCCATTACCCGTTTGCTCGTGCTTATGCTTTGGCCGAGGAGTTATGCCAATCTGCAAAACGCTACCGGCGCATGAATCAGGATAAGAATGAAAATAAAAAAGAAGGTTCCTATCTTGATTGGCATTTTGCCTTGAGCGGTTTATCCGGCGACATTAAAGAGATTCGCCAGCGTGAATTCACTACTACCGAAGGCTCGCTAACACTACGTCCGGTCGCACTTGGCGAAAATACCAGAGACCCACATCGGAGTTGGCAAGTAATCATGAAAGGCGTCGAGGCGTTTCAAGATTTGAAGCTCCATGCTGATGAAAAAAAGCCACACTGGTCAACGCGCCGGAATAAGATTAAGGCGCTGCGTGATGCTCTGCGTCTGGGCGGCGAGGCGGTTGAACAGTTTTTGTCAAAATACAACGAGGGAAAATCGCTGCCTGAGGTGGAACCAGCGGTGACGGCTTGGCCGAAACGCGGCTGGCAGGGTTATTATTGTGGTTATTTCGATGCCATCGAACTGTCGGACTGGTTTATTCCTTTGTAAGGAGAAGACACGATGAACTTTGAACTGCATTTGCATTTGCGAAGCGATGCGACTTTCGGGCGTGGCGACGGCGTGGTTGGGCTGGTTGACGATGAAGTGGAGTACGATGCGGCAACCGGCTTGCCCTTTTTGCGTGGGCGAACGCTTAAAGGCCTCTTGGTCGAAGAGTGCGCCAATGTTCTTTTTGCGCTCCAAGCGTCGCCCGTGATAGACCGGTTAAACGATGCGGCAAAATTTCTCTTTGGTCAGGCTGGCAGCACGTTGGATGACGATGCCAACCTGCACGTAGGCTCGGCGCTGATGCCAAAAGATTTACGCGAAGCTGTGACAGCGGATGTGAACGCCAAAAGACTGACCCCTGCGGAAGTTTTGGAGTCAATCACGGCTATTCGTCGCCAAACTGCGATGGATGAGGAAACCGGCGCGCCCGCCGAAGGCAGTTTGCGCTCGATGCGTGTGGTGCTGCGCAACACGCCATGTGTCGCCCAATTGCATTTTAATCACTTGAACCTTGCTCGTGACCTTGACGCAGATGCGCTGGCCTTGCTTGCCGCGTGTGTGATGTCGTTGCGTCGCGCTGGAACCGGACGTAATCGCGGACGCGGGCGGCTTGAAGCGAGGCTGCACGACGAAAGTGGCGAAATCACGGCCAAACATTTGGTCCGCTTGGAACAAATTGTGAAAGGGGGTGCTAAATCATGAAAGTCATAACTTATCGTGTTATTCTGCTAGAACCGACGTTGGTTACAGCGTTGGAAGGCGAGCCGAACAGTGCGGTAGCATTCAATTATCTGCCCGGCAGTGTTTTGCGAGGCGCTGTCATCGCTAAGTACATTCAGAACAAAAAAGCGAATAAACCGAATTACGAACTGGGTGCTGCCGACGCCGAAGTGCGGCGACTGTTCTTTGACGGGACGACGCGTTACTTGAATGGCTATTTACTGGGCGGTGAAAAGCGGACTTTGCCCGCGCCCGTTTCCTGGCAGCGTCGGAAAGATGACCAGGAAACCATATACGATTTTGCGCTTGAGCATCCCGAAGAAAAGGTGAAGTGGGAAAGCTTAGGCGAGAAGTTTTGTGCACTGAGCGATGATGCGGCGAACTTGCTTCAGCCCAATCGTCAACTTGCTGTTCACACTGCGCGCAATCGGCGTTTTGGCCGTCCGCAGGAGCGGGCTCGTGTTCGCGAAGGTGAAGACCCTGGTGCCATTTATCGCTATGAAGCATTGTCTCCAGAACAGACTTTTGTCGCTGTCATCCTGTGTGATCACGATTCGGATGTGGAGATTCTGCGACCCCTTCTTGCAGAGGGAACGACATTAGGTGGCTCACGCAGTGGCGGCTATGGGCGCACCCAATTTCATGATACGCAAGATGTATCCGACAACTGGCGTGAGGTCGATGGCGAACTCGTGCCCGATGTCGACGGCAAATTGGTTGTTACATTATTGAGTGACGCCCTTTTGCGTGACGACAACGGCCAATATGTGGTAAACAAGGATGTGGTCAAAAAGGCCATTTCTGAACGATTGGGCAAGGTGGTACTCAACTCGCAGGAGCCTTTCATACGCGGACAGGAAATTGGTGGCTTCAACCGCAAGTGGGGATTGCCCTTGCCTCAAGCGTTGGCCGTGCAGAGGGGAAGTGTATTTGTTTTTCAAAGCCCGCATTGTCCACTTGATAAGCTGCATGAATTGGAAACGAAAGGCATTGGCGAGCGTCGCGTTGAGGGCTTTGGCCGCGTAGCCGTCAATTGGCAAAAGGAGCCTAAGTTGCGAGTGGACGAAAGAAAGCATATCTCTGACATGACCGATAAAACTCTATCGTCCAACACCACGAGCGGCCAATTCGCCGCGCGCATGGCGAAACGCCTCTTGCAACAAAGACTGGATTTGCTATTAACAGAGCGCGCCAACTCGCTCGGCAAGCACATCAAGCAACCCAGCAAAAGCCAACTGTATCGCCTGCGTGCCATTATTCAAGATTCGCTACAAGAAATACCAACCGAGCCAACTTCGGAAATGCCGCAGATACTGGCCCGCGAGCGCAAACGCCTCGCTGATTATCTCAACGACGTTGAACGCCGCAAGGTGGCAAGCAAACAGTTCGCCAGCGATCGTGTCGATAATAAACCACTCATCGAGTGGCTACGGGAGCGCATCGCCGATACAACGAAAATTTGGGAACAACTCAAAGTTGGTGTACCTCCCAAAGTTGGCGGCGTGACGACAGAACTCTCGCCGGAGATGGCTTACGAATATAACTTACGCCTAATTGATAGGACGCTGGCGCGTGCCGCCAAAGAAAAGCAAAACGTGAGGAGATAGCGCTATGCCCAAACAACTCTGGTCCGGCGATGAATCGCGCCGAATTATCAAGCGGATTGTCGTGGAAGTCGATCTCGTGCTCGAAACCCCGGCGCACTTCGGCAACGGCGATACTGATGATCTAACGGATATGCCGCTGGTCGTTGATCCTTTTGATGGCCGAACTCCACTACTGACCGGTGCCTCCATTGCCGGCGCCTTGCGAAGTTATTTGCGCGCTCGAGAAAAGGGTTATGGACAACGTCTCCCGAATCCAAAGGTTAAAAAAGATAAATCGGGAGTTCAACAAGAGCGCACGACCTGTGCCGTCAAGCTTTTTGGCGGCTTTCGGGCAGACGATGAAGGCGAACAAAGCGCGTTGATTATCGACGATGCATTGGGGAAAAACTTCGGCGTTGAAATGCGCGATGGCGTCAAGCTCAATTCCTCCAGCCGCACCGCCCAAGATGATACGCTTTATAATCTGGAACTGTGGCAGGCCGGCACAATTTTCCCACTCCGTTTTGAACTGCTGATTCGAGAGAAAGAAGACGATGAGCAACAACTTAAACAAGCTTTGACGACGGCATTGTTCGGGTTGACTAATGGCAGTATTACTCTCGGAGCGCGCAAACGGCGCGGCTACGGGCGAGTGACCGTTGAAAAGTGGCGAATCAAAACGTATGACTTGAAAAACCTGAAAGATGAGAAAGGGGGATTGCTAGATTGGATTAAATATGGCGGCGAACCGCTCAAAGACGAGAACCTCGTAACTGATATTCGCGATGCGCTTAACACCACTGAATTAGGTGACAGTCGTAAAATTTTCTTCGTTTACGCCACCTTTTCTCTGGATGGCTCGGTACTTATCCGCTCCGGCGGCGGCAAAGATGACACCGGCCCGGACATGGTTCACCTGCACGCCCTTCAACGCGATGGCAACGTTAAGCCCATTCTCTCAGGCACAAGCTTAGCCGGCACACTGCGGGCACGTGCACTGAAGATTGCAAATACAATTGGCACGTCTAATAAAGCAAATAAACTGATTGATTCGATGTTTGGGCCTGACATCAAGCCCGGAATTAAGCCTGGCGCCAGTCGTGTCATTGTCGAGGAGTATGTCATCGATAACGCGAAAACCGATCTCGTACAGAACCGTGTCAGTATTGACCGTTTCACCGGCGGCGCGCGTGAGACAGCGCTTTTCGACCAGCAACCGGCATTTGGGGGAGATGATACCACCGTTACCGTCAACATTCGGCTGCTCAATCCGGAAGACCATGAAATCGGCTTGCTCTTGCTGCTGCTCAAAGATTTGTGGACAGGCGACTTGCCACTCGGCGGCGAAAGCAGCGTAGGGCGTGGACGGTTGCGGGGCAAGCTGGCCGAGCTACATGGCGTGAATGAAGAAACGTGGAAAATCGAAAAGGCCAATGGCAAAACTTTGACGATCACTGGCAACCGTGACCATTTGCAACAAAAAGTTGATGCGCTCAAAAAGCATTTGCAGGAGATGACATGAAACGCATTATACAAGAATTACAGCCGGCTCTTATGGATACCATTTCCTATGATGGAACCAACGATGTGAAAGCATGGCTGGTAAAGCAGGCTGAAGTTTATAAGCTGAAATGGCTTCTGGCTCATGCCGATGATGGCGTGATTTGGGGACGGATCGACGGCAAACAACTCATCACTTCCCACGAAGCCGCGAAAGGCAACGCCGTTGCCGAAAAGGCTTGTCCGGAGCTGCGAGTTGAAACACTTCAGCAAGCGCGGCTGTTCGCCGAACACGCAGAGCTTTTGCTCTGGCGCAATGGCGACAATGTCTGGCATGCACGTTTGATTCGTGATGCGCAAGCAGGAGAAAAAGTCGGTTGGGATGAAAGTTTTGATGAGCTGCAATTGTTGTGGGGCACGAACGGTAAGCACTTGCATTTTGATGATGAAAAGGAAGATTTCACGCTGTTAGAAGATGGCGCACAGGGCTTGCGCCATGCAGTCCCCATTAAACTAACGTTGGGAGAAAAGGGTGTAACCACCCCACCACGCTTGCGTGTTCGGCATTATCTGGTCAAAGAAGATTTCGCGCGCGTGGCTGTTAGCCGGTTGGTTGGATTTGACAAACGATAAGGAGAACAAGATGGCATTGAAGCATAGTAACCCGACGCGATATCGGATTGATCGGCAAGGGAAAAAACAATGGGCGCGCGCGCCGTACAATTTCGTCCCGCTGCCTGAAAAAATGATTGCGGCCCGAACACCACTCGATCATGATCTTTATCACGAAAAAGCCCTGACTGGCTGGATTGACTGCGAGCTGGAAACTTGCTCGCCGACGTATGTGCGCGGGATGCTAACTCGTACGCAGTATGATGCATTCGGCCAGAAATCCCCGGATGAATTGACCATCGAGGAAAAAGTGCAGATGGCGCCCTTCTTCTCGACGGGAGCATTAAAAGCCGATGCTCTTCCAACCATTCCCGGCAGCACGTTGCGTGGCATGATTCGAGCGTTGGTAGAAATTGTTGGCCATGGCCGAATGCGCTGGGTAACCCCCAGTCCGACCTTCACTTTTCGCGCTGTTGCTGCCTCCAAAGACGATCCTCTCCGCGAACCTTATCGAGAAGCGCTGGGCGCATTCGGCAATAAAGTTAAAGCAGGCTATTTAGAGCAGAAGGGCGACAAGTGGTTCGTGCGCCCAGCCATGACTCCGGAAGCGATGGGTTGGCCGCCGGAAGCAGCTTATCTTAAAATCAAAGAGGAGCACATCGATGGTAAGGCTATCTCGGGGTTCCGGCGATTCAACAGTTCGAATTATGAGCCAAACTGGTTTGAAGTTTGTTTTGAGGCGGAGGTGCGACGTGGTAAGCGTGGGCCGTATGTCGCGATCTTAGAGATTGGCTCGCGCGACAGAGGATATGAATACAAGGGAATCTTGACCTGCTCCGGCAATATGTTGGAAACCGGAAAAGAAAATCAGAAGTCACCACGCAAGAAACACGCCCTTGTGCTTCCTATAAAAGATGATCGCGCGCAGCCCTTGGAAATCCCAGAACAGGCTATTCGAGATTATCGCGACGGTATGACGCCATTTCAGAAAGAAAAACTTGGCGCTTGGGGCGGCAAAGATTGGGGCTGCCTCAAGGATGGGGCGCCAGTCTTCTACGTGGCTGAAGGAAAAGAAGTTTTATATTTCGGCCATAGCCCGAACTTTCGTATTCCAATGCGGTTATTTGTATTTGAACCAAAACAACTTCAACCTCATCTCCAAAAACAGAAAGATAAACCATTGACGCGCGCCGCAACGCCGCTGGATTTTGTGCCCGAAGCTTTGCGTAACGATCAACGCCCAGATCTCGCCGAGGCCATTTTCGGTTGGGTTGAAGAGAAAGATGGCGGGCCGAAAGAGCAGCGAGCCGGACGAGTATTTTTCAGCGATGCACGTTATACAGGCTATGTTGGACCGCTGGACAGTTTTTGGTTAAACCCCGAACCTATTGCGCCGCACACGCTTTCTAGTCCCAAGCCGACGACTTTCCAGCATTATTTGGTGCAAGATCGCAGTGCAAAGCATAACCCGGATGAGAAGTCCTCGTTAGCGCATTATGGCACTTCGCCGCTTGAGACACAAATTCGAGGTCACAAAGGATACTGGCACAAAGGGACGACACCAGACCTTCAAGCAACGGAGAAGGAACGTGGTCACGAAAAACAGTTGACACGCATGATGCCGCTCCGGCCCGGAGTGAAATTCGCTTTCAAAATATATTTTGAAAATCTGCGCGAGGAAGAGCTGGGAGCGTTGTGGTGGGCGTTGACCCTCCCGGGAGATTCTCAAAAAACCTATCGCTACAAGTTGGGTATGGGAAAACCGCTCGGTATGGGTGCGGTAGCCATTACTCCAAACTTGCATCTGACCGATCGCGCCGTGCGCTACGCAACACTCTTCAACGCTACAGGTTGGGAAGAAGCCGCAAGCGAGGCCGAGGCGCAGCCATATCTGGCTGCCTTTGAGAAAATTGTTTTGAGTGAATTAGGATCGGCACGAAACCTCTCACGCTTGGCACAAGTCGAACGTGTCCAGGCATTGCTGGCTCTGCTTAGTTGGCCGGGGCCCGACCCCTCACAAACTCGTTACATGGAAATCGAACATCCGGAGAATGAGAATGAATATAAAGAGCGACCGGTACTCTCTGATTCCCTCGCCGTGCTTGAAGGGGCCACATTTTTAGATCGTCCGGTTGATCCGGTGCCGCTAGCTCGACCCTCAAAAAGTGATCTTCCCGCAGATTACATCGAGGGCATAGTGAAAAAATTTGGATTAGGCACGAATCAGGATTTTGGTTTTATCCAGCCAGACAGCGGCGGGAAAGATGTGTTTGTACACAAGAATCAACTCGCAAAAGGATTAAACACATTGAAATCCGGTGATCGAGTTCGATTCAAAGTGATCAAAGGGGTAAAAGGATTGCAGGCAAAGGATGTGCATGTGATCCAATGATCATCCACTTCACTACGTGTAGCTGTTATCTGTTCAAGAAAGGATGACTTCATTGACTGTCGAAGCAATCCGTCTTCAAAATTTCATGGCGTTCAACGATACGGATTGGTTGGAGCTGAAACCGATCTCACTTCTCTTTGGCCGTAATTCAAGCGGCAAGAGCGCCATCATTCGCGCGCTTCTGCTTTTGAAGCAGAGCTTGAATAGTTCGTTAGAAACCGGCCCACTCACATTCGTAACAAAGGAGGGTATTGATCAAGGGTCGTTTAAAGAATCAGTACATAAAAAAAATGAAGAGGAAGTTGAAAATCGTAGTATGATTTTTTGCTTCCGTTGCAGTCTTGAGAAAGAGCCTATTCTTGACCACTTGCGAAAACGGTTAAAGTCCGACCAAATCGAAAGCTGGCAGCCGAATATCAAACTCGACAACCTTAAGTGGATTGATATCAGCGTTGGATTCACCTGGAATGCAGACAAACAAACGGTTGATCACACGATGATTCGGTTGGATTTGCCTTTCCAAAAAAATCAAACTAAGGATCAAGCGAGTCCGGTAATCTTTGCTTATGAAAAACTGGATTATTACACGGCCAATGAACTAGGCGAAGGCGAATGGTTCTGGAGCGATATTCTGCAAGTTAGTAAAGAATACTGGCCATCCTTGGCGATTCGGGCAAGTGCGCGCGGTTTTTGGCCGACGTTTGCGAATTCTGAAACGATGGCAAGTCACGCTTTGTCTAGTGACTCAAAGTTCTTAACTGATTTACTGCAAGTGGCGCAAACAAAAGTTGAAATTTTTTTGAAGTCAATCAAATACATAGGGCCGATTCGGCCACAGCCCGAACGTATTTTTACTATCGATAGATGGACCGGCTTGGAATGGCGACAGCGTGGCATGGGCGCTTTTCTTGACTTTCTCACCAATCAAGTCGATGCCGATACCTTAGAAAAGTTAGACGAGTGGTTACGACATTTGGAATTGGGGCAAGAAATCAATGTGGAAAGAGCAAGAAGCATCAGTGGTTTTGACGCCTTGTGTCAAGTGATGGTGCATGAATCGCTAGAAGCGAAATTCAATATCAAGGATATCGGCTTTGGCGCTTCGCAGGTGTTGCCAGTGTTATTGCAGAGCTTGTCGGCAAATCTGGGTTCTTTGGTGATTATCGAACAACCGGAACTGCATTTGCATCCTGCTGCACAAGCAATCTTAGCAGACTTGTTTATTGATTGTGCCAACCGCAGAGGAGTTAGTTTCATAGTCGAGACTCATAGCGAACACCTATTACTTCGTCTTCAGCGCCGAATTTCTGAAACATCATATGACAAGATTCAACCGGACAAAGAAATGTCGGTGCGTAATGGGGGTTATTCGCTAGAATCAAGTACGTTAAGTTTGGTTTTTGTAAGCAGAGCCCATGGTGATAGCAGACTCGAATTTATTCAAGTTGATAAATACGGACAACTCGAAAAGCCTTCTATGGCGTTTCAAGATTTTTTTAGATATGACTATGATGACGTAGTTCATCTCACGCGAACGACAGCCGATATTATGAATCTGGAGAATAAAAATGAAGGTGGCAATTGATACCAACATCATTATAGAAGCCTTCGTAGCAGGCAAAACAACGTCTTTAAAGTTCGTTTTGATGCTTGTTCCCGAAGAGAATTCCGAACCTCGACTATTCCTGTGCCATGATCACAATAATGTAATCAGTCACGAATATGAAAAGAATGCCGGCGCTCAGATAGCATTTCGTCATTGGTACAAAAGCTTAAAAGATAGAAAAGTTTTCTATTTTTGCAATGGCCGACTTCCCAAAGACCATCTCTCGCGACTTATAGTTTCAGGATGTCGCAAGCCATCTGATCATGTGTTCATCGGAGTGGCCTTTCGGTCAAACGGGATTTTGGTTTCTGAAGATAGTGATGTTGGAAAAGGCCCCAATGGACATTTACCTCCCCATTGCGATGCGTTGCAGTATTTGATCAATGAAATGGGTATGAGAGTATATGACGTGCAGGAGGCTCGCCAACATTTACTTGAATTGCAATCATTCCAATTCATCAAGGATTTGGGTTTTGTGTTTGAAGTTCAGGTGCGCGATTACTTACAGCGTCTAGGGTATGTTGCTGAGCAACATAAAACCCTAGATGGCCTCGAAGGTGATATAGATGTTTACGCAGAGCGGAATAATGAAATTTTGGTTTGCGAATGTGAAATTCATGAGAATCCAAAGGCGCCTATTCGAGCTTATAAAGTGACTCAAATCATAAAGCGTCTAGAGTTCCTCTGTCAGCGTAAACCTAAACGCAAGATTACAGCATGGATCGCTTCAACATCAAATTGGTTAGAGGATAGCGTAAATTTATGGCAAAAAATCGAATCTTATCACGGTTCCATTCAAGTAATGCATTTCCCATTAAGGCCAAATGCGCTACGCCGTATCCAAGAACAAAATTTAGTCGGGCTGTCTCGTGAGCAATGTTTTTTGGATCACGAAGTTCGATCATTAAAACGCCTATAAGGAGCTTCTCATGCCCCAAGCCTTCTTCAGCCACAGCACGAAAGATAAAAAGATTGTTCTCCAAGCCGCCGATTATCTCAAAAACTCTCTGGTCAAAACCTGGGTTGATCAGTCGCAATTGCCCGTGGGCTCCAGCATGGCGGAGATGATTGCCTCCGGCATAAGACGCAGCAAATACTTTTTTGCCTTCGTTTCCCAAAACTATTTGGACTCCGACTGGTGCTTGGACGAACTCCGCCAGGTTTATTCGCTCTTTCTCAAAAACCAAGTTCGAGTCATTCCCGTGCTGTTGGTGCCGCGAGATCAACTCGATCTCTCCAAGCTTTCCACCGAGCGCCGAGACTTTCTTGAGGCAATCTTGCGCGACACCAAATATGTTGAGTTCGATACTCATGATCCGCAAAAAAGCGTGAAAGCCGTCGCCGATTCTCTTTGGCAGTACGAAGATGTCCGTATTGAGCCTGTCCGTGTCCTAACCATCGGTGGCGTTGAGTTACAGGAAATCAAATTCGCCTTGCAGAAGAAAGAACTGCCCTCGGATTTCTTGCAGCATTGGGATGTTGATATGAACGATTTCATCGCCGATAGCGCCACTGATCCCAAACCAGTTCGTTTCGGCTTGCCGGTCGCTGTCGCAGGGATTTCGATTAATTGGCTGATTACTTACTTGACGATTCCGTTCAAAAACAAGCGTACAGTTTTTGTTTACAATCATTTCACGCAAGATTATGTTTGTGTTTTCGCCTTGAAAGATGATCAGGTCGTTGGGAAAGTTTTGAAACTCAATTAAGGCCACCTGCCGCCAACGCTGGCGGTTTTCGATGCGCTCGACCGCGAGGCGGATTGGGAGGAAGGGCTGCACTGTGTCGGCAAAATCAGCAACACCGTGGCGCATTTGGATGATCCCAACGAGATCAGCGCCAAGGCGTTTGAAATCGCGCAGACGGCTGCGCCCTATCTTGCTAAAGGTGCGGCTTTTCTGCCGCCCGGATATGCGCCGCTCGCTGGCGCGGTGGTTGCCATCTTGCACGGCATGCTGGGTTATCCGCCGCGCATTCTGTGGTCATTCAAGCCGCCGGAGCGCGCCCGCTTTCTAATTTCTTCCAAGTATGCTTTGGATTTGCAGGCGCTGCGCGATCAGGGCAAGCAACTGGGCAAGCCTTAATAAGGCAAAACCATTTCGGGCAAAACAATTGAATTCTAAAAAGAACACATTACCCTGCGATAAAAAATGTGAGCTTCGGCAATAAAAAATGTTTGACTTAAACTCAACAAATGCTTAAAATATTCCAAGGCATTTCAATTTAACGCCGAGTCTATATGAATCATTTTAACTTGTCGTATGCCAAGAAAGGTTGAAAAGAAATGAAACAAATCTTGGAAAATAACTTGCAAAAGTTTTCCTTTGACGATTTCAAAAATCATTTGGAGCTTGTTGCGAATGCGCTGGCGCAAAGCAATGACATTTCTCTCATGCTCCGAAGAGAAGGGGATCAAGTGTTTGTTTATTCTCACAAAAGGTACGGTGGGCAGGTCAACGAAATTCTGGAGGAGGCCAAGCGACTACATCAGCGTAAAAAGAGTGAAGGATATAATCGTGAGCAAGCATTCGCTGACTTTATGCAGGCGCAAATGGAGATGAGCAAGTATCTGCAATGTGTGCCGAAAATGGCAATGCGACCCACCTGATCAGCTATGACCCTCACCTGTTAGATTTGATTGGAGAAAATAAAAAATGGAACAACAAATTACCTTGACGCTTTCAGATACACTCCTTAAGCGCGCCGCCGGTCTGGCTGCTGCCGTTTCCCGGCCCATTGAGAAGATTTTGGCGGAGACGCTTGAAATGGCATTGCCTGATGTGGGGGCTGAAAAGCTTCCGTCCGTTGCCAGTTTGTCTGACGAAGAAGTGCTGGCGCTTTCCCAGGCGCGCATGGAGAACAAACAAAGCTCGCGCTTATCTGTCTTGCTGGATAAACAACAAGCCGGCGCTTTAACTGAAAGAGAAAGAGCGGAGCTTTATAGCTTATATCAAAACTACCAGCGCCTGTGGTTGCACCAATCCGAGGCGCTGGCCGAGGCCGTTAGGCGCGGTTTGCGTCAACCATTATCTGCATGAGCAAAATTCCAAACACACTTCGAGAAAAAATACGCCAGGATGCAGGTAATCGTTGCGGCTACTGCTTGGGCCGGCAAGAGTTGGTTTTGGGAGTTCTCGAGATCGATCATCTTGTGCCGACCGGGACCGGTGGCAGCGATGATGAAGACAATCTGTGGCTGGCTTTTCGAGCTTGCAACAATGCCAAAAGCTCACAGCAGGATGCCGTTGATCCCCTCACCGGGCAGTTCGTTCCATTGTTCAATCCTCGCAAGCAGAGTTGGTGGGATCACTTTTGTTGGAGTGAGTCTGGTGTAGAGATAATCGGTATGACGCCAGTTGGACGTGCCACAGTTATAGCCCTTGATCTGAATAATGTTGTTTCCCTTATGGTGCGGCGCAATTGGGTCAACGCTGGCTGGCACCCACCTATTAAATAAATCAAAGTCGCTTTGAAATTCCCCAAGGTTCGGGCGAAGATCGTGATCGTCTCACGTTTTAATTCCATGCTCCTCAACCTCTCCAACCACGCCGCCGCCAAATGGAGCGCGGCGCAAATGCAAGCCGCCGCCCAAAGCTTCGGCGAAGTCCGCGATCTGCCCTTTCCGGCCATTGCACCCAATGCCGATTTGAACACCATCATTGTAATTGCTCAGGAGCATGTGCAAAAATGCCGTAACCAATTTGACCACTTCCAGAATCCAGAATCAAGCATCAAGGATCCAGAATCCGCCATCCACGTCATGGGCGAAATGACCTTCGTCTATCAATTCGTCAAGCTCGCCACCGCCGCCGGGCTGCGCTGCGTCGCTTCGACCACCGAGCGCCTGGCCGTCGATCATCCGGATGGCAGCAAAACTTCGGAGTTCCGCTTCGTGCGGTTCCGCGACTACGAAAAAATGGAGTGAACCACTGGAGTGATGGAGTAATGGATTGTTGGAGTAATGGATCGTTAGAGTAATGGATCGTTGGATTACTGGATCGTTGGATTACTGGATCGTTGGATTACTGGATCGTTGGATTACTGGAATGATGGAGTGATGGATCGTTGGATATTGGAAGCCCATCAATCCAACAATCCAGCAATCCATTACTCCAATACTCCATCACTCCTGACAACCATAAACTGATAACTGTTCACTGGACACTAGCAATGACCGACCTCGCAAGCCTCGTCTTCACCCTCACGGCTTCTGCCGACACCAAACTCCCGCCCATGCCGACGCGCATCATCCACGGGTCGTTTTTGCGCTGGCTGGAGCGTGACCATCCGCAGCTCGTCACGCTGCTGCACGACAACAACGAGCGGCGGCCGTACACGCTCTCGGATTTGCACGGCAAATTTGAAGAGCGCAACGGCTGGCTCAAAATTCCCCAAGGCGAAACCTACTGGTACCGCCTCACCGGCATGCACGCCGACTTCATCCAATGCGTGGTCACTTCCTTGCGCCAACAAGAGCACGGGCCGCAGCCGGATGATCCCAAGCTCGTGCCCGGCCCGGCGTTCGTTCTGCCGCAGGAGCATCACTGGGCGCAGTTGAGCAGCTTCAGCCAAATCATCGAAACCGTGCGGCAACAATCCGAGCGCCGCGAGCTGAGCAATACCGTCACGTTGCGGTTTGAATCGCCCACCTGCTTCATTGAAAACAAGCAGGCGCTGCCGCTGCCGGTGCCGCGCTACGTCTTTGGCTACCTCGCCAACAAATGGCAGCTCGCCAGCCCGGCGGCCCTGCCGGTGGAAGACTTGCAGCACTTCGTCGAGAGCATTTTTCTCAGCCAGGCCCGCATTGAAACCCGCCTCGTCGATATGCAAAAATACAAGCGCACCGGCTTTGTCGGCGAATGCCATTTTGCGCTGCACCCCGCGCTGCCGGAAAATTATCGCCAGGCCTTGCATCTTTTGGCGGAATTGGCCTTCTTCTCCGGCGTCGGCTCGCACACGACAATGGGCCTCGGGCAGGTAAGGCAAAAAAGATAAAAAGAGAAAAAAGAAGGGGAGAGAAGGTGAAAGGGGGAGTGGGAGAAGGGGTAAGCGGGAGAAAAAAGATTGCAGCGAGCAGGGATATGAGAATTTAGGCAATTTTGTTAGCGGCAACCAGATGAAGAGCATTAAGTGCATTGAATCTAATCCGCAAGTGAAGCAATAAACGAAGTTCGATTTTCGTTATTGATTTTGATGAAAAATATGTTTAGCATTAACTTGGCAATGTTAAGTTGGTTTGAACAAAAGTCTTCCAAAGACCAAGCTATTATAATCTTGACCTTTGGAAGGCCAAGACAGAAAAATGAATGGCGGAAAGACGGCGTTTGACATTATGCCGGTGAAGTTGACGATGACGGGATGGAGCAGAGCGCAAATATTCCGCTGTGCGGAATCATGACAAATTTGATCCGCTTGTGGATCATTTTTCTGTCTTCCGAATGTTTTTGTGTGATGATTCTGCCATGCCGATCGAAACAAGCGGCAGAAGCAAGGACAGAGAAATAGAACCTTTGACTTAACATTGTCAAGTTAATCACTTTTTGGAAAAGACATGTCAGAACATTTGTATTTAACCAAAGACAATAACGATGTGATCTCACATTGTAGATGCAAACGAGCCTTAATTGGAACGCCTATGCAGGCTGATTGTCCTTGGTGTGGATGTGGCTGGCTTTTCAGTTGCATTGAATGTGGGGCAGCTTTCACATTTGCTCGCGCTGTGACCGTTGAAGAATCTTGGGTTGAACTGGCGAAAAGAGATTTAACCCGTTTTTGGATGGGAAAAAAGCCTTCGCGTGAGATGATTGATGAATGGATAGAGTTCATGGAAGGTTGGTTAAGAGATGTTGAGCCCAATAAACGGTATGTGTATCTTGATGGCAGGCTGATGTCGACTGATTTATTTAATATTGAGTTTGTCGGTGTTTATGCGCGGCATGACTTCAGGGTCGTGCCACATGTTGAGGCATTGAAGGATCTTTCAATTCTAGAATCGACCTTGAGCAACGTGGAATATTGGCGATCGCGTAGGAATGAAAGCTTATTGAAGAACAAATAGTAAACCCCATCCTCGAAACCCGCATGGTCGAGGTACGGAACTTTGCCATCCTCTCCGGCGTTGATGAAGTAATCTATTTGCTATTTCAGCCGGAATATGCGCATGCCTCGGCAGCATCTTTTCACCCGTATCCGATGTTTTGGGTGTTTACCCAGCCGCCAACACCTACGAATCTTCTCACCATTTGTCAGGAAAAATATTATTTTCCATTTCATTTTCACCAGGTTGTTGCGTCTCTTATTATGAAAGGCCTCTGGCGAGGCATGTCGCGCTTGCGGTGAGTGCCATGTTTTTTTGACAACCATTGCCGAAATGGGTTCCGGTGGTCGCATTGCCAGAACCGTACACCACAACCCCAAGCCGTGGCCATTGTTGCGACTTCCCGTGGATTCATTTTGCAACACCCCGATGCCGGGCGTTACCAAAGTTTATCCTTTGCGGAGCTGCGCGCTCTGTGAAGCCTTGCCCTTAGTTTGGAAGCGTTCGTCAGAAAGATTGCGGCGAATTATTGCTATTCCCTGGGACGCCAGCTCCGTCGTCGCTGGTTTCACAGTTTGGACGAATACGGCGAAGAGCCGGATGACGACACGCCGCGATGCACACCGGCGAAGCTGCAGGTGCCGGCGGATGATCCGGCCGCCGCCCGCTATCCAAGCTTGGAAGGCGAATTCTTGCGGGCGCAGCAATTGATTCCGGAATTTCTCCACAGCTTGGTTGGCAAAGAGAAAACCTTGGAGCTCGTCTGTGCGTTGCGCTCGCTTGGCGTCACGCTCGGAAAGTTGCATGGCTTCCCGGCGGACTCGTGGGTTTTTCGAGTTTTGAAACGCCCGCGCAACGAGCATTTGCCGCTAATGGTGCAAAAATTTCTGCGGGTAAAATTTGCGATGCTCGAACCCTCAACCCTTACGGGCCGGGTGACTTATCTCCGGCGCATTTTTCGGACGTTCCTCTCGCGCCGGAGCAATTTCGGTTTAGCGGGTGAACCAGAATAATCAAGGGTGAGATCATGGGAACGCGAACAAGGCAAGGTGGCCTTGCGGCCGAGCGCATTTGGGGAGTTGAGGTCATGGACCCGTTGGAGCAACACGAATGGGCGCAAAGGTTGTGGCAACGCCTGGATGCACCCGCCGGCTCGCCGCGGCCGCTGCTGTTGGTCTATTCTCCGGCAGCCGAGCGCTCCGCCATCCGCAGCTTGATCACCCTGGCGCGCATTGCCCGGCGCCACGCGCATGCCGTTTTTATTTCAACGCTGAAAGCCCTTCCTTTGTTGGAAACCAATCCCACGCAATGGCAAGGTTTGCACTTGATCCATCACGGCAGTCGTTTCCTCAATTTGGCTGTATGCCGAAAAATTGCGGCGGAATTTCCGGCTTGCCGTGTCGTCGTGACGGCGCCTGCTGATGAATATGAATTCATGCCCGATCATCAGGATTTCGATGTGGTGCATGTGCCGGAAGAAGAGCCTGAGTATTGCACGCGCAAAGCTGACGAGATTATTGCGGCCTATTTTCGCGCGACATTGCCCTCACCGGCGCAACCAGATCGTGTCGAACAGATTCTTGTCGAGGCGGGTATGGCCGGGGTGGCGGTGCCGCTCAGTTTGTTGACCCGGCATTTGCACCACGATCGCACGACGGTGATGGAAGCTTTGCAATCGCAGCGGCTGCAAGCATTCATTTGGTATTCCGTTGACGGTGGCATGGTTGCCTTTCGCGGCCGTTGGCTCGCCGAAAAGCTTGCTCCGGAGGTAAAGCGCGGCCACTATCCGCATCTCGCCGCGCTACTCGACTGTTGTGACCCCGCCGTTCCCGCCGAGCGAATTTTTTTTCTCAACCTGTTGGTGGCTTTGCGCGCCCAAGGCTTTTCTCATCAAGCCGGCCATTTGCAAGAGTTTTACCATCACCACTTTTATTACGCCCGCCAACGTGCCGATTCTTCCGAGGGCCCAGCCTGGGATTGGGTGGCGCACCATGGCGTGCTGCCTTTTCTACGCATTTTGTTTTATCTTGCCGAAGCGCGGTTCAAAGCCCTGTGTTACCAGCTTCTGCATTTTGGCATCAGGAAAATTTATCGCCCACCAAAACAGAATTTCAGAAAATAAAAGACGAAATAATTGGATTTTTTATTGTTCATTTCCGTGCGCTGTTCCAATTCCGTGAGCGACTAATTCTTTTTTAAATTCAATTTGTCCCTGTCATTTTGATTTCCCCACCCTTCGGCGTCTCTCATCATGAAACCAGGAGAGATGCCCATGCTCTTCCATCCGCTTTACCAAAAACTTTGCGCCGACGACAACCTCAACCGCGCCTGGCGCGCGGTGCGGCGGCTGAGTGACGCGGCCGGCCTCGACGGCATGACCGCGGCGCATTTCGAGCCGCAGGCGTTCGTGCGCCTCAAAAAGCTGCAAGAGGAGTTGCTGCACTTCAAATATCAGCCGCAGTCCGTCAAGCGCATTTTCATGCCGCGTGAGGTCGGACCGCCGCGGCCGCTCGGCATTCCCACGTTCGTCGACCGCATCGTCCACCGGGCTTTAGTCCAAATTCTCATTCCAATTTTCGAGCCGAATTTCGACGATTACAGCCACGCCTATCGCACCGGCCGCTCGCCGCAAACCGCCATGGCGCAAGCCCGCGATCATGCGCTCGGCGGCCGGCCCTGGGTGATGAAAATCGATCTGCGCGATTGCTTCGGCAGCATCCCGCACCGGCCGCTGTTGCGCGCCGTCAATCGCCGCCTCCACGACTTTGCCGTGCGCAAGCTGCTCAAGCGCCTGCTCGACGTCGAGGTGATCACCGAATCCAACAGCGGCTTGCGGCAAGCGAGCAAACAGCAGGGCCTGTTGCAAGGCAGCCCGCTCTCCCCGCTGCTGGCAAATATTTATCTCGACGCCTTCGATCAGGCCGCCCGGCTGCAAGGCTTACGTTTCGTGCGCTACGGCGATGACATCGCCATCATCGCGGCGACGCGGCAGGAAGCCGATGACGCCCTCGACGCCGCCGCGCGCATTCTCGAAAAGCTGCACCTGCCGCTCAATCGCGAAAAGACGAAGCTGCACCATCTCAGCCGTGGATTCAATTATCTCGGTGAATGGTTTTCGTTGCGGAAATTGAAAGAGAGGATGAAAGGGTGAGTGAATGGAGTGTTGGAGCAATGGAGTGATGGAGCAATGGAGCAATGGAATGATGGAGTTCTTCACAATCCAATACTCCAATAATCCAACACCCCAACACCCCAGCAATCCAGCAATCCAACAACCAGCAACCAGCAACCAGCTATGTCAGTGCTCTACGTCAACGACTACGGCGCCAGCCTCGGCGTGCAAAACGAGCGCGTGCAAGTGCGGCGCGACCGCAAAGTGGTGCAGGAGATGCCGCTCTTGCACCTCGAGCGCATCGTGCTGATGGCGCCGGCCAACATCACCCAGCCGGCGGTGCGCTTGCTCATGGAACGCGGCATCGATATCGTCTATCTCTCGCCGAACGGCACGTTTTACGGCCAGTTCACCCGCGGCGACGGCGCCCATGTGGAATTGCGTCTGGCGCAGTTCCGCAAATTTCACGACAACTCCTTTCGGCTGCGGTTGGCAAAAACCTTCGTGGCCGGCAAGATCGCCAACATGCTCGCGCTTTGGCGCCGGCAGTTGCGCCACGGCGATTTGAAGGCCAACCTGGAGCCGCTCGAGCGCTTGCACGCGCAGGCGGCGCGCGCGCCAAGCCTGGAAACCTTGCTCGGCTTCGAAGGCGCGGCGACCGCGTGCCACTTCAAAATCTTGCGCGGCGCGCTCCACGGCGAATGGAAGTTCGAGCGCCGGCTCCATCATCCCTCCCCGGATCCGATCAATGCCATGCTCAGCCTGGGTTACACGCTGCTCTATTCCAGAATGTCCGGCTTGCTGCAAATGCACGGCCTCGATCCCTTTCTTGGATTCTTTCACGAGCCTAAACGCGGCCACGCCGCGCTTGCCTCCGACATGATCGAAGAATGGCGCGGCCCGATCGTCGATGCCCTGCTGCTGAAGATCACCAACAGCAGGCAGATCGCGCCGGCCGACTTCCAGAAAAGCGGCCGGGAGTGCAGAATGAAGCGCGACGCCTTAAAAAAATTCGTTTTGGCGTTCGAGCAGCGTCTACAAGAACAGAAGGCAGTCGCGGCTCATCACGCTTCCGGCGATCCCGTCGGCGGCTTGGAAGGCCAGGTGCGGCAGCTCAGTCGCGTCCTGCTCGGCAAGCAGAAGGAGTACACCCCCGTGACGGCATAGGAGTGATGGAATGTTGGATGATTGGAGTAATGGATCGGTGGATCATTGGAGTGATGGATTATTGGAGTGATGGATCATTGGAGTGACGGGTCATTGGAGTGATGGATCATTGGAGTGACGGGTCATTGGAGTGATGGATCATTGGAGTGACGGGTCATTGGAGTGATGGATCATTGGAGTGATGGATCATTGGAGTGATGGATCATTGGAGTGATAAATTCTTTGTGTGTTGGAAGTGTCATCACTCCAGCAATCCAACACTCCAGCAATCCAATACTCCAACAATCCATCAATCCACCACGCGATGAAACATGACCTCACTAGGCGGATTTTCGTCGTCGTCGCCTACGACATCAGCGACGACAAGCGCCGCACGCTGTTGCACAAAAAACTCAAAGCCTTCGGCCTGGCCGTGCAATACTCGGTGTTCGAGTGCCTGCTCAACCGCGACCAGATCAAAGTCATGAAAAAAATGATCAGCGCCACCATCAAAACGAAAGCCGGCGACCGCGTTCGCTATTATTATCTCTGCGAAAGCTGCCGCCGCCGCATTCAAGCCACCGACGCGGTGACGCCGCAGGACGCGCCGGTCGTGTTTGCGTGAGCTAGGTTCGTAGTAGCGCCTTCAGGCGCAGGGCTTGAGTATGTCGGTGAGTGGGTGATGGGGAGAAAGGGAGAAGGGGAGACAAGGGATAAGAACCAGCATTTCTGCAACCAGACGAGGCGAGGTAGCGACTTCGATTTATCGTAAAAACCAGGCCATGAAAACGTTACACGTTTCACGTTACACGGAGACCAACCACCATGTTTACAACGATGAGAAAAACCTTGCCTTTTGCTTTTTGCCTTTTGCTTTTTCCGGCCACCGCCGCCCGGCCGCAAGAGAGCGTCGACGTGCCGCAAATTTTGCAGGAAAACGTCCGCGCCTTCAATCTCACCATCGACTCGCTGACCACCTTGACCGAAGGCATTCAAACCCAGGCCGAAATTGTGGCGCGCCAGCTCGCCGCCAGCCGGCAAAAAATGGAGATGCTGCCGCCCGGCTCGCGCCGCTTTTATCTCGAGCGCCGGCGCTACGAGGAAAAACTTTCGGATTTCCTCGCCCGCAAGCACGCCACCCTCGCCGACATGCAGGCCCTGCGTGCGCAAACCCTCGCCCATCTCGAAAGCATTCTCAACCGCATGCAGGGCAGCGACAGCACCAGCCTCAAGCCGGTGCGCGAGAAAATCCGCGAGCAAATCCGCCGTAACGACGAGCGCCTCGCCCAGACGCGGATCGAGCTGCTGCAAATTCTCTCGCAGCTCAAAAAGCCCGGTCTGCCGCCGCAGGAAAGCCTGGCCCTGACTCGCAAGCTGCAGCGCTTGCACGGCGACCGCCAGGCGCTTTACCAGGCCAACCAAAAACGCCTCGACGCGCTGCTCGCCTCCGCCGGCCGCCAGAACGAAGAGCTTCCCGGCGTTCATGCCTCCTTGCGCGCCATGTGGGAAAATTTGCAAAGCGGCTTCGATTGGATCGACGCCGAGATGGAATACACCCGCTTGTTTGCCGAGCATCGCAAATCCTGGCTCGCCATCGACGCCCAGCTTTTGGAAGTCTCCGGCCTCATCGAGCGCTTTCGCGACGCCGTCGCCAAAATCAACGCCGGCAGCGCCGCCCTCAAAGAGATGGAGCAATTTCTCAGCTGGCTCGCCGCCGGAACCAACGGCCGCAGCTTGCTGCCGGAAGTCCCGGCCTTGAACTGGCCCGGCAAGCCCGCCGGCTTGGAAATCACGCGCCCGCTGTCGCCCGCGGAAATCGATTCGCTCGAAGCAATCATCAGTAAACAATGACCAGTAATCATTAAGTTAGCGGACGACGATTCCGTCCCGTAGGGACAGCGTGAGAATAGCCCAGAGATTTTATCTCTGGGAAATAATTTGACAATGTTTAAGTTGGCTTGTGGAGGCCATGAACTCACCCCCCGGCCCCCATAGGTGTCAAGCTAACGAAGTCGATGCAAATTTTGTTCACAGTTTCACAGGAACTCATCCCCTAAATCCCCTTCTCTTAAAAAGAGAAGGGGACTTTTAGAGCCCTGAACTGTTCTCCCCCTTCTCTTTCTATGAGAAGGGGGCCGGGGGGATGAGTTCCAAGACCAGCAGCAACAAAAGCCACTTCTTTTTTAACTTAACATTGTCGAGATAAAACATAAACAATGTTTCCAAGTCCCGTTAGGGACGATTGAAAAGAATCGTTTAAAATATCAGGGCCACCGTGTTCTCATTCGTCCCTGGCGGGACTGGTGAGGCAATGATGGGTGATATTTCCCAACAATAAATTGTTGGGCTATTGTCGTCTGTCCCTTCGGGACAAGATTTTCGGCAAACCGTTCGCTTAAATTAATCACATGAACTGATAACTGATCACTAACGACTGCGCCATGTCCATTTTCAGCTACTTGACGCCGCACGCCATCGGCCCGGTGTGGCCGCTCATGCTGCTCGCCGGCGCTTACATGCTCGCCACCACCGTGTTTTTGATCCTGGCGCGCTTGCGCGCCTGGCTGCGCTCGTTCTCCCTGCGCGAGCACCGCTTCCTGCAGCGGCTTTACGACGCCACTGAAATGTTCAGCACCCTCGCCATTCTCAGCGGCATGCTCGGCACCTGCCTCGGCCTCCTCGAAGTGCTGCCGGTCTTGGGCGCCTCCTTGCGCGCCAGCGGCAACAGCGATTTGCTCCAACAGGTGCTCGGCCCCTTGCGCAACGTCTGGGCCTCCACCGTCGCCGGCCTCATCCTCGGCGGCTTGTGGGGCGAGTGTATTCTGTTTGTGCTCAAGCCTTACACCCGCCCCACTTTAATGCCCTTGAACTACGACGAGCCGCCAACTGAACCGCTCGACGTGGAACCGCCGCCCACCTCGCCCGCCGCGCCAGATTCCGAAATCGCCGACGACTGGCGACAAAAAGATCCGCAAGGAATGTATTGAGAGCATAGCGCGGAGGGCTTAGAGCGGAGGGCAGAGGGCAAAGAGCAGAGGGCATAGAGCAAGCGGAGGGCAGAGGGCGCAGGGCAGAGGGCAAAAAAGCGGAGGGCAAAGCGCCATGCCGTGCCCGCGACCCTCTGACCTCGGACTTCGGACTAACCGGCTTCGGACTTTGAGACCGTTAAACGTTACACGACACCAGCCATGAAAGTCTTCAAATACCTCGTCGCCCTGGCCGATATCTCCGTCGGTTTTCTCGGCCTGTTCTTCGTGATCTTTGCCGTCACCCGGCCCATGCTTCCCGGCGCCGCCGTCGAAAAGCAACGGCTCGAAAAAATCTTGCAAGATCTCCGCGAAGAAATCCGCCGGCTCGAAGAAATCAAGCTGGCCAAAGCCGGCGCCGGGCAAAAATTGCCCGCCGGCCAATCCGCCAAAATCATCATCGCCGCCCAAGCCGTTACTGTGGAAATGGCCGGCCAGACCAAGCGTTTCGCCAGCACCGCGGCATTCGCTGCCCTCGCGCCTCGCCTGTCCTGGCCCGGCAACGTCGTGCTCTACGTCGATCACCGCCTCCCCTTCGAGCGCGTCGTCCAAGTCATCGATGCGCTCAAGCAGGGCAAGCAAGACATTGCCGTGCAAATTGCGGCGCTGGCAAAATAATGCCTTTATGAATACGCAAGATAATTATGGCAAGATGATTTAAAAGCTTTTTAAAGGAGTTTTTCGATGCGCAAAATCTATTTCATCCTCTTCGGCGTCGTGCTCGTCGTCCTCATTCTCTTGGTCGACTGGCGTGAAAAATTTGACACCATGATTAGACGCAAGCCGGCTGTCCCGGCTCCCCTCGGCCATCTCTTCCAACCCCTGCCTGACCCGGCGCCAGCGACTGTGGACTCTTTGGGCGGCATGCTGCCGGAAGAGTGGGCCGCCGGCGAGCTTGATGCCGCCCCCACGGCCAGCGATTTCTCCGGCCTCGGCTTGGAAAACGATGATCCCGTTTTTGGCCTCACCCAGCCGCGCTTGCCGGGCCTCGCCGCCGCGCCGGCCGTCAGAGGCATGCCACTGCCGGCAGCGCCAACCGCTCGCGCCGCCGCAAAAGGCTTGCAGGCCAGGCCGAGCTTTCAGGAGATGCCCCAGCAGCCTTACCTCGACGAAAGCCGGCAGCTTTTGCGCCAAGCCGTCCGCAACTACGAGCGCATCAGCCCGACGGCTTCGGCAACCCCAGGCAAAGACCGGCAGCCATGAAGCCGCTCGCATTGAATCATCTGTGGCTGGCGAGCGCCGCGCTCGTTGCCGGCAGCCTGCTCTTCCACTTTTTCGCTTGCGAGCGGCTGCCGCGGCGAAACGCCTTGCACCAAGCCAAATCGGGAAACGCGGCCGCGCCGGAAAAAAAGGCCGCGCCGGAACGCCCGCCGGCGCGGCGCTACACTTTCGTCGGCCGCGCCAGCCTCGATACGGTTGGAAGGCAAACCGCCGTGGCCGCAAACCCTGTCCTGGATGCCGCCCCCAAAACACCGGCCTCTCCATCCAAGCCGTCTGGCCAGAGCGATTCGAGCCGTGGCCTCCATCGCCGGGAGGCGGCAACGCCGGCTGCCGGCGAGATACCGGATTTTGATATTCGTCTGGCCGAGGTCGATCTTGCGCAAGTCATCCGGCATTATGGCTACGTTCCGGCGGCCAAAACCCGCGACCGGCTGTTGGGGAAAATTGCCGGAACGCAATTTCTTCCCCTGACGCCGGCGGAAATGTCGCGCTATGCCCGCCGGGGCCGAACCGGCGCCGGCCATCCGGAGGCCGAACCATGGCGCCGCCGCATCGCCGCGGAGCTGCAGCTTCCGGTCGAAGAGCTGCAATTCATCTTCCTGGTGCCGCATGCCACCGAGCAGCTCTTTATCGCCGCGGAACGGGCGGCGTTGGCCCGCGCCGGCAAAGCGGCTGCGGAAGTGGCTTTGATTCGCGCGCATTTCGCCGCCGATCTGTCGATCGTCGTCGACGAGCTGGTTGCCAGGAGCGGCGCGATCCTGGCGGTGGATTCGGTGCGCGTGCCCAGCCCATGAAAAAAAATCGCCAAAGCGCGAAAAAACGCTTGCGTTGAAGGCAGAAATTTATTATACTGTGTTATCCTAAATTTATCGAGGCGGCGAAAAATGGTATTTCAAATTTGAATCGGGTTGATGAGAGCCAAGATTTTGATTTTTCTATAAATTCCAGGGTGGACAAAGGTTTCCGGGCAAAAGTTCTTTGAAATCTTTCGGCTTATGATAAAAAATCTCCCCCACCCCCTCGTGCGATTTCGAACATTATTAATTTGATAGCGAAATATAGGCGGAATATTACGATTCAAGCTTGCTCAAATGAAAGAGTTGAGGTTTGCATGGTGGCTTTTTGTAACCCGGCTTAAATTTAGGTGAATCTCCATACCCTTCCAAGGACTTACGCACAAAGCCAAAAGGGAGTTAAATTTTGTAAAAATTAGATTTGCCGGGTGCAACATTGTGCATAGCTTGGTTAAAAAATTGTCATACCAGTTTTTTTTGAGATTAATGTTTGACTTTATTTGGATTATAGGCGAACATGGCTCGGCATGATTGTTTTCACAGTAGATAGCGTAAGCGAAAAGTAACTTTTTACAAAAATGAGTCTGGAAAAATGGAGCTGTGCGGAATCGGACAAATTTGTATAAGAAAAAACAATGTCTTAAGGTGGCGGGAATTGACCGGAGTGAGCAAGACCCCAAAAGCACAGAGTGCATTGAAACAAACTCGCTCCCTCTCAAATTCACCATCTTCAGGTGAGCAAGACCCCAAAAGCACAGAGTGCATTGAAACTTATCGGCCTCTGAAAGAAGGACACGAGCGATACGTGAGCAAGACCCCAAAAGCACAGAGTGCATTGAAACGTCTCCAGTCGCAACACCGGAGCTCGAATACATGTGAGCAAGACCCCAAAAGCACAGAGTGCATTGAAACCCGTCCAGGTAACGGTGTAGTCAAAAACCCGCTCGTGAGCAAGACCCCAAAAGCACAGAGTGCATTGAAACCGTCTCCAGGCGAATCGTCGCCCTCCGTGTCATGTGAGCAAGACCCCAAAAGCACAGAGTGCATTGAAACGAGAGCATTGGTCTTTCTCCGCTATATTTGGTGTGTGAGCAAGACCCCAAAAGCACAGAGTGCATTGAAACAAAAATAGCCGCCCTTCCGAGGCGGTGTTCACGGGTGAGCAAGACCCCAAAAGCACAGAGTGCATTGAAACATTTGCACGAAGGACACTCGTTCCCTCGTGACGTTGTGAGCAAGACCCCAAAAGCACAGAGTGCATTGAAACTCGTCATCCGCCGGATCGTCAGGTTCCGGGTCTTGTGAGCAAGACCCCAAAAGCACAGAGTGCATTGAAACACTGCCCTGCGAATCCATGGATGGGTTTGCCTTGTGTGAGCAAGACCCCAAAAGCACAGAGTGCATTGAAACATCTCCCCACAAGCCAGGCACTCTTTTACCCATGTGAGCAAGACCCCAAAAGCACAGAGTGCATTGAAACTAACTCCGCTATCCATGGCCAGTACGGAGCGCAGTGAGCAAGACCCCAAATTTCGGCGCCGGAATAAAATGAACCCACCTGCCGCCGAAAAACAGACCCCCCGATGATTTCTCACCTTCGTTCTCGGATAAATTCACTTGCATTTTATCC
>JAKEEU010000155.1 GCA_022616415.1 Candidatus Zhuqueibacterota bacterium | reverse complement strand
TGCGAGCGTTTTTCAGCGAAGCAATCCTTTGAAAATCAAGAGATTGCTTCGGCAAAAAGCGCCTCGCAATGACTGTAATTTTATCCCTTAACGAGTATAGCTTAACTACATCAAAAAAAAAGCGAGATGCTATATTCAAACAACACTAAAATTCGGAGATTTTGCAAAAAAAAGAAAATAACAAATAATATGCCCTTTTTTTAATGACACAAGCCTTTAGTTAATAACCCATTGTCTTGTCGAGTTTTGATAAAAATCGACTTGACTGATTTGAAGTGATTCGCTGTGCATAAAATTGCACCTTTGTAACGAACTTTTGCATAAGGTTGGTTTTAGCGGTGACCATTTTACTTGGCAGAAAGCGTCTTTTATATGCAAAGTAAGCATTGGCGCGGTAGAAAACAATAACACATTTATGTGATTTTATCATGAACGACGTATTGGCAAGAGGCCAAACTCAGGCGGGTTCTCATTGCTGCTCGCTCACTTCTGTCGTTATTGATGTAGTCAAATGTTATGCCGTGGTCTTTTTGCAAATGGACGAACCTGCCGGAGATCGTAACATTCTGGAAATGTTTGCCTTGGACGTTGCGAAACATGCGATTGGGCATTGGCGATTACTGGGGAGGGACATATACTCGTTAAGGGTTATTAAGCAAATTTTATGAAATTCGCAAGCACAAGCTTCACCGCATTTCCTCAGCCAGGACAAAGGATTTGGCGATGCTGGCCACGACACCGGAATCCTGCGTGGCGCTGACCATCACTTCCAATTGATATGCGCCCGGCCGGAGCTTGCCGAAATCGAGCGTCAATGACTCGCGGCTCATAGGGTGGGTGACGGTGCGCAACTCGGAAAGCGTGATCGAGGCCTCGTCGCTTTTGCGGAGGGGCTTGGTAATCTCGCTGAGAAGGTTTTGGCCGGTGGGGAATTCGGTAAATTTAACTGATTCCTTTCACCACTGCTGAATATATTGGCTCAATTCCAATTTGGCCTGGCGTTGCATCTCCTGCACTATTCTTAGCACTTCAGAGTTGGGATTGCTTTTGAGCCAGGGTCCATTGTCAAAGCGTGCTTCGCAAGTCAAGCGCAGGGTAGCAACGGAAATGTCCCGGCGCGTGGTGATTGAGACGATGACTTTGTGCCGGGTTTCGAAGATTCCCTGATTGGCTTCGATGCTATCCGGCGCCATGGTTCGCCAATCGGTTTCAATCAAATTGGGAGTGCCCACTCGAGTGCGATGATAGTTGTTTCGCTCCAGCAAATCGGTCACCACGTTATGGAGTGACTGCCAGGTGGTGCTGCGGCCAAAATCGAAGGTGGTTCGTGGTTTGGCTGCGCCCGTAGGGGCTGTGCTCGTGCCGCGCGACTTGGCGCCGCCGCAAGCCCAACTCAACAACAGCACCGCCAGCAATGCCACAATAATTGAATGCCTGCACATGTCGCGTTCTCCAATTAAATCAATGGCAAAATGATTAAAAGAGATTGTCAATTATTTTGCCCGAAAATCGTTTTGCCTTATAATGTAATCGATCCCAAAAGTAGAAATGCTCCGTTACGGGAACGGAGCATTTCTTACACGTCGCACTCACTGATTTCTACAATTGCAGTTACCTGGCCACTCACGGTGACCGGTCAGTTTTTTCATCCGAAATGGCAACTGCAATAAATGCCCGTCACAAATTCGGGTTGTTGTTCCGCTCGTCATCCGTAATCGGCAGGAATTGCCAGCTCCCGGCCTGCAGATGGAAACGGTTGAAGCGCCGTTGGTCGAGCAAACGGACGCCAGTGACGAAAAGCTCTTTGTCACGCTCGACGTAGATGCCGTCGAGATCGATGGCGGCCAAAGGATCGAGCTGATGCGAAGCCCGCACCGCATTGACCCGCGGCAAGGCGGCGCCGGCGTTGCCGTCGCGCACGTCCAATTCCGCCAGCATCAATTCATTTTCCTGCCAAGTCATAAAATCAATCGGCGTCGATTCGGTGGCATATTTGCCTTGGCGCTGGAAAACCACCCCTCCGGTGCCGGTGATGGGGCTGAGCGCGATGCGGCTCTTTTCCTTCGGGTCGGCGGTGACGTAAGCCAGGAAGCGGTTATCAGCCACAAACTGCGGCCGGCCCAAACCCGCCTGCTGCCAATAAAAATTGGTGGACAGGGCACTATATCTACCTTGCAGAGCGGCATCGCCCGAGGCCATGCCGGCGGCGGCGGCGGTACGCGCCGCGGCAAAATTGCCGCGGATCAAATGAATTCTGGCGACGAGAGAATTGACAATGCGGCGCTCCGCGTCGGTCGCGGCATTAGTCAAAGCCTGTTGCAATTTTTCCAGGGCCAAGTCATACATCTGCGCCGAGGGAATGAACGGGCCGTTGTCAATGACGCCGCCGCCTTCGGTGGGGTTCAAGCCAAAGTAGGCGGCATACAGATAGCGCGCGATGCCGCCATACAAATTGCCGATAAAGACCGCTCTTTTCTGCAGCGCCGCATCGGCAACGTTGATGGCGTCGACTCTTCGCACCAGATCATCGGAAAAGAATCGCAGCTCGCCGAGTGGATTGTAAGCGCCATCCACCGAGTTATTGTCAAACGTGATGTCGCCCAAATCAATATCGCGAAATGTGGGGAAGGTCGCATTGGGCACACGTGCATCAAAAATGAACTCGTCCGAAAGCCCGCTGCCCAAAACCAGAACCTGCGCCAGCGCCGTGGAAAAACGCACCTGCACGCCGGTGATCAGAAAATTCACCTGTGATACGTCGTTCAAACGGTCATCCGGAACCTGGTTGATGATCGGATCCACGGAGTTGGAATATTCCGTACAGGCGCTGATGATCGCCAGCGCAGCCAACACAGTTATAAAAATGAGAAGTCGTTTCATTTGGGTTCTCCAAAATAATGTTTGTAGTATCGCCTTTAGGCGTTCTCGTTGACTTCCAAGTAACATGTCATGCTGGAAGCATCTTTTTCAAAACCAGCACTGTGCTTAACAACAAAAAAGATCCCGCCACGCGGGACGACATGAAAAAGTTACTTGGTGTACTAACTCCGTCAATCGGAGTCATAAGCTGAATAGCGGTCCCTAATGAATTTTGACGTTCAAATTCGGTAATCTTTCGTAGTCCCCGCCCCTTGTGGGCGGCTGTCGGAGCTACGAAATTCGCGGTTGCAAGAATGCCCCACACGGGGGCAGGGCTACAATTTATTACCGATTTTGATTGTCAAACTCCATAAGGGGCTACTACAAACGTCACAGCGAAAAGTTCAAGAAGACGTTATAGCTTCTCGGCTGCATCAAGGTCAAAAAGTCGTTGCCACGGGTCAAGCTCCGCGCGCCGGCAAAATTGACTTCGATATCGGCGCCGCTGTATGGTGTGGTCATCCATAAATTGCTGCCGGAAACGCCCAACACCACATCTTTCAAGTAACTGCCGGCGAAAAACTTCGGCAGCAGATCTTTGAAGTTGTAGCTGAGGCTGACCTCGCGCAATTTGAAGAAATTGGCGTCTTCGATAAAATTGGCATTGTAGCGATGGTCCAAGCGCGCGAAGCGTTCGGCGGCAGCCTGATATTCTGGCGTTCCTGGCGTAAGCGGCGTAACACCAGCGACCGGCGTTGAGAAAGAGGCGACGCCAGAGGCGCGCGCGGTGGTGCCGGCTATGCCCAGTTGGGTGGCGAGGCGATTGAATTCCGGATCATTACCGAAGCGCCGGGAGAAGACTTCGGTGAAATTAAGCAGTTTTTGCTCCGTCGCCCAATCGGCCAACGCATACACGTTGAAATTCTTCAGAACCCGGAGATTCAGCGAAAAGGAGCCGGTATTCTTGGGAATCGGATTGCCCTGGGCCACTCTCCTGGGTGTGCCATCCGCATTCACGGTCAGTTGCGCACTGGAATAGTAGCCGTTCGCATCATAATTAACGCCCGTCACCAAGCGGTTATAGAATTCGTGCTTGGCCAGGCCTTCGGTGATGACGTTGGCATCGAAGCCGTCAAAAATCGGCTGGGCGCCGCCGAGGCTTTTCACTTCATTATCCTGGTGGTTGGCGATCACGGTCAGGTCGATGCCAAAATTGCGCGAGCGCAGCGGCGAGGCGCGCAACAACACTTCCACGCCGGAGCCTTCGACTTTGCCAATATTGAACGGCAACGCGGTTGCGATTTTTCCGGTCGAAGGCGAGTTGACGAAATTGATGATGGAATCGTCGATCCGTTGCATATAATAAGTGAATTCCACGCCATAGTTCTCCAAGAGCTCGGCTTCAAATCCCAGCTCGAGCTCTTTGACCCGTTCCGGCTTGATGGCATCGTTGCCAATCGTGGCCAAAACGGCGCCGGCGCCGTGGCCCCCTTGTTGGGCGCGCCACAACAACGGAATGCCGTCCAACAGATCCGGCAGGATGCCGGTTTCGCCGTAAGCCGCGCGCACTTTCATGAGATTAAACATGGAGGGGAAGAAAGCATAACGATCCAAACGCACCGCCAGGCTGGCTTTGGGATAATTGATGCTCGGGGCTTCCTTGCCGATGACGCTGGCATAATCGCGCCGGATGCCGAGCGTGAAAAAATACTGATCCGAATAATTGAAGGAGTGTTCGGTAAAAATGCCGGCTTCACGGCGGTTCTCAAAGGCTTCGTCAGCGCCTTGCAAGTTGGCTCCGGCCCCGATGTTCGTAATCAGTTCGGTGTTGAAGTTAAATTTGTCGATGAAAGAGGTGCGTAAGCGGGTATTGAGCAGTTGCGCGCCGACAATCGCCGTGCCGTGCAGCTTCGCGCCGAGAAGATTATACTCATAGCGGCCATCCAGGGTGTACGTATACTGGGTGTTGCGGCGGTTGAAAAGGCGCCGGGTGCCTTGATCGAACTGCGACACCCCACTATAATTAAAATTAACCGGGTAGGTTTGATCCTGGCGGCGATTGTCGTCGTCGACGCCCAACGTGAACCGGCCGTATAAATTCCTGAACGGCGTATATTCGGCGCTGACAGCGCCGATAAAGCGGTTGGTGCTCGTCTCGTCGCGGATATTTTCGATGGCGGTGCTGTCGGTAAATCCGTATGGAAACGGCCGCAGCAACACGTTGCCAAGATAACCAAAAATGTTATTGTCGTTGTTGGGACGGAGAATCTTGCTCAACGTGTACCCCGTGCTCAGGCGCAACGTCAGTTTCTCATTGGGAAACGCATCGACGTTGGCGCGCACGTTTTTGCGATTCAGCGAGTTGTTGCGCGTAATGCCTTGCTCGTGGCGATCATCGTACGAGGCAAAATACTTGAGGCGGTCGTTGCCGCCGGTGGCATTCACGGTTTGTTGCAAGATGTCGCCGTTGCGGAAAATGCGATTGGCGTTCTTGGCGGTGACAAAGTCGGCGTCCTTGTAATCATACGACTGGCGATTGGTGCCGCCAAAGATTTTGTAATCAATCGCAATGCCGCTGCCTTGACCGGGTTGCAGCTTGCCGCGCTTGGTCGAGATCAACATGACGCCGTTGGCGCCGCCCGTACCATAAGACGCTGCCGCTGCCGGACCTTTCAAGAATTCGATTTTCTCAATGTCATCCGGGTTCAAGCTTGAGAGCACGCTGAGGCCCTGACCGCCGACGCCGAAGCCATTGGTGGCAAGGGTACCCGTACCGGTTTGGGAATTATCTACACGGACGCCGTCGATATAGATCACCGGCTGCTCATCGCCCTTCAAGCCGCCGCCGGAGCGCACGTTGAAGCGGTAACCCGCGCCGGCGTTGCCCGAGGTCGGCGCGATATTGACACCGGCCACCTTGCCGCTAACCAACTGCGTGACCGATTGATAAGTATTTTGCGCCGTATAATTGGTGACAGCGACACGAGAAACGGCGACTTCTGCCACTTCTTTGGAAGTGCGCGAAGAAATGCCGGTGACCACGACTTCATCCAGACTCAAAATGTCTTCCCGCATGACGAAACTGGCAGCGGATTGCTCATTGTCCCGCACCTGCACGTCAAATGTTTGGGTACGGAATCCAACATAAGAGACGACCAGTGTATACGTACCCGCTTGCATATTGGGGATCGTATAAGATCCCTCCATGTCGGTTGCGGCCCCGAATTTTGTGCCTTTCACAACGACGTTTGCTCCCAGCAACGGCTCACCGTTTTTCTTATCAGTCACTTTGCCGGTTATCGTACCCGTGGCGAGCGCCAAGCCGCTCGTAGAAAAGATGAACAGGCAAACGCCAATGAACACGATGAACGCCATCGGCGCTCGTGATGATCTTGCGCTAAAAAATCGCATACCAATCTCCTCCTTGTGACATGGTTCACTTTTAGGTTTTTTAGTGGAATGTCATTATATGAACGTGACCCCAATAGTCAAGGCGCCCCCCGACAATAGAAGTGAGGAACTTCAAAAACGATCCATCGTAAAAAACAGCCCAATTCGCCTAAAAATTGTTGTCTCGTTGTTGACATTTCGCGAAATGACTGATTTTACACGTGAGGGAAAAATGTGACCTACGTTTAACAAAATTATTAACTGCAAAAAGTTTGCCAGCAAAACCATGGGGTAAGTCAACTTTTAAAGCCTTTATTTTATTAAACCTTGCAAAATCTAATTTTTCTTTCTGAATCTGCTTGTGCACAGGAATATGCAATTCTCTGCATATAAATTAACGGTATTTTGCATAGGTTAGTCCCAAGTCAAATCCAAACAACACTTTATTCTATTCTCATCCAATTGTAATTCTTACAACCGGCGATTGTTGTGGATTGTGCAAACAGATGCCAATTTTGCAACGTGACTTTATTATAGTGCACTCCTAGCTGAATGTCACACACCATGCAGCAGGATTCAGCCGGCAGGGGGAAAAGCGCTCTCTATTCGTTTATCTTAAAATTTTCCTGTGCGCTTACCGAGATATTGTTGTCTTTTGTATCTGTCACAGTAACTTCAAGGCGATAGCTACCCTTCGTAAGATTGCCAAGATCGAGTGCGATGAGCTCATTTGCGGTATCAGCGATAATCGAACGCGTGTTATTTATGCTGATGGAAACCGCTTTTGGATCACTCAACCAGTTTGAAAGTTTTTGGGCAACACTCCGGCGATCCATATCCCTTACGATTTTGTAGATGATCGTGTATTCATCCGCCAAGCCGCCAGATTGCAAGTTGTAGATTTCAAAATAACAAAATAACGGAACAGACTGGCGCACTTCATCATAAGGGCAAGGCGCGAGCACGACATTTTGCCGCTCCAAACTTGGCAGCGCCCGTCTTTGATTGGCGTTCGTAACGTTGACGAAAAATTGCAAATCACTCATCATCAGCTTGTTACCGCTGAAATCCCGAATATCGACGGCTTGCTGGGTGAAGCCGATCTTGTCATTCACCAGGTTTTTTACTTGCAGCGCCAACTCGGCTTGTTGGGGCGGGGCCAAGATCGTCAGATGGCCAATCGCGTAACCTAAGTTTTCCACGGCCGCCGCTTTTGCCGGAAAATATATTTGCTGACGTGCGCCGGCCATGGAATCAAAGCGCTGGTCACGCAAGAGACAACCATATTCGACGCTCACGGTATCAGTGGCAAGGGTGTCGGGATTTTTTATATAATTTTTCAGCGGTGACAACAGCGTGATTTCCAGTCTGGTTTGGTTCCCCGGTCCGCGAAATTGCGCGATGGCCTCAGAAAATGGCAGCTTATTAACGGCGTTCATCCCACGAAACGCCGTTGGCGGCGCTTTGAGCTTTGCCAGCTTCGTCTCATAATCGGCTTCTTCCAAATTTTCGACCAGCCGGTAAACTATTCTCTGTGAAGCGCCCAAATTATCGGGTCTTGCCGACCGTCCTCTACTGCCGAGCACCATCTCTCTTTCAATATCTTCAATTGCTGTTACCGTGCGATTGATGGCAGGTGACATCCAGAATCGTCTTTTTAAAAGATCGCACCAGTGCCATGCGAGAACACCCAGGCGCTGGCCGCCAATGATAAGCTCTTTCAAGCTTTGGGTCTCTTTAAAAACCTGCCCCTCTTTCACGAAATGCACGACAAAGTTCGGCGCGACATTGACGTACGACCACGACTCATTCTCCAAAACCGAATAATCCCTGAAAGCGAGTTCCAACTTGTATTCCAGCAGTCGCTTTTGTCCGGCGATGTCTTGCAAACGGTGCATCGGTTTGCCATATTTGATATAATATTTCCCGCGATCATCAAAATAGGGTGGCGTCTCCATAAAAAAATGTTGCCTCGCGAAAGCGCGTCGCTGGAGATGATCGAGCAAGCGGTCGTTCTCCGGCAGCAAGGGATCGGGGTTGCGCGATTTCCAGTAAAACTCAATAAACGCCTTGCGGCGATCCAGAGAGGGAAGCTCGGCGTATGCCGTTTTTTCCTTTTGCGACAGCAGCAGCAGGAACTCCGCTTCAAATTCGCGCTGAAAAGCCAGCTCGTCGGCAGCTTTGAGCAGCACCCAATATTGCTGCTCGGTTAGGATGGAATCAAAAGCGGCGTGCAGGATAGACTGGAACTCGAAGCCGTACTTTTCGAGGGCAAAGGTATCGGGCTGCGGTGAGAGGAGCAAGAATGAGAAAGCCAGGCAGCTCCGGAGAGAGGTGTAACCACGTCGAATCATGGTAAAAAGCCAAGGTATTCGGATCACATATAATCGGCTTTGTTTCGGAAGCAAGATAAGGATTATCTGCGAGAGAGTCAATTGTTTTTTTCATTTCAAAAACCGGTTGACTCTCATGGCAAGAATCTTTATCTTATTCGTTGGCAAAAAGATTCTCACCAAACTAAAAATTAAATGAGTAACCGCAGGATTTATTACCCCATTGATCCAGCACTCCATCAATCCAATAATCCAACCCTATGCCCTCCTCCATTCGCATCATCGGCGTTCCCATGGATCTCGGCCAATCCCGCCGCGGCGTGGATATGGGGCCGAGTGCGTTGCGTTACGCCGGCTTGTCTCACCGTTTGCGAAAATTAGGACATACCGTTGAAGACATCGGCAACATACCGGTTCCGGTGCGTGATACGTTGTCCCGCGAAGCGCGGGATGGAATGTCGTTTCTCCCTTCGGTGCTCGAAGCGTGCGATCTGATTTACGAGCAAGGCCAAAAGGCGATTGCCGAAGGCTGCATTCCGCTTTTCATCGGCGGCGATCACTCGATTGCCGCCGGCACGGTCGGCGGCGTCACGCACAACGCGCCGTCGGGTTTGTTGTGGATCGACGCGCACGGTGATTTCAACACGCCGGAAAGCTCGCCGAGCGGCAACATTCACGGCATGCCGCTGGCGGCTTTGATGGGACTCGGCACGCCGGAATTGGTCAATCTCGGACGCCCCGGCCCCAAGCTCCAACCTTCGGACGTCATTCTCATCGGCGCCCGTGATTTGGATATTGCAGAACGCGCCTTGCTCAAAGAGAGCCGCATCGGAATTTACACCATGCGCGAGATCGACGAGCGCGGCATCGCCGCCGTCATCCGCGAAGCGCTCGCCCGCTTGCAGCATTTGCCGCGCCTGCATGTGAGCTTGGATATGGATTGCCTCGATCCGATGGAAGCGCCCGGCGTCGGCACACCGGTAACCGGCGGGCTCACCTATCGCGAAGCTCACGTGCTGATGGAAATTCTCGCCGACACCGGCTGCGTCGGCTCGATCGACGTCGTCGAGATCAACCCGATTTTGGACGAGCGCAACCGCACCGCCGAGATTGCGGCGGAACTGCTGGCGTCGCTGCTGGGGAAGTCGATTTTGTAGAAGAATTTTTGATTTTTTACTTGATATTGAGCGCAATTTTTGTTATGCTGACGAGCAGTTAAACCAAATTATCCAGCAAGTTGCTGGACAATTTTCCAAAATGGCTCTCGCGCGACTATACATAAGCGAATGGGGAGCCAACAAAATCCATAATCTATTAAGCTGCGGGAGAGCTACCATGAAGCAGATGAAAAAGATCGAAGGCTATGCGCAACTGCTCACCGATTTGAAGGCGAGGATTCAAGCGGCGCGCACACGAGTGGCGCTTGCGGCCAATCAAGAAGTCATCGCCCTATATTGGGACATCGGCAAGATGATCGTCGAGCGCCAGCAGCGACATAAGTGGGGCGACACTGTCATCGATCGTCTTAGGGGCTGCGCAAAATTAAATTGGCATTACTTGTTCTCAATAGTAACAAAATGATCTTAACTTACCATGGGAATTTGGACAACATTATGAGAATCACT
>JAKEEU010000154.1 GCA_022616415.1 Candidatus Zhuqueibacterota bacterium | reverse complement strand
GCGAGGCGCTTTTTGCCGAAGCAATCTCTTGATTTTCAAAGGATTGCTTCGCTGAAAAACGCTCGCAATGACGTTACAAAATAACCCGTAACGAGTATATACCGCAAGATCAGCATTTTTGAATATAACATGAAACCTCTTTGGTGCAAGTTATTTCTTCTTAAACTCCAGGCTTGACAACGGCAGAGGAATCGCCTATATTGTTCAACACTAAAAAAAGCTCCGGATTTCAAACGCGGAGGTCAATTGAACCCAATTCTGTTGGTTGCCAATCCGGCGTCGGCGATGGGCCGCGGCCGGACGGTTTTGGAACATGTTGTCGCGTGGTTTGCGCAAAATGGCATCGCCACGCATCAGCTCGTCTCGCAATATGCCGGACATCTTTTCGAGGCGCTGCCGCCCTTGCTCAAAGAAAACTGGCGCGCCATTGCGGTGCTCGGCGGCGACGGCTCGCTCTTCGAGGTGATCAACGTTTGCCTCGATTCGACGCGCGGAAATTTTGCCACGCCGCTCGCGGTGATTCCGGGCGGCACCGGCAATTCCTTCGCCAAAGATCTGGCCGGCGTCACGCTCGAAGATTTCTTGCGCAAAGCCGCGCTCGGCACGCCGCAGCCGGTGGACGTGGCGCGCTGCCGCTGCAGCAACGGCAGCAATGCCGGACGCCAGTGGCACAAAAATGAGTTTTATTTCATCAACGTGCTCGGCACCGGCTTCGTCGCCGAAGTGAACCATCGCGCCAGGGGATTCAAGAAACTCGGCATGTTGGGTTACGCGGTCAGTGTTTTTGCAACGCTCGCCGACTTGCGCCCCTATCAAATGCGTCTGGTCATGGATGGAAAAGTTGTGGAGCGGCCCAACACTTTTGTCGCCATCTGCAATTCGCGTTATATCGGCGGGAACATGAAAATCGCGCCGGAAGCGAATATCAATGATAACCTGCTCGACATTGTGGTGGCGAACTCCATCTCCCGCCGGGAATTGGTGCGCACGTTCCCCCAAATTTTTTCCGGCACGCACACCTCGCATCCCGAAGTGGAAGTGTTTCGCGCCCGGCAAGTGCGGGTGGAAACCGATCCGCCTTCTTTGCTGACGCCAGACGGGGAAAGCCTGGGGACCACGCCGATTGAAGTCGAGGTTCTTTCCGGCAAACTTCAGCTCATGACATGATCGACCGTTTGCGCTCGTGGTTCTTGTGGAGCTGGGGATTGCTGCTCTTTGGCGTGATGGGCCTCGTCATGCTGTTCTGGTTGATCTTTTTCAAACCGGAACGTTACGATCCGTGGATGAAAAGCGCTTGCCGGTGGTTTCTGCGCGCCTTGGGCGTGCGCTTGCGCCTCGTCGATCACGGCGGGCGGCAAGCCAACGGGGTTTATCTTTTTCTCGCCAATCACGTCAATACCCTCGATCCCTTTGTGTTCAAAGCCGCGCTGCCGCAACCGTTTCGCGCGGTGGAATTGGCCGACCATTTTCGCTGGCCGCTATACGGCTGGCTGATTCGCCGCCTCGGGCACATTCCCATCGAGCGCGAGCGGCCGTTTCGCGCCATGAGCAGCCTCGCCGCCGCGATCAAAGCGCTGCAAAACGGCTCCTCGTTGCTGCTTTTTCCGGAGGGCACGCGCACGCGCGATGGCAAGCTGCTCCCCTTCAAGCGCGGCGCCTTTCATCTGGCGCAAACCGCCGGCGTCGACATCGTGCCGGTGTTGCAGCGCGGCAGCTTCGAGATCAACAACAAAATCGATAAGCGTTTGCGCCCGGGCGAGATCAAAGTCGAGATTCTGCCGCCGATTTGTTACGTGGAATTTGCCATGATGGACAGCCGTCAATTGCGGGAAATGGTGCGGGAGAAAATGCGGGAGGCGCTGGAGTAGGTTGGCTCAGTAAGATGGGCCAAAGTAAAAAGCATTTTCAGATGGATCTACGGCAAAGCGGATCCGGTTAAGAAATCCATCAAGCCCAAGAAAATTGGGAAAATTCCAAGGCTCATCGGGCATCAATTCGGGAATAAAAAATGTTGCTTGCACACGTAGATTGTCGCCGCTTGTGGCTTGAAGAATGATGTTTCCTCGCGCTAATCGCCCATCAAAGTCATACCCTCTAATGTTGATTTTCATTTTTGGCTCATAAATAGCGACAGGTTCAAGTCCCCAATCATCGGCTAAATCCGGAACCAGGATACACCACGGCGCCCCAGTATCCACAATCATGGGTATTTTCGATTCGGGATTGTGCTCCGTAGCAACGAACACGACGATGCGAGCGTGCTGCTCATGTCCTGGATAACGATCCGAATAGGAAAGTGAGCCTATGACAAAATTGTTCTTGAAAAGCAACGAATCGAATTTTGCCATTATGCGAGTACCTTTACAATTATAGTGTCTACCGTTTTTCCAAAACCTTCTATTTGCTTTTGAAGCTCCTTAAATTTTGCAGCAGCACCTAAAAGCTTGCCATCGCCAACAGCCACCCATTTCCCTTTGTATTGAGCAGCGTTGCTTTTAAGCCATTCTTGGGATAGCGCCAAGTTCGAAGGTTTCGCTGGTTGGGTGCCGATGATTTCTGGGGGGGCTAAAACTGCGGCTGCTTGTTGAAAGGCTTTTTCTTGCGGATACAAACACAAACCCTTCTGCGCCAGTTCACGCGCCAACGGCACCATATCCAAGCTCAAGGCCAAATCAAGCGTTTGCCTCAAAGCGGCCGAACCGTATTCGGAATAATCCAAGCTTTTCGCCAAATGCTCGAATGCTTTGTAGTTTTTTGACTCCGCCGCTTCTTCAAGCTCGGACAATAATGAGACTTCATCCGTTTCTGGGAATATAATTGACATGTTCTTTCTCCCAATTAAAGTTAATTGTCACCTAAATGAAACGTCATGTAGATCAAAGCCTGATATACATGACGTTTTATTTTACAAAACCGATGGCTGAGAAGCAAGAAGAATGTTGTAAATTTTCTGGCGCGTCTTTTCAAGACTAAATCGACTCAGTACTCTCAAAGGCTCAACAGCACCGCAAACTGCCAGGTATCCAATTCCGTCGGCGTCGCGCCCATGCCGACGTCGACACGAACGCGCCACACCGGCTGGAACGTGAGTCCCGCGCGGAAATTCGTCGCGCTCTCGCTGCGCCGCGCCGGCACCGCGATATAGCGGTCGATCCGTTGCGGCGGATTTTTCGCCGTGATGCCGCCCGGCTGTATCACCACCGTCGAATCCGTGCGGTACCAGATGTCGATCACCTCATCCGACTCGACCTTGACGTATTTTTTTATCGCGCCGACATGCGCCGTAAAGCCGCGGCCGAGATAAAAGCTCATCGCAATCGGCAGCGCCAGGCGTTGCGTCGTGCTGCGCTTATCGAGCCGCAGCGTTTTGTCCTCGATGCCGATCTGGCTGCCAATCGGGCTCCACGGCGTCTCCGTATGTTGATGGCTGGCGCGCCGTACTTGCGCGTCTTCGTACATCAACGTCTTGCTCTCCTCCGATTCTGCAAAAACCCCGATCGTGCATTCGCTGTTTTTGTACATCGGCACCACCAAGCCGATGGCCCCGCTCCTGCGCGTGATGTTTTCGTCTCCATCGCCGATGCGGCCGTCGGTGAAGCGCGAGCTGGAAATGGAATTGTACAGCACGTTGTCCGGATAGTTGCGAAAGCGATAATGGTTGTAGCTGGTATCCACCACCGCATCGCCGTTGGCAAGATCGACGGTGGATTTTTGATATTCAAAACGGAAGCGAAAGGCAATGTCGTTTTTCATCGGCAAATTGCCGTGCACGCCGGCATACTCCGTCGCACCGTCGTGCCGCCAATGGCTCTGGCTTGCATGCGAATAGCGCCACAACCCAAAGTAATCCGTCTGCGTGATTTCGCCATATTGATAAAAGCTGCTGTCTTGATCGCTCGCCGACTGTTTGTGATCGCCTTCGAGGCGGCCGGCAAATACGCCGATCTCGCGATTAGCCAGCGACAAGAGCACGCCGCCGCTGAATTCATTTTGGCGTATCGAGGCGCCGGTGCTCTTGGCGTTGAGATAACTCGAGCGATAGCTGTTATTGTATTGATCGTTATAATTGTTCAGCCGCACGTAATCGCCGGAGACGTCGGTTTGCACGCGGCCAAACTTTGCGCCGGCTGAAAGAAATTTTGCCAGTTTGAGCGAGAGGTAGGCGTCGAGCAAATGCGCGGTTTCGGTTTTCTCATCCAATCCATCTTGTTTGATATTCGGCTCCAGCTCGGGAAAATTTTGGCTCGCCTCGGCGCGGGTGCCAAAAGCATCGTAGCCGCCGTAATACCAAAACGGCACGTACTCATAAAAAGTGCCCTGATGGTGGATCAGCTCATAAGACACCGCGTACTTGAAACCAGGCAGATATTTCGCGGCAATATCGCCGAGGTAAATGGCCGAAATCAGCGGTTCCAATTTGCGCTCGGCGGGTTGTCCCCAATATGGCGGCGCAAAAAGCGCATTGTCGTACAAATAGATTGGATAGAGGCGTTGTTTAAACGCTTTGGGATTTTCTGCGCTGCCTTTGAGATCGATGTAAAGCCGCGTGCCGGAAATCGACGACAGCGACGCCGGCTGAAACGACAGCTCGCTCAACGGATCGGGCAAAATTCCCAGCAGCCCCTCGTCGATATTTTTCAAATTGACCGAGACGATGCGATGCGGCCGCAAAAAGTAATCGCGCGAATCAAAGCCATTTTCCAGCAGATAGTCGCTCCAATATTGGGCTTGCAGCGCCAGCGGACATAGCGCAAATACGATGAGAAAGACGAGGCGTTTCATGGCACATTCTCCGGCAGGGGATAAAAACTTGTGAGAATACACTCATTTGAGTTAAATTTCCAGTCATTGCGAGGCGCTTTTTGCCGAAGCAATCTTTTGACTCTAAAGGATTGCTTCGCTGAGAAACGCTCGCAATGACATTACAAATCAACCCGCAATGAGTATAAATGCGCGTCCGGATGGTGGTTGAACATTTACTCTTCTTTCAAACACAAATTAAACCATCCGGACGCGGCAATAATATATGAAAACAGAGATTGTTTCAACTCTCAATAACGCAAGCCGCGTACCAGAATTTGCGATGGCAGGGGTTGTAAATTGGAGGAAGAGACAATTGCTGATTTATTTAGGATTTGTCAGCGGTGGTTGGATTTTGGTTGGTTGCGGCAATTTTTGCCAAGAGCAGATCGTAGCGACGGATTTTTGGAGGGTTATTCAAAAATTTGCAGGGGCGTTTTAGCAAAAGTTTAGCGCACCGGGATTTGCCACCGCCAAATGCCGTAGGCGTTGAATGTTTGATCATTTTCCCGCCACGCGTTTTGTGGAAGGCATACCGCTTCCCGCTGGTGGACCCGGCCGCCAAGATGCACCCGGATCCACCGGCGGATTGCCACGTGATGACGCAGCTCAGGCCTTGGGAATTCTCAATTGCTGGCCCGGGTAAATCAGGTCCGGATTTTTGATCACTTCCTGGTTCGCCTCGAAGATTTTCGGCCACTTGTTGGCGTCACCCCAGTGCGCCTCGGCGATCTTCGACAGCGAATCCCCCTTTTTAACCGTGTAGAAGACGGTCGGTTCCACTACCGGCGGGGAGGTCAGCATGTCGTTCACCCGGCTGACACCCTGAATATTCCCCGACAAAAGCACCGCCTTTTCTCGAGTGGCGTGCGAATCGCAGGAGCCGGTCAGCGTCGCTGTGCCGTCTTTGAATTCAACTTTCAGACCCTGTATCTTCCCGGCGAGGTCCTTATTCAACAATTTCTCGATTTCTTCGGCCTCGTTCTCCCCCTTGCTGAACAGCTTGGCCCCAATATCTCCTAAAAAATCGAACATTCCCATGGTGTTTTTCTCCTTATCTTGGTGAAAACAGCTTTCAGTAGAAAATTGAGACGAGCCTCCATATCGTCTTTGTGAGATTAAGGAAAAACAAAATATAGCTTCCTGCTGCCGATTCCTTTCTTTCCAGCTTTTCTTGCCGGGGGTTCCAGGCTGCCATCCTCTGCCGTTTTTCATAACCCGCCTACAAACAAAAAGCCCAAACTCCACAGGCGTAGTCTTGCCCACCGGCATCAATCCGGGGTGACCTCCGTCCGTCGAATTTGGGCTTCGTCGCCACAGACATCAATAATGAATGCGGCGTCCTTGCTCCAAGCAACCGTACACAAATCAATTGTTTAATGTTAGCAAAATGCAACGTTTTTGTCAAGGGGAATTTTTTAAAATATGGAGTTCCTAACTAATCTCCAACACGCGCGAAAGAAGCTTGAGAGCAGCGCCCCACGCCTCTTCGAACCTTGCTTTCGAAGCTGCTGGCACAAGGTATTCGAGGTTGTTCCGCCAATTGCTATCATTTAGCGCCCCGCATTTATTAAGATTCTCCATCGGGTCGAGATTTTGCCCTTTGTGCTTCCGGAAGGTAGCAAAGGGCTAATCCCCGCGGTTAATTCCTTTTGCCATTCAGTGAGAACTTTTTCGGCTTCTTCCGGAAGTTTGGGAATGAGCGTTTCAAAGAGATAGCCGAGACGTTTTTTTACGGCGCCATTGGGGAATCGCGCCGCATGCTCGCGCAGCTTTTTCCAAGAGATTTCTTTGGCGCCTTCCGTGACCGCCTTGGCCAGCTCTTCGATGGAGCCGCTGCGATCCACATCGTCGGCACAGTCAATAAGGGTTTTCTCTTTATCGGTGATCAAGCAGACCTTGCCACCGCGCCATTCTTTGACGTGGCCAAAAAATTTGGGCTTGGCAACGGTGACAAATTCATAGAGAACGCCGAAGACGGTGCGGCGAGAGGCTGATTTGCGTTTTGGCGTCTGGACATAAACGATGCGAGGAATCTGCTCCGTCCAGTTCCAATGCCGGATCGCGCTCCAATACGCGATAGCTGCCGGCTGCACGAGAGTGCTGGCAACAATATAGGCGTCCTCGGTCCAGCGGCGTTCGGGGCCGGCCTCGAGAGGAATGACAAGATATTTTCCTCGTTCAAGACGAGCAATCCACCCCTTCCGCTCCAAATGCCGCAGCTTCTTCCAAGCCATTTCTACACTGCCCCAAAATTTCACAGCGTTTTGCACGGTGAAAAGCTGCTGGTTGGCAGAAGCCACCTTGGAAAGAAATTCCGCTTCTTTGGGCCAAGCTCTGTTATATTTTTTTTCACGAAAATACCCTTTAAAAGGTCAGTATCGTGTATAAAAATATAACATTTTTGATAATAAAGCAAGTGAAATTTTGATCTGGTGAAATTAATGTTTCATGGCGTTTTTACGCCCCCACCAGCTCCCCGCGGAAGGCGCGTTGCATGAGGCTATTGAAAAGATGCTCCAACTCCTGCTCGGATTGGCGCTGCTTGGCGCACAGGGATTCGACTTTCTCGACCAACGCGGCGAATTTTTGTTGCGCGGAAATTTGTAGCGCAAGCTTCCAGCTTGCCTTCTCCCGCAGACTGGCAGTCTGCGCTACGACCGTTCCCCGCGAAAGGCGCGTTGCATGAGGCTGTTGAAGAGATGCTCCAGTTCCTGCTCGGACTGGCGCTGCTTGGCGCGCAGGGATTCGACTTTCTCGACCAACGCGGAGAATTTTTGCTGAAGCGCAATAGGTGGGGCAAGAATTGGTAATCTTTTTATTTTTTCAACAGTCAATCTTCTGATTGCAGCACCCGCCATGTGACGAAGAATCGAATTCTTGATATTTTCGTTGTTAAGATAAGCCGCGAGATATTCACCTGTAATCAAATCTTTTTTAGGTTTTAGAAGCGCGAGACTTGAAAGCATGCTAAACTCAAATGAATACCGATTGACTGCTGTAATACCCGTCGTCGCGCCATCCTTTATATAAAGGACATCCCCATAGACCGGATCACATCTTTTATAGATTTCTTGATGATGTTCCTGCGAAATAAAAGTTGGGCTTTTAAAAAAATTCAAGCCATGAGGTTTTAAATGTTTGGCTGTAATATACGGAACACCAGATTCACGAAGCGGTGGTGAGAAATGCGTTCCGTCTGCAACCTTTGAGCACACCACTTCCATTGTCATTTTTTCCCACCCCTTCGGGTTCATCGCCGGATCGCCGAACATTTCCAGAAAGGCGGACTGCAAAAACTGCTCGGTGAGCTGGTTCGCTTGCCGGCGCTTTTCCCGCGCGGCATCGGCTTTCTCCAAAATCGCGGCGATTTGCTGTTGGATGGAAAAAGGAGGAAGAGGTATTTTTATTTCGGCGAGCTTCGAGGCGTTGAAACCGCCTTGAGTGCTGCCAGTTGTGAATTGTTTGATTTGATTCCAATAAGCAGGGGTTTGGAAAAATTGATAAACGTAATTCGGAAGTATTTCCTTTTTCAATCGAACGCGAATGAGGTACGATGCGAAAACCGTTTCTGGACAATCTTTCACGAGGAAACTCTTTCCAGTAGTTGCGCCAGTTCTGGCAAACAAAATATCGCCTTCTTGAAGTTTGTACTTATCAAGCTCATCACATTGGCAATACGGCACTGCTTGCCAATCGACTTTGCCGTTTTGAATGTCGGTGATTCTCAAAAACTGAGGGCCAACTTTTTGAGTTGTTGCAGAGGCGGTATAGCCATATTGGATAGCGTCCGCAATCTCACCAACATTTGTTTCAATCCACTCTCTTTTCATAATTTTCAAAATCATCGGTCGGGTGAGTCAAAAAAACCAAAAGCTACACGCAAAGGCGCAGAGACGCAAAGGATACGCAGAGATTTTCTTTGCGATAACTTTGTCCCGCCATGCGGGATCTTTGCATGAAATGCTTTGTAAATGTTCACCGAACCACGTTGTCATTCCGGAGGAATCTTTTTTGATTCGAGCACTTGGCTTGGATTCAAAAAAGATTCTTCCAGAATGACAGTTGTAATGTTGGGTTCACTGAATTTTTACAATTCTTTTTTCGTGTCTTGCAACAGGCTAAACTCATGGGATCATCTCTTGAATTTCCTCAACGTCCTTCGCAATCCCTTTCTCCAACTCCAACACTTTCCCCATAATCACCTCCGACTTTTCATACTCCACCTCAGTATGCTCAATTGGCTTGTAGCGCGAGATCGAGAGATCGTATTTGTTGGCGCGAATCTCTTCCACCGGCACGAGCAGAGATTTCTTTGACTCGGCTTTCGTCTGCCATTTCTCCACAATATCCGGAATGTCATTGGCCTCGACTTTCTGGCGTTTGTCATCCAGCGAAAAGCCGTCGGCTTCCATGTCGTAAAACCAAACCTTGTCCGTGGTCCCGCCTTTTTGGAAAATCAGCACTGCGGTGGAGACGCCGGCATACGGCTTGAACACGCCCGAGGGCATGGAGATCACGCCTTCGAGCTTGCATTTGTCCACAAGAATCTTGCGCGTGTCGATATGCGCGTTGCTCGTGCCGAAGAGCACGCCATCGGGCACGATCACCCCGCATCTGCCGCCGATCACCAGCAGGTCGTACATCAATTCCAAAAACAGCAGCTCGGTTTTGGTGGTTTTGATCGTGAACCGGCTGTTGAGATCGCTCTTGTCAATCGAGCCTTTGAACGGCGGATTGGCGAGCACGATTTCATAACGCTCTTTCTCACCGAAGGCTTTGGAGAGCGTGTCGGCGTAGCGCAAATTCGGGTTGTCGATGCCGTGCAGCATCAAATTCATCGCGCCGATGCGGGACATGGTCGAATCAAAATCGTAGCCGGTGAGCGCCTCGCTTTTGAGAAACTTTATTAATTTCTTGTCCGCAATCTTGTCGCCGATGAGATGATGCGGCTTGCCCTCGGCGTCATATTCGATAATGTCCGCGCTGGTGTTGGCTTCGAGAATGTGCTCGTAAGCATTCACCAGAAACCCGCCGGTGCCGGCCGCCGGATCGCAGATGCGGTTGCCGATTTTCGGATTGACCAGCTTCACGATCATGCGAATGATGTGGCGCGGCGTGCGGAACTGCCCGTTCTTGCCGGCGGTGGTGAGTTGCATGAGCAGGTATTCGTAGAGATCACCCTGCACGTCCACGTTTTGCTCGGAGATGTGCATGTCGTCGATAATTTTCACCGCCTCCTGCAACAGCGAAGCTTTGGGAATGATGAACACCGCGTCTTGCATGTGCTGCGTGAACGAGCTGGTCTCGCCGCCGAGATTGCGGAGAAAATCGAAAACCACGTCGCGCACGTGTTTGAGCAATTGCTCGCCAGGCAATTGGCTCCAATACGACCAGCGGCAATCTTTGTGTTTGTTGAAAATCGATTTAAACGGCTGGCCGCGGCGTTCTGCGGATTTCTTTTGCGCGTTGTCGCGATCTTCGAGCCGCTTCAAGAAGATGAGATACGACATCTGCTCGATGGCCGTGAGCGGGTTGGCAATCCCGCCGGACCAAAAGCGGTCCCAGAGCGCGTCGACTTTGGATTTGAGGTGAGGGTCGGTGAGCATGAGCGAGTGTTTATTGGTTTCCGGTTTTCAAACTCCGTTAGGAGTGCAATGTTTGTAGAAATGCACCCATTAGGAAAAGCCCAAACTCCGTAGGAGTGGGATGTTTATAGAAAGCAGCTATAAAATGTGCACAAAACTCCATAGGAGTGACATGTGATTTTTTAATGATTCAGCATTTGACATGGCGCTCCTACGGAGCTTGGGTATTAGACAGAATTCAACCGCTATAAACATATCACGCTTACGGCGTTTCAAATTTTCAATTGGCGCAGAGCTATAAACATTTCAGCCCTAACGGTCTTGCTGAATTGGCGAATAGACCGCCTTCACAATTTGACATGAGCGCTCGATTGTGCCAAATCAAAGACGGCGTAATGACTTTCAAATTGCTATTGTGTCCCAACGTCTTCAATAAACTCGAAAAGATACTTTTCATCGTATTCAACATTGAATGCCTTGAGCATTTCGAGGTATTCTTCTTTGAAGGTCTTCCGGGCATGGTGCTTTTCTTGGTTCAGGATGTATTTGGCTACGGCATCGACTTGTGAATGCGCATAAGAAAATGCGCCAAAGCCTTTCTGCCAATTGAATTTTTCCCGAATCCACTTCTTTTCATTAATGAAGGTCGAAGAATTGTTTTTGACGTCGCGAATCAAATCAGATAATGCCATGTTCGGTTTCAAGCCGATCAAGAGGTGCACGTGGTCGGGCATGCTGTTGATGGCGATGAGTTTCTGGCCTTTGTTGCGAATGATGCCGGTGATATACTTGTGCAGCTCTTCCTTGTTCTCCTTCAGAATAAGATTCTGGCGGCCTTGCACGGCGAAGACGACGTGAATATAGATTTGGGTGTAGGTGTTTGCCATTTTTTCCTCCATATGGATTAAGATTACATGTCACGCCTACGGCGTTTTGAGGTTATTTATTGGCATTTGGGCTATAAACATGGCACCCCTACGGGGTTTGCAATGCGTCTTGCTTGACACTTATGATCATGATAGATCGGGATCATGGTGTCGCAAGCTGCTTTAAAATAAAAGGCGAAAAGCACAGATTTTGGCCTTTCGCCCGTTGCACGATTTCCCAGCTCTCACCATGAGGCGTTAAAAAAAATATTCGTATCCAGAACGATGGTGAGCATGGCGAGCCTTATTTCCGTTTGCGCCGAACTTCCCTGATCGCGGTATCCACGTCAGCTTCGACTTCGGCAAAAGGAATATAGGCGTTACGCGCATGCACGGAATCCACGAGCTTGAACAACTCTTGCCAGGCTTTCTCCTTATCCAATTTTTTCGGCTTGCTACCTTCCAACGGCAACAGCAGCGCAAATGGCTCACCATTCTCTGTGACAATATAACGGTTGCCGTTTTTCTTGACTCGACTCATTACCTGGCGAATGCGAGCCGCGTTCGTCAAGTCTTTCACGTCTAAATTTTGTTGTTGTATCATTGCAGGCCACCATAATGATGATATGAGCGCTATCGAAAAAACATAATAATATCGCTGTAAAGTTACGACAATGCGGGCACAGAATCAAGGCTTTTCTGCAACAAGCTGTTGCAGTTTTGGTGCTGCGCATTTTTCAAGAAACTGTCACTGCGAGCGTTTTTCAGCGAAGCAGTCTCTTGCTTGCAAGAGGGAGATCGCTTCGGCAAAAAGCGCCTTGCGATGACATTAACCCGCAAGCTGCTTGACCATTCCCAACAACTCATCAATTTCCGAATCCGAGAACAATTTCTCCACCGCGTTCTCGCCGAAATTAGTAAACGGCTCTTCGTAAAGATCGGCCAGCTCCAGCGCGTGGCGCTGCAAGAAGACGTTCTGCACGGCGCGCAGAAAGCGCGATTGGTCGGCGTTGTAGTTATGCGCCAAAATGAACGCATTGAACGAGCGCCGCACCACGGTTTCGTGATCCGGCAGTTCTTCCAGTTTCAGAATATGCTTGAGAAAATCCACCAGACTGCCGACGCGCACGCCGAAGGCTTTGAGCATGTTCTCTTCGTCGAGGCTGATTTCCTCGGCGCCCAGCTCGGTTTCCAAAGTGTGCTCGAGGCGGACCAGATCATCCGTGTTCACCGGCTCGCGCTGTTTCAATTTTTGAATAGTCGGATGCGTGTTGGCCAACTGCTCGATCCTGGCTTCCACGCGTTTCTTGTACTCTTCCACATAAAGTCGCCGCGTTCCCTTTTTGAGAATGACCCACTTGCGCGATTCGATAATGTCGTCCAAGCCCAGCTCGATCACACGTGAAGGATTGGGATTGCGATATTTCATCAGCGGCGCGAGCACGGCTTTGGCTTCATCAATGCTGGCGAGCGAAGCATTGTCCCAAAACTGGCTGGAGAGCACGCGATCAACCAGCGGGCGTTGCGCGGCGACTTCTTCAACCGTGGTGGCGAGCGCCGCAACGTCTTCGCGGATCGATTCGACCTGCGTCTGCAAATCTTTGCCCTGCACCAAAGCCAGGCCGCAGCGTTCCATTTTGCTGGTGAAAAAAGCCTGCGCCGAATTCACCTCCGGCACGAAGCGGAGCAAGGGCGCGATTTTCAACTTGAGAAACTCCGCTTTGTTCGGCGTGAGATAGCGCCAGAAATCGTCGTCCCATGCCTCTTTCACTTCTTTGAAAGCCTTTTTGACGGAGAAAGATTCTCGGGGAATCCGGCCAACCTCCGCGCGCAAATCACTGACGATGCGCTGTGCGTCATCACCGGATTGGTTAGCAAGAAAGTGTTGCAGCTTTTGCTGGCGGGTGTTGAAGATCGTGACCATCACCGGCAGTTGCGATGCGCCTTCTTCCTTCTTCGGCATCATGTTGAAATGCTCGAAATTTTCCCAGTACATTTCGTTGAACGTTTCGGCCAAACGCATGGCGTGATCGTGGGTGACGGCGAACACGATGGTTTTGCCGGGCAGTTGGCCGGTAGCGTCTTTGAGGCAAACGTCCATGAACTCTTCCCACTGCCGGCGCAACGTATCGTGATTGGTCACTTTGCGTTCGAGGTCGGTGCCGGCGTAGTCGATCGTGTCGGGATCGATGCCACGCTCGCGCAGCGATTCCTTTTCTCCCTCGGTAAGATCGATGCCTTTGATGCCCTTGCGCTGAAATTTGGTTTGCGCGGCGTAAACATTGAAATCCGCAAGATAGCCTTCTTCAACCGCTTTTTCGTAGGTGTAAAGAAAAGTGGGAATGGAATTGTCGCAATCGAAGAATTTGAAGGTATCGCGGTCGATGAATTGCGCCGGCGTCGCAGTCAAGCCGATTTGCACGGCGTCAAAATAGGCCAACACGTCGGTGAACTTGTTGTAGATCGAGCGATGGCATTCGTCAGAGATGATCAAATCGAATTCTGCGGGCGAAAACTCATTATAGCAGATTTCGAGCGTTTGCAGCGTGGAAACATACAGACGTTTGGTTTTATCAATGTCGTAGGTTCGGATGCGGGCGCGGGATTCATCCGGCAAATGGGCTTTGAAGCCTTTGGTCAACACCTGTTCGACGAGGGCGTCACGGTCGGCGAGAAAAAGAATCTTTTGCGCCGCATGCGCCTGCAGAAAGACGTCGATCAACGCCATCGTTGTGCGCGTCTTACCGGTGCCCGTTGCCATCACGATCAGCGCTTTGCGCTTCTTCCGGATTTCAATGGCCTCGGAAACGCGGCGCACGGCTTCGATTTGATAACTGCGGTCGATAATTGACGACTTGATTTGAATGCCGTTCAGCGGGAGCTTGTGCTGTTTGAGGAAGAGCAATCTTTCGAGATCGGCGAGAGAGAAAAATCTGGCGACGTGGCGCTCGGCGGCAACCTCACTGTCCCAGAAAAAGATGTCGTCGCCATTCGCCATGAACGCGAAGGGCCGGAAGCTTTGCTGCTTTTCAATTGCCGTGACGTATTCGAGAACCTGTTGCTTGCCGACACGCGCATCACGGCAGGTACGTTTCGCTTCGACGACAGCCAGGACTTCACCGTCTTCGCGGTAAAGGCAATAGTCGGTAATGCCCTCGAATGGGGTGGGATCGTAAGCCGCGACCGGAATTTCGATGCCCACCTGCGCGCGGTCGCGGCGCTCCCAGCCGGCTTTTCGCAATTGCGGATCAATGAGGTTATAGCGAGTCTTTTGCTCGCTAATACGATAAGGTGCCATGTTCAGCCCGAAGGTGTCCGTTCAAAGTTTGCAAAATGGCGTAAAAGCGCACCGTTGTTTGCGGAATAGAAAATTTTACGAAATTGGAGTGAAAGAAGCAAGGAGAATGTTGGTGGAGGAGACCAGCGAAATCTCTATTTTTTCACCGGTGTTGTCATAAATGTTGTTGTTAAAAACTAAAACACTTCCCCCTTGACATTTTACGCAGATTTTAGTACACTGAAAGTGTAGTAATTCATCCGATAGAAGAATTAGTGAATTTCAAATATACTATGACAAACCTTGCAGGCATTGGCAAACAAGGCCGCCGGCGGCTTACCACGATCTTGGAAGAAAGTAAAGGAACCTTTACGGTTAAAGAAGCTTCCGGCATTTTGCGATTGCCCGCCAATGAAACGGCAAAAGCGCTGGCGAGATGGGTAAATCAAGGTTGGTTGGTTCGACTGCGTCGCGGCCTTTATACTCCTGTTGCGCTTGATTCAACGATGCCGATGGCGGCTATTGATGATCCATGGATTATCGCACAGCGGCTTTTTTCGCCTTGCTATATCGGCGGCTGGAGCGCGGCGGAACATTGGGGACTCACCGAGCAAATCTTCCGAACCGTGATTGTTTTCACCAACCGGCCTATCCGAAATCGCAGGGAAGAAGTTCAGGGAATTCAATTTTGGGCCAAAAAAGTTGCTGCCAGCAAATTGTATGGCACTCGCACTGTTTGGCGAGGACAAAATAAAATACAGGTTTCCGATTCCAGCAAAACCGTGGTGGATATGTTGGATGATCCTGCCATTGGCGGCGGTATAAGAATCGTGGAAGATATCTTGAAGGAATATTTACGGTCAGCCACGCCCTCAAACTTGGCGGAGCTTTTGGCTTATGCTGAACGCGCCGGCAATGGCGCTATCTTCAAAAGGCTTGGTTTCTTGTTTGAACGGATTCAACCCGACAATCAAAAATTTTTGCAGAATTGCCGTAAACATTTAACCAGCGGAAACGCCAAATTAGATCCATCATGGCCTGCAGAAAAATTGGTTACGCGTTGGCATCTTTGGATTCCGGAAAGCTGGGTTACAAGGATGGAAAAGTGATCGCTCGACGTGAAATATTGGCTTTCGCCAATGAATTGAATGTCCAATTTGCGGCAAGCAATTTAACCGCAAGAAACGTGATACCACATTGCGGCCACATAAGAATAAAGATGGTCGGCCATGCCACGGTCGTCGTGGAATTTTGAAGGAAACTCGATACAATTAACCAAGGTTGTCGAGTAAGAATGGGAGTATTGCAATGATGGAATCAAATTCCTCTTGCCCCTTTCCAAATATTCTGCTATACTTCAATTCATGATCGAAGTCGTTTTCCTCGGCACCGGCGCGGCGGCGCCGATCAACGAGCGCAACCTTTCCGGCACGGCCGTTATTCGGCAGGGTGAAATTTTTCTCTTCGACTGCGGCGAGGGCACACAGATGCAATTTCGCAAAGCGAGCTTGCGACCGGGGAGATTGCGGTATATTTTTATCACGCATTTGCACGGCGATCATCTCTTCGGCTTGCCGGGTTTGTTGACGAGTTTGCATACGGCCGGTTGCCATCAGCAAGTTGAGCTCTTCGGGCCGGTTGGCATTGGCGAGTACATTCGCTTTCATCAGCAGCTTTGCCAATTCGCGCTCGGCTACACGTTGCAGATTCACGAAATTTCCGCGTCAACACCGGCGGTGTTGTGGCGCAGCGATGAATATCATGTCGAATGGCAGCCGCTCGAGCATGGAATTTTTACCGCCGGATTTGCGTTTGTGGAAGCTGATCGTCCGGGCCGATTTGACGTCAGCCGCGCGGAGCAGCTCGGCGTGCCGAACGGACCGGAGCGTGGGCGCTTGCAACGCGGCGAGAGCATTGTTTTGCCAAACGGCCGCCGCGTTCATCCCGAAGAAGTGCTCGGCCCGCCGCGACCGGGCGTGAGGATCGCGTATTGCTTGGATACCGTGCCTTGTGTTGGAGTAGAGAAATTAGCTGATCACGCCGATTTGCTCATTGCCGATTCGACTTTTTCCGCAGCCGATACGGAACACGCGCACGAGTCCGGCCATTCTACTGCTGTCGATGCGGCGGAGCTGGCGCGAAAGAGCGGCGCGCGGCAACTACTGCTGACGCATTTCAGCGGCCGGCTGCGCCAGGAAGATTTGCCGGCGCTGGTTGCCGAAGCGCGGACGGTTTTTCCCAACTGCAGCGCGGCAACAGATTTGACCAGATTTATCGTTATGCCGCGCGAAGCAGATGGAGCAATGGATTGATGGAGTATTGAAATATTGGAGTACTGGAGTTTTGGAGCGATGGAGTAATGGGTCTCCATTAATCCAACACTCCATTACTCCATCGATCCAGAAATCCATCACTCCAATACTCCAGAACTCTATGACACGAAACTCAAAACACGAAATTCTCATGATCGATTTCAGCCGAAGCGAAGCGATTTTGTTTGATGCCGGGCAAACTTTTTTGTTTCCGGATTTTCCGTTTTTGAAAAACCTGCTGGCCGAGTATGGTGTGACGACAGATATTCTCCCGCTGCAAAAAGGCGCGGCGCTGGCGCGGGAAAAGACTTTCCGCCACCGCGAAAAGGAGAATTGGAAAGAGTATCTCACGTTTTGGATGCAATATGTCGGCGCGGCGGAACACGCGATTCCCGAAATTTTGGTGCGAATTCTCGAGCGCCACAAGCGCGAGCATTTGTGGAGCTGGCCTGACCCGACGGCCGCTGAAGTTTTTGCCAGGCTGAAAAATCTTGGCTACCGCCTTGGCGTCATCTCCAATTCCGACGGCTCGATTGCCAGCTCGATGCAGAAATTCGGCTTCGCCCCATTGTTTGATTGCATGATCGACTCGCACGTGGTCGGCGTCGAGAAGCCCGATCCGCGCATTTTCGAGATGGCTTTGCAGCAACTCGGCTTGCCGGCGGAGCGCTGCGTCTACGTCGGCGACAATTATGACCGCGACATCATCGGCGCTCGCCGGGCGGGACTCGTGCCGATTTTGATTGATCCGTTTAACGTGGTGGCGGAACAAGATGTGGTGCGGATCAAGGGGTTGGAGGAGTTGGTGAAGATTTTTCGCGATGGAAGAGCAGCCGGTCAACATTCAAAATGAATTGCCGATTACTGCGGAAATCTGAATTTCTTTAATCTAATGAAGCTGAATTTTGCAAATTTTGGGTGCCAGTGCAAAAGTTACGCTGGCGTTTTATTTTTTAAATCTCACGATTTTTCGCTTGACAATCTGTTATTTTTTTTATATACTGTGACCAATCGAGGCTTTTGGCTTTGAGGCGTGATACAACCACTAAAGAACAAAGGCCGGCGATAGGCGGGGTGTGTTTTGGGCGACGCCCGTGAGGCGGCGCTTGTGGGGGATGGAGACAATTGACAATTTCCCAAATAACGATTCAGAAAAATAAGGAGGTTGAAGCTCATGAGGGAAACGATCAAATCGTATCTGATTAAAGGCCTCGCGCTTTGCATGTTGTCTTCCCTCTCCTTTGTGGCTTGCACGAAGCATCCGAACCAGCAACAATTGCAGGCCCTCGAGGAGGCAAGACAGGCAGCGGCAGCAGCGGAGGCGACATTGGCGCAAAAGCGCAGCGAGCGTGACGCCTTGCTGCGGCAGTTGGAAGAGAAAAAGACGGCGTTGAAAAAGGCCCAAGATGAGAAGGCTGCGGTGGCAGCCCGGTTGGGCAACAATTAATTCATGCCGTTGGCGGATCTTTGGCGGTGATGATTTTTCATCCAATCTTATTTTCATTGGCCAAACCGATCTGCCGGAGAAAAATCGAACGCTTTACAACTTGAGGAAAACATGAAATTTTTCACCAAAATTTTTCTCGTCCTTATCGTCGGCATGTTGAGCCTAGCCCTGGTGGCGCCTGCTGTCGCCCAAGAGAAGATGACGATGGATGAGTATAAGGCAGAGCTGGCGGCTGCGCAGCAGCGCGAAGCCACGGCCAAGGCTGAAATCGCCAAGCTCGACGCTGAAATCGCGCAATTGCAGGCCGATATCGCCAGCACGGATCAGCAGACGACGTCGACGTGGGATGAAATCTACGCCATGCTCGGCACCGACCGGGCCGGCGTCGAGGCCTATCGCAATCAGATGCGCAGCCTCGAAGGCGACGTCGACGCGATGATGGCGCTCTCGCCGGAAGAGCTTTACAAGCGCCGCGCCGAGATCGAGCAGTTGCAGGCCCGGCTCGACGAGATGAAGACCAGCAACATCGCGAAGCTCACGGAGATGATGGATTGGATCGCGACGCTCGAGGGCAAGCTTGCGCAGTTGCGCTCCAAAGTCGCCTCCTACCAGCCGTCTTACGATCAATACACGGTCGTCAGAGGCGACTATCTGTGGAAAATATCCGGCAAGCAGGAAATCTACGGCGATCCCTACCAATGGATGCGGATTTTCTCCTTCAATCGCGAAATGATCAAAGATGCGAATCTGATTTACCCGGATCAGAATTTCAAGATTCATCGCGGCGAAGGCTCGGATGAGTTTTACGTCGTCAAAAAAGGCGATTATCTCGCCAAGATTGCCGGCAGCGCGATGGGCGGGCCGACAACCTGGATGAAAATTTACGAAGCCAATAAAGACATTATTGGCGAAAACAGGAATATGATCTATCCGTACACCGTGCTGCGCGTGCCGAAATAACATCCGCTTTTCAATCCGGAAATCAATGCCCCGCGCTTCCGAACGGGTTTTTGGAGGGCGGGGCTTTTTGTATTTTTGAACCAAACCGCGAGGCTGTTTTGGGAATCACGTTGCGCCAGCAGGCTGGCCAAGCTGTTGAGGAGATGAAAGGAGGAGTTGCCGCCGTAGAATCGAACCCTGACCAAGAAACGGCAAAACAAGCTGCGGGAATGCGCACGCAAGAGCGCCGCCTCTCGATCCGCGGCGTCGATTCCTTGCAGTTGCTGGGGCAAGGCGACCAGCATTTGAAGGAGATTCTCAAAAACTTCAACGCGCGCATCACCGTGCGCGGCAGCGAGATTATTTTGCAGGGCGAGGAGCCGGAGCTGTGCCGCCTCGACCGGCTGTTCACCGAGTTGATTCTGCTGCTCAATCGCAACGAGGAGCTGCGGCACGCCGAGGTGGAGACATTGATCAATCTCGTCAAGCGCGGCGAGCCTAACGCCCGCCAGGAAGAGGCCGGCTCGAACGGCGCCCAGAGTTCCCGCCCGGTGATCGTCTACACCAAGAGCGCGGCCATCAAACCCAAGACCGGCGGCCAGGCGGAGTTTTATCAAGCGACTTCTAAAAACGACATCGTGTTCGTGATCGGGCCGGCCGGCACGGGCAAAACTTATCTCGCGGTGGCGATCGCGGTGGCGCATTTGCGCGACCGCCAGGTCGATCGTATCGTGCTGGCGCGTCCGGCCGTGGAGGCCGGCGAGAGCCTGGGTTTTTTGCCCGGCGATTTAAAGGAGAAAGTCGATCCGTATTTGCGCCCGCTTTACGACGCTTTGTACGACATGATTCCGGCGGAAAAATTGCGACGCTATCTCGAGACCCAGGTGATCGAAATCGTGCCGCTGGCGTACATGCGGGGCCGCACGCTGAACAACGCGTTCGTCATTCTCGACGAGGCGCAGAACACCACGCCGGGCCAGATGAAAATGTTTCTCACCCGCCTTGGCGTCAATTCCAAAGCCATCGTCACCGGCGACATTACGCAGATCGATTTGCCGAGCACCACGGCCTCGGGTCTCGTGCAAATTCGTGAAATCTTGCAGGGAATCGAAGGCATCGGTTTTGTTTATCTCTCCGATCACGACGTGGTTCGCCATAAACTGGTGCGTGACATTATCAAAGCGTATGATAATTACACCCAGTAATTTTTATGAATGCTCTACAGCGATGGGCTACGCCCGGATGGGTTCATGACTTGTCGCGGTTTCGGGCAATCAACAAACTCGTCAAAAAATTTTTCAAGAGGAAGACGCCGGAGCCGCGGCCGGCGGAACGTCCACGCCGGTCGTCGGGCCGGTTGCTGGGCTTTTGGCGGCGCCATCGCTGGCCGCTTTTTATCGCCGCGGCGTTTGTGTTGGTGGGGGTGCTGTTGTTTCCCGCCGGAAAATCCTTTCAATTTGCCGATTTGCGTGAGGGCGAAGTTTACGAGGGCGAACAGATCATTGCGCCGTTTACTTTCTCAATTGATAAAACTTTCGAGGAATACAATCGTGACGTGCGGCAGGCGCGCGAAGGCGTGTATCCCGTTTTTGTCCGCAACGACAGCACGGCGGCGCGGCAATTGCGCGCGTTGTCAGCGTTTCTCGCCAACGTGGAGCAAACGATCGAAGCGCTGGTGCCGGATTCGATGAAGCTGCGGCGCTTGCGCGAGGTGTTTGCCACGCAGCCAAAGCTGGTAATGTCCGAGGAAGGATTGCATTATCTCGTGGGCGGATTTACGCGCGGCGAGCGCCCGGTTTCCAACGGCCGGCGCTTCGGGGCTTACGCCGCGCAGCTTCAGCGCATTTGCCGCGATCTTTTTGCGGTCGGCATTTTGTACATTGAGCGCAGCGCCTTGCCGGAATACGTTCGAAAAATCTCCGCTCGCCACGGCGCCGACGAAATGGTGGAGCCGCTCGAGCAGTTCCACGGGGCGGAATCGGTGCACGCCGCGGCGCTGCAAAAGCTGCGCGAGATCGACGATTGGGGCGATACGGCGGTGAATATCGGCTACCAAATTTTGACGCATTTTTTGCAGCCCAATCTGTTTTACGACGAGCGGGAAACGCTGCAGCGCATTGCCGAAGCGGAGACGCGGGTGCCGAGGGCGCGCGGCACGGTGCTCGCCAAAGAACGCATCATTCAAAGCCACGACCGGATCACGCCGGAGCATTTGCAGAAATTGCGCTCGCTCACGGCGGAACTGGCGAAGCGCCGGGCTTCCGAAGGCGGCATGACGCGAGTGCTCCCCATTCTCGGCCGGATTTTTATGCTGATGATCGCCGTCGGCATGATCGGCGTTTTTTTGCTGCTCGCACATCCCGCCATTTACGGCGACAAGCACCGCGTCTCGTTGATCGCGCTCATTTTGCTGCTGGTTATTTTTATTTCTTACCTGGTCAACCTCGCCGGCCTGTCGGAATACTTGATTCCGGTGGCGATGGCGCCGATGCTGCTGGTGTTTTTCTTTGACGCGCCGGTGGCGTTTGTCGGCACGGTGGCGCTCGGCCTCGTGCTCGGCGGCATGCGCGGCTACGAATTTAGCTCGATGTTCACGACGCTGGTCGTCGGCGCTTTTTGCATCCTGGCGGTGCGCCGGGTGCGCTCGCGCAACTGGATTTTCAAGGCCATTCTCTTTCTGGCGCTCGCCTATTTGCTGGTGATCGCCGCCACGGCGTTTTTGCGCTATACACCCCCGGAAAAAATCCTGGTGAATCTGCGCGACGGCGTTCTCATCAACGCGCTGCTCTGCCCGATTTTCATCTACGGCGTGATGGTGATTTTCGAGTATCTCTTCGATTTGACCACGGACGCCACGTTGCTGGAGCTTTCGGCGTTGAACCGGCCGCTGCTGCGCGAGCTGGCGCTGCAAGCGCCGGGAACCTATCATCACAGCATCGTCGTCGGCACGCTGTCCGAGGCGGCAGCGGAAGCGATCGGCGCCAATTCGCTCTTGGCGCGCGTCGGCGCTTATTATCACGACATCGGCAAGATGGAGATGGCGGAATACTTCGTGGAGAATCAGCGCGGCGGCAAAAATCCGCACGAGAAGCTCACGCCGAACATGAGCCTGCTGGTGATCATCAACCACGTGAAACGCGGCGTGGAGATTGCGGAGGAGAATCATATTCCGAAAGAGGTGCGCGATTTCATTCCGCAGCACCACGGCACCAATTTAATCGCGTATTTTTACAAAAAAGCGCTGGAAAAAAACGGCGACTCCGAGGTGCAGGAATCGGATTTTCGCTATCCCGGCCCCAAGCCGCAATCCAAAGAGACCGGCATCGTCATGCTCGCCGATGCGGTGGAGGCTGCCGGCCGCGCCTTGCGCGACCCTTCCATCAGCCGCCTGCGCAACATGGTGAACGGCATCGTCGAAGAGCGTTTCAAAAAGGGCGAGCTGGATGAAAGCCCGTTGACTTTGCGCGATTTGAATTTGATCAAAGAGAGTTTTGTCCGAACTTTGACGGGGATTTTTCATGGCCGCATCCAGTATTCGCAGGACCAAAAAAATGGCGAGGCCCCGGCGCCGGAAAAAACGCGCCAGCGCGCCGCCCGCCCGGCGTTCACCGCCAACGGTGCAAATCAGACAGCGGAGATCCGCCGCGCTTCGGCAAATTCCCGCCCCACGAAAGCAACCCGGCCTGAAGCTCAACATGTCGGTGCAGCCGGCGCTGCGCCGCCAATGGCCTCGGCTGCTGACGAAGCTTGAGGCTCGCCGCCTCTTGCAAGCGCTCAATGAAGTTTGGCGCGATCATGCCGCCCCTGCGGCTCACCTCGAGGTGAATTTTGTGGATGAAAACACGATTGCTGAACTGCACCGGGATTTTTTGCAGAACGCTTCTTCCACGGATGTGATCACCTTTGATCTCGGCGTAACACCGGCAAGCGTGCGGATCGCGGCTATCGCCATTTGCGTGCCGGTGGCCAAGCGTTATGCCGAGCGTTTTAACGTGCCGCTGCGGGAAGAGTTGCAGCGGCTGGTCATTCACGGCGCGCTGCACCTGCTGGGTTTTGATGATCACACCGCGGTGGAGAAAAGGCGGATGCGGTATTATGAAAACAAGACCATCCAACGAGTGAGAAAGCCGGTGCGGCGGCAATAAACCCTCTTGCTGGTCTTCAGAAATAACTTTAATACGCATAGGTTTGTTCCGCGCCGTTTCGACCTTGCCGCCCTATTTTTTTAAATAAATTGTTGACTTTTAGAAAAAATTTAATATAATATAGGTAACAATTGTCCACGTCGACCTGTCGCAAAAATCGAAAGCTGTCGCAGGTCTGTTGCATGTTGACCAACGGGATGAATCACTATGCGTAAAGGATTTACTTCCACGCGATTTATGGCAGTTTCTTCCCCGGGCCTCCAGTTCGCCCTCGTTGTGCTCGCCGCCGTTTTATGGTCTTCAGCCTTCGCACAAGCCCAGACTCAAACCAGAAGATTTGAAGACAATTTCCAGAACTTCGCACGCCTCGCCAGCGCTACCAATGTCGACACGACGACGCCAGGCGCCATCTCGCTCGTCTCCTCGTCGTTAACTGTCTCAACCTCGGGGGTTTTCCGCGAGGTGTTGAGCGGCGTCGACACGACGCTGAAAACGCCGGCGACGTTGAATGGGCTGGCTCAGGTTGAGGTTACCGACATTGATCCGGTGCCGGGCGAAGCCAACGTTTATCTGGTGACCGATGCGATCAATCGGCGCGTCTTTACTTATGACGCCATTTCCGGTTTGAGCATTATTGGCGATATGCTATCCATAGTGACGAGGACGACGGTCGTAGATCCGGTCGATGCCTACCCATTTCTCGAGGGGAACACGCTTAAAGTTCTGGTCACGGACGCGAGAGGGCGGGTGCTCAAAATCAACGCGAGCAATTTAAGCGTTGAATGGCCTCCAGCTCCTGCCAATCCCAACGACCCTTATCCGATACCTTATGGGATGCTATCTGACGCTGTGTTTTTACCACAGCGCCAGGAGGTATTGATTTGCGAAACCGGCAAAAATCGATTGATCGCCGTCAATATGGCAACCAACGCCATTACCTGGCCGTTCGACGGCGACACCGACAAATTTTCCTCGCCGGTCGATGTCGAAGTCGATCCCCAAAATCCCAATGTTTATTTGGTGACGGACAAAGACAACCATCGCGTCGTGTTGGTGCAACGCAATGATCCTGCCGGCGGCCAAATCATTTTTCATTTTGGCAATAAGGGCCAACCCGGCGCTGATAGCACTTCGTTGAATCTCCCGATCGATGCCGATTTTGTGCAGGATACAGTAGATCCCAGCCGGAACGGCAATATTCTTATTGCGGATGCCGGGAATAGTCGCTTGATCGAAGTTACCCGGGCGGGAAAGATTGTTTACACCTTTGCGCAATCGCTAGTCGGCCTGACGGATGCGGATCGCCAGCCCAACGAGCAATCGTTGGTCTCCTGCCGTGTCGATCCTAGAGATGCCAGAAAGATTTTGCCGAAACGCTTAGGCTATGAGTCCAACACTGCACGTCCATTCATTTCAGTACTGTCAGAATTTGATTTTGGCCGCAAGGTTGATTTTGATACTTTGCGATGGGGAGGAAACGTGCCGGCCAATACGAAAATTCGCCTGCAATTGCGCGCGGTGGACAGCCCCGGCGAAATCATCGATGACACCAGGCCCGCGTGGCTGGGGCCAACCGGCGCCAATGATTTCTATGAAAACAACGTAACACCAATCAATCCGGATCTCGACGGCAAGCGCTTCATCCAATTTCGCGCCTTTCTCGAAACCGGCAGCCAGTTGTTGACTCCCGAATTGACATCAGTTGACGTGGAGGCGCATTATTTTCTCTCCACCCCGGCCGGTACGGTGACCTCCACAGCCATCGGCGATTCCGCCAACAATATCATCACCGCCTGGCGTACGCTCGAATTCATCACCAGCCCGCCGCCTTTGGGCACTTCCCTCACCGTCGAAGTTCTCGATGGTACCAAGGACGAGGTGCTGTCTCCTTTTCCCGCCTCGGCGCAAGCCTTCAACCGATTTGACTTTGATGCGCGCGATCCCACCCTGCGAGGCAGACAATCGCTGCGGCTGCGGGCCACCTTGAAAACGGACAACGCCGCCGTCACGCCGAAATTGCTGAGTTGGGCCTTGGTGTGGAATTACGTCAGCCGTGGCCCCTCCCGAATTAATTTCACCAATGCGAATTTCGCCCCGGTAAAAGATTACCGGCTGGAGGGCGCGACCAAAGATAGCGCCTACATCTCTCTGGTCGATCCCAATGCCCTGCCATTGCGCGATTCGGTTAGCGTCAGCATTCGCAGCAGTTTGACCGGCGACGAGGAGACCATTTTCTTAAATATAAGCTCGCCAGCGCGCGAAGCTTTTAAAGGAGGCCTGCCGGCGGTTTTCAATGCCACGGCAACGACCCGCAACCGCCGGTTGGAAGTGCTTGAGCGGGATACGCTGCGGGTCGTCTATCGGGATCCGGATGATGCCGCGGACAGCAGCCGGGCAACCGCCATCATCGTGCGCCGCGCGTTCGGCACGATGATCGTCGAAGATTTTCAGGGCACCCCGATCGATTCGATCAGTATCGGGGACTCGCTGTTTGTCCGAATTCTTGGCGAAACCGATCAGAATAATTCTCCGACGGCGCGGGATTCGATTAGTGTTCAGGTTTTTAATCCCAGAACCAATGACAGCGATTCGCTGCTATTATATGAAATAGCCGACAACCAGGGCGTCTTCAACACCGGTAATTTTCGGAACTTGCGTGGTCTGCCCTTCTTGGACGTAGGAACGGGTATCAACAACGGCGTGGTGTCCGTCGTAGGAGGAGAAAACGTTACAGTCAAATATGTCGATCCCAACTTTCCGAATGAAACAGCAACGACGAAGTCCGTCGGCGTCCGGGTCCCGCCCGGCGGTCCTCGCGTAATGGATGAAGCTTTCGTTTTCTTTATCGCACCGAATCCATATCGGGCCCAGCAACATCGACAATTGAATATTAGAGCGCGAGTGCGCACCGGCGATATGACGATTCGCCAAATCGAAATCTATAACCTTGCCGGTGAAAAGGTGCGCACGCTAACCGGCGCGCAAACCCGGATTGGAACCAATGCGACGATCAACGCAAACCAGGGCTTCGTGGATTCGAAAGGTTGGTGGAACATACAAAGCGACGACGGCGTTACGGTGGCGAGCGGCACTTATTTTGCGAAAATTTACGTCAGATTGTTCAACCAGGCGAGCGGCCGCGAGGAAGAATCGGCGATGCTCCGCAAGTTTGTGATCATTCAATAGAACACGACCAAAACGGACAAACCAACACGGGCTTAATGGACATGCGCGAACCAACGCAGCAGCGCTCGAGCTTTATCCGTAATCCGTTTACGAAGGCTGCGCTTCTTTTCGCGAACTGTTGTCAGGACCTTTGCCATGAAATTCAATTTTAGCTTTGCGCTGCGTTCGAGTTTTGGAATTTTTATTTTGCTGGCCGCTTTCTCCCCCGTCGAGGCCCAGAATAGTGCGGTGACCGGGCGCTACGCTGCGCCGATTCTTGGCATCAGCCCGTATGCGCGCCAGGTCGCCATGGGGGAAGCCTTCACGGCGCTGGCCAATGACATTAACGTCATGCGCTACAACGTCGGCGGCTTGGGCGGTTTGCGCCACATCATGCTGTCAACGCATTTCCATAATTGGATCGACGACACCCAGCAAGGCGCTTTGGAAGTCGCCTTGCCGTGGCGCTACGGCGTTGCCGGGTTCAATTTGACCTATTTCAACGAGGGCAAAGTGGCCGAGGTGGATGAAAATTTCAACCTCACCGGCAACACGGTCGAAAGCAACGATCTCGTGTTCTCGCTCGGCTATGGCCACTATCTGCGGGTGCTGGGCAACACGCTTTCCTTCGGCGCCGGCGCCAAATTGGTTCGCCAGAACCTGGCGGGCGAGGTGGCCACGGGAACCGGTGCGGACGTCGGCGTGCTCTACGCCTTGAAAAATTTTTCATTCGGCGCGACGCTGCAAAATCTCACTTTGAGCAAGGTCAAATTTATCAACGGCGAATATTTGTTGCCGGAAACCGTGCGCGGCGGCGTGGCCGCGCGCCTGCCGCTCGGCTCAAAGTTCAAGCTCAATCTCGGCACCGACGTCGCCAAATACCTCGGCAGCGCCGGCGACGAGCCGCGGATTTATTCCGGCGGCGAATTGCGCATTTCGGAGGTTTTCGCCGTGCGCGGCGGCTACAAATTTCACGACACCGAGCTGTCGCGGTGGGGCGCCGGTTTTGGTGTGATCATTCCGATGAATTGGCTGGGGCGCTCTCTCACCGAGCTGGATTATGCCTACAGCCCGATGGATGCTTTTGACACGCAGGCCCACCGTTTTTCGCTTTCTTTTGCATTTGGCAAAGTCGAGCCGGTCGAGCCGCTTGTCGTGGACGCCGAGGACATGCTCAAAATGCGGGATCAGGTGGCGCGCGAGCTGGAAGCTGCGGCGCAAGCCCGCAAAGAAGCCGAAGAAGCGCGCCTCACCGCCCAGGAAACGGAAAAACGCCTGAAAGATCTCGAAGCCGAAATGGCGAAGCGACTGGCGCGGGCCAAGCAGATTGCCGATTCCAGCGGCGGGAAAATCGAGATTAAACCGGTTGAAGAAGGCAATGTATTAAGCAATGTATTAGTGACCTTGCGTATCAACTTTGATTTCGACAAAGCCATTATCCGGACCGATGAATTTCCGACGATGTTCAGAGTGGCCGATATCTTGCAGACCTACCCGGAAGCCAAGGTGCAAATTTCCGGGCACACCGATAATATCGGCACCGACGATTACAACATGAAGCTCTCGGAAGCGCGCATGAACAGCGTGATGAGCTTTTTGAACCGCCACGGCCTCGACAGCACCCGTTTTTTCATGCCAGTGCCTTATGGCGAGTGGCGCCCGCTGACTGCAAATCGCACCGCCGAAGAGCAGTTCCGCAATCGCCGTGTGGAATTTCTGCTGTTCACCGGCGACAATAAGCCGGTTGTTCCCGAGG
>JAKEEU010000153.1 GCA_022616415.1 Candidatus Zhuqueibacterota bacterium | reverse complement strand
TGGTGGTCTTGGAACTCATCCCCCCTGCCCCCTTCTCTTAGGAAGAGAAGGGGGAGTCGAGTTGGATTTAAACTCAACTCTCTTGATTCCTTCCACGAAACTCCCCCTCTCTTTTTAAGAGAGGGGGCCGGGGGGTGAGTTCATGGCCTCCACAAGCCAACTTAACATTGTCAAATTAGCAATTTAAAGGAGAGTTTTCATGCCGACAGTTGTCATCTCGCCGTTCAACGTCGTGAATTTCCTCGAGGGCGGCGGGCACTTCTGGGTTTACATGCAGTACGCGCAGGGTCTGCGCCAGTTGGGATGCGACGTCTATTGGCTGGAGAACTTCCGCAGCAATGGCAACGATGAGCAGGATGCTGCCGTGTTGTCCACATTCGTTGCACGGATGAAAGCATACGGGCTGGACGAAAAGCTCATTCTCTGCGTGAGCCGTGAGCAGGCAGGCGCTTCCGGCGCGCCGAATCAATACTTCGGAATGGCCCAATCCGAGGCGGAAGCGGTCTTTCATCGGGCGGATCTCCTGCTGAACTTCCATTATGCCATCGACCCGGCTTTGCTCTCTCGCTTCCGGCGGACGGCGTTGGTCGATATCGATCCGGGTTTGCTGCAATTTTGGATCAGCCGGAAGCAGCTTTCCGTCCATCAGCATGATTATTACTTCACCACGGGCGAAACGGTCGGAACACCAACCGCCGCATTTCCGGATTGCGGCTTGCCATGGATTCAGATTCGTCCGGCAGTTTGCCTCGACCATTGGCCATACAGGTACGACCCCCATTTCGCAGCGTTTACCACTGTCTCCAGTTGGGACGGAGGAGACTGGATTGTGGACGGCGAGGAAATCTACGAAAACACCAAGCGTATGTCGTTTTTGCAATTTACAGAACTGCCACGCATGACGAGCCAGGTGCTGGAGTTGGCGCTGTTTTTAAGGACTGCTGCGGATGCGGAGGATCGGCGCACCATGGAGAGCCATGGCTGGCGCATCCGTCATTCCCGGGAAGTCGCCCAAAATCCAGAACTGTATCAATCGTATATTCAGGGGTCGCGAGGTGAGTTCAGTTGCGCCAAGCCTTCCTGCATGAAATTCCAGAACGCCTGGATCAGCGACCGGACCTTGTGCTATCTCGCCAGCGGCAAGCCCGTGGTGGTACAGAATACCGGGCCGAGCTCGTTTCTTCCGAATGGCGATGGCATGTTTCGTTTCTCGACGCTCAAGGAAGCGGCCGAGGCTTTGGCAACTATCAACGCTGATTACGAGCGCCATTGCCGATCGGCTCGGGAGATTGCTGAAGCCTATTTTGACGCCAAGAAGGTCTTACAAAGAATCCTAAATCTTGTCCTAAAATGAACCAATACCTATTGCTCGCGTTGATCTCAGTAGTGGCAACAGCCACGTCTGGATATTCCCAGGAGAGTCAAAATCCTCACACCGGAACTATTTCCGGCAAAGTCCTTGAAACCTCCCACCAAGCTCCACTTGAATATGCTAATGTTATGCTTTTCAGTGTGAAGGACAGCGCGCTGGTCACCGGCACCGTGACGAATGCCCAGGGAAACTTTCAACTGAGCAAGATTCTCCCTGGGAAGTATTACCTCGCGATCCATTTCATCGGGTATAAATCCGAACAAACCGGCGCCATCGAAGTCATCCCGCCCAAGCTCGATCACGATTTGGGTATGATGGTTTTGGCGCCCGCCACCTTGAGCATGGAGAGCGTTGTCGTGGAGGCGGAACGAGCAGCCATTTCCTACCAGATCGACAAAAAAGTGATCAATGTCAGCCAGCAGCATACCGCGATTTCCGGCACCGCCGTCGATGTTCTGGAAAATGTTCCTTCAATCACTGTGGATATCGAAGGCAATGTGAGCCTGCGCGGCAGCGGCAGTTTTACCGTGCTCATCGACGGGCGGCCGACGATTCTGGAGCCGAGCGAGGCGCTGCAGCAAATCCCTGCCAGCAACATCGAAAACATCGAAATCATCACCAATCCGTCTGCCAAACATAATCCGGAAGGCACTGCGGGCATCGTCAACGTCATCATGAAGAAAAGCCGGCGTTACGGCAGCAGTGCCATTGTCAATGCGAATGCCGGTCTTAATGATAAATACGGCGGCGACATGCGGATGGAGTACAAAGGCCGCCAATACCGTGCTACGCTCGGGATCGACAATGGCAAAAAATCTTACTCTGGCGATGATCAGGAAAAAAATCAAACGACCAACGCGGGGTTGACCTCTTTCGTCAATTCAGCAGGAGATACACGAAGAGGAAGAAACGCTCTCGGCTTGAGAGCAGAGCTGCAGCTAAAGCTCAGCCCTAAAAACTTCCTGAGCTTGGGTGGAAGATATCGCGACCGGGACAGAGAAAATAATTCCGATTTGAATTTTGACGGGTGGTCAGCCCCTGAAGAACAACGGCTGCGCTATACCAGCATAACGGATCGCGAACGCTCCGGCGATTCCCACGAGCTCAACATGTCGTATCAGCGCCTGTTCAATAAAAATGGCCACGAGCTTTCCGGTGAGCTGAACTTCGAGCAAGACGATTCTTACGAAGAAACGAGCCACGAGCTTTTGACCGAAGGACAAGCGCTCATCAGCGGACAGCGTGCAACGGAGTCAGGACCTGAGAAGGAATTCCAAGCCAGGCTCGATTACGTCCTGCCCTTCAGCGATAAACATAAATTTGAAGCCGGCTACCAGAACGAGCTGGAACGTTCCAAAGAGAACACCGAATTATATGAGTATGATTCCGCTCTAAGGGAGTACGTCTTCAGATCGCAGTTTAGCAACTCCATCCAATATAACAGCGCTGAACATGCACTCTATGCCATCTACGCCGGCGCCTGGAAGCATTTCGGATTTCAAGGCGGAATGCGGGGAGAATACACCTATCGCACCGTTGAATTTCAGCAAGAGTTTTTTAAAATTGATCGCTGGGATTACTTTCCGACCATTCACACCTCTTATGCGTTTTCCGCCGGCCGACAACTCATGGCGAGTTACACCCGTCGCATTGATCGTCCCACGGGATCGCAACTGGAGCCTTTTGAGACCCGGGTCGATGCCTATACTGTTCGAGTCGGCAATCCTTCACTCCGGCCCGAGTACATCGATTCTTACGAAGCCGGTTTCCAATCTCTTTTTGGCAAAACGCAGCTCTCACTTGAAGCTTACTATCGCGTGAATTACGACAAGATTGAACAAGTTCGTTCGGTTTATGATAATAACGTTGCCTTGTATTCCCTTGCGAACGTCGGGACAGACTACTCGCTGGGCGGTGAGCTGCTTTTGGATCTCGATCTGTTCAAGAGCTGGGGCATCAACCTCATGGGAAATGTTTACCATTATCGGATTGAAGGCGCGCTCTCCGGTGAGCCTTTTTCCAGAAATAGCATGAACTGGAGCACACGCTTGCATAATGCCATTAAGATCGGAAAGTCCACACAAATACAAATAAGCGGCAGATACCACAGTCCGACGATTTCCTCCCAAGAACGCCGTGAAGATATTTTTATTGCTGACGCTGCCGTGAAGCAGGAATTTTTCAACAACAAATTTTCGGCCACGCTGCAAATTAGAGACCTCCTGCGTTCGCGCAAAGATGAGTATATTGCACAAGGAGCAGATTTCTATTCCTATCGTTACTCGACGCGAGAATCTCCGATAATCATGCTGAACCTGAGATATACTTACAATCAAAAGAAAAGCGACCGCAAGCTCGAGATTGGCGAAGATGACGACGAGGAGGTGGAATTTTGATGTCCGGGTGAGCGAAGGTCGAGCATCCGATCATCGTCAGCGAATCGGGCCGCGCGATTACGGCTTATCATAGCGTGCTGCTCTTTAACGTGCTCGGGGTCACCGAATTTCAGCCGAGCGAACCCGGCGCGCCGTCAGCAGAAGATACGCCGCCGCTCGTCAAGGATTTATGGGACTCTTATCAAAGCCTGGGCCGTAAGAATTTTCAGGAAGTTTATCACGACATTCAGCATGCCCGCGAGCAGCTTCTGAACATGTTCAATCTCGGCTACGTCAATTTACAATGGCGCGCGTATGCCGAAGCCGTTTACTGGGCGGCCAATTACAAAATTCATCGCTTGGCCCGGGAACGCAGCTACGTGCCGGACGAGCTTGAAGGTTTGGAGAAATCTCTCGCGGACATTTATTTTTGCAATTTCTCCTTGTTTCAATCGCTGCCGGACACCTGGGCGATCGATCAAATTTTTCCGATCATGCCGATCCACCGGCTCAATGAAAAACCGACGCGCACCGGCATTTTGGCCGATATTACCTGCGATTCGGACGGCTGCATCGATCGTTTTGTCGATTTGCGAAATATCAAGGATGTCATCGGGCTGCACCCCTGGCAGGAAAACGAAGATTACTTGCTCGGCATCTTCCTGGTCGGCGCCTATCAGGAAATTTTAGGCGATTTGCACAATCTGTTCGGCGACAATAACGTCGTGCAAATTGCCTTGGACGGCGGGAATAATGCTTACAACATCGAACACGTGGAGTATGGCGATTCGGTCTCGGAAGTGCTCGTCTACGTCCAGCAAAGCAAGGACGAGCTGATCGGCCAATTCCGCCAAAGCGTCGAACAGGCCGTGTGGACGGGACAATGCACGCTGGAGGAGGCGCGCCATATTTTGGAAACCTATCGCGCCGGGTTTGAGGGCTACACGTATATGGAGAGGTGAGACGAAATGCGTCTATAAAATTTAGGCCGTATTTTGGGGGAAGATAACACCGTTGTTAGACGCAAAATTATCATTAAAGACTTGGCGGTAAGGTTACAGGTCTCAAACAATCTTTTAATAGTAATTGTGAAGCTCAATTATATCCAAACCGAATTTATCCTTTTTTGTCTTAGCACGATAAACTCTCATTTTCTTCTTACGTTTTTTGAGCCAAAAAGCTATTTCTTTTTCATCATGGTCATCTATGCGACAACCCAATATTACTCCAGTTAACACCTCATCCGATAATTGATATGTTCCTGGGCCTTTCAAATCTATTATTCGCCATTCTTGTTCATAACACCACCGAAGCGACTTAGTTGTCAGAAACTCAACTTAAAAATCATCCGAAAACCAGCTAAAAGAATTGGCTGTTCCAAGCGGCTGCATTTTGATGTTAGGCGTTGGCTTCCTTCAGTTATCTTCATTATGCAAATCGGCGAATATTTTTTCAGCCATTTTAATAATACATTTGGCATCTGGCGTATATCTCTTGTTGCATGAAAGGTTTAAAAATGAAATCAAGCCAGTTGCGGCTTCTTCAGGTAAATGAACCGTAATTATGCTCCGAAACTGTATTACTTGCGCGGTTGCTCAACCGGCTTTTTCTCGACGGTGAAAAGCAATTGTATGTCTTTCTTGTGGGTCAACACAGTTATCCGGTTTTTATTTTGGTCAACGCCATGAAGCAGAAAGAAATTTTTGTCGATACATTCAAAGTCATCCGGATTTATAGTTTGGCCGTTTTTCAATGTCATTGCAATGATGAGATTCTCATCTTTCTTCAGCGATGCCGTTGTTTCTTCGATGTGTTGCTTGATCACTTTACAGAAAACATCCGCGTCTTTATAAGTTTGCCGATGTATCCTTATTCCCATAGCCTCTTTTCTCTTCTCTTCTTCGGCAATTCTTTCTTGCGAAGGGTATATTATCGGCATTCGTAGATCGTTCATAGAATTTATCCTTTCAAATCTTTGCCTAACTTGCTTTGAGTAGCTGTTGAAATTTGGATCTAAGCTGGTTTTTAATTGCTGGAATCTCATTGTAGATAGTATTCCAATTCTCTTTGCGTAACTCCATGGCATCTTTGCTAAGTTCAGGCCTTTGCCATAAACTCGCATTTTTTTCATAGTCCCTAGCCCAAAATTTGACTCTTTCGATACTGTCTAAACTTCGGACAAATTTGTCCAGCAAATCACATATTTCGTCGTCAAAATATACCTTGCCTCGTTCGATGGAGTCAAACAAATCATCGAGCTCCTTAAGAGCGGCCTTCCGAGAATCCGAATCCAAATCGTCAGAATTATCAAAAGCGAATTTTCGCATTAGTTTTTCGGTAGTCACGAATCTTGCGTATAGATCACTTATAGTTTCTGCTCGCTTCACATGCAAATTCGAAAACTGAATCTGGTGTTCTGTTGCAGAACGAAGCAACTCCATTTTGAATTTTTCTACATCCTTGTCAAATAGGCTTTTAAAAAACGTTCTTATGACGAATACGCACACGGTCACAAGTGCGGTGATGATCGCTGAACTGATACCGGCTATTTTCAAGATTTCTGTCATATATTTAGCTCTGTTCTAACTATTATTCAGCGAACACAACCCGTACCCCACGATGTTTCCACAGATAGCCATTTGTTTCCATGTTGCTCCTCGACTTTACGTAAGCAATTTTAAATTATGACCATCGAAGAACTGAACAAAAAATTTTACTTTTTGGCCGGTATTGTCAGATTTGTTGCCTCGAAAGTGGTTTTCTCCGGTGTCTTCTTTTTTCTGATAAATTCGGATAGTTCTTTTGGTTTAGGGTCAGCCAAAACGTCTGTAATGATGAAGTGTTCTCCGGCGGCAACAAGATAAAACGTATTTTCGCTGTCGTTAAACAAATATTCCGATACCTCCGTCAAGGCAAATTCGTGAAAGCGGTCAGAGGCAAGTGTCGGGCTGATTAAGACAATCACACGGTGGTCTGTCGCACCGATAAAGCCCTTGACAGTGTGCGCGGTTTCGTCGGCGTGAATAAAGATTTTACCAGCAGTTCTGGCTCTGAAGACTTCGCCATCGTGCAATCTGCTGCTGGCTTTTGCGGTCAGTTTATCAATGTCAACGCCCATGATAGATACCTCCAATAAACTTGCTGTGCGATTTGCTTTTATAATAAGGGGGGATTGCTTTTAAAAATGCGGAGAAGGGAAGTCAAGCACCAGGATTTATTTACCTTTTTCCAGTAATTTTAATAAACCATCTCTACCAAGTCTTGTCTCTCGGAGTATGGCTGATAAAGTCCCACGAGGCAACGAACGGGGCTTTTCTGGTATAAACGTCACAAGTGTTCTATTTTCAGTTTCAGACCATTTTTTAAGGGCCCTCCCATGAGTAGCTTTTCTTCCTGTTTGCCAACCGTTTTCTTGCAAAAGCCTTATCAATTCTGGGCCGGTAATAGCTGGCAAGTCCTTATTCATCAGCAGGATGCTCCTACATGAACAGGTTGGATATTTTGCGATACAAATATGGAAGGGTCAAACGGCAAATCATCGACGTGCATTTTTTCCGGTTTTTTAGTGTATATTGTGACATGTCGTTCTTTTAAAAATCTTTCACATTCACCCACGTCTTCCAATGTGTTGAGGTGAGCTACGACTGCTTCCATAAGATCATCTTGAGCTTCGTCTAAAGTGTCGCCAAAGGTCGCCGTGCCTAATTCTTTGCACTCTGCAGTCCAAACGTCATCTTCTTTTTTGAAAATGAAGGTAACGATGATGTAACTCTCATCAACGTGTTCTTTTTTCATGGCTCTCTTATCGGTATTTTTTTCTTGCCTTGATGATCAAAAATGAAAATTTCCGGAATCACACCAATAAATATAAGACAATAATTAGAAAAAATCAAGCTTTATCGCACACCCCACCAGCCTGATTGCGGTTGCGATCTAACATGAAAAGTTTTGCTTCTCTGGCTTTCCGGCCAAAGTTTCAAAATATTGGGTCGGAATGACTATCCTCGACTTAAGCCGGTTGTTGAGCCGGGGCCTCCGGCATCTTCCCATTCAACAGCGCCTCCAACTCTGCGCCTTCAACCATCTCTTTTTCCAACAGCATTTGTGCCAGCGCTTCGAGCTTGGGCTTTTTGTCGGTGAGCAAGCTCGTCACTTCTTGATACGAATTTTCCACGATCGTCCGCACTTCCTCGTCGATCTCGCTGGCGACGCGCTCGCTGTGCGGCTCGCCGCTGAAATCGAGGCCGACGAATACACCGCGCTTTTCTTTGGCGTAATAGAGCGGGCCCAGCTTGCTGCTCATGCCGTATTCGGTGACCATGCTGCGGGCGATGGCCGTGGCGCGCTCGAGATCGTTTTGCGCGCCGGTGGAGATTTCTTTGAAGATAATCTCTTCGGCGACGCGGCCGCCGAGCAAAACTTTCAAGCGATTGAGCAGCTCGGTGCGCGTCATCAGATAACGGTCTTCCGTTGGCAGTTGCAGCGTGTAGCCGAGCGCCGCCACGCCGCGCGGAATGATCGAAACCCGGTGGACGGGATCGACTCCTTGCAAGCTGCCGGCGACGACGGCATGGCCGGCTTCGTGATAAGCGACAATCTCTTTTTCTTTTTTATTCAACACGCGATTCTTCTTTTCGAGGCCGGCGATGACGCGATCAATCGCTTCCTCGAGATCGGTTTTTTCGACGTGCTTTTTGCCGGCGCGGGCGGCCAACAATGCGGCCTCGTTGATCACATTGGCGAGATCGGCGCCGACAAAGCCGGGTGTCCGTGCCGCAATGACGCGCAATTCCAATTCCGGCGCGAGCTTGACTTTGCGGGCGTGAACTTTCAGAATGGCTTCGCGGCCGTTGATGTCCGGCCGATCCACCACGATCTGGCGATCGAAGCGGCCGGGACGCAGGAGCGCAATGTCGAGAATTTCCGGACGGTTGGTGGCGGACATGATGATGACGCCGCTGTTGGCATCGAAGCCGTCCATCTCCACCAACAGTTGATTCAGCGTTTGCTCGCGCTCGTCGTGGCTGGAGAGCGGGCTCATGCCGCGGGCTTTGCCGATGGCATCCAACTCGTCGATAAAAACGATGCAGGGCGCCTGTTGCTGCGCTTGTTGAAACAGATCGCGCACGCGGGCGGCGCCGACGCCGACGAACATTTCGACGAAATCCGAGCCGCTCAACGAGAAAAACGGCACACCGGCCTCGCCGGCAACGGCGCGGGCAAGCAAGGTTTTCCCGGTTCCCGGCGGGCCGACGAGCAAAACGCCCTTGGGAATTCTGCCACCGAGGCTTTTGAACTTATCGGGGTTTTTTAAATACTCCACCACTTCCCGCACTTCTTCGACCGCTTCATCAATTCCCGCCACGTCTTTGAAGGTGACTTTGGTTTTGCCTTCAACGTAAATTTTCGCCTTGCTTTTGCCGATCGA
>JAKEEU010000152.1 GCA_022616415.1 Candidatus Zhuqueibacterota bacterium | reverse complement strand
GAGCGGGGAAACTTGTGTTGATACCAATCTTTAACCTCTGGCCTGCCAGTCGTAGCAATTCTCTTTCACCGCTCGATAATTCTCATCCAACGCCGGTTCCAGCAGCAGGATCGCCGCAATGCGCCGCGCCATGTTTGTCACTTCGCGCACTTCATCCAGCGTCAGCGCGCGGCCCAGCAATTCGCGCTCGCGGTAACTGAGCCATTTCTTCATCACCTGATACCCGCCGATGGTGTATTCCCAGACTTTCAGCGGCACGTTGCGCCAGTAAGCGTTGCCGTTCAGGTACACATCGCAGGTCTGTTCGCCCAGATGGGCAAAAGCCAGTTCCGGCGTCAGCCCCAATTCGCTTGCGCCTTGTTCGATGGCGGCGCGCTCGGCGGCGGTGTAATCGCGGGGAATCATCTTGCCTTTGCCGGGCATGGTGATGCCTCGCTGACCGCCGTGGCCCCAACCGGCGGCCACGTCGAAATCGCCCGCCTCGCGGTTCAATGGTTTTCCATCGGCAGTGGCCGCTACGCCGATGACTTTCAATTCGGCGCGGATTGAGCCGCTGGTTACACCCGCGACGGCAGTTTCCGTGTCGAGCAGCGCCGCGACTTTGCGCCCCAACTCCGCCGACGCCAGCAGCAGGTCTTTGGTCGCGGGTAGCGGAATGCGCGGCCAGTCTTGACGAATGCCATCAGCGTTTTCTGTCAGGTAAATAGGAGAATAACCAATCGCCAAAGCATGCCTCCAGACAAGCGCCGCCGTTTCAGTATCGGAATCCAAATCGGTCAAACCTAGCGATGCGAGATAAGCACGAGCCGGTATTGAAAGATTGGCATTTATTTCAGGCGTGCCTAAGCCAAACAGATCTTCCTGTGTTTCTGAAGCTTTGCTCTTTTTCAAGAGCGAAGGCTGTAAAAGGATAGGGAAATGGCGTGCGTGTCCAGAGATCGAATCGTAGTCGCAAACAAGCTTTGAAAAATAAAACGGAGGGCCTTCGGTCTCTTTGTCTGCAGTATCACGAGTTATAAAAAAAGAATTGCCTTCAAATCTTTGTGAAAGCAGTTGAGGGCTTGGCTCGCTGAACAACGGCCGAAGATTTTCAACATAGCACCAACGTATATCAAAGGGCTTGAATGGGTAACGGACAATTCTGGTTTGGTCAAAAACAAATTCACTCTGAATTTTCTTCCTCGCATCCGGCCCGACGATTCTGTTACCAGTCATCATTCTCGACTTTAGACAAAATAAGGATAGAGCCATCGCTCAGTTTTCTACTTCAGAATGATCGTGCATCCGCTCTTTGATACTTAAATTGCCCTTTTTCAGG
>JAKEEU010000151.1 GCA_022616415.1 Candidatus Zhuqueibacterota bacterium | reverse complement strand
GGTCTTTTCCAACCAAGGTGAAGGCGCTCTCCAAAAGTGAGTTTCTGCCAACGATCTGTCACTTGATGAAGCAAGTTTCAATCCCACGATGGCTCGATTCAGACTTTGGCGCTCAGAACAGCGCCAAATTGGCGCTTGAATTGTTTCAATCCCACAATTGGCCGCATGAGATAAAAAACTATTTCCCACTTGGCGGCTATTGAAACGGCGACAGGCTTGCGGTTTTGTTGCCACTGCCGGCATCCGATGAAGTCAGAATGAAAAATATACCCGCAACTGCAGAGAAAGCGGCAAGTTGCTTTACAAAATCAGTCAAAAGACAGAAAGATGGAGGACAGAAAAATGATTGCGGTTTGTTGCCTCCTGCCATCGTCAAACACTACCCTGATACAAGTCAAACGCCATCTTTCTGTCCTTCATTTTTCCGTCTTGACTTTTGTTCAAGCAACTTAATATTGCTTCTTTTATTGGTTCGAGCGCCGCGTCTCAGGCCAAAAGCCTGCCGATGCTTTCTTGAATGAGGAAGGGCAAATTCGGCTGGGTAAACGACAAGCCTGGCGCGGGGACACGGTTATGTTTGATGTCAGGCGGGATATGTTTGTGATGGGGGTGGGTGCTGGCTAACGCAGGAATATGAGGATGGGGCTGCGGATCGTACCAATAGAGCTTCTCTTCGCCGCGAAAAACCGAATAACTGTAGCGTAAAATCTCGGAACGGCCAAAATCGACCATCTGTAAAACTTTGAGACGGAGATTTTGTTTAAAAAATACTTCTCCCGTAATCTTGGCAAGATACCGTCCGATAGGGAGAAGGATCAATGTGGATTTTTCAATTTCAGAATGGAGCGAAGGAAGGGCATAAATATACGATTCGTACTCTTGCTGGCTTGCGATGGACGGTTTCATGTGAACGCCCCAACTTCCACCGGCTTGCTGAGCGGCATGCTGGAAAGCGCTTCAGCCAGATGTTTCTGAAAAAGCGTTTCACGATGCTGCTTGGCCTCGTAAAGTGCCGCCCATTCTTGAAATTCTTCTTCGCATTCGAGCTTGCCGGTTTCATAAAGCCGGTAAAAGTAGGAGCTCAACAATTTGTATTTCTTTTCAAATTGCAAAAGTTGCGGCTCGATGGCTTGCAAGTCTTCAATGATGCCATCGAGAGTCATGGTTTCATTCATAATGTCGATCCTTTTTTGCAATAAGATAGCAATCATTGGTATGAAAAGCAAGCTATTTCCCGCAACCGCATGAGAATGCGGCAAGTTGCTTTTTGCACCCATTTTACCGGTTCGAGCGCCGCGTCTCAGGCCAAAAGCCTGTCGATGATTTCTTGAATGAGGAAGGGCAAATTCGGCTGGGTAAACGCCAAGCCCGGCGCCAAGCGAAGGAAAACTTTCACGCAAAGCCGCAAAGTCGCAAAGGTAACGCAGAGAAAAACCTTCTAACGGTCAAGCTTATTGCTTGGTCTTTGGAAGACTTTGCGAATCTTTGCGTCTCTGACTTCGGCGAGCTCAGACTTCGACGAGCTCAGTCGAGCCACTTCGGCGAGCTCAGTCGAGCCACTTCTTGGCGTGCGCTTTTGTTTTTCTTGTTTGATTGATGCTTCGATTCAAATGAGGAACCCAGGATCAGCCCCACTCCAGGGGTTTGATGTTTCAATCCCACGAAAGGTTCAGACCGTTCGGACATATAGGACATATAGGGCATAGGTGACAGGATGTCGGGTTTCAACCTCACAATGGCTCGATTCAAACTTTGGCGCTCAGAACAGCGCCAAAAGTGTCGTTTTTGGTTGTTTCGATCCCACGATGGCTCGATTCAGACGGGGCGGGCGGAACCTAGGTTCCTTCTTTATTGCAATTTTGGTTTCAATCCCACGAGGGTTCGACTCAGACAAATGGAACGCATTTTGGTAGAATAATGGTAACTCAGTTTCAATCCAACGCTGGTACGATTCAGACGCCGTTTGGCGCAGAGAACTGCGCGAAAATGGCGCTGGTTCAATCCCACGAGGGTTCGATTCAGACAAAATGGATCCAATTTTTGTAAAATAATTCCAACGCAGTTTAATCCTACAAGGGTTCGATTCAGACATTCATCCGGCCGGCCTTTGCTGCCGTAGCGACTGTCGCCGTGTCTT
>JAKEEU010000150.1 GCA_022616415.1 Candidatus Zhuqueibacterota bacterium | reverse complement strand
TTGCGAGCGTTTCTCAGCGAAGCAATCCTTTGAAAATCAAGAGATTGCTTCGGCAAAAAGCGCCTCGCAATGACTGTAATTTTAACCCTAAACGAGTATAAAAACTCTATCGCAAGACTTAGCGTGATTCGCGTATTAAAAGGAATTGGCCAGCCTTGGCCAAGCAAGTTTTGAGCAAGGAGCTCGACCTTGAGCTCCTCGCCTTCCGGCATTATATTTTACAAAGCGCATGCCAGGCGCAGCGATATGTCGCGCTTGGCGCACGCCAAAAGCTAAATGGTGCCGCGCCACGCAATGCGGCCAAGAAGTTAGCGCGGGCAAAAATTTCTGTCACACGAGATTGACACTGCGTTTTTTCGGCTGCATTTTCGCGCCTGAAAACACGACATCGCCATTTATGTAATTCATCGCGTTTCAATATCGAAATTCAATTAACGGCGCCGGCGAGAACGCGAAGGCTGGGCGTTACAGTTTTGGCGCGGCCGCCATATTTGTTTTCTTGCATCTTTTTAATCATTTTATTAAATTGAGTCACTTGCCATGAACCGAATCGACCGACTCGTCGCTACCGTGCTGTTGCTGCAGAGCCGGCGCCTCATTCGCGCGCAGGATATCGCCGATCACTTTGGCATCAGCATTCGCACGGTTTATCGCGATTTGCTGGCGCTGCAAGAAGCCGGCGTGCCCCTCGCCGCCGAAGCCGGCGAGGGCTACAGCCTGGTGGATGGCTATCATCTGCCGCCGGTGATGTTTACTCAAGAAGAGGCGAGCGCCCTGTTCGTCGGCGGCGAGTTCGTGCAGCACCTCACCGACGCTTCGCTCAAAAAAAACGTCGAATCGGCTTTGCTCAAAATCCGTGCGGTATTGCCGGAAGAAAAGCAAGAGTATCTCGAGCGCCTGCAGCAGGTCACTGCTGTGCTGTCGCACCCCTCATGTTTCGAAGACGGCTTTCGCGACGACGTGCTGACGATGGTGCAGGAAGCCGTCGTGCGCCGCCGCGTGCTGAAGATGGAATATTCGGCAAACTCCGACGGCGCGATCACCAACCGCAGCGTCGAGCCGCTTGCCTTGCTGTATTACAGCGATCATTGGCATCTCATCGCCTACTGCCGGCTGCGGCAAGACTACCGCGACTTTCGCACCGACCGCATTAAATCCATTCTGCCCACCGAAGAAAATTTTCCGCCGCGCGAAGGCTTCTCGATCAAACAGTATTTGCAAGACGCCAACAAAATTGAAAACCCGCAAGAGGTACGGGTCAAGTTCAAGCCGGCGGTAGCGCGGCGGGTGCGCAGCCGCTATTTTTTCGGCGTGGCCGAAGAGGCCGCCGCTGATGGCGGCGTCATTATCACCTTCGTCGTTCCCGCGCCCGACGTTTTGGTGAACTGGTTGTTTTCCTTTGGAACCGAGGTTGAGATTCTTCATCCGCCTGAGTTGCGGCATTTGCTGCTCGAATATGCGCAGAGAATCGTTGCGTACTATGGCCCGGTTGCTTCGGATAAAAGTGAATGGCAGGAAGCTCGTTATAATTTTTCGGTCACACTTGAACCTCAAAGTGAGTCTAAATAGATAAAATAACCACTGGAATGACTCACTACATTTTCAAGAGGTGACCATGAAAACATTTGATGTTCAAACCATCGCCATCAATGCGCCGTTCGAGGAGACCTTCGGCTACATTGCCGAAGCGCACAACTTGCCCAGATGGACAAGCGCATTCAAATCGGTGTCGAATGGACGCGCCGTGATGCAAACTGCCAACGGATCGGTTGAAATCGAAGTGGCGGTCAATGCGGCGCGCGAGCAGGGTACGATTGACTGGATCATGGCCTTTCCGGATGGAAACATGGCCAAGGCTTATTCCCGCGTGGTGAATCTGGGAACGCATGGCAGTCTTTACAGTTTCATCCTGATGGCGCCACCCGTGCCGTTGGAAGAACTCGAGGGCGCGCTCGAACAACAGTCGCAGACGCTGCGCGAGGAGCTCTCGCGACTCCGCGCCATTCTTGAGAGAAGACCATGACGCTGTAAAATATGAAGAAAAGTATGGATCTTTCTCTGGAGCAGGTTGTTGAACAGGCGCAAGCCGGAAACAGATTCGCGCTGGAGCATGTCGTCGGGCAAATTCAGAACAAGGTATATGGATTGGCTCTACGCATGCTCTGGCATCCTGAAGACGCCCGCGATGCGACGCAAGACATTTTGATTCGCGTGATTACGCATCTCGGCAGTTTTCGGGGTGAAAGCGCGTTCATGACCTGGGTGTATCGTGTGGCCGCCAATTATCTGAGCACGATGCGCAAGAGCCGTCTGGAAGAGCAGAAGTACACCTTTGTACGATTCGGAAACGAGCTCGACGAAGGGCTTTCTGATTCTCTGATTCAGAGCGAAAGCCCGGTTGAAGAAGCCCTGCTGCTGGAAGAGATAAAAATCGGCTGCACCTTGGGCATGCTCTTGTGCCTGGATCGCCCGCATCGGCTGGCGTATATCTTGGGGGAGATTTTAGAGCTGGCAAGCCCCGAAGCTGCAAAAATCCTGGAAATTTCACCGGTAACATTTCGCAAGCGACTTTCCCGCGCACGCTCAGATATTATCAGCTTTATGAAGCTGAAGTGTGGACTGGTCAATCCGCAAAATCCGTGTCGCTGTCGGCGTCGTGTCAACCACGCTCTCAAAACCAAGCGAATTGATCCGCAGCACTTGCTATTCGCACACGATATTGAACCGGCGCGGCGTTTTCCGGAAGTTTTGAGCGAGATCAGGAAATTGGAAGATGCCCAGCGCTGTGTCGCGTTGTTTCGCACGCACCCGCATTTTGCTGTTCCGGAAAACCTCGTCATGATGGTCAAAAATCTGATTCATTTCGAAAATTTTCAGAAATGACTATAGATTTCATGAAGAGTATAAGTCACTCGATTCTACGTTTGAACGCTTGACCGTCTCAGAGATGCGGCTGGGCACTTTCGTCTCGGAATAAAATGGAGGCGTATCGCACCCAAGCGGCTCGTTGCTGCCCCAAAAAAATAATTGCTCCTTGCTTTGAAAATACTTGGAGTGAAAGCGCCCCACATGATGTCATCTCCTTATTCAGTGCTTGCCCATCGTTTAGCTGATATGTTCGCGGAACTGCCGCAGGTTGAAGCCATCGCGCTTGGCGGTTCTCACAGCAGCCAAGTTTCAGACGCACGCTCCGATATCGATTTGTATGTTTATACGCGAAGCGATATTCCTCTGACGGCACGTCAGGCCATCGTTGACCGTGCCGGCGGCGCAACCAAAGCCGATCTGGGACTAACCCACTGGGGGCCCGGTGACGAATGGTTCGACGCGGCGACAGGCATCGAAGTCGATATCATTTATTTCGAGACGCGTTGGATGGAAAACCAAATCCAGCGGGTCTGGCGCGAGCATCAGGCCAGTCTTGGCTACACCACCTGCTTCTGCTACACCATCAGACACTCTCAAATTTTCTTTGACCCGCATGGCTGGTTCGCCAGCCTGCAAAGCCTTTTTCAGCAAAAATATCCGGAGCCGTTGCGCCGCAACATCATTGCCTTCAATCATCCCGTGCTGCGGGGTGTCATCCCGTCCTATTTCAACCAATTGGAAAAAGCCATAAAACGCGACGACATGATTAGCATCAATCATCGGCTGGCGGGACTGTTCGCCAGTTATTTTGACGTGATCTTTGCCCTCAATCGACAACTCCATCCCGGCGAAAAGCGTTTGGTTGAATTGGCGTTGGCCCGATGTGAGAAACTTCCGATCAACATGGCATCAGACCTCACCGAGATCTTGCGCTTGTCGGCGATGGGCGAGCAGGGCTTTCTCGCGCAATTGTCAGGGCTCTTGGATCGTCTTGATCAACTGCTCGAGCAGGAAGGCTTTGATCATCAAACGGCGCTCCCCAAACCAACGCGATGAACTATTTAGGGGGTGAGATTTAATAAATGGGACATTTAAGTCTCACCAGATTATAAATAACGACAATTTATGCAAATAAAATGAGTAATTTATTTTATCTCACCCCCTTACCATCCGATATGAGTGAGTTAAAGGAATTAGATTTAATCGGCAAGCAGTTGTCTTCTCTCCCCGCAACGATCTCGGATTTAACAAACCTGCAGAAGTTGTGGTTGGATGGGAATCAATTGACGGCTCTCCCCGAGTCGCTTGGAAATTTGGTTAATCTGCAAGTCTTGCATGTCGATCAGAACCAGTTGACGGCCCTTCCGGCGAACATTGGCCGGCTGACGCAACTCGAAACGTTGAGTGTATACAGCAATCAGTTGAAGGCTCTCCCCGAATCGGTTTGGCAGTTGACCAACCTCCAAACTTTGAATTTAGCAGAAAACCATTTTTCTGCTCTTTCCGAGGGCATCGGAAATTTGACCAATCTTCGCATGCTGGATTTGGGGCATAATGCTTTGACCCTTCTGCCCGAATCATTGGGGAGTCTGAGCCGTCTTGCTTTTCTTTATTTGAGTTATAATCATTTGACTTCTCTTCCCCGGTCATTCGTGAATCTGAAAAACCTTATTTATCTCAACATCACTGATAATCGATTGGCTTCTCTGCCGGAGAATATTGGAAATCTTGCGTCTCTCATCGAGCTGCGATTATACAACAATCAATTTTCTTCCCTGCCAGAATCGATTGGTCGTCTGACCAACCTGAAAGAATTGCATTTGCGGAATAACCAGTTGCTTTCACTCCCCTCGTCGATTGGCAACCTGACCCGTCTCAAAAAATTAATTTTGCAAAATAACAAAATAGCTTCACTTCCCGAATCGCTTGGCAATCTGGCCAGTCTCACCGAGCTTGATCTGAGAAATAATAATTTGAGCTCTCTCCCCGAATCACTTGGCAATTTGAGAAATCTTGCTTATCTTGATTTGCGCGCGAATAAATTGACTGTTCTCCCCGCGAGTATCGGAGACCTGACGCATCTTGAAAAATTGGATTTGCGATGGAACAAACTATCTTCGCTTCCTGAGTGGATGCAACGGCTAGAACAGCGTGGGTGTATTGTGTACAAATAAAGCCGATAACAGACAATAATGGAGAAATACAATTACCATTAACCCGCTCACCAAGTCATCCATTCTCCCTTTCGCTCCTTCTCCCTGTCACCTACTCTCCCTCACTAATTCTGCCCCCCACTCGATCTTCTTTCCTCGGCGGAAAAATCGTCGCCCCCAACATGCCGCCGATGGCGCCGACGATGAGATGAACGATCACACTGATGGCGATGAAACCGGCTGGCAACAGCATGGGCATGCGGTGGGAGATGGACTCCGGCAGCAATTCGCGCAGTGTTTCAGCGGTTTTGGCAGTATCGTCGCCGAAAAAGCGCAAGCTGTCCAGGAATGATTTTTTGAAGGCAAAATCAATCGTCAAGTTCAGTATCGCACCCACAAGCGCGGCCATGACACCGATGGAAACCGCTTCGCCAAATGCAACGCCCTGTTGTGGATTCTCCCGGCAGCGCAAATAGACAGCCAGCAATGCACCGGACCAAATGGTTCCACAGCAAATCCAATCGAGCAGCGAAAGCCCCGGCAGATTCTCTGCCAGAGCAATCGCCAAACCACCGGCAAGAATCGGCGTCAAGCGCCGCAACGGCTTCGGGGCTGTCTTGTCGGAGGTCATAAGCTATTTTGCTGGCGGCGTTTCCAACTGGATGGCGATGCACGAAATCTCAACTCGAGCGTCACGCGGCAAACGCGCCACTTGCACGGCGGCGCGCGATGGCTTGCTGTCTTTGAAAAATTCTTCGTAGACCTCATTCACCACTTTGTAATCGTCCATATTCGTCAAGTAGACGGTGGCGCTCGCGACGCTGTTGAAATCCACGCCGCCGGCGCGCAAAACCGCGCCGAGATTTTTCAGCGCCTGCCGCGTTTCATTTTGAATATCGCCGCCGACTAAATCACCCGTGGCGGGATCCAAGCCGATTTGCCCGCTGCAGTAAATCACGTTGCCGACTTTGATGGCGTGGCTGTATGGACCAATAGCCGCAGGCGCATCCGGCGCCGTGATGATTTCACGGGTGGGCGGTGTGGGCGCGGGCGGCTCGAACAAGGGACACCCACTGAGCACCACCAAAGGCAGGGCCAACAAAAAGTGACGCATGGTTCGTTCTCCTTCCGATTTAAACAATGGTTTGATTTGTAGCAACTCAACTGCAGTGGTTTTTTAAATGTATCCGGATTTTCCGAATCGCCCGGATAATACGAAAACTTTTCTGTTTAGATTCAGCTTTATGGAGCTTGAAATTCTGCAGGCATTAAATTTAAATGTGCGCGCAAACGGCTATAAAGGTCTCCCATGGCATCCAATGGCTTGCGGGTTTGCAGCAAATGTGCATTGAGGGTTTTGGCGAGACGATTGATTTTGTCATACTTCTCATGGGGCGTACCCGGCAGGCGGATGGGTAGAATCGAATTGTTGGTGAGCAAGGGATCGGCATCGGCGGCAAGCTCGCCGCGCGCCACGGCGCGTTCGTAATCGACGGTGCCCGGGATCGGCGAAAAAGCGGCGAGGCGAATTCCCACGCCGAGGGAGTGCACGTAAGCCATACTCCAAAGAATCTCGTGAATGCTCTGCCCCGGCAATGCCATCATGACGTAAGCATCGAGCTCATTGGGGCCAAACCCGGCGGCATATAAATTAGCCACGGCGCGGGCGAAGCTCTCGTTGTTCACTTTTTTGCTCATATCGCGCTGGCGCTCCTCGCTGCCGCTCTCGTAAGCCAAACGAACGGTCTTGAATCCGGTTTGCCACATCATTTGGGCGGTGTTGGCGTCGATGAATTTTGCTTGCAGGCCATTCGGTGTGTGAAACGCGGCGTTAATTTGATGCAAAATTATTTTTTCACAGAGCGGCAGAAAATGGCGGTCGCGGTTGGTCAACAGCGCGTCGTCGTAAAAAGCAAATTCGTTGACCCCCAAGCCGCGATGCAGCCAATCCAATTCGGCGATGACGCCGTCGAGGCGGCGCCAGCGGTATTTTCCCGATACTAAATTTGAGGCGCAAAAGGTGCATCGCAACGGACAGCCGCGCGAGGTCATGATGGCAGCGGACTGCAATTGGGGGTAGAGATCGAAGGCGGGAAACGGCAAATCGTCAAGCGTTACAAAATCGCGTCTCACCAACTCGCTGCCAACAATGGCTTGTAATTCGGATTGAATGAGGGACTCGGCTTCGCCGGCCATGACGATGTCCGCGCCGGAAAACCGCCGAGCATGGTCGGTACACAATGTCGCGTAAATGCCGCCCAACAAAATCGGCGTATTGCCAAACAAACGCCGGAGTGTGGCAATGGTCATTTGCACACCGGGATACCAGTAAGTCATGCCGCTGGTCACGAGAATCACTTGTGGCTTAGGGCCGGATAAACAGAGTTTTTCAAAAATCTCCGGCGGCATGCCGTAACGGGCGTAGTGGCGCGGCACGTGGCGATATGCAGCGGGTTTGGGAATCAGCGTGCGGAGAAATTTTCCCGTGCTCCAGCGCCGGTTGGCGGGCCGATCGATTCCCTGCCACTGCAAAACTTCCGGGTGGGCGCGGTCCATGCAATCGACCAAACGCACTACATAGCCGGCTTGCCGTAAAACCGCAGCGAGGTACAGCAGGCCCATCGGCTTCAGCCAAAAGTCATACGCGGCGAAGTCGGCGATCCAGGGGTTGACGAGGAGGAGCGAGGGATTGTCATGCTGTTTGTAGTCGTGCATACAATGAGGCGGCTATTTCTTATTGGAATCTTTCGGCATGAACCAGCGAAGCGAAATAGCGAAAATAATTCCAACGACGCCCGCAATAAAAAGCGTGTAAGCAAATAATTCAATTGTGTTATTCATCTTATTTTCACACCATTGCTTCGTCAATCATTTACCCTTAGACTCTTTTGAATAGACGCGCCGCAGGTAAAGAGCTAAAATGATTCCAAGAATACCGGCGACGTACATGGTGATGATGAAAAAATTAATCAATTCCATCTTCTTCGCTCCAAAATGATAAGATCCAGAAGATCCAGACAGAAGCAATTTGACAGATCAGCCAACCAAATACTGAGAGTATTAATCTGTCAATTGGTACTTTAGAAACGCCAAAGACGGCGACAGAAGCAACAGCGATACCGAGGAAAAGAATGTTACCCAAGTTTGAAAAGGCCGAGGAAATCGCCTCGAGCTGTTTGTTGTTAAGCTTTTTCATTTGGCGGCCCCGAATTAGAGGTGTTAAAAATTTTTAACCTGCAAACTCTTCACCAGTAAGATGCAACATATTCAAATCAAACGCAAGAATTTTCTTGGCAAAGTCAAGTGACAGACAAGATATCCGCGCTACTGGATCACCGCGCGGAAACTTTGCACCACGAAAAATCCATAAAAGAGCGCGCTCAACAGCAGCACCAACTCGCGCCAGCGTGGGGCGCGCAGCTCCGGCGGCAACAGTTTTCGATTCACGGCGATGAGGTGCAGGCTCGACAGCGCCAGCACCAGACCGGCCATGTTGGCGCCGATGATGATCAGCGTCAACGGCTGCGCCAGGCGGAGCGCGACAAATCCCCACAGCATGAAGAGCAGCAAAACGGTGTAGTAAATTTTGCGGACATCGTCGCCGGCCCACTTGCGCGCGAGCGGGTTGCCGTTCCACCAAATGTCCGTCACCACTCTCACAAAAGAGTCGGTCAAGCTGAGCTGGGTGGAGAAAAGAATCCAAAAACCGTTCAGCAGCGTGAGCGTCCACCAGATTTTTCCCATGGCTTGGGAAAGATATTCGGCCTGATAGGCGCCGGCGGCCAATCCGGAAATGTCGGTTCCCGCAGGAATCAGCCCGCGCGCCATATTGACGGTGAGAAACATGCCGGCCAAACACATCGCGCCCCAAATCCAAATTTGGTCGATACGCACGTATCGCCACCAGCCGCGCCAGCGTTGCATGTTCTCTGCGGTAATCGTAAAAATTTTCCCAACCGGCGAAAGCTTGATCTTGCGCCCGCCGACGATGCCGGGGATGGCGCCGACGCGGCCGCCCATCGCAAAGCCTTTGTCGCGAATCCAATTTGAAATGGTCAGGTTCAAAATTCCACCGGCGCCCGCATAAGCGGCCAAGGCGCCCAACATGACCCACGAGGTTCCGGAGACACCCAACGATAACGAAAAGAAGCCCCGCAAGGTGCTCCACCAAATTTCGCCGGGAATGAAGGCAAAATTGATGAAGAGCAAGAAGAGAAAAATGTAAACGAGCATGACCCATGCCACCCGTTCGAGCATTTTCTCGATGGTTCGGCCGATCGCGAGAATGATGCCACATGCCACGAAAGTGAAATAGCCGTAATACAACAGCGCCGTCGTGTCATTGGCGGTCGGCAAGCGCCCTGCGATCGCGGCAAACAAGGCCGAGGCGGAAGTGGCGGCCCATCCGGGCCAACCGATGTGCAGCAGGGCGAGCAAAATATAAATGTTCCCCCAAAACAACGCGCCCGGCGAGGTGCGCATAAATCCGGCAAAAATCGGCTCACCGGTGTACATGGTGTAACGCATCGCCTCCATGTTGACGACGACCTGAAAAACGACGCTGATGGTGACGATGGTGAGCAGCGAGGTGCCGGATTTGAGAACTGCGGCCGGCCCCAACAACCATTCGCCGCTGCCAATCGAGGCGGCGAGCAAAATAGCGCCGGGGCCGATGATTTTGAAAAGGTTGGAAACGGTAAAGGGCGGAGGCGCCGGCAGGTCGTCAATTTCCCAGTCAGGAAGCTTGTGCTGCTGCATATTCCAGTCCAGGTTTTAAAAGTGAGGACACTAATTTAATAGAAAACGGCAAGCCCGAACTACGCGCAGCGTCAGAGCCGTTTTAAACTTTATTTCGTGAGGGATCGCAATCATGCGTGAAAAATCCCAATCCCAGCCCCAATTTAATTACGTCACCATGATGGTGCCGGTGCCGCTGCCGACGACTTCTGAAACTAAAGAGGACAAACCGAAACCGGAGGTATCAATTGTAGGCGCATTCTTTTGGGCCGTCATGCTTTTGCTGGCTTTCTGGTTCATCACCGGCGGCTATAAAGTTTTGCAATAAGGGGAACGTGTCGCCGCAAAAATAAAAAAAGGCCCTGAGAAAAGGACTTCTCCTGGCCTTTTTTTTCAAACCAAAGCCGGTCAGGTCGCTGGCGGCAGAACGTCAACGCGCTTTTTGGTTTTGCCGACGCGCTGAAATTTTATCGTGCCATCGATCAGCGCAAACAGCGTGTCGTCACCGCCGCGGCCGACGTTGGCGCCGGGGCGAATCCGCGTCCCGCGCTGGCGCACGATGATGCTGCCCGCATTGACGATCTGGCCATCAAAGCGCTTGACGCCGAGGTATTGCGGGTTGCTGTCGCGGCCGTTATGGGTGCTGCTGCCGCCTTTTTTATGTGCCATTTTTTATCTCCATCAACAAAAATTTCAGATTAAACAACCGTCCCAGTCGGGCCGACTGGGTTACGCCACGATCTGCTCGATGCGGACACGCGAGTGCTGTTGGCGATGCCCGCGCGTGCGCGCGTAACCTTTGCGGCGTTTTTTCTTGAACACGACGATTTTCGGCGCCCGTTGCTCGCCGGCAACCGTGGCTTCCACCCGCGCGCCCGCCACCACCGGTTGGCCGACTTTCGTCGCCTCGCCATTGACGAGCATCAAGACGCGATCGAAACTCACCTTGCTTCCCACCTCGGCAGGCAACCTCTGCGTCAAGATTTCATCGCCTTGCGCCACCCTGAATTGCTGGCCGCCGATTTCAACCAAAGCGTACATGAAATGTTTCTCCTGTAAACTTCAAATTTAAGATTCCAAAAAATTGAAAATCCCCCCGAGCCAATCCATCCAACCTCCGTCCGATTTGCCGGCCACCTTAATTCAGAATTTCGTGGCCGTTGCGCTTGGAGAAGAACTTGAACTCATCCAAGCGAAAAGCCTCATCCGGCATCAACTCGATTTTCATCCAATATTTCCACATCAACCGGCGAATGCGGCTGAGGAAGCCGGTGTTGAGAAATTGCGAAACTTCCGGATGCACTTTCAGGCGCAAGCTCCGCTCACTGCCAACATATTTGTACCGCATCAGCCACCGCTCGATGCGAGTGAGCACGGTGGCTTTCGAGATCACCCTGCCGGTGCCGTCGCAATTCGGGCAGGGCTCGCTGTAAGAAAACAACAAACTCGGTCGCACGCGTTCGCGCGTCATTTCAATCAGCCCGAACTCGGTGATGGGGCTGATGTTGGACTGGGCGCGATCTTTGCGCAATTCCCGACGAAATTCATCTTGTAGACGGCGCTTGCAGCGCGGGTCGGTCATGTCGATGAAATCGACGACGATAATGCCGCCGATGTCGCGCAAACGAAGCTGCCGGGCGATTTCGTGCGCCGCTTCGAGGTTGATTTTCAGCGCATTATCATCGTGATGGCCGCGACCCATAAATTTGCCGCTGTTGACGTCGATGGCGGTGAGCGCTTCGGTGTGGTCAAAAAGAACGTAGCCCCCGCTTTTCGTCCAAATCTTGCGCACGAGACTGCGCTCGATTTCCTGCTCGATTCCGTAAGCGTCGAAAAGGGGCTTTTTGCCCCGATAAAGCTCGACTTTGTTGCTCAACTGTGAGGTGACTTCCTTCAGATAATTGACAATCTGTTGATACAATTTGCGGTCATCGACGACGACCCGATCGATGTCGGGCGTAAACAAATCGCGGATGACGCTCGAGGCCATGCCGAGGTCCTTATAAACCAGGCTCGGCGGCTTTTCGCGCTTGATGCGCTCTTCGGTTTTGCGCCAAACTTTAATCAGATTGTCCACGTCGGCGTGCAGCGAATCGTCGTCCTTGCCGGCGGCCACGGTTCGGACGATCAATCCGAAGCCTTTCGGACGCATCGTTCGGGCCAGCCGTTGCAGGCGCTTGCGCTCGCGCACGCTCTGAATTTTTTTGGAGACGCCGACCATCTCACTGTTGGGCACCAGCACGCAGTAGCGCCCGGGGATGGATAGCTCGGTGGTTATCCGGCAGCCTTTCGTGCTGATCGGCTCCTTGATAATCTGCACCAGAATCTCCTGTCCCTCTTTCGGAACCGGCCGTTGATGAAAATCTCGTCGGTTGGTATGACCATTTTCAGAAGCATTCTCCAAGTCCAGAAAGGCGCTATATTCCTTGAGCGTGTCTCCAATGTCGCTGAAATGGAGAAAAGCGTCTTGCTCGTGGCCGATATTCACAAAGGCCGCTCGCATCCCTTTCACGACGTTCACCACCGTGCCCAAATAAATATCGCCCACCATGCGCTCAGCTTCCGGACGTTCGGTAAAAAGCTCCATCAGCCGTCCGTCTTCGAGAATTGCAATTCGCGTTTCGCCGACCGAGGAATTGATGAGAATCTCCTTCCTCATATCTTTTCCTTAAAAAACGTACAAAACATTCGATCCGTCCATTCATATTCGGCGGAAACGAGACCATTACTTACCAGAGATGGGATATTATCCCGTCTTTCAGGTCGATTTTGAGATTACGACTTGTCAAAGAACAAGGACAAAATAAGGATAATCGCTGTCCCTGATAATGTAATAAAAATACGGAAATTTAGGCACGAAAGCAAGCATTTTTTACGGTCATGTTTCAGACGGCAGCCATTTCCAACAGAACCGCACTATGATCTTGGCACCATTCATGACGATTTTTTCATTTAAAATGGTCTTTGAGGAATTGTGAGAGAAATCTACAATTTTCGTTCTCGCGCCTCGGTCTTCGGGAAGGCAAGTTGTCAATCTTTAATAACGGCATTGAGGATTTCTTTCATGAAAGTCTATGCCACCCCTTGTAGAATCTTTAAAAGGCAAACAGAAAAAATTTAAGGGAAAGTTTGGAGCATGCGTTAATAGAAGGAATTAGATTGAATGGGTGCAAAAGCCAGTCATGGCAGGAAGAAATGAGAAATCTTATCTTTTTGAGTTTGTAACGCTTTAAAAAAGTAAATTGTGGTCATATCAAATGAAATCTATCTACGGAAGCCCGTGATAGGTTTCCAAAACTTGGATAACAAATTGATGGGAAGGTCGCCATGCTCAGGAACTACATAAAAATCGCTTATCGAAATTTCCGCCTACACAAAGGCTACGCTTTCATTAACGTCTCTGGACTTACACTGGGCACTGCCTGTTTTATACTGATCATTTTATTCATTCAGGATGAATGGAGTTATGACCGTTATCACAAAAACGCTAATCGCATTTATAGAATTGAATCCATAGACCCACTGGACCCCAAAGCAGTGGCAAGTACCCGTTTGCAGGCTCCCATGGCACCAGCACTAGTGAAGGACTTTCCCGAAGTTGTTAGCGCGGTACGGCTTTGGCCCAAGCGTAATGTGCTGCTCAACAGAGGAAACAAAAAATTCTATGAAGATAGACTCTTGTATGTCGATCCTAGTATATTCGATGTTTTTACGTTTCCATTGAGCAAGGGAGATCCGAAAGTTGCACTTGAAACACCAAATTCTATTGTGATTACAGAAACGATGGCAAAAAAATACTTCGGCAATGAAGATCCTATGGGCCAAATGCTCACTGTCGATAATGCGAGGGTATATCAAGTAACCGGAGTGTCGAAAGACATTCCTAGAAATTCCCATTTTAGGTTTGACTTCCTGATCCCCTTCTCTAATGTGGTGCATGTATTCGGTAATGCGGTCAATGAATGGAATCTGGTATCCGCTTTCTGTGTATATCTATTACTTCAACCCAACTATTCCCCTACTGCATTAGCGAAGAAGCTCCCGGATTTTAATAAGCGCTATATGGCTCAAAAACAAGCTTTTTATTTAAAACCGCTTACATCAATTCATCTACACTCACATCTCCCTTCCGAGTTAGAACCGAACAGTGACATTCGCTATATCTACATTTTCTCTGCGGTTGCACTGCTTATTCTATTTATTGCTTGCATAAATTTCACAAATCTTGCTACAGCCCGATCAGCACGTCGCGCAATGGAAGTAGGGATGCGCAAAGTAGTAGGGGCCTATCGATGGCAACTTATTGGACAATTTCTAAGTGAGGCGATCCTACTCAGTTTTATCGCGTTGCTCTTGGCGGTTCTACTGGTGGAGCTTTTTCTGCCGGCATTTAATGATCTGGTCGACAAGAATTTGTCAGTCGATTATTCCAATATTGCTGTTCTCTTAGGATTGGGGGGAGGTGCGCTACTCGTAGGTCTGCTGGCCGGCAGTTATCCAGCCTTTTTTCTTTCGGCGTTTCGGCCTGTCTATGCCCTCAAGAGTGCGACGAGCACAGGTTCAAAGAGCGCTATGCTACGAAAAGGTTTGGTGGTATTCCAATTCACCATCTCGGTCGCTTTAATTGCGAGTACATTTATAATTTACAATCAGATGAAATATATTCAGAAAAAGAACCTGGGCTTTAAAAAAGAGCGACTGTTGGTTCTAAAGCTGAACGACCCGGAGTTGAAATCCAAAAGTGCGTTTGTTAAGCGTGAGCTTTTGCAGATCCCTAGTGTGACAGCCGCTACGGCATCGCGTGGTCGCCCCGGCAAAGAAGGTATGGCGACTGAGTTTAAAGTAGAGGGTTTAGAAAAGCCAATGTGGATTAACACATTTGGCATAGATTACGACTTTGTCGAAACCTACGAAATGGAAATGGCAGAGGGGCGAAACTTTTCAGAAGATTTCGTCACCGATCGCGAGGCCGCTTTCTTGGTAAATGAAACAGCAGTAAGAGCATTCGGATGGACTGATCCTGTTTTTAGGAAACTTGAGTGGTTTGGGATAACTGGGGAGGTTGTCGGCGTCATAAGAGACTTTCATTTCAAATCTCTGCATGAAAAGGTTGAGCCCTTGGTTCTTTATGTCGAGCCCAAACCTTCCGAGCTGGCCCTTAAGGTACACACGGATGACATCGCAAGCACCTTGGCTTCTTTGAAGAAAAAATGGGAGCAGCTCTCGCCGGATTACCCCTTCGATTATTTCTTTCTTGACGAGGATTTCGATAGGCTATATCGAGCTGAGGACAGGCTTGGCAAAATCTTTGGTTACTTTGCGATATTTACCATCCTCATTGCATCGCTTGGTCTCTTTGGCCTTGCAGCGTTTACGACCGAACAGCGCACCAAAGAGATTGGAATTCGCAAAGTAATGGGCGCTTCCATTCCTGGAATCGTTCTGTTAATCACGAAGAATTTTGCCGTGCTTGTTTTTATTGCCATCTCGCTGGGTACGCCCATTGCCTACTATGGCATGAACCAATGGCTCCAGGATTTCGCCTACCGAATTGAGATGGGGCTTGACACTTTCCTGCTAGCGGGTATCATTGCCTTAGTTATAACTTTAATTACCGTAAGCTATCAGTCATTGAAGGCAGCGTTAGCAAACCCTGTTGAAGCCCTACGATATGAGTAATCTGCCCATTTGATTTCGCTTAAATTGAAAGGTGTTCGTGCCGGTGAGATTTTTAACAGCCTGTTACACTTAATATGGACTCTGATTCATAAAATAAGTTACTCCGTCTATACTACAACACTTCCAGTTCCCGCCAGGGCAAGAATCTAAATTACATTTAGGTGCTGCGGCCTGTGTTTCGGTATAGAAGGTACCAACAACGGGCAAGGCCAAGGCAGCTACTAAAAGGGCTGCTTGTAGACAAATAACAATCTTTTTCATAATTTTTTCTCCTTTTGGGCTTGAAGTACTTATTTTTGCCACTTAGACAGGCCTGTCCAACTTAAGGTGTATACATAATCTTTCGTCACAAATACTCGGTTACATGGTTCAGGAACAGACATGGAATACAAATAGGAACCTGTTTCATTGCTGTATACATCAATCACCCTGCCTTTGTCTCCTTTAGATTCATCTTCACTTAGGATGAATAGTTCATTTCCAGTTGTGTTTGTACTTAATGAAGCATAAGATGCTTTACGGTCCACATGTGTACGACCAGTAGCACTCTTTATGATTTTAGGCAGGGGTTTAGGATCAATCATTTGTACATAAAAACGCAATTGTTTATCCAGTGTATACGATAGGATCAATCCCGCATGGAAGGGCACGTAAATAAAGCTATCAGAACTACTTTTTGCAATGCTACCGTCCAAGGCCAAGAAGTTCTTTTGTTGATCTTCTATAATTCTGCCGAAAGCATCAATCCGTTCGCCACTCGTTTTACAAATCTCAAATAAATACTCCCCAGACGAAGCAATAATTCTTAACACCATCCAAAAGTAAAAGTAGACGATATGGTCGTGATAGTGTTCGGATTGTACGATTTAAGCTTCCGTCTGCGTTAAAAACTGAGATTGCCTTATTGACAGGATCAGCTATCCAAACAAGGCCTTCTTCGGTAATTAGGAAATCCGTTGGATTGCCCAACTCACCTACCCCTTGTCCCCTACCATTACCATACTTTTGAATGAGGGTCCCATCATATAGCGAGAATTTTTTGAGGGTTACGTCGCCATAATCAAAAATATATATACATCTGTCTTCATAAACCGTTACCTTACCGGGCTTGATCAGTGGTCCGTCATCTTGCACTCTAATCGTCAACAGTTTACGCATCGGAGGAGATTGCCAAGTTCTTTCACTGACCCGCTGTGGCAAAGGCACCAAAAAATCATGAGCTAGTGCGGGTCGTTCTATGATAGTGTTATCAGGTGCAAGCAAGCGACCTACAATGATCCCACCCAAAATCAACACTAAAAGAATCACATAAAAAATATCCTTCCGTGACATCATACTCAGTATCGAGCGAGTTAGAAAAACATAACACTACAAGCATGCTACACCCTCCCGGGGTTGACTAAAAGCAACTAATTGAACGAGCCAATTGGTTGCTCACAAAAAGCAAGGGACAACGCTTATTCTCACTATGGTGGTGGTGGTGGTGGATTCCAGTTATATAGAGTCACACCACCTTCTGTACAACACATCGACCCCCCACCGGGACAAACAGTATAATTACACTCAGGTGCAACAGCCGCCGCCTCGTCGTAAAGGATACCTACAACGGGCAAGGCTATTGCAACCAACAGAAGGGCAATTTGTAGATAGCCAATAAGCTTTCTCATGGCTTTCCTCCTTTTTTTGGCGTGATTCGCACTGCGCTACAATATTTTTTCTGATGAAGTTTTGTTACTGCACTTAAAGGGCATGTTGTGGCGCAGTTCGATTTTTTATTTTGACACACCGGCTCTGGGTGTAGCATGCGTGCATACGATAGCCATATATAAATGGTATAAAAAAGTCTGTAGACAACGAGCGATTTCATAATTCAGGGCATTTCAGAATAACATCATAACAGTGATTAGCATTGCAGATTTGCATGTTTCATGAGCTTACTGCCCGGTGAATAGTCCCAGATGCACTTTTTTTCGTTAAGTCCAACTCAAGCCCCCAGATCGTCAAAGCTAAACCAAGCATAACCACATTTTGGGCAATGTGAATTTCAGTTGCTGTTCCCAAAGTTATCGTGAACCAGCAACCACAAATGGTGCCGGGTTTATAAATGTAATTGAGTGTAAGCGCCAGGGTAAAGACGGTTAACAACGAAGCAGAAGTAAGTGCAGCCGCCTTTCGCCACCAATTAAGTAATAATCCTGCCCCTACCCAAAGCTCTGTAAAAATAATGGGCAAAGCCAAATAAGAAACCATAGCCGGTGGCGTTAGGACATAACCGGCCAACGCATTGAGAAATTCATTATAGTGGAAGAGCTTATCAATGCTGGTGAATAGAAAAACAACACCCAAAAAGTAGCTTGATATAAGATGAACATACTTTATTGACTGGCTATGCTCACTTACGTATTTCAAATCTCTCACGGGCAAGATTTGCACAAAATCACACAGCATAAGAATTGGTACGGTGTTCTATATCACTACAGCAGTTTAATTGCACAAATTATTATAATGCTTTTCTCGGTTGCGTGCTCGAAAATTTCTCTTAAACTTTTTCTTAAATTTCCTCTGTTGTCGATAGTGCGTGAAAGGCTGATGGGGTACAACCCTCATGTTTTTTGAATTCCATCGTAAACGCCTCATGCGTGGAATACCCAATTTCTAGAGCAACTTGAAAGATGGACAAACCTTTGTGTCTTAACAGACGTTTTGCCAGAACTAAGCGATGATAGGTGATATATTCCTTAATGCTCATGTGAACATTGTGTTTGAAAAAGCTCGAAAAATTATGGTCATGAATTCGCAATTCATCTTTCACGTGTTGAACGGTGCAGGTTTCCTCGAAAAAGTGGCCATGAATATACTCAATAGCTTTCTGCACCAGTCTGTTAGTTTCAGGAGCGGGGTGAAGAAACTGGAGCTGTTTCAAGTAGTCTTCACGCTCCTGAGCAATGATGCGCAACTGTGTTAGAGCATCAAAGACTTTGTTGCCATTGGATATTTTTTGCATGGCATTTTTGTCCTCGAGTTCTAATTAATATGAATTTCTCCGTTCCCTTGAAAGCGCCTTTTGCATAACCGAAAAGTTCATTTTCAATCAGAAAAGAAAGTTTTCGATATCCATAACGATGAACAGCCCATGTTTTTTGTTTGCGCAAATTGTGGGTATATTGCGCCAGCAAAGTTTTACTAGTGCCGGTTTCTCCAGTTAGAAAAATAGGAATTCAGGTGTGGGCGGGATGGTGAATCATCTCCGTGACGGCCTTCATCGCTTGGCTTAGGCAAATAATTATCATGTCATCCATGACAACCTCTCCAAATGAAAGATCTTAACCAACATCCAAATCAGCCAATTAAAGAAGGAGAAGGAGAAGGAGAAGGAGAAGGAGAAGGAGAAGGAGAAGGAGAAGGGAAAAAGAATCGGAACCGGTTGCGCTCTCCATTCCCCCCTCTCCATTGCACAACATTCAACTTGACAACAAAAGAAATTTAAGACGTCTTCGGCTTTATGTCAAGTAGATAATTACAAATCTTACGACTACTTTTTCCAACTACTTTGCTTATATGTTCTTCAAATAAAGCTTTTCAGGCCCAATCAAAACGTCATAAGAGACTTGGTTTCTTTTCATCTGTGCGGTCCAGCTTGAGCACGATCAAAGTCACATCATTCATTTGCGGCCGGCCATTGCGCCAGCGATCGGCGGCGGCGCATAAATGTGCAATGATCTCATCCGGAGATTGGAATTTGGAATGGCGAAGATTCTGAATGATCGCAATTTCTGACTTCGTGACTTTTGTGCTTTCTCATGCCTGCGGCCAGTCCAAGGCCAGGCATGAAAAAAAAGTACCGAGGTCAGAATTTAAGGTTCCCTCAAAGCTTTTGTAATCGCCCCCGCAATATCCTCAATGCTTTTCACACGCTCAACAAAATTTTTCTGTCCCGAGCCCCAAACGCAAGTGGGCACCAAATTGTGCGTGTGCGTTTTAACCGATAAATCCTCGAAATTGCCGTGATCGCTCGTGAGCACGACCGTGGCATCGTGCAAATCAATTTGCGTGAGCACGAGGCGCAACAGAACGTCGAGGCGGCGGATGATGGTTTCGGCTTCTGCCATTTCCTGGTTGTGGCCGATCATGTCGGTGAGAATAAATTCAAACAGCGTGAAATCGTGCCGTTGGCTGAGGCTCGCGAGAATTTTTGCGCTTTCTTTGGGAGTGCGCAGCGGCACGTCGACGCCCATGCTACGCAAAAATTCATTGGTCAGATCGTGCGAGACGGCGCGACCGTCGCGCAAATCATCCATATTGAGCCAGGGGAATCCACCCGCCAGCAAGGCTCTCGTCGTTGCAGAAATGCGTTCGCCGCGGCGGTCAAAATAATCCTGGGAGAGCGCGTTGGCAAACACGCCGGTTTTTCCCATCGCGGCGACGCTTTTAAAAAGGCTCGACTCATTCAGCAATCGCCGCAGCGTCGGCGTGGGAAATCCGGATTGATGATGGCCCAAAGCTTTGGAGGCATTTTTTCCGGTAAATATCGCGGTCTGGCCGGTGGCGCTTTGCGGCAAACCGGGCACGTCCATGTCGGCGCGGGTGGGGATGACGACGCCGCCATACGGCAACTGCGGCAGTGGCGCGTCTTTAAAGATCGACAGAAATGGCGAAGGGAATTTTGCCAGCGGATTGCGCGCCGGATCACGTTCGCCGATGCCAAGGCCGTCAACGAAAAGCAACAGAACGTGCATCGTAAATGGAGTTTTGGAGTAATGGAGTGTTGGAGTGCTGGATTTTTGCACCTCGATACTCCAATATTTTAATGTGCACTTGTTTGTGCCAATTCCGCCTCATCGGTTTTCTTGCTTGCTGACGCAAGCCGTTGCGCCGAAACCCGAAACGCAATGAACACCGCCAACAGTGTTACGCCGGCAGCAAAAAGAAAGACGTTTTGCAGGCTCACTTCGAGCGCGTGTTGCAAAATCTTGAGCGACTCCGGTGACATCTTGGCGCGGGCATCGGGCAGGAGCAAAAGCCGCACTTCACCCAAAGCGCCGTTCGCCATTCCCGAAAAAACGCCGTTCAATAAATTTCCCAAACGCTGCGATAAAATCGCGCCCATGACGCTGACGCCGACCGAGGCACCGAGGGTGCGGGAAAATACCGTTGAAGAGGTGATCACGCCGACCTGCGAGATCTCCACCGTATTTTGCACCGATACGGTGATCGCGGTGGTCACCAAACCCATGCCAAGCCCGACACCCCAGCAAACGCCGCCGAGTTGCAACAGAGAAGAGCCGGCATCGAGCCGCGTTTGTAGAAATAAGCCTGTCGTCACCAAACTGGCGCCGGTGACCGCAAGCAACCGATAGCCGAAACGATTGACCGTGTGACCGCTCGTGAGGCTGCCAAGGGCCCAGCCGATACTGATGGGAATGAGTATCATGCCGGCTTGCGAGGGGGTGCCGAGCAATACGCCTTGCACGAACAGCGGCGCAAAAATGATCATGCCGAACATGCCGATGGCGGTAATAAACGTGCAGAGATTGGCAGCCGCGATTTCGCGGCGCCGGAGCAAAGCCAGCGGCAAAATCGGCTCGGCGGCGCGGCGCTCGATTTGGATGAAGGCAATCAATAAAACGAGTGAGGCGGCCAGCAACGCCATACGCCATGCGAAAACGGTGTGAATGTCGTCGGTAATGGCCAACAAGAAACTCACGACACAGCCGATGAGCACGATGGCGCCACGGTAATCAATTTGCACTCTTTGCGAATTGCGAAGGGCAAGGGGCACAAAACTCTTCTCGGTTTGCCCAGCGCCACTTGTCATTTGCCGCTTGCCATTTGCCATTTGCCCGGTGTGCTCGTGAAGATACTTTTTCACAAAAAGCCAAGCCACGAGGCCGAGCGGCAGATTGAGATAAAAAGCCCAGCGCCAGGAAACATGCTCGACGACGAAACCGCCGAGCAGCGGGCCGAACATGCTGGTGATCGCCCACACCGAAGCGAGCATGCCCTGCATGCGTCCGCGTTTTTCCGGCGGGTAAAGCACGGCAATCAGCCCGATGGAAACGGCGAACATGGTGCCGCCCGCCATGCCTTGAATCGCGCGAAAGACGATTAACATGATCATGTTTTGTGACAAGCCGCACAACCACGACGAAATGACGAAGCCGGCGATGCCGGTGAGATAAAGGCGCTTGCGGCTCAGTTGATCCGAAAGTTTTCCGGCAATCGGCGTGACGACGGTGCTGGTCAGCATGTAAGCGGAAAAGACCCAACCGTAGAGGTTGAGGCCGCCGAGCGCGGCAACCACCGTTGGCATGGCGGTGCCGACGATCGTGGTGTCGAGCGCTGAAAGAAAAACTTGCAGGAAGATCGCGACCGTAACCAGCACCAGCTCGCGATGGGACGGGCTGGGCGCGGTTTGATGAGAAGGGAGTTGGTTCATATCGGGCTTTACGGGAATGCGCCATCCAATGCTTTAGGCGTGTTGGTTCTCGCGCCGTTTTCGCGTGGCAAAGTCGAGCTTGGTTTTTGGGGCGTTGGCTTAGGCTCCTCGCCGGCTTGCCCTTCGGCGGCGTGCCCTTCAGCGGCCACGGCGTCGCGAAGACTGAGTTGCTCGCGGTAAAAATAAATGAACCCAACCAGGGTAATCGGAATGAAGTTGGTGATGTGCAAGACCAGCGCGAAGCTGAGCGCGGTGCTGTCGGAAACGCCGAAGAGCGCCACTGCTTCTTTGCAGGCGAGGTGGAACGTGCCGACGTAGCCCGGCGCCGCCGGCAGCATGATGCTGATATTGACAATCACGAGAATGACGAAGCTGGCGCCGATCGGCAACTGCTCGTTCAACGCAAAGGCTTCCAAGGTCGCATAGTTGACGGCCGCATACAAAAGCCAAATCACCACCGACTGCCAGGTGATCGCCCAAAAATGTTCAGTCTTCTTGAAAATCGTAAAGCCCTCGAGAAACGAGCCGAGCAGTTTGTTGACGAAGCTTTGCAGCTTTTCCGGAAACGGCCGGGTGAGGCGGCTTATCAGGCGCAGCGTTCGCTCGGTGTGCAGCATCAACGCCACCATGAAAATGATGGCGGCGACCGTAAACATGAAAATGACCATTGAACCTTGTTTGATCCAACCCGGGTATTCGTGAAAAATCACCGAGAAGCCAATCAGCAGGAGCAACGCCAAAACGTCGATCAGGCGTTCAACAAAGATCGTGGCAAAAGACGCCATGCGCGAGGCGCCAGCGGATTTGCCGATGGCGTAAGCGCGCAGCACTTCTCCGGCGCGCAGGGGAAAAACATTGTTGCCGTAGTAGCCGATCATCATCGCCGCGAACAGCTTGTGCAAGCCGATGCCGGATTTGATCGGTTCCATAAAGTAACCCCAACGTTTCGCCCGCAGCCACAGGCTGATGAACATGAAGCCGACCGCCGGAAACAGCCAAAGATAATTCGCCTGTTTCAGGGCTTGCCACATTTGCAAGAATTCGATTTTGCGGAAAGCGAGGTAGATAAAAACCGCGCTGACGAGCAGGCCGAGTATGAATCGTTTTCGCATGGAGAATTTTTGAATACAACAAAAAAGCGAGGCGGTTTGCGCCTCGCTTTCTCATCAGTAAATTTTTCAACGCATCTCAATTTCAGGTTTTCGGGCCGGGACTTTTGGAGCTGCAGCAACCTGCGGCTGCTTCGTCCTCGCAGTCGTGCGCTTTTTCAGGCGTCGAAGAAGCGCCGGCTTTTCCAACCTCGTAACCCAATTTCGAAATACCGGCTTGCATGGCCGGCACGGTCACGAGCGCCGGATCGTATTTGACCGTCGCCAGGCCGTTTTCGAGACGAACTTCAACCGCTTTGACGCCGCTTAGCTCGTGCAAAGTCGCCATAACCTTGTCGACACAGTTTTGACACGACATGCCGTTTACCATGATATCAGCGGTGACGACGGCGCTTTCCGCCTTTTCACTCGACAACCAAACGAGACCGACAATCGCCAACGCCACGATGGCGCCTGCTCCCAGCAAAGCTTTTTTCATAAACCATGGCTCCGTAAAATTGTGTGTGAAATACCTTCGGCGCTACTTGAGTTTTGTCAATACTGTAACAAAACCCTGCCGGCCACCTCGGTTTGGGAAGACGCCGGCTTTTGTTGACGCAAAATAAATATAGCCGCAATATAAGACTTCCACGCACGATTGTCAAGCATTTACTTATTTTAATTTTCTGAAAATTATTCCGATGCAGCGCCTAAAATTCAAACCTGGCCCAAAGCCGAATTTCTTCCGGCGAGGAGAGGACACCCAGTTGCGGCAAGTGACGGTCTCCCCTCTCCTGGTCTTTTGCTGAAGATTTTTTGTTAGCCACCCAGGCGGCGTGTATGCCGCTAATGATGTGGTTGGCCAGCACGCCGGCGACGACCAAATTCGAGCGCGAAAAAGAGCGCTCGCTGCGCTTGCGCAGGTTGGCAAATTTGAGCTGGTTGGCCTCGGTGTCCCACTTCCAGGCGTGCGTGGCCGGGTCGTACAAACCTTCCACGTCACGGCGGCGCAAGCGGCTCTGGTTGAACTCTTCGACGCTGATGAAATTTCCCGCGTCGACAAAGAACTGCTCGTCTTTATCTGCAAGCTCAACGCCAGCGTGGGTCGCCGCGAACAGCTTGTAATCATTTTTCAGCCAATGGCCGTACACCTGCAAAGATGCAAACCCGCTCCACAACAAGACCTCGGCCACGAAGAAATTCCGCGCGGCCGTTTTGGCGCCGGCGCGGCGCTGTCCCCAACCCGGAATAACCGCCGAGCGCAAAAATGCACCGCCAAGCGAAGAGGAGCCGGGGGAATGATCCGCCATCGAGTCGTTCGTGGAATTGTGCAAAAGGCGCGCACTCTCGAATTGAGAAGCGGCGAGGCCGGCGCGGAAAGCCATTTTTTCCTGCGCCAACGCCGCAAACGGCAGCAAAAGGAAAAACAGCGAAGCAATACGGAGAGGTTTAATCATGATTTAATAAAATAATTTCTCTGACAACCTGAGTTTCGCAACGAAAAGAGAACCGCAACGAAAAAAGCCTTCACAGCGTGGCTTCACAAAACAGTCAAATTCAGAAAAGCTCGGATTTCATTTCTGTGGCAAATTCATTTCTGTGGCCGATAACAAAATCTTTATCAAGCAACCAGTCACCAGCGACTAGCAACCAGCTTACCAGCTCATCTTCATCGCCAGCGCCGGAACGAGCTCTTGATCGTATCTTTGCATCTCCATTCCCATTGAAGCTTTAATCTCGCGATTGAACTTGTACGTCGTGTACGCGGCATGCAGCGCGCTGATCACGTGATTGATCAACACGATGGAAGTGCCATACGTGGCGATTTTAAACTGATCATTGGCCTTTTTGCGCATGCGCGTGTACAGCGCACGATTGGCGGAATCGCGTTCTTTGGCTTCACCGCTGATGCTGTCATCCCAACCGGCGTTGAATTGATCGTACTTGCCGATATTTTCGTAGTAGGTTTGGTTGCGCTCGTCCGGCAGAAAATGGCTGAAGGTTGTGCTCTCGTAATCTCTGAGACATGGCCGATTATTAACGTCGCAGCCGCTGAGTCGGGCCAGAGAGGCCCAGTATTTATCTTCCGACCAGTGCGTGCGCGCGTACGCTTCAAACGCATCTTCCCGATCATTGCCGCGTTGTGTATAAACCGCATACACCGCCCACGCGCCGGCTTCAATGCCGAGAAAAGCCAGCCCCTTCAAAAACGATTTGTTGTAAAATTCGCCGGCGCCGGGAATGACGGCAGAGAGCAGGAGGGCTTTGCCGATCGAACGCTCGCGCGGCGGCGAAACGATCGTGAGTGAATCAACAAAATAGAACGCCGGAGCCATTCGCACCGCAAAATCGGCTTGCCGCGCCTCGTCCAACTCGTTCCGCTGCTCGCAATCGCAGTTTCGGATCAATTCCAGCCGCGAAAAACGCGGCGCCTGCGCCCACAGTGTCGTAACCGGCACAATTATCAGCAGAGAGACGACAATGAGTATTTTCGATTTCATAAGATAAAAAGGGTAATTTTTCCACCGAGAGACACCGAAGCCACCGAGTGTCGCCGAAAAATCAAAACCGATTCTTCGGCGATCTTCGGTGTATTCGGCGCATTTCAGCGGAAAGTTAAAGATTTAACCTGGCACATAAGCCCCGACGGTTGCCAGTCTAGTTCGCTTGCAGACTGGCAGTCTGCGCTACTACTCACTCGTCCAAAAATCCGAACGACAGCCCGAAATAAAACCGCCACTCCTGGCCGTATTCGATATCGCGATTTTTGAATTTGTCGAAGCCGTACGCCGCATTGAAAAAAAGCCGGGTCGGAAAAACGTAAAATGAGTACAGATCCATGCGCAGTTGCAGGTTGATGCTGTCGTGCAAATTGGGGCGAATGCCTTTGGTTTTCACAAAGGCGCCGCCGTAATCATACGACACGCCGAGAAACACTTTGTCAAAATACAAGTGCAGCAGCGAAAAATCCGCATGGCGGAAAAGCGGGAGCCGATATGTGACCCGGCCGTGCGCCAGGTAGCGGCCTTCCATGCTGTAATACGGATAGCCGCGCACGCCGGGAAGCCCGCCGGCGAAAAAGTAGAAAAAGTTGTTGGCGTTCGGCGTGAGCAGCCCGCCGCGGCCATATAGCGTCAAGCCGGTGCGGCCGGGCAAGCCGACGTGTTCGGTCCAATCCAACTCGACACGGTGGAGATCGTGCGGCGAGTAAACTTCGACAAGGGTGCCGTACTCCGTCACCTTGAAGGCGCTATCCGGATTATCGAGAATAAAATCGTTGAATTCATAAGCATAACGGAACCGCACTTCGCGGCCGCCGCGCGGGTTGATTTCGCCATCGACCGCCCGGCTGCGCTGTCGGTAATTGTGCTCGTAGGAAAGCGTCTTGCCAATATAATAAGTGTACGCAAAGCTGCCTTTGGTGCCGTCGTCCAAAACTGCCGTGATTTTGGCGTTGTAACGGCTGTAAGTAAAACCGAGCTTCCCGTGATGCTGGCTGTTAAAATTCGCTCGCACGCCCAAATCCAACTGTACCAGATTGTATCGTACCCCGAGGCCTTCGATGTTGGTGTGCAGAACCTGGTTGTACCCTTCAAGAAAGAAAATCGGGTCAACAGAAAAAACCCGGCCCAATTTTTTGTAGTCCACCAGCAAGAAGGCGTCGTAATCTTTGGCGCGGTTCGCCGCGGCGCCGCCGATGAAGCTGAATTTATCCAGCATCTCGCTCGAATAAAAATAGCCGCCGAGCTTGGTGGTGCCATAATCAAACGTCAGGCGAGGCAGAAACGCCACGGAAGTATATTGGCTGCGATAAGGCTTGATTTGATAATCGGGAATTTTACTGTCGTCGTAAGCCGCGTGCTTGATGCCGCTGACATCGAGCTTGGCAAAGGAGCCATTCCCGTCGCGGCTGGCAAGCATGACGTTGTCGCCTTCATAAGTGAGGTAGCGCGTGTGCTCTTGCAGCAAAGGCTGGGGATCTTTCAAATACGCAATTTTATAGCCTTCGGCCAAGAACGTGCTGAACACCAGCTCGCCATTTTGATTGACCGATGGCATGAACGCGCTGCCGATGACGTTGGTCAATTGTGTGGTTTGCTTCGTCGCGCGATCGAGAGAATAAATATTAAAGATCCCGCTCTCGTCCCAACTGAAATAAATGGTCTTGCCATCCGGGCTGAATACCGCATCACGGCTGTCCGCCGGGTCATCGAGCAACGCAATGCTCTCGCCGGTGGCGAGATCGTACAAATAAAGATCGCGGCCGCGCGAACGCGAAAAGCCGTACAAAATTTGGCTGCCGTCCGGCGACCACTGCGGCGTGTAAACCTGTTCTTGATTTTGGTGCGCGGTCAGTATTTTGAGCTGCGCTTTTTCGAGGTCGAATAGCGCCAAATTTTGCGTGCCGTCGTAATTCAGCACGCAGGCGAGCTTTTTGCCGTCGGGCGACCAGCTCGGGCTTTGCGCCCGCGCCGCCTCGGTGAGCCGCTTCTCTTTTTTCGTTTTGAGATCATACAGAAACAGATCGTAAAATATCGAGTGCCCGGGATTTTTTTCGGATTTGCGCGAGTAAACGATCTTGGTTCCATCCGGCGACCAGGCGAAGGCATAATGCACGCCGGCTTTTACGGCTTTAATTTTTCCCGTGGGCTGATTGCGAATCACCAGCGCGGTTTGTCCGAGATAATCCGCGCCTGCGTTGGTGAGAAAGCCGACGGCTTTGCCATCCGGCGACCAGCGTGGGAAGAAATTGGCCGTGCCCTCTTTTTGCAGCAATTCGCCTTCGACCTTGTGCGCCTGAATATCGCGCAATTGCGCCGCGTATTTTTCTTCGAGATATTTTTTCCACTCGTGATACAGCTCCGAGCCGCTTTTGCCGGTGGCCGCTTTAATCGCGCCATCAAACGAGAAGCGCCACGGGCGGCGCATATTTTGGGCGATATTTTTCAGCGACGCGAGGCCGTACCGCCCGGCAATGTAAGACGAAAAAGAGAAACCCTGGTTGTACACGCGCTCGCTGCCGATGCTGTTTTTGCCAAAGGCATTCATCTCGGAATACGTCAGCATTTTGCTTTCGACCACGGCGGTGCGCAGCAGCATGTCGCGGTGCGTGTCCCACAAATCATACTCAAGCTCCGGCAGTTGATATTGGGCCACGCCTTCGGCAAACCACGGCGGCACCGAGGTGAAGGCAATCGGATACGAGATGATCCGATTCGGATAGCCGAACAACACGTCGTCGCGTTTTTCGTTTTCGTAGCCGATGGATTGAATGTAGAAAGCCGGGATGTGCCGCGTGATCTTGCGCGCCGCGCCGAGCGAGATCATGTGGGTGAACTCGTGGGTGATCACATTGCGCAGCCAGTTGTGGGTGCCGCGCAGCTCGAAGTCCAGAGCGCTCGCCCAAATTTCAATCTTGTTGTCGAGATAATACGCCGCGCCGTTGGAAAAATCGTCGTAATCTTTGATGCCGAAATGAATCTTGCCGTCCGGCTCGTAGCCGTACAGCGAAGTGATCGGGGCGTACACGTCTTCCGCAATCTTCGCCGCCAGTTTGCCGGTGTGCTCGGCGCCGTTGTGGAAATGGACGTAGAAATGCGGCGTCTCAATGGTGCTCCACTTCAGCTCCGGATGCGTCCATTGCAGCTCGTCTTGAGCATGTGCCGCATTTGCCCCAAAAAACGTGGCAAACGATAGCACATTGAAAAAGATTTTTCTAAAATTTTGCATCTAATGAACCGTGATTTTTTAAAAAGGCAATTTGCTCATCCCCACCGAAACCGTGTAAATGTGCCATTCATCGATGAACAATGATTCGAACAGCGCAAATCGCGCAAATGAAAATCGCAATCCCGGCGGACCGATTGAATAGCCGAAAGTATTGAAGCCAAATTTATCGCCGCCGTACCAAAAGCGGCCAAAGCGAATGGCCGCCAATGAAAAATTCGATTCGTATGGCTCAAATTTTCCCAAAGGCTCCGGACCAGTTTCGCTCGTAATGGTCTGCTCGCCAAAGCCCAGTCGTGTGTAAGCCGCTCCCAGCCACAATTTGCTCGTGGCGCTGCTTCTAAAGGCGCCGGCGATGTGATATACTCGTTACGGGTTATTTTGTAACGTCATTGCGAGCGTTTTTCAGCGAAGCAATCCTTTGAAAATCAAGAGATTGCTTCGGCAAAAAGCGCCT